>ONDH01000019.1 GCA_900316505.1 uncultured Prevotellaceae bacterium
GCAGGTACAGCTGCATCTTAAGTGGAAAAACTTGAATGGCAGGGGTAATATATTTCTTTTTCATCATTCCGTTAGGATAGTTTTTGTGCCCAATCTAATACTGATAGTATATAATTTACCTGCCTCCCAATTGATAGCACCCAATAGGATATCTGCGGTTTTATTGGTATTATAGCCAATGCGAATTATTGCATTGCTGTGTGCTTGTGGAATCATAAAAAGACAACCGCAATTAAGCAAACGAGCATTATCATGTGTTTTGGTGGAAACAGGGATAGAAATACTTGATGCATCCTCCAATGTATAATATGCATCGCCCGATTGTCCTTGCCATGCAGGAGTTTGGTTGTAATAGTATTTTCCACTATTATTTACATCCACAAGAGTTATGCTTTTGAAGGTAACCGATTTATTAGCTAATGTTTGAGACTGACCTATTTTGAATTGAATTGCTGCACAAGCATGGTTGAAAGAGAGGCTGACACGTCCACCGGCATCATTATAAGCTATCTGCTTGTGTTCTGCCACCAATAAATCGTGCTGGTTGGAGGCATCTTCAGCTACAGTGAACGTCAGATATGGATTATCGCTATTATAATTGAACGTACCACCAGTGTAAGCATAGAAATCGATTCGTTCGTCGTTTTCAACCGAGCCTGGCCAATAAAAAGAACTCCACTCTGTACCCGTTTTTGTGAAGTCATATTTGTTATCTTTGTTACCTTGGTAATTCATTGAGAAGGCTGCGAGAGTACTCGTCGTCGTAGCGGTGGCGCGCGTCTCCATCTTCTCCTCTTCAGGAGCAGATGTGTCCGTCATAGGAGTTTCTTCCACTTCGACAGTTATCAGACGTTGTGCCTGTAAATCATCGCTGAAGAGGGGTCTTTGCTTCAGATTTGAGGAATCTTCTGGCAACAATCCTCTTTCCACCTCATCGTCTGATGAACATGCTGTCAAACCGACTGCGAGCAGCAATGCCATTAGTTTTATGTATTTCATCGTTCTCTCTTTTTGTTAAAATTTAATATTCTCTTGTTGCAAATTCCCTTTCAGGGTGATAGGTTGGGTGATGGTGTAGATGCCTCCCTTGGCAGCACTGTAGTAGCGCACCTGCACGGTCTCATCTGGGTGTACTTGATAGGCTGTCATCTTCCAATGGGGGTAGAATTCGGGGGCTCGCACTCCCACTCCTCGGCATTCATTCCCAACAAAGACTGCCAGCTGGTCGTCTTCTGTGGGGGTGAAGGGCAACTTTTCGGGGAGCACGATGGTCAGTTCCGTGAAGTAGGGATATTTGGTGCTGCCGTATCCGAAATCGAACACCAAGTGGTAAGTGTCGTCTATCAGATTGCTGGATTTGAAGGGTGGTATGGCATCGGAAATGGTCAGATGTTTCAACTTTTCACAGTAGTAGCGCAGCTCCATCGGGGCACCATTTTCTTCGCTTCTGCCACTGGGATGGAGCAGGAAGGCGATTTCACCATTGTCGAGCACATTGCGGTAACTCACTCCACGACACTCTCCGTTGATGAACACGCTCATCAGGTCGGCATCGGACGAGTAGCGTTCGGCATCGCCATCCAATTCCACGAGCAGGTTCATGCTGCATTCGTAGGCAGTGGAGGCAGGGTCGTGCCAATCGGGGGGAGCGGCGGTGGAGAACCAGTCAACTCTCCATGTGGGTTTTGCACTCTCGGTGAAGGTCAAGTCACCGCGCTTTTCGTCCTCGTCTGATGAGCAGCCCCACAGGAGTGTGAGGACTGCCATCAGCATAGTTGTCTTTATTGCTTTCATCGCTTTCTGTATTTCATTCTTTCTTTACTGCATGATTGCCACTCTTCTGCCATTGTGGATGTAAATGCCTCGCTGGGTGGGTGGGGTGTCGAGTTTGATGCCCTGCAAGGTGTACCATCCTTCTTGTGGAACGGTTTGGCTCTGCACGAAGTTGATGGCTGTGGGCTGATTGAACGAACCCATCACGGCATTGTTCTCGTACATCATCACTTCGCCCGTGGAGGCTACGACATGACCATCGCGTTCGAGGACGAACATGAGCGGTGTCTGCTTGTTGCCACTGATGCTCATGTAGATGATGGAGTCGGCAAGCTGGGTTTCTCCACGCATTTCAGCTCCTGAGTAAGCTATGAGCTTGTCGCCCTGCTGCCACTCGACGCCTTCGGCAATGGCGGTGAGCGACATGGTGTTGGCAAAGTCGGCTGTCATCGGGGCTTTCCTGCTGGCTGGCTGTTCGAAGTATGGAGTGGTGGCTTCGAAGAAGGGGTAGGTGAAGGTGGCTTCGCCTTCGTTCTGGCGATAGAGCATGTATCCCTCGCCTGGCTTCATGTTCTTGAGGTTGCCTTTCCATTCGCGCGAGCCATTGGCTCCTACGGAGAACATGGCAAATTCGGTCTGGTTCTTCACCACATCGCCGTCTCTGGCATCTTCCAAGTAGTCGGCTAAGGCTGTGGTGACGGGCAGGTTGACCAGCGGGGTGTAGCCTATGCTGTTCCATCCTTGCTTGACACGGATGAGGCGGTCGCCATCTGCCTGCACGGCTGTGCCTTCCAAATCGACACGCACGTATTCACCCACCTTGACGCGATAGCTGCGGCTGACGGAGAGGCGAAGGTCGTCAAGACTGGCTGAGCCCTTGTTGGAAATCCACTGCCCGTACTGGTAGAGCAGGGAGATGTTGTTGGTCTCGTCGGTGAGCATGTCGCCTTCTTTCCACTGGAAGGAGCTGAGGAGTTTCGTCACATTGCGGTAGTCGTTGTTGAGGACATTGAGCGAAATCCAGTTCCATCCTGGCCACAGGTCAATGCGCTGGATGTAGCGATTGAATGCGGTGAGCACCAGCGGTTTCTTGGTGGTGCCGACGAGTGTCTCGGGCAGGAATTCAACAGTCTGGGACGGTGTGAGCGGCATAATCTTGCCAGTCTCGTAGTGCCAGAGGCGGAATTCGAGGTCACGTCTCAAGGTCAGGCTATCATAGACGGTGAGGTAGGCAAGGCTTTCGGAGGATGAGGGGTCGTAGTTGACATTGCCCACGCCCATGCAGCGCCCTTCTTTGTCGAACACGCCCACCACGTCGCGTGAGTCGGTGACGATGTCGTCGCCTATCTTCACGCGTGCCACGATGCTCATGGAGAATTGCATCATCTGGGAGTCAACATACCACTGATGGTTCTCGCCCTCGATGGTGATGTTGAGCATGAGGGGTTCGGCAAGTCCGTTCTCGTCGGTGAGATAGATGAGTTGGTCGTAGGTGCCCACGTTGGTGTCTTTGCCAATGGTGAAGGTGAGCGTCTGTTCGCTCTTGGCTTCGATGATGTCGGTCTGCTTGTTGACAGTGAGCCACTTGGGCAGATTGTCGATGGTGTAGGTGTGGGCTGAGCCGCTATTGTTCAGGATGTCGACATCGAATTGGTATTCGTATTCGCTGCCGATATCATAGATGGTTTCCTTGAAGACTTTCTGTGACCAGCGCAGGGGGTTGCGGTCGATGAAGACGGCGGCGGTGGCTGGCGATGCCATGATGTTGCCGTTGCGGTCGGGGATGTCGCTGACGGTGACATAGACCATGCGCTTGTTGACTCGCCTGTCGGTCTCGTCGATGTTGACGAGCAGCTGGTAGTCGCGTCCCACATAGCTGAAGTTGAGATTCTTGAGTTCTTCGTATGCCTGCATGGGTGCGCATTCGTTGCGGTCGACGTAGGCTTCGATGTCAGCGATGGGGTCAACAAACACGCTGTCGTGCTGCTCGGTCTTGTTGCCTTTCTCGTCATATTTCACCTTCTTGTTGAGCACATAGGGCTGGAGGGTGAGGTCGCCGTTCTTCTGGCGTTCCTGACGTTCGAAATCGACATAGGTGATGAGTCCCTTCTCTTCGCCTCCGAGCGACTTGTCGGTGTAGCGCTTGATGAGGGTTGGGGGCAGTGCCTGTTCGAAGAGGGCGAGACCGTCAATGTTGCCTGAGAGGGCGTTCTGGTAGTGGATGACATCGTCGTGGATGCCCTTTTCCTGCCATACCATGTTGCCCAAGTAGAAGTTGCCAATCATGCCTCCCAAGGAGTCGGTGGGGAACTGTGCCTTCATTTCGTTATCGACATAGATGCTTGCCACCTGATGGGAGCGGTTGACAGTCATGGCGTAGTGGTGCCACTTGGTGTCGTTGAAGTTGTTGCCAAGTTCGTATTCACGTCCGTTGGAGCGGTATTTCAGCGTTTCGCCTTCGAAACCGATGAAGAACTTGTTTTCTGCATCCACGTCGGTGGCGTAGCCTGAGCCGTTGCAGAGCAGTGTGCCCTGTCCCTTCACGTTGGTCTTGAACCAGAACATGAGCGTGTAGTCATATTCGGAGGAGCGCTGGAAGTATTCTTCCTTCAGCTTGAGACCTTTGACGGGTTTGTCTTCTGCCCAGTCGAACTTGAGCGACATGCCACGCGGCTTTGCCCAGTCGGTCTTGTAGAGTTTCAGGTGGGCACCGTGTGCCAAGTCGGATGCGTAGTCGCCCTTGCCCTCGTTCATGGGGTAGTAGTCGGTCAAGCCCATCTCGTAGCCTGTGAGCAGCTGGTTGCCGTAGTTGTTGAGCAGGTTGATGTTCATGGCACGGTTCCACACCCGACCTTGCAGCATGCGTCCTTTGTAGAAGCTGCGCTTAGACACGTCTGTCTCGTTGGTCGAACCGAAGATGACAGGTCCATAGCCGCTGTAGGTTACATTGTTGAAGACGGAATCCAATCCGACGGAGAAGAGGGAGAGTGTCTTGGCAGCATTGTCGAGCGTCATTGCCACACGCTGGAAGCCTGGAGTCTGGATGGGGGTTTCAGTCTGATAGGTCTTGCCGTTGACAACAGCTTTCAGACACTTGTCTTTGGTGAGCCAGAGCTGCAGCTGCTTGCCGTCGCTGCCATGCGAGAAGATTGGCATGTCGATGCCCGTGTCGTCGGGCTTGATCATCACCTCCACGGTCACGTCCTTATCGGTGAAGTTGCGGCGTGCCTCACTTTGGGCATAGCTCTCGCCGAAGAACTGGAGGGACGGTGCTTCCTGTATGCTGCTCTCGTTGGTTTCGCCCTTCACCTCAAAGTTGGTGGTGGCTTGCAAGTAGTTGTATTCGATGTCTTCGGAGAAGTTGAAGATGATGTTGTCGCCAGCACCCAACACACCGTCTTTCGGTTCGGGGTTGCCGAAGAGCTGTGGACGGCGGGTGTCTTTCACACCTGTGAGCACTTTCGAGGCATTGGTCAGGAAGGAGTTGCCATTGCGACAGAAGAGCACGGCTCGAAGGTCATAGGCTTTCTCCATCTCCACTCCCTCGCCAAAGAAGCGCGTGATGATGTTGCCGTTCTCAGGTATCATCGCCTTCGTGCCACTGGCAGCAGTGTAGAGGGTGGAGTCGGCATAGTAGCCACAGAGGTTTGTCCAATAGTCGTCGCCACGCGTGGTTTCCTTGTATTGGAACTCAATGTGGTCGAAATTGTGCTGATTCTTGTTGAAACCTCCGATGACAACAGGCAGGTACCATCCCCTACCGTCTTCATAAGACGCATCGGTGTTCATAATCCACTTGTCGCCAGGCATGGAGATGGTCACTGCTCCTGCGGTTTGCAAATAGTGGACATCGAACGCCACCTCGTTGAAGATATTCACATCGCCTAGCGAAATCAGGCTTATCTTCAGGTTCTCGTAGTCGAAGTCCTCGCTGGCATATACTTCAAGTGTCTTTTCCGTCACCTGACCTGGACGCACTTCAATGGTGCGGGCATTGCCTGTGAGCGGCAGACCGTCCACCATCAACTTGGCTCCCTTGGGGTTGGACTTCTCCACCTGATAGAGGTCGAAGAAGTTGTAAGCGGCCTCTGGTTGCTCGCTCTCATTGGTGAGATACAACTTGAAGCGGGCGGGTTCGCCAAATGGCACGCCACTGATGCTCTGCTTATCCACCCGGATGACAGGATTCTCTATTTTCTTCGTGCGTTCGTCGAGCACTGTACCTGCCTTGTAGAAATTAGTGGTGCGTTCGCCCTCATAAGGACGGCAGGTGGCTCCTCCACGGGTGCGATAGACAAAACTCTTGGAGAAACGCAAATCGGAGGCTTTGACCTCGCCCACATACGGAAGGTCGGTGCCATGCGTCACTTCATCTTTGACGGTATTGACCCAACTGGTGTAGTTTCGATTGACAAAGACATCATATTTGCCGTCGCTTGTGTCGGGGTCATCCACTTTGGTCTGCACCCGATAGACATCGAACACCAGATGGCTCTTCTTGTCCATGGAGATGGTGAAACTCTCTTTGCGGTTGTATTTCTTGCCTGTGCTCGAAGGGTCGCTAATGGAATACTCAAACACGGGGCCAAAGGACATCTTGAAATTATAACCTGGCACCTGGGTGCCGAAATAGGGCAAGTTGTCCTTTTTCTGTGATTTCGTAAAGCGACTGATGATTCTTCCCAAACTGGACAAGGCTCCTGAGAGCAGTTTGCCAACGCCGCCCTCGAGAGGATTCTTCACCTCACCCGTGGCACTGTAGTCGCTGGAGAATTCTTCGCTGTAACCAACAGGAGAACCACCATCAATGTCGAAAGACCTCACCAACTCAGTGGCCGACAGTTTCTCTTTCTCGTTCTGGGCTATCATGGCTGCCCAATAGAGCATGCTCTGGTTGAATTCTGCCACCTTGTCTTCGGTGTTGCTGCTATTGCTGGATGGGCGTACCACTAAGTAGTTGATGCCATCTTCTGCCTTTTCCTTGGTGGTGTTGAAGTAATAGTCCCAACTTTCATCACCCATTTCCACCACTTTTGTGGTGTTGACAGTGGCGAAGTCGGGGTCGTCAGACGTGCGCAGCGACCAATAGACGTTCGTGCCTGTGGCATCGGCTATATCCTGAGCCTCGGCTTTGGTGCCGGTGAACATGAGCGAACGGCATTGTTCCTGCAGTTGTGGGATGAGTTGCTTCAGAATGTAGGTCTGCGAGTGTGCAAATGTGGAGTTGATTTTAGGGCCAACACCCACCATTTCGTCGCGCACCAAGTGCAGTGTGTCACCTTTCTCGTCGAAACCGCTGGCAATCTCCACCATGCGGCCTGCCTTGCGCTGTCCTTCGAGTTGTTTCCACATGCTTTCCGGAATGGCACGAATGGCCACCATCGGTTTCATCACGTAACTAGTTTCCACACCAATATAGACGTCGGCATCGGCTCCCACCATCGTCTTGTCGGAACTGGTGGAGATGTCAACGTTGTTGGTCATGGTGTATGACCATGCCTCCTTGCCTGTCCAAGTCCAGACAAGGTCGATATCTGTGCTGAACTTACTCTCAGCGTTGGAGATGGTGCCAAAGATGGCTCCAATGCCCGCCGCCGTGAGGAAGGTAGCAGCATTGCCTATCCCGATGCCGATGTTGAGTCCTGCCTTGACGCTGTAACTGTAGTCATGGGCGTATTTAAGCGTGGAACCTTTACTCAACTTCGCGCTGGAGCCGCCACCTGGTGGGTCGCGCAGAACGTCGATGAGCAGGGGTCTGTTGATGGTCAGGATGTCTTTGGCGCCATTCTTGACATGCTGATTGAGCACGTATGCCTTCAGGGGTTCTGCCTCATAGTGAACTCCATCCATAAGGAGGGTAAAGTTGACGGTTCGCACAGCATCTTCTCCTGTCAGCAGGTAAGGTGTCTGCTGAGCTCGCAAATTGTAGATGGCTTCTCCCACACTATCGAGCGGCACAATATCCTTATGGGTGGTGCTCACCATGCTGTTGTGGATGGTCACTTCGCCACCCGACAAGCGGACGATGTCGACGGTGTCGTTCTTTGTATCATTATTAAAATAATACTTTTCCACTGCCGAAATCTTGATGGGGTAATTGCGTTCGATGTTGAACACTGGATGACCGAAAGGATAGACAGCCACGAGCGAGTCTTTCTTGCCCTCTGGCCAATCTTTCTTGCGCACAGGATAGCAAAGAGGCACCTGCTCACTGTCGCCCATCAGGTTCTCGGCGTTGTAGTATCGTTCACCGAAATAACTGAACTTGTCGAAACCTATCTGCTGGTAGTCGATGAGGACTGGTGAGTGGTAGATGCGGTTGTACTGTGCATGATAAGTGACATCAACACTCTTGATGCTCACCTGTTCTGCATTGCGCCACACACCTTCGTAGTGCTCGGTGTGCTCGGTGAGCGAGTCGGTGAGGTCAATCACGTCGCCATTCTGCCCATCCTGGAAGAGGGTGGCATAGCCCTTGGCGGTGATTTGCTGAATCTTCCACTTGACCGGTGGCAGCAACACCTCATACTCACCCGTGTGCACGTCGGGATGCACCACCTTGCGGTTCAACGTTGTGTGAACCGTGGTCTGGTAGGTATATTTCTTGTCATGTGCCTTGTGTACAAACACCTCATCCATTGTCTTCTTTTTGGTGTCTTGAATGTCCCACACCAATCGTGAGGCATGGTCACCTTCAAGTGTGAAGACCATCTCGAGGTCTCTACCAAGGTTGTTCCTCGACAGCGAGTTGCCAAGCGGAATGGATGCCTGATCCTTACCACCAGCCACACGTCCAATCAGTCTCACGCGCGTATCATCATAAAAATAAATGCCCGCTTTGTCGGTAGTGAATTGATAGTCGAACTTCGTGGTGTCTTCATCCTCATGATAGTAACCCTTCTGGTAGAAGATGTGACCATCCTTCACTGCCTTGATTTTATGGTGTGAATCCTGAAGCATATAGAAGGCAAACTTTCCTTCGTGGTCACTGACAACCTTGCCACTGGCATTGCGCACCTCGTACTTGTCGTCGAGGATGAAGGACACGCCCTGCACAGGGATGCTGGTGCCGTTATACACCACATAACCTGAGAACTTGACGCTCTGCCCCACTTCGAACACGACGTTCTTGACGATGTTGTCGCCGGGGTTGACTCCAAAGCGAACAGGACGCATGCCGCCCTGATAGCCTACGAGTCCAGGCATGACATCGTAAGCAGTTTCATCTTCGTTGACGTAAGGCAACTTGTCCATGTAGAAGTAACCACTCTCGTCAGTGGTGGCTGTCCATGTCTTGCCATCCTTCGATGTGATGTTGATGGTTTCACCAGGAATGCCAGTGCCGTCGGCAAAGCAAAGATAACCTTCCATCGAACCAGTCTGAACACAGAAGCCCACCACCGTCTTGGTGCTGTCTTTGGTCTCTCCTTCGCAGTCGTTCACACCGCACACAAAATATTCATATTTATGTACAGGACTGGTCTTCTTGTCCTCATACTGCATGTCGCTCAGTTGGGTGGCGATACAGGTGAATTTTTCTTCCTTCACATCGCGGCGCCACACCTCATAGTAGTCAACAAATTCTTCCGTCTCGTTCTTCCACTCCAGAAGCACCGATGTAGGCAAAGATGTAGCTGTGAGCGACTCCTTGTCTATACGCCCCAGGTTCTCGTAGAAGAAGCCGTCAGCAGGAATTGAAACCACGATGGTGCTACCAGACACAGGAGTGGAAAATGCCTTCTGCACAGTGGCAGGAACACCATTCTCCCAACATGGGTTATCGGGAGCACTGGTACCTCGTTTTCCTTGGTTTACATTCCATGGGTCTTTGTAGCGACTGTCCTGCACAATGATAGAATACGGGTTCTCACTCCTCGCGAAAGTGTAACATTTTCCATAGTTTCCATCTAATGCACCATACAATACACGAACAGACTCCATGCTATTGGTTATCATAGTCATTGCACCAGGCTCCATGAAACCGATAAAGCCTCCGAAACCACCAACATGCGCATTTCCAGGACCAAACTCGCCATTGCTCAGACAGTTGCTCATATACAGGCGGGCATCATTTCCAACACGCCCCACCAAACCACCTGTTGCACAATCGGCTCTAGTAATTGTCGTCTCCAAAGAGAGCGATGACTGGCAGTTCTCGATAAACACCATTCCATGCTGAACTTGCGAAGCGATACCTGCAGCAAATTGCTTCCCTGTTTTTATCTTTCCCTTCACGTTCAAGTTCGTGATGACGGCTCCATCTGTAAGATAACGGAAGAGGGCAAGGTCTTCTTGATTTTGCTGTGCCAAATCGGAGAATGTCACGGTGAGAGTGTAACCATTACCGTTGAAATTACCTGCCATCTGTGCTTTCTCGTCGAAGCCTATCCAATCGTTTCCTTCTACCACATGAATTTTGATATCACTATTCATGATGGCATTGGACTGATTGTAGTGCTTGTCTGGGAAGTGGATATGGTCGTGGATGTGATCAGCATAACGATTATAGTCTTCTACACTATTGAGGACGAAGAAAAGTTCTCCCGTTCCTTTTCCAACGGGCGAAGTGCCACCCTCTACCAACATGCGCATCTGATATTTCACACACGAGCGATTGAGCGTCATTTCCATCTCACCAGCTTGTATCTGCTCATTGGTGAGCACAGTCACGGTGCTGTCGGCACGCGAACCATCACGACGAAACATCTGCATCTCTAATTTCATCTCAGCACGCCCGTCCCACACGTAGTTGTGGCTTTGGTCATTCTTCTTATAACCCCACGTCACCTTCACCTTGCGTTCCGTTTCGTCGCTCCACGCAGCCTTGGCATCAGTAGGTTCCAGCAGCGTGAGTGTTGCCATCTGCGGCTGCACATAAGCTGCTGTTGGATTCGTTTCGAAGCCCCACAATTGCTGAGTCGAACCACGCACAACACAGTAGCGCACCAGCGGGATGCCTATCGTTTTGTCAATGTCCGCTGCCTCCAAGGCACTGATGAGAGTCGAGTCCTTGAATGTGTATGCGGATAACATATTGTTGACATCTACCGAACCAATGCTCTCCATATTCTCCATCCTACCCGTCAACGAGCGCATCACCATGAACACGTCGCCATCCATCACATCCTTATATTCGGGTTCTTTCGTCACCCACTGCAACAGCACAGCACCAGCATCCGTCAGCTCATTCGATGGGTCGTCCATCATCTCGGCTCTCAATTGACGAGGATTGTGAAGTACAGCATCCATCTTCTTGTCGTAGGTGAGTGTGACAGAACCCACCCTCAGTTTCACCTTGATGGTCAAGTCGCGGTGAGCCTCAGTAGCAGGCAGTTTCAGGAAACCCACATAACTATCCTTCTTCAACTCCGTGCGGCCCATGTTCACCTCTACGCCATCCTCATTCGTATAAGAAGCCTCAAGCCATAGTATCGGCATGTCGGAAGTAATCGGGATTTTCACTATACCTTCCTCGCCCTCTTCCGTTCCAGGGAATAGGTCGCCTGCCTCCACCGACACATCACCCTTCCCGGGAAAACTCCCCATCACAGGCACAGCCTCTCCATTCTCCACCTTCCAGTTCTTGCTGCCCAAAGTGGCAACAAGGTCTGAAACCGACTTCGAGCCGACCACATTGCCATCCATCTCACCCCACTTCTGGTAACTCCAGTTATTCTTGCAGTTGGTGGCAGTATTGCCATAGCATGTGCTCTTATTGTAGCAGAAACCTTTATGAGAAACCTTCTCGTAAATACCGTTCTCCAGACAATTATTCACGTAGTTCGCCGTTCCACCCTCTTCCCATCCGATGATGGAACCAGCATAAGTGCTGCACGCAAGCGTACCATCGAACAGGCAATTATTGATGATGTGGTCCGTCTTTTGACCATGACCAACAAAACCACCAGCATACCCATCAGTGCTGCCCACACCTACCGACACACGGCAGTTGTCGATGTGGATTTCATCTCCTGAGCTGTAACCTATCAAACCCGATGCATGACGAGCACCCACGACGGTACCCGTCACATGCAGGTTTCTGAAGGTGGCATCCTTCACCCTGCTGAACGGAGCGAGGTACGTGGCAGAAGCTTGTATGTTCACATTCAACGTGTGTCCATTACCATCGAAAATGCCCCGGAAGGGAATCTCCTTTCTGTATCCCACACTATACCCCGTGCTGATATCAGCATCCATAATGGCATTCACGTCAGAATTACCCTTTGCATCAAGCACCAATTGTATAAACCTTTCCCAGTCTTCGCTAGTGCGCAGCACATGGTACGATACGCCATCAATCAGCACCGTCTCGTCGTTCTGATCAGCACCCCACACCTGCCCAGGCATTGAGGCCATCAGCACAGTGAACAACACCGCCATCAGACGGAACAAATGAATTCTCAGAAAACTGCACGGTTTGCCGTGCATCCGTGTTTGTTTGTCGTTTTTCATAATTATTTCACATTTTTTCTGGTGGCAAATATACGACAATCTTTTTAAAAACAACATTTATTCGGAAAAAAATGAAAAAAAATTGGTTCTTCTATGATTCAAAATGAAGATATTACACCAAATCGTAGGACTTTTTCCTGTCATTGCTGTTCACTTTCTTCTCAAACATCTCCTCCACGCTATCTGTTGAATCTCCACACCCAACCGTGCGAGCACATCTCCTCAATCCCTTGCGGTACAACGCCAACCCATTTGTTCTGATTATACAAAATTGTTTACCTTGAATACATATTTTCATTTGGCTTGAAGACACCAATTTGTATTCAAGCCAAATTGAGTTTTGTATTCAAGCCAAAACGCATTTTGTATTCAAGCCAAATCGAAAGTTGTAATCAAGCCAAATTGAAAGTTGTATTCAAGCCAAATTGTTTAGTGCTTTACGGCAACGCATCAAAGAGATGATTTCACACATGTTTTTGTGATGACGAAAGCAAGGTCTTGGCGTTAACGAAACACATGTATTTTAGAAGATTAACGATTATTGCCATACAGGACTTGCCTTCGCAAGTTGCACTATGGGCGAGCTAAAGGGTGATATCGAATAAATCATTGAACGTCTGTATTCTTACACGTCAATCTGCGTCAATTCACACGTCAATTTTCATCAATATTTATAGAAAGTTATTTTTGTTCATCTACTTAAATTGTGAAATTTTTGTTTTTCGCCTAAATTCCACTAACTTTGCACTCCAATTACATATAAAAAGATGATTTTCAACTACGACGTGGTGGTGGTGGGAGCAGGTCACGCAGGATGTGAAGCCGCTGCTGCTGCTGCTAATTTGGGTGCCCTGACGTGTCTCATCACGATGGATATGAACAAGATTGCACAGATGTCGTGCAATCCTGCCATTGGTGGTATCGCTAAAGGGCAGATTGTGAGGGAGATAGATGCACTGGGAGGCTTTACGGGCATCGTGACAGATCGTTGCAGTTTGCAATTCAGGATGTTGAATCTCTCGAAGGGTCCTGCCGTGTGGAGTCCTCGTTCGCAATGTGACCGCGCCAAATTCATCTGGACATGGCGTGAAATACTTGAGAACACACCCAACTTGCAAATCTGGCAAGACCAAGTAAAAGAGTTAGTTGTTGAAAATCAGATAGTTCAAGGAGTAAAAACATACTATGGAGCGGAATTTCGTGCCAAGTGTGTCATCATCACGGCAGGCACGTTCCTGAATGGGTTGATGCATATTGGCAGGGTGATGATACCCGGTGGCAGATGTGCCGAATTGCCTTCGCTGGAACTGACCGAAAGCATCACAAAACACGGCATCCGAGCAGGGAGAATGAAGACTGGTACGCCAGTGCGCATTGACAAGCGGAGCGTGGATTTCTCACAGATGGAGATGCAAGATGGTGACCACGATTTCCACAAGTTCTCCTACCTGCCCACAGAACATACTGCGGTGCAAGAACGAAACGCCCTTCCCTGCTGGATTTGTTACACGAATACAGAAGTGCATGAGGTGCTACGTTCCGGCTTGGCTGACTCACCGCTCTACAATGGACAGATTCAGAGCATCGGTCCTCGCTATTGTCCAAGCATCGAGACAAAACTGCACACCTTCCCTGACAGGGACGAACACATGCTTTTCCTCGAACCTGAAGGTGAAACAACCAACGAGATGTACCTGAATGGCTTCTCGTCCTCACTGCCCATGGACATCCAAATCAATGCCCTCCGCAAGATTCCTGCCTTCAAGCATCTGGAGGTGTATCGACCAGGTTATGCCATCGAATACGACTTCTTTGACCCCACGCAATTGACACATGCTTTGGAGTCGAAGGTAGTGAAAAATCTCTTCTTCGCAGGACAAGTGAACGGCACAACGGGTTATGAGGAAGCAGCAGGACAAGGAGTGATAGCAGGCATCAATGCTGCCATCAACTGCAACAACGCCTTGAATGGCGGGGAGCCTTTCACATTGGGCAGAAACGAAGCCTATATCGGTGTGCTGATTGACGACCTCGTGACGAAGGGTGTGGATGAGCCTTACCGCATGTTCACCTCACGTGCCGAATACCGCATTCTGTTGCGTCAAGACGACGCCGACATGCGTCTGACGGAACGCAGTTACAAGTTGGGCTTGGCAACTGAAAAGCGTTATCAACTGATGCAAACCAAGAAGGAGAAAATCAATGCCATCATTGAGTTCGCATCAAACTTCTCACTGAAGCCTTCACTCATCAACCCCTCCTTGGAAACACTGGGCACCACCCCACTCCGCCAAGGATGCAAGTTGGAGGAACTGTTGGGACGCCCACAAATCAACATCAACAACATCGCTCCCCACATCGAACCTTTCCGCAAGGAACTGGAACGTATTCTCGGCGATGAAATACGACGTGAGGAAATCATCGAAGCGGCAGAAATACAAATCAAATACAAGGGCTACATCTATCGCGAACAGCAGATGGCAGACAAGATGATTCGTTTGGAGAACATCAAGATTGCAGGCAAATTCGACTACCCCAACATGACACAAATCTCCATCGAAGCACGTCAGAAACTGCAAGCCATACAGCCCGTCACACTGGCACAAGCTTCGCGCATTCCTGGGGTTTCACCTTCCGACATCAACATCATGTTGGTGCTGATGGGACGTTAAAGCATCGCTTTTGTTCCACGTGAAACAATTTGTGTGTAGAACGTGCAAAATCAGTCATTTATAAGAATCAACTAACACTAAACATATAACAAAAAAACTATGGAACTTAACAATCAATACCTATTAGATCACTTGCGTAGCATCCCCGATTTTCCCAAGAAAGGTATCAACTTCCGTGACGTCACCACACTCTTCAAGGATGCCAAAGCGCTCGAAATGATGGAAGAACAACTGTATGAGCTCTACAAGGACAAGGGCATCACAAAGGTGGTGGGAATGGAAACACGTGGCTATATCATGGGCTCCATTATTGCCCGTCGTCTCAATGCTGGTTTCGTGATGGCACGCAAGCCTGGCAGACTTCCTGCAACAACCATCAGAGAGAGCTTCACCAAAGAATATGGCACCGATGCCATCGAGATTCATTTGGATGCCATCGACGAGAACGATGTGGTGCTCTTGCACGATGACCTCCTTGCCACAGGTGGCACAATCAAAGCAGCATGGAAACTTGTTCAAAAGTTGAATCCAAAGAAGTGCTACATGAATTTCCTTGTGGAGATTCGCGACGAAGGGTTGCACGGAAGAGAGGCGATTGGTGACGGAATTGAAATCACTACCCTCTTGACAATATAGGTTTTTGTGGTTAAGAAACTTTGACCAGCCATTGAATGCGAACGTGTTTAAACACTGATTTTGCATAAGTTAGCAAAAAATTGTTTCACGTGGAACACATACAAGAGATGAAGTAACACTTCAAATAAGAGAGATGACGAAAGACGAAGAAAGACTACAACGGCTCAAGGTGATTGTCAATAGCCTCACTGAAGAACCTGGATGCTATCAGTATTTAGATAAAGATGGCAAGGTGATTTATGTGGGAAAGGCAAAGAACCTGAAAAGGCGCGTTAGTTCTTACTTCAACAACTCCTACAAGAATCGTAAGACTCACATTCTTGTCAGCAAAATTGAGGACATCAAATATGTGGTGGTGCCTACGGATGAGGATGCATTGATTCAAGAAAACAACCTCATCAAGGAACACCAACCGTTCTACAACATTCTGCTGAAAGATGGTAAGACCTACCCTTCTGTATGCATCACAAATGAGTATTTTCCACGCGTTATCAAAACACGAACAATCGATAAAAAGACAGGTACGTATTATGGTCCCTTCAGTCATACTGGCACGCTGAATGCCATGATGGAACTGATAGGGAAACTCTATCAAGTTCGTCTTTGCCATACCAGCATCACACCCGAAAAAATGGAACAAGGGAAGCTGAGAAAATGCCTCTACTACGATATCGGGAAATGCAAAGCACCTTGTATTGGACTTCAAAAAAGGGTGGATTATCTCCAACAAATTGATGAAATCAAGGAG
The DNA here is from genome assembly GCA_900316505.1 of uncultured Prevotellaceae bacterium. Classification (GTDB taxonomy): domain Bacteria; phylum Bacteroidota; class Bacteroidia; order Bacteroidales; family Bacteroidaceae; genus Minthosoma. The sequence continues at coordinate 16,282 of ONDH01000019.1, forward strand.
ATATTAAGTGGAAATACAAGAAACCTATGTCAAAAACTCCTGAAGGAAATGCAGGACTTGGCAGAGAAGGAAGAGTTTCTGGAAGCAGAAGCGGTGAAAAAGAAGTATCTCCTCGCCAAAGAATTTGACAGTAAGAGCCGTGTGATTACGAGCACCAACCAAAATATCGATGTATTCAGCATTGAAGATGACGAAAACAAGGCATACGTCAATTACATGCATGTGGTGAACGGTTGCATCACACGCGTGTTCACTAACGAATACAAGAAACGATTGGATGAGACAGCAGAGGAAATCATTTCGTTGGCGATTGTAGATATGCGCGAACAGTATGGAGATGAATCTAAGGAGATTGTTGTTCCCTTCGAATTGGATTTCACGCTGAAAGACGCACAATTTATCGTACCTAAAGCAGGAGATAAGAAGAAACTGCTTTTCCTTTCTGAAGCCAATGTACGTCAATATCGCATAGATGCCTTAAAACAAGCTGAAAGACTGAATCCTGATCAAAGGAATGTAAACCTACTGAAAGAACTACAACGAAAACTGAAACTGCCTAAAATTCCAATGCGCATTGAGTGTTTCGACAACTCAAATACAATGGGACAAGACGCGGTGGCAGGATGTGTAGTATTCATTGGAGGAAAGAAATCAAAGAACGATTATCGCAAATACAACATCAAGACAGTCATCGGACCTGACGATTATGCCTCAATGAGCGAAGTGGTATATCGCAAATATAGTCGTGCCATTGAAGAAGACACTCCCCTACCCGACCTCATCATCACCGATGGTGGCAAGGGACAAATGGAGGTAGTCAGAAAGGTGATTGAAGACCAATTGCATCTAGATATTCCCATTGCAGGTCTTGCCAAAGACAGCCATCACCGCACCAACGAACTTTTGTTTGGCTTCCCTGCACAAGTAGTTGGCATTGAGATGGATAGCCCTCTATTCAAATTGCTGACACAAATTCAGGATGAGGTGCATCGTTTTGCCATTTCATTTCACAAAGAGAAACGGGCAAAGCATAACACAGAGTCGGAACTTGACCACATCAAGGGCATCGGCAATGCCACCAAGACCTTGTTACTCAACAAATTCAAGAGCCTTAAGCGTATTAAAGAAGCTGATTATGAAACACTTGCAGAGGTTATCGGAGCGGCTAAAGCACAACTCATCAAAGACTATTTCAACGAATAAAAAACATAAATAATATGAGAGCAGTATTACAAAGAGTTACACACGCATCTGTCACGATTAACGATGATAGAAAATCATCGATTGGTCAAGGATATTTAGTTCTTCTCGGTTGCGAAAATGCTGATACAGAGGAAGATATTGAGTGGTTATCAAAGAAAATCTGTAACTTGCGTGTGTTTGATGATGAGAATGGCGTGATGAACAAATCCATTCTCGATGTGGGTGGCGAAATATTGGTGGTGAGCCAATTCACCTTATGGGCAAGTTATAAGAAAGGCAATCGTCCATCCTATCTAAGAGCAGGAAGTCACGAAGTGACTGTGCCGCTGTATGAGCGGTTTTTGGAGGTTTTATCTGAACAACTGGGGAAACCTGTTGCGTCTGGAGAGTTTGGAGCGTACATGAAGGTGGAACTGCTGAACGATGGCCCTGTAACTATTTGTATGGATACAAAAAACAAAGAATAAGATATGGAAGAAAACAAGTATTTTGAGGCACTGAAACAGTATGATTTAGACCTCGACGATGAGAAAGTGAAACGTCAAGTGGAAACGCTGCTGAAAGAGCATCTGCAAGAGAACAACACCAAGGAAGTGAAGCAGTTCCTGCTGAACAGCGTGGAACTCACCACCCTCAAGACTACAGACAGTGAGGACAGCGTGTTGAAGTTTGTGGAAAAAGTGAATAAATTCGACGATGTCTATCCAGAATTGGGACACGTGGCTACCGTATGCGTCTACCCTTGCTTTGCAAAGATTTGTCACGACACTTTAGAGAATGAGGAGGTGGAAATCGCTTGTGTATCAGGAAGTTTTCCATCAGCACAAACTTTTGTGGAAGTGAAGATTGCAGAGACCGCACTTGCCATTAAGGATGGTGCCACAGAAATTGACATCGTGATTCCTGTGGGTAAATTCTTGGCAGGCGATTATGAGGGCATGTGTGATGAAATCGCTGAAATAAAAGCCGTCTGCGGTGATAAAAAGCTGAAAACCATCCTTGAAACCGGATGTCTGAAAACTGCTTCGAACATCAAGACAGCAAGTATCCTGGCGATGTATGCCGGTGCTGATTACATCAAGACCTCCACAGGAAAATTGGAACCTGCCGCAACTCCAGAGGCAGCATTCGTGATGTGCCAAGCCATCAAGGAATACTACGATAAAACAGGCAATCAAATCGGATTTAAGCCTGCTGGTGGCATGAAAACGGTGGAAGACGCCCTCACCTACTACACCATTGTCAAAGAAGTGTTAGGTGAGAAATGGCTGACAAACCAATGGTTGCGACTTGGCACAAGTTCGCTTGCCAACAAACTTCTTTCAGAAATAGAAGGAAAGGAAGTGAAATTCTTCTGATTTAGGCGATTAAATCGAACGATCTATCGCGTAATCAACGTAAGCAATCAGGGCTTGTTTGACATCTGAATCAGGAAAAGATGCAAGCAAGTCCTTTGCTTTCTGTGCGTAGTCGTTCATCATCTTCTCAGCATAGTCAATACCACCGTTCTTCTTCGTGAAATCAACCAACATGTCGATTTCATCCTGCGAAACCTGACGGCTCTTCACCTTACGGGCAAGTGCCAGCATCTCCTCGTTGCAGGTAGCAAGAAGGGCATGGATGACAGGAAGCGTGAGTTTGCCCTCTTTCATGTCGTTGCCAGTAGGTTTGCCTATCTGAGTGTCGTGATGATAGTCAAAGATGTCATCGCGAATCTGGAAACAAATGCCGATGTATTTGCCAAAATCATGGAAAATCTGACGCATCTTTTCATCCGATGAAACCGACAAAACTCCTGCTTCAGCACAAGCAGCAAAGAGAGCAGCTGTCTTATTGCGAATAATGTGGAAATACACATCCTCAGTGATGGTTTCATTCTTGACATTATTCAGCTGTAACAGCTCACCGTCAGCCAGTTTTTGAGCAGCTGCAGAGACGATACCCACCAACTCTATCTGCCCTGTTTTCGTGGCACAAAGCAATGCGTTGGCAAGAATGAAATCACCCACCAGCACTGCCACTTGATTACCATAGGCATTGTTGACAGATTCTTGTCCTCGACGTTCTTCACTCTCATCAACGATGTCATCGTGGATAAGGCTCGCTGTATGGAAGAACTCGAAGGTGGCTGCAGTGTAAACGGAACGCTCATTGGCTTCTCCTCCCACCAATTTGGCAGCAAGAAGCACAAGAGCAGGACGCATCATTTTTCCCCTTCTGCTGCTAATGGCACCAAGCACCTTCTGCAGTATGGGATTGGCATGCACAAGATAGGAGTCAAACACTTGCTTATATTGACTCATCTCGGCTTCAATTGGCTTTCTTATTTGCTGTAATGCGTCCATATTACTGAAAAACATCTGCAAAGGTAGTGAAGAATTGGGAATTAGGAATGAGGAATTAGGAATTATTTGCTTTTCGAAGTGTTTTTTCGTTGGAAAAGTAACAATTCCTCATTCCTAATTCCTCATTCCTAATTAAAAATCGTATCTTTGTGGCAAAATCAAAATAGCAATGGCAAAATTGTTTCTTCTCGATGCTTATGCATTGATTTATAGAGCCTATTATGGGTTCATCAGAAATCCACGCATCAACAGCAAAGGCGAAAACACATCGGCAGTATTGGGCTTTGTGAACACGCTCGAAGAGATCCTCACGAAGGAAAACCCCGAATACATCGGGGTAGCTTTCGACCCCCATGGTCCTACGTTTCGCCATGAGGCTTTTCCTGACTATAAGGCACAACGAGAGGAAACACCTGAAGGCATCCGTTTAGCCGTTCCCATCATCAAGGATGTGTTGAAGGCATATCGCATCCCCGTGCTGGAAGTGCAAGGTTTCGAAGCGGACGATGTCATCGGTACATTAGCAAAACAAAGTGAATCCATCGGTGAACTTGACACCTATATGATGACTCCAGACAAGGATTATGGGCAATTGGTGGCGAAGAACGTGAAGATGTATAAACCACGATTTGACGGGGGTTTTGACATCTTGGGCGAGAAGGAGGTGAAAGAAAAATATGGACTTAGCGATGTGAAACAGGTCATTGACCTCTTAGGCTTGATGGGTGACTCTTCCGACAACTACCCAGGATGCCCGGGTGTAGGTGAGAAGACAGCCGTAAAACTCATCAACGAGTTTGGCAGCATTGAGAATCTGCTTGCCCATACCGAGCAGTTGAAGGGTGCCATGAAGAAGAAGGTGGAGGAACATGTGGAAGACATCAAGATGTCGAAGTTCTTGGCAGCCATCAAAACAGATGTGCCCATCACCCTCAATCTTGAAAGCCTCAAACGTGAACCTATCGATGATGTTGCCCTCAAGGAAATATTTGAGCGATTGGAGTTCCGTACATTACTAAGAAAGAAATTAGGTGGCAGTGACACCACCTCTGCTTCCTCCCCCACTCCAACTGTTTCCTCCAACAAGAATAAAGGCAAAGGACAGATGGGTAACCTCTTCAGCGGTGATTTGTTTGGAGGAGCATCAGAAAGTCCTCAAACACCCTCTTCTCAAGCCTCCGAGAATGCAAAATTTACGGACATGGGGCAAGGTGACTTGTTTTTTTCAAATCTCAGCGATTTAACCACCACGCCACACACTTACCAACTCGTTGATTCTATGGAGGAAATGGAAAAGTTGGCTGCAAATATCTTGACTTTCGGTTTTGTCAGTTTAGACACGGAAACCACTTCCGTCGATGCAATGTCGGCAAAATTGGTCGGTTTGAGCTTTGCAATGAAGGAGGGAGAGGCATATTATGTTCCAGTGCCCCAACATGAGGAATGGACAGGTGAGGATTTTGAAAAAACCTTAAAAGTTGTTAACATCTTCAAGAAGGTGTATGAGAACGACCAAATTCTGAAAATCGGACAGAACATCAAATACGACATGATGGTGTTGGCAAATTATGACATCCATCTTGAGGGGAAGATGTTCGACACGATGATTGCACATTATATACTTGCACCAGAGTTGCGTCACAACATGGATTATCTGGCTGAGGTGTATCTGAAGTATAAGACCATTCATATCGATGCACTCATCGGTTCGGGTAAGAAGCAGCGTTCGATGAGCGAGCTTGATCCTAAAGAGGTGTATGAATATGCTGCCGAGGATGCCGACGTGACACTGAAGTTGAAGATCATCTTAGAGAAAGAACTGCACGAGAAGGGGCTCTATCACCTCTTCGAAGAGGTGGAGATGCCGTTGGTGCCCGTGTTGGCAAGGATGGAGATGAATGGTGCGAGAATTGACGAAGCGTCTTTGGCAGAGACTTCCAAAGTCTTCACTGAGCGAATGGAAACCATCGAACAGGAAATCCGTGAGGTGGCAGGACAGGAACTGAACATCAGTTCGCCCAAACAGATTGGGGAACTCCTCTTCGACCAACTCAAAATAGATTCCAAACCGAAGAAGACAAAGACAGGGCAATATGTCACCGACGAGGCTACCCTACTCGCTCTGAAGAGCAAGCATCCGGTAGTGGAGAAGATACTCGATTATCGTGGTTATAAGAAGTTGCTGAGCACCTATATCGATGCATTGCCACAATTGGTCAATCCTCGTACGGGACACATCCACACCTCTTACAATCAAGCGGTTACGGCAACAGGAAGACTCTCCTCCAGCAACCCAAACTTGCAGAATATTCCTATCCGTGATGAGAATGGCAAGGAGGTGCGCAAGGCTTTCATTCCCGACGAGGGCGAACTCTTCTTCTCAGCCGATTATAGCCAGATAGAATTGCGCTTGATGGCACACCTCAGCCAAGATAAAAACATGGTTGAAGACTTCAATAGTGGACACGACATTCATCAAGCCACTGCAGCCAAAATCTTCAAGGTGCCCATCGAGGAGGTGACTTCCACCATGAGAAGAAAAGCCAAGACTGCCAATTTCGGCATTATCTATGGCATCTCCGCCTTCGGTTTGGCAGAGCGCATGGAGGTGAGTCGAGGGGAAGCACGTCAGCTCATCGACGACTATTTTGCCACCTATCCAGGTGTGAAGGAATACATGGACAAGAGCATCGAGAAAGCGCGTCAATTAGGTTATACTCAGACGCTGCTTGGTCGTCGCTGTCAGTTACCTGACATCAACTCCAGAAACGCTGTGGTGCGAGGCTATGCTGAGCGCAATGCCATCAATGCCCCGATTCAGGGCACAGCTGCCGACATCATCAAGGTGGCAATGATACGCATTGACAAACGTATGCGAGAAGAAGGCCTGAAATCCAAGATGATCCTGCAAGTGCACGATGAACTGAACTTCTCCGTCGTGCCAGCAGAGAAGGAGCAGTTACAGGCGCTGGTGATCAATGAGATGCAGAACGCCATTCAACTCTCTGTTCCCCTCTATGCCGACTGCGGATGGGGAGAAAACTGGTTAGAAGCGCACTAAGAAGGAGGATTTACAACAGGTTGCAGGTGGCTCTGAGGCAATTTTATCATTTTTTGATAATCATTTTTTGATAATCATGATTATTTACTTATCTTTGCACCCAAATAATAAGTAAATGTATGATAGATAATCCTTTTGTAACTAATGGTTATGTAGGACCAGAGTATTTCTGCGACCGCGTTGAAGAGACGAAGACGTTGATTGATTTCCTGACCAACGGCAATAACATAGCATTGATGTCACCAAGACGTCTTGGTAAGACTGACTTGATTAAGCACAGCTTTAATCAGCAGGCAATCAGTGACCATTTCCATACATTTGTAGTGGACATCTATGCTACAGATTCCTTTCGGGACTTTGTCAATGTATTTGGAAAGTCCATCCTCGAAACTTTAAAGCCAAAAGGACGTAAGGTTTGGGAAGGTTTTCTGAACGTACTGATGTCTGTACGCTCAGAAATAACTTTCGACATCAATGGTAATCCAGTATGGGGGTTAGGCGTAGGAACGATGACACCTCCTCAGACAACACTTGATGAAATTTTCGCTTATCTACGCACAGCCGACAGGCATTGTTTGGTGGCCATCGACGAGTTTCAACAGATTCTCTATTACAATGACAACAAGAATATCGAGGCTGAATTGCGCACCCAGATTCAGCGCTGTCCTAATGCCAACTTTATCTTCTCAGGCTCACAACGCCATCTGATGAGTGAGATGTTTCTCTCACCTGCACGTCCCTTCTACCAATCAGTGGTGCCCATGTCACTGGGGCCAATACCTTTCAACCGCTATTGGACATTTGCCGAGTTGCAGTTCGCCAAGAATGGAGGCAGATGCATCACGCAAGATGTCGTTGAAGAAGTCCATAGCCGCTTTCAGGGAGTTACAGCCAATGTGCAGCGCATCATGAATATCCTCTATATGCAGACACCTGCAGGTGGAGTCTGCACAAAAGATATGGTTGATCCTGCCATTGACACCTATCTACGAATATCATCAGAGGCATACGAGACACTTCTGAAACAGATGCCAGAGAAGCAGCGTAACGTGTTCTTGGCCATAGCTGCAGAAGGGCGTGTGAAGTCCATCTCAGGGGGAAAATTCGTGCACAAGTATCGTTTGCCATCTGTCAGTTCTGTCGTATCTGCCGTCAAGGGACTTTTGGAAAAAGATTTTATTACAGAAACAAACGGGGAATACTATGTATATGACCATTTCTTTATGCTTTGGCTACAAAGAAGAAATCTCATGTAGGTGAACATGAGGCTGACAAAATGAAGTATGGCAAAAGGTACATATTGCTGATGTTTGTCGTTCTGCTGTGCTGTCACATGAGAGCACAGCAGACCTTTACAATCCTTTCCTATAACATCGAGAATGCTTTCGACACCATTCACGACGAGGGTAAGAACGATTATGAGTACTGCGATGGGGGCGAACGGAAATGGAATCAAAACAAACTCTTTCAAAAACTGAAGGGCATCAGCAAGGTGATTGCGGCAGCTGATGAGAAGCGTCCAGTTGACTTGATAGGACTTTGCGAAGTGGAGAACGACACCGTGATGCAGTATCTCACACGGCGCACTTCTTTGAAGAATCTTGGCTATCGCTACATCATGACCAACTCGTTAGATGAGCGTGGAATTGATGTTGCCCTACTCTACTCCCCTTTCACGTTCCATCCTATTGAAAAAGAATCCATTCGGCCTCATTCCAAGAAAGACAAGACACGCGATATCCTGCATGTAGCAGGCACCATCGCAGGAGGCGACACCGTCGATGTGTATGTCATTCATCTACCCTCCAAACGTGGTGGTGCAGAAGGGCAAAAACTAAGCATGAACATATGCCAGCAATTGCAGGCACACACTGACTCTGTGCGCACAAAAAGACAGCACCCCAACCTTCTCATCATGGGTGATTTCAATGCTGAAACCAACTCCCCTCAACTGAAACTCCTCACTCGCAGTCATCATCTCATTGACCGCACTGCCAAACTCCTACCAGGCACTTACAAATACCAAGGTGAGTGGTCAACCATCGACCACCTCCTCACCCACACCACTACCCTCTCCCATCAGCAAACTCGCATCCTCACACTCCCCTTCCTCACTGAGCCCGACCCCACTCACGGCAACGTGAAACCCTATCGCACCTACCTCGGCACCTTCTACCAAGGTGGCATCAGCGACCATTTGCCCATCGTCGGCACCTTCCAACTGAAAAAGTTCGCTACAAAATAAGATAAACAAGAAAAAAAGTTGTAACTTTGCCCCAAATTTCTTTTTTATAATGGTTACAATCAAACAAGTAGAGACAAAGAAGGAACTGAAGCAGTTCATCCGTTTTAATTACGAACTTTACAAAAACAACCCCTATTCCGTGCCAGATTTGTATGAGGATATGTTGAACACATTCTCTGACGAAAATGCCGCCATGGACTTTTGTGAGGCTGCGTATTTTCTTGCATATAAGGAAGATAAGCTTGTTGGGCGTGTCGCTGCCATCATCAACAAAAAGGCAAACGCTGCATGGAATCTGAAGAATGTACGGTTCGGATGGATTGACTTTGTGGATGATGAAGAGGTGAGTGAAGCCTTGCTCAACAAGGTGGAAGAGTGGGGTAGAGAGCGTGGCATGGAAACCATTCAGGGACCTCTCGGCTTTACGGACATGGATGCTGAAGGCATGCTCATTGAAGGGTTCGAAGAACTCTCCACAATGGCAACCATCTATAACTACCCTTACTATCAGAAGCACATCGAACGACTTGGTTTTGAGAAAGATGCCGACTGGATAGAGATGCTGATGACGGTGCCGAAAGAGACAGGACTTCCAGAGCGTCTGAAGCGTGTGGCAGAGATTGTGATGAAGAAGTACGACCTGCACATCAAGAAATACACCTCGTCGAAGAAGATTGCCAAGGAATACGGACAAGAGATTTTCGCGCTCATCAACGAGGCGTTCAAACCCCTGTTTGGCTACAGCGAATTGAGCCAAAAGCAGATTGACCAATACGTGAAGATGTACTTGCCCGTTCTCGACCTGAAATTGGTCAGCCTAATCACAGAAGCCAATGGTCGTTTGGTGGCTGTGGGCATCTCCATGCCATCCATGTCGAAGGCTTTGCAGAAAGCGAAAGGAAAGCTCACGCCCTTCGGTTGGTGGCATCTGCTCAAGGCATTGAAAATCAAGAAGCCAAAGGTGCTTGATTTGATGTTGGTGGGTGTGCTTCCTGAATATCAGAGCAAGGGAGTGAACTCCATCCTCTTCTACGATTTGCTGCCCATCTACATCAGCGAGGGTTATGACTATGTGGAGACGAATCCTGAATTGGAATCGAACGACAAGGTGCAGCAGCAATGGATTTATTTTGAAAGACGACAGCACAAGAGAAGAAGGTGCTACAAGAAGGAGATAAAATAATGGAAGAACAAAACCTGAACAATACCCCAGAAACCAATTATGGTGATGCCAACATCATCACCCTGACAGGTGTGGAACACATCCGTCTGCGCCCTGGTATGTACATCGGACGTTTAGGTGACGGAAGCCATGCAGAAGATGGCATCTATGTATTGCTGAAAGAAATCATCGACAACAGCATCGACGAATTCAAGATGAATGCCGGCAAGCGCATTGAAGTGGAGGTGATAGAGAACCGTTCGGTCACAGTGCGCGACTATGGGCGAGGCATTCCGCAGGGAAAGATGATTGAAGCGGTGAGCATCCTCAACACGGGTGGTAAGTACGACTCAAAGGCTTTCCAGAAGTCCATCGGTTTGAATGGTGTGGGCACGAAAGCCGTCAACGCTTTGTCCAATCGTTTCGAGGTGAGGAGTTACCGCGATGGGGTAGTGCGCACGGCGGTGTTTGAGAAGGGCAAGCTGGTGGATGACCAGACGCAGAAGACCTCAGAAGAGAATGGCACATTCATCTCTTTCACACCCGACGACACGCTCTTCCTCAACTACAAGTTCCAAGACGAGTTTGTCAGCAACATGCTGCGCAACTACACCTACCTGAACACAGGTTTGGAGATATACTACAATGGCGGTCGCATCGTGAGCCGCAATGGTTTGAAAGACCTCTTGAAGGACACGATGGATGCCACACCCCTGTATGAGATTATCCATTTGAAAGGCGACGACATCGAAATTGCCTTCACGCACACCAACCAGCAGTATGGCGAGGAATACCACTCCTTTGTGAATGGCCAGCACACCATTCAGGGCGGTACCCATCAGAGTGCCTTCAAAGAACATATTGCCCGCACCATCAAGGAGTTCTATGGCAAGAACTACGAATACAGCGACATCCGTTCGGGCATCATCGCAGCCATTGCCATCAATGTGCAGGAACCCCAATTCGAGTCACAGACGAAGATTAAGTTGGGCTCACTCACCATGGAGCCGAATGGTGGCATCAGCGTGAACAAGTTTGTGGGCGACTTCGTCAAGACCGAAGTGGACAACTACCTGCACAAGAATCTCGATGTGGCAGAGATAATCGAAGAGAAAATCAAGGACAACGAACGTGACCGCAAAGCGATTGCAGGCGTGACAAAATTGGCTCGTGAACGTGCCAAGAAAGCCAATCTGCACAACCGCAAATTGCGCGACTGCAAGATACACCTCAACGACCCCAAGGGTGAACTGAAAGAGGAGAGTTCCATCTTCATCACCGAGGGTGACTCTGCCAGCGGAAGCATCACGAAGAGCCGCGACGTGATGACACAAGCCGTGTTCTCCTTGCGAGGTAAACCGCTGAACTCCTATGGTTTGACCAAGAAGGTGGTGTATGAGAACGAGGAGTTCAACCTCTTGCAGGCAGCCCTCAACATCGAGGACGGCATAGATGGTTTGCGCTACAACAAGGTCATTGTGGCAACCGATGCCGATGTCGATGGCATGCACATCCGCTTGCTGATGATCACGTTCTTCCTGCAGTTCTTCCCCGAATTGGTCAGGACAGGACACGTATATATCCTGCAGACACCCCTTTTCCGTGTGCGCAACCGTAAGAAACGCATCAAGAAGGCAGTGTTGGAACAGTATATGGAGGAACATCCCGACAACAAGGGCGACTTCATCACCATCTATTGCTACAGCGACGAAGAGCGTCAGAAAGCCATCGAGATGTTAGGTCCAGAACCCGAAATCACCCGATTCAAAGGACTGGGTGAGATTTCTCCCGACGAGTTCAAGAACTTCATCGGTGCCGACATGCGTTTGGAATCTGTCACCCTGCGCAAGACCGACCAAGTGAAGGAACTCTTGGAGTACTACATGGGCAAGAACACCATGCAGCGCCAGAACTTCATCATCAACAATCTGGTCATCGAAGAGGACAAGCCCGAAGAAGACACAGAACTGGAGGAAGAAGAATGAGCAAGACAGCCATATTTGCAGGGAGTTTCGACCCCTTCACCATAGGTCACAAGAACATCGTCGACCGCGCTTTGCAGAGTGTGGCTGACGAAGTCATCATCGCCATTGGCATCAACTACGAGAAAAAGTACATGTTCTCACTCGAAGAGCGCCTGCAAGCCATCCGAAAGGCTTTCGAAAACGAGCCACGAGTGCGCGTGGAGACCTACGAGGGCTTGACCACCGACTTTGCCAAGAGGGTAGGGGCGAGCTTCCTTCTCCGAGGTGTCAGAAGCGTGAAAGACTATGAGTTTGAGCGCGACATGGCAGAGGTGAACCATCGCCTCACAGGCATCGAAACCGTGCTCCTCTTCACCGATGCACAATATGCATGCGTCAGTTCCAGCCTTGTGCGCGAACTCATTTCCTATCATCAAGACGTAAAAGATTTTCTACCATAGACATGAACGCAAAACTGAGCAACATAAAATCCATCCTGTTGGCATGCCTCCTCATCATGGCAATGCCACTCATGGCACAACAGCCACAACGGAACTCTTCCGAACTCGACATACAGCTTCGCAAACTGGTTTACGCACAGGGCGCCATCGTGCAGCTCTATGTGGACACGGTCAATATTCCCAAACTCACCGAAGACGCCATCCGTGGCATGCTCACCGAACTTGACCCCCATTCCACCTACTCCTCCGCCAAGGATGTGCAGGCACTCAACGAGCCCATCACGGGGTCTTTCGAGGGCATCGGTGTGCAGTTCAACATGAACGAAGACACCCTCGTCGTCATTCAGCCCGTCAGCGGCGGTCCTTCCGAAAAGGTGGGCATCATCGCCGGCGACATGATTGTGACGGTCAACGACACCGCCATCGCTGGCGTGAAGATGTCTCGCGAAGAAATCATGAAACGCCTGCGTGGCCCTAAAGGCACCAAAGTGCAGCTGGGCATCATCCGTAGGGGAGTGAACGGTGTGCAGCAGTTCACCGTCACACGCGACAAGATACCTGTCTATACCCTCGATGCCTACTACATGATTGACCCCACAACGGGCTACATCCGCATCAGCAGCTTCGGTTCCACCACCGACAAGGAATTCCGCAATGCTGTCGATTTCCTCATGGCACGTGGCATGAAAGACCTCGTCATCGACTTGCAGAGCAACGGTGGCGGTCTCTTGCAGGCAGCTGTTGACCTCACCGACCACTTCTTCAGCCACAACGAGATGATTGTCTATACCGAAGGGCGCGTAAGCGGCAGACAGGAATACCGTGCCACCTCCGACAAGATGGCGCTCGGAAAGGTGGTGGTGCTCGTCGATGGCTACACAGCCTCCGCAGCCGAGATATTCTCAGGAGCCATCCAAGACCACGACCGTGGCATCATCGTAGGTCGCCGCACATTCGCCAAAGGACTGGTGCAACGCCCCATCAGCCTGCCCGACGGCTCTGAGATACGTCTCACCATCGCCCACTACTACAGCCCCATCGGGCGCTGCTTCCAGAAACCCTACGTGAAGGGAGACAACAAGAAATACGAAAACGACATGCTCGACCGCCTCAACAGCGGCGAACTCATGAGTGCCGACAGCATCCACTTCCCCGACTCGCTCAAATTCACCACCATGGGCGGGCGCACCGTCTATGGAGGCGGAGGCATCATGCCCGACATCTACGTGCCGCTCGACACCACACGCTTCACCCGTCTCCACCGCGAAATGTCTGCCAAGAGCTGCATCAACACCACCGCACTCAAATGGACAGACACCAACCGCAAACGCCTCACCAAGGAATACAACGCCAACGCCTACCGCAAACAGCGTGCTCGCATGCTCGAAGGCAAGAGCGTCAACTACGAAGACTATCGCGAAGGGTTCGAACGCTTCAAGGCAAACTTCACCGTACCACAGGAGATGCTCGACATGCTCAGGCAGAAAGCAGTGGAAGCCAAGATAGAAGTCACCGACTCCGCCTTCCAGGCATCCCTGCCCATGCTCACCCTCCAACTCAAGGCATACATCGCACGCGACCTCTTCGACATGTCCGAATACTTTGAGATTATCAACCCCACCAGCGAAATCTACCAGCGAGGGCTCGAAGCCATCAAGGATGAGAATAACTTTCAGAACATCAAGACCAAATAACAAAGTTAGGCTGTCAACTCTAAACTCTAAACTCTAAACTCTAAACCCTAAACCCTAAACTCTAAAAATATCATCATGATCACATACCAAGTCGATGGCGTGAAGATGCCACCCATCCGTCGCCGTCAAATCAGTGCATGGGTTAAAGCCGTGGCAGCCACCTACGGAAAGAGGGTGGGGGACATCGGCTACATCTTCTGCAACGACGAAAAAATACTTGAGGTGAACCGTCAGTATCTGCAACACGACTACTACACCGACATCATCACCTTCGACTACTGCGACGATGCCCTGCTCACCGGCAAGAAAGACACCATCGCAGGCGACCTCTTCATCAGCCTCGACACCGTGCGCTCCAATGCCCAGCAGCAAGGCACCACCTACGATGAAGAGCTCCACCGCGTCATCATCCACGGCATCCTCCACCTCTGCGGCATCAACGACAAAGGACCCGGTGAACGCGAAATCATGGAAGCAGCAGAAAACAAAGCACTAAAGTTGAGAGGTGAGAGTTGACAATTGACAATTGACAATTGATAATTGATAATTGATAATTGAGAATTATGAATTATGAATTATGAATTAAAATCCACTTTTCACTCTTCACTTTTCACTTATACAACGCACTATGAATTGGCAAGACATATACAAAGACCTCAACAGCACATTCAGCACTAAAGAGGCACGTCCTGTGATTGGCATCACGGGCAACTATAATCAGGAGACCTGCACATTGGCAGAAGGTTACTATCAGTCAGTGCTCAAGGCAGGTGGCATCCCCTTCATCATTCCTCCCTTCTACGAGACTGACCGCCTCGGCGAACTCCTCGACCGCCTCGACGGCATCATCTTCAGCGGTGGTGGCGACATCAACCCCCTGCTGTTGGGCGAGGAGCCTATCAAGGAACTCCACAGCATCACCCCCGAGCGTGACCTGCAGGAGCTGCTGCTGGCACGTCTTGCCTACGACCGCCAAATCCCCATGCTGGGCATCTGCAAGGGCATCCAAATCATCAATGCCGCCCTTGGAGGCACCAACTATCAGGACATCCACACACAGATGGAGGGCATACGCATCAAGCACAGCCAAGACCAAGACCGCCGCTATCCATCCCATCAGGTTTCCATCACCGATGGTTCCATCCTTGCCAAACTCTTTGGCACCGAACTGGCAGTCAACTCCTTCCACCATCAGGCTTGCAAGACCGCTGCCCCCTGCCTCACCGTCACCGCCATGAGCACCGACGGAGTCATCGAAGCAGTCGAATCCAACGAGTTCAAGTCCATACTGGGTGTGCAATGGCATCCCGAGACCTACATCCTTCGCAACAGCACCGACATGCTCCCCATCTTCGAATGGCTCGTCAGCGAGAGTGCCGAATTCAAGCAGGCAAAGAAACTGCACACCAAAATCATCACCCTCGACAGCCATTGCGACACCCCCATGTTCTTCCCGCAGGGCATCAACTTCGCATCCCGTGACCCCAAGATATTGGTTGACCTCCACAAGATGACCGAGGGACACCTCGACGCCAGCATCATGGTCGCCTATCTCGAACAACAGGAGCGTGACGAGGCATCCCTTCAGAACGCCACCGCCAAGGCAAACCAAATCCTCACCCAAATCGAGGAGATGGTGGCAAAGAACTGCACAGCTATCGATATCGCCTACACCCCCGACGACCTCTGGCGACTCAAACGCGCTGGCAAACGCGCCATCATGCTCGGCATCGAAAACGGCTACGCCATCGGCAACGACATCCACAATGTCGAAGCCTTCCGCCAACGCGGTGTGGTCTATATGACACTCTGCCACAACGGCGACAACGACATCTGCGACTCTGCCCGTGGCAACCACGAACATGGCGGTGTGAGCGAGTTCGGCAAACAGGTCATTGCCGAAATGAACCGTGTCGGCATGATGGTTGACCTCAGCCATGCAGCCGAGGCAAGTTTCTACGATGCCCTCCAGCTCAGCCAAACCCCCATCGTGTGCAGCCACTCCTCCGCACGTGCCCTCTGCGACCATCCACGCAACCTCACCGACGACCAGATGCGTGCCCTCGCCAAAGCAGGAGGTGTGGCACAAGTCACCCTCTACCACGGCTTCCTTGTTAAAGACTCTGTCGATTTCAACCCCAACTGTCAATTGTCAACTGTCAATTGTCAATTGTCAACTGTCAATTGTCAATTGTCAACTGTCAACTGTCAACATGAGGCCACCATCCTCGACGCCATCGACCACCTCAACCACATGGTCAACATCATGGGCATCGAGCACGTGGGCATCGGCACCGACTTCGACGGTGACGGCGGCATACGCGGTTGTGCATCAGCCAGCGAGCTCATCAACTTCACACGCCGTCTGCTCCGTGAACGCTACACCGAAGAACAAATACAAATGATATGGGGCGGCAACTTCCTTCGCATCATGAAGCAAGTCCAAAACGGGATGAAATAATAAAGAGTTGAGAGTTTAGGGTTTAGAGTTTAGGGTTTAGGGTTTTAGATAGTTGACAATTGACAATTGACAATTGACAGTTGAAAGTTGACAGTTGACAGTTACACCCCGCATGGCAACTCCTAACTCCTAACTCCTAATTCCTCATTAAAACTTTCACCAATCCATTCAATTCTCCCATTTCAATCACATCCCCATCCTTCATCGCCACCCCCTCATGGTTCAGCACTCTCCCGTTCAGGAGCGTAGGTTTTTCGGGGCTTCTCCAGCTATACGTAGGGTGAGCAGGACGAGGGTTCACACATCTACCCATACAAAGATTGCAGGCATGTTGCAGGCGTGAGCGAATCCCCTTCGGGCACTCCGTTCGCCATTGTCCGTTATGCACCATCCACACCCCCTCACTTGTGCGTGTGAACTGACACTGAAACAGATCTACGCACTCATCCTCCACAGCAATCACATTCCATGCCTCCTCCGACTCCCTACCCAACGTGATGATGGTACGAGCACGCGACAAATTCGCCTCCAAATCTATCTCCTTGTTGTTGATAATGATGTAAGTCTTCATGGGTGCTGTAAACCTTGTCCTAAATTTGTATAAAAAATCTTGATGCTCCCTTTTTCTTATTCAGCTGCTTTCATTTTGATGATGGTGACAGGACGGAGGAGGTCGGTACTATTCAAATTTCCTGGTGCCAATGACCATCCTGATAATTTAGAAGATTTCAAAACTCCATCCTTCAAATAGAAATATCTATAGGTTGAACTTAGATTAGGAACTTTAGGGGTTGTAACATTTATAATAAGATTTGCCTCAGTATCGGTCATTATTCTCCAACCGCTAATGCCCTCAATGGTACAATTGGGTATAATTGCCTCAACTTTAGTAATAGCTGAAACAGGATCTTCTTTATCTACTATTCCTGCCGTTTCTTGAGTTGGTGACAGCAATAAGACTTCCGAATAACTGCCCTTGTCTGTTACTGCCAATACATAACAGGTTTGGTAAGTGCTGCCCACTGTCGGGATAGTTCCTGTGATGATGTCATCATCGTTATTATTGTTATTGTCGTTGCCAGTGTTGTTATCGTTTCCGCTTTCATTTCCAGTGTTGGTGTCAGCTGTTTGGCTGCCACTTTCATTGAATTCGAAAGAAATGGTTTTCTCGCTCTTCCAAGTGGCTCCTGTAATAGTGCCAGTCAATGTCACACCAACTGCCTCGGTGTAGGTGCCTTGGATATTAAACTTACCTGCTGCTTCCAGTACTTCTGCGCTATTATAAGTATAGGTGTTGGTGCCGTTAGGGGTCACAATATTAACTGCAATTGTGAGGGTATTGCCCGAAGGAGGTAAGAGGTATTGTGTGTTGGCGAGTGTCCATGTGCGTTCATTTTCCTGTTTCGTCAGCGTTATGGTTGCCTCACCTTCTTGCTCAGCGTAGGTGATTCCTTCCAATTGTTGCCATAAGGGTGAAATAGTCACAGATACAGCAGTGGCAGCAGAGGGAATGTTATTGAGCACCACACTTTTCAATTCCATAATCTTTCTTTCCATGCCCAAAGTTAGGGTGTTCGTTCCACCATCCACTAATGTAACATTGCTTTTGGCCATCATCAAGTCACCATGACTTTTTCCTTCTTTTAGAGTGATAGCCATGGATGGAGTGGCTGTTTCTTGAGTAGGCAACACATAATTTTCTTCCGATGCCCCTCCAATAGCATAGACAGAGTAAGTTCCTTCTGTCAGTGCAATGTTCAGCATCTGGCTTTCGCTACTAATAGTTTGTAATGCCACGCAATCTTCACCCTTGAAAACATATACATAAACTGGGTAATTGATGAACGCGCCTTCATTGCCTTCTCCTATTCTTGTGCATACTTGAAGGGATGAGTTTGCCTCTCCTTCATGTTCTGGGAGTGTCATTTTCTCGCATGCCATGAGGCACCATACTAATACTCCCATCATCAAAATGGGAGTAATCTTTTTTTGAACTTTCATATTTTTATTTTAGTAGTTAAATTATGTAAATCTCTCTTTTCCCCCCTTACAACACCTTTATCAATTCCACATCGAAGATGAGCGTGGCGAATGGTGGGATGGAAGCACCTGCTCCTCCTTCGCCATAGGCGAGCATGTAGGGGATGTAGAAACGGAATTTGGAGCCTTCGGACATGAGCTGCACTCCTTCTGTCCAACCGGCAATGACTTGCTGTAAGCCGAAGTCGGCGGGTTCGTTGCGCTTGTAGCTGGAGTCGAAGATGGTGCCGTCGAGGAGACGTCCTTCGTAGTGACAACGTACGGTGTCGGTGGCTTTGGGCTGTTTGCCCGTGCCTTGGGTGAGCACTTCATACTGGAGACCGCTCTTGGTGACACTGATGCCTGCCTTCTTGGCATTCTCGGCGAGGAACTTCTCGCCTTCAGCCTTGGCTGCCTTACCAGCAGCTGCTTTGGCTGCATTCTGCTTCTGTTCGAGTTGCTGGAAGAAAGTGTTGACAATCTGCTGTCCTTCCTGATGACTGACTTTGAGAGGGTTGTCGTTGAGCACATCGGTGATGGATGCTGCGAAATCTTCTACTTTGAGGTTGTCTTTGAGTCCCATTTGTTTGAGTTGCTGACCAATTCCGAGACCGAGAGAATAACTTAATTTATCCATGTGTGTAGTTGTTTTAGTGATTTGTTATTGGGTTATTTTGAGGACGATGTTTCAAAATCGGCTGCAAAGTTAGTGAAGAATTAGGAATTGGGAATTAGGAATTGGGAATTATTTGCTGTTCAGGGTGTTTTTCGTAGAAAAAGTGACAATTCCTCATTCCTCTCTCCTCATTCCTCATTTATTTTCCCTAACTTTGCACCCAATTCAATAAGGATTATCAGAAAAACTACAGGATATGGCATTGAAAGCTGGTATTGTTGGGTTGCCGAATGTGGGTAAGTCAACATTGTTTAATTGTTTGTCGAGCGCGAAGGCGCAGGCGGCGAATTTCCCCTTTTGTACGATTGACGCGCAGTTAGGTCAGGTGAGTGTGCCTGACGAGCGTTTGACGAAGTTGGCGGAGCTGGTGCATCCGGGCAGGATTGTGCCGGCTGTGTGTGACATAGTGGACATAGCAGGATTGGTGAAGGGTGCGAGCAAGGGCGAAGGTCTGGGCAACCAGTTCCTTGGCAACATTCGTGAGTGTGACGCCATCATCCATGTGCTGCGCTGCTTCGACAACGGCAACATCGTGCATGTGGACGGTTCGGTGAACCCTGTGAGGGATAAGGAAATCATCGACACGGAGTTGCAGCTGAAGGATTTGGAGACGGTGGAGATGCGTCTGAAGAAGACGGAGAAGTTGGCGAATGTGGGGCATGACAAGGCGGCGAAGGTGGAGTATGATTTGCTGTTGCGCTATAAGGAGGCGCTGGAGAAGGGTTTGTCTGCCCGTACGGTGGAACCCGAGAATGACGAGGAGGTGCTGGCAGCGAAGAATATGTTCTTGTTGACCACGAAGCCTGTGCTGTATGTGTGTAACGTGGACGATGCGAGCGCGAAGTCGGGCAATGCCTATGTGGAGCAGGTGCGTGAGGCCATCAAGGGTGAGAATGCGGAACTGATCATCATCAGTGCACAGACGGAGGCGGACATTGCCGAACTGGAGAGCTACGAGGAGAAGCAGATGTTTTTGGAGGATATGGGTTTGGAGGAGAGCGGATGTAACCGCCTCATCAAAGCCATCTACTCACTGCTGAACCTGCAGACGTTCATCACGGCTGGTGAGATGGAGGTGAAGGCATGGACATTCCGTAGGGGTTGGAAGGCTCCACAGTGTGCGGGTGTCATCCATACGGACTTTGAGAAGGGTTTCATCCGTGCGGAGGTGATCAAGTATGAGGACTACATCAAGTATGGCAGCGAGGCAGCGGTGAGAGAGGCAGGCAAACTGGGTGTGGAAGGTAAGGACTATGTGGTGCAGGACGGTGATATTATGCACTTTAGGTTTAATGTTTAATGCATAATTCATAATGCATAATTCACAATTCATAATTCACAATTCATAATTCACAATTCATAATGCACAATTCATAATGCATAATGCATAATGCATAATTCATAATGCATAATTCACAATTCATAATTCACAATTCATAATTCACAATTCATAATTCACAATTCATAATTCACAATTCATAATTCACAATTCATAATTAAGCATTCGGCTTTAACTCCTTAACTCCTTAACTTCAAATTCTCAATTCTCAATTCTCAATTCTCAATTTTCAAAGAATGTTAGGTTATATTGATTGGCAGCCTTCGGTGGAGGCATTTTCATTGGGTTCGTACAGCGTGAGGTGGTACTCGCTGCTGTGGTGTGTGGGACTGTTGTGTGCCTACCTGATTGTGCAGCGTCTGTATAAGCATCAGAAGATTGGGGAGGAGAAGTTTGAGCCGCTGTTCTTCTATTGCTTTGTGGGGGTGCTGGTGGGTGCCCGTTTGGGACATTGCATCTTTTATGAGCCTGGGTATTACCTGACAAGCATGAAGGGTTTCATCGAGATGTTGATTCCGTTCCATCAGATGCCTGACGGGGCGTGGAAGTTCACGGGGTATGAAGGTCTGGCGTCGCATGGCGGCACCATCGGTCTAATTGTGGCGATGATGCTGTATTGGCGCAAGATGAAGCTGAAGCCTTGGGTGGTGATGGACAACATCGCGATTTCGGTGCCTGCCACGGCTTGCTGCATCCGTTTGGGCAATTTGATGAATTCGGAGATTATCGGTAACCCCACCGATGTGGCTTGGGGTTTCATTTTCCATAGCAGGGAGGCACTGGTGGACGGACAGTTGGCACCACGTCATCCTGCCCAGCTGTATGAGGCGATTGCCTACCTCATCATTTTCGTCGTAGGAGCGATGATTTATTGGAAGTGGTACAAGGCACAGGGTATGGCAGAAAAATCGCGCATAGCGGTCGGTACGGGCTTTTATTTCGGTTTCTGCCTCGCCACCATCTTCACCTTCCGCTTCTTCATCGAGTTCCTGAAGAAGGAACAGGTGGATTTTGAACAGGGCATGCCGTTGGATATGGGACAATTGTTGAGCATCCCGTTTGTGGTGTTGGGAGTGTGGTGCATGGGGAGGAAAGTTAGTTTAATGCATAATTCATAATTCATAATTCATAATTCATAATGCATAATGAGGAACCTTTAGCTCGACGGAGTCAATTGAATCTCTAAACTCTAAACCCTAAACCCTAAACTCTAAACCCTAAACTATCAACTATCAACTCTCCATGAGAATAGGGGTTTGCAAACAAAATGCAAACTCGAATGAACGGTAGTTTCGTGCAAATGTCGTACCTTTGCAGGAAAAAACCGAGAACAATGAAGAAAATTGGGATGCTGATGATGGCTGTGTTGCTGATGACAGGATGCGGCCATACGGCAAAACAGGACAGGACTTACTGGCTGGAAGGGGCTTGGGTGCTGAGGCATGCGGAATATCCTATAGGAGGCGAGTCAGACTTTTCCTTAGAAGAAGGTGGCACGTACTGCCTCATCTATGACAAGGACACCATGCTGTACGAATGCAGGATTGTGTCTGCTCCGTCGGGTTTTGTCATCACTCCGAGACAAATGAGTACCGTGACGCTGGTGGACAAGGGAGGTGGCGAGTGGTTGTATTTGGAAGATGACGACCCTCACCCCATCGAGATTGCCAACGACTCGACGGTCATCATTCAGCACAGTGGTGTGAGGTATTCATGGGTGCGTACTGATGACATCTATGAAGAGTGGGGCGACGAGATGTGCCACATCGTTGCCAGCGAGGTGAAAAACGAATCGGCAGGTCACAACAGCTATGTGCTCTCCTCAAAGGAACGTGAGCAGGCAAGCTATATCCAGTGGCTCATCATGGCAGTGGGGCTTGTGGTCATCTTCGCAGCGACCAACTACGTTGTGTATCAGCGCAGGCGCAGGCAGTTGCAACTCCAGTTGCAGCAGATTCAGGAAGTGAAGGAAGAGCGTCCGCAATCGGTCAGGCAGGCGATAGAGTCGGTGGAGGCTGCTTACTTCGCATCAGATGAGTACCACGAACTGCAGCACCGCATCGCCACAGGGCAGACGCTGAAGGAGGAGGACTGGCAAGGCATAGAGAACCAGCTGAAAAAGGTGTACCCAGGATTTGGCAGTCAGCTGAGAGGTCTGCATGCCATGTCGGAACTGGAATATCAGGTGTGCTTGCTCATCAAACTCAGGATAGCACCATCGGACATTGCCACCGTGTTGGCACGTGATGTAAGCACCATCAGCACGGTGCGCAGCCGTCTTTTCAAGAAAGTGTTTGACAAAAAGGGAGGTGCAAGGGAATGGGACGAATTTGTCCTTTCCATCGGCACTTGAGCCACGATGCAAACAGTTTGCAAACTCCATGCAAAGCAAATGCAAACTGCCTGCAAACTAAATGCAAACTGAAAAGCTTGACAGAGCGAGAAAAAGCCTCTACCTTTGCATCGTGATTGTTCACTTAATGTCTCACCTAACTAAAAAAAGAAAGATTATGAAGAAAGTCATGTTCATCATTGCAGCGACGCTCATAAGTGTCCTCCAAGCAAACGCTCAGAACGCAAAACCCACCGACAAAGACCTGATTGGTGTGTGGTGTGTGGAAGCCATGCAATGGGATGGAGAAAAGAAAATCATGTGTGGCAAGGAAAATGGCTACAGCTCGTTCAAGTACTATGGAGCTGACGGCGAGTATGCCTGCTGCGAGATTACGCTCAACAAGAACGGCATCGTCACCTTGCTTCCACACGAGTATGGCAAATACTCCTTCAAGAACGGGGTGTACAGCGAGATGGGGCGTCCGTCAACTCCCGACGGCTTGGTGATGACCTCCAAGACCACCTTCAAGGGGCGTTGGAAAACACGCACCGAGTTTTGGAAAAAGGTCAACCTCCCCGAAAAGGTTGTGCGGCATATCGTCAACAGCTGCAAGGTGAAGGAAACACCTGCCGACATCCAGCAGGCAATCAAGCAGAACTTATTCAAATAATAATCTGTTGACAATGCATGAGTGAATTAGTAACTCAACTTTGACTTAAATTAACGTCAGTTCGGTATAAAAGAAAATGCTTTATTGCGGCAAGCCGCCGAAAGAAAAATATAAAAAAACAGGTAAAAATATAAAAAAACATGATCTATTTATCTATTTTTATCTATTTTTCTTTCGGCGCCAACGGCGCAACTTCTTATACCGAACTCACGTTAAATTAGTAATTAGTTAAACATTATTTGGAAGACCTATAGGCAGTTAGCCCCGCTACGTCGTGATGATGCAGCGGGGCTTTTCAACTCTGGAAATTGTGGGTTATGCTTGGGGCAGTTTAGAGGCTTTCGAGCATGCGTTTGAGGACGACAGTGGCTGAAATCTCACGGTTGGCTGCCTCGGGGATGACGATGGAGGTGGGTGCCTCAATGACATCGTCGGTGACAATCATGTTGCGGCGCACAGGGAGGCAGTGCATGAAGAAGGCATGGTTGGTGACTGCCATCTGGCGGTCGGATACTGTCCATGCGGCATAGTCGTGGTAGTCGCCAAGCACTTTGCCATAATCTTCAGGACGGGTGACTCCAGGACAACTCCAGTTTTTGGCATAGATGAAGTCAGCACCTTCGAAGGCACGCATCTGGTCGTATTCGACAGGGGCATTGCCCACGAATTGGGGGTCGAGTTCATAGCCTTCGGGATGGGTGACCACGAAGTCAACGTCGGCGGCATTCATCCATTCGGCAAAGGAGTTGGGCACTGCCTGTGGGAGCGCCTTGGGATGTGGAGCCCATGAGAGCACCACCTTGGGGCGACGGTTGGGTGTGCGCTGGATGGCTTGACCACCAAAGAGGGGATTGGGCTGGATGAGTGTCTTGTCCTTGTATTCCTCGATGGTGATGAGGTCGGCAAATGCTTGCAGAGGGTGTACGGTGGCACTCTCCATGAAGAAGACGGGACGACCGCTGTATTGGATGAACTGCTGGAGAATCTTCTCTTCGTAGTCATCCTTGCGAGACTCGAAACGTGCGAAGGAACGCACACCGATGAGGTCGCAGTAGCATCCCATGACGGGGATGGCTTCGAGGAGGTGTTCGCTCTTGTCGCTCTCCATGATGACACCCCGTTCGGTCTCCAGTTTCCAAGCGCCTTGGTTGACATCGAGCACGATGACGTTCATGCCGAGGTTGAGTGCTGCCTTCTGGGTGGAGAGGCGAGTGCGCAGGGAGTTGTTGAAGAAAATGAGCATGGCAGTTTTGTTCTTGCCAAGCGATTGGTACTTATAACGGTCTGCCTTGATTTCGAAAGCCTCATCGAGTGCTTTGCGCAGGTCGCCAATGTCGGATACGTGTTGGAATACTTTCATATTTTTGTGAAGTTAATGTACAAATTTTAAGTTAGGAGCATGTACGATGTAAGATGTAAGATGTAAGATGTATGATGTAAGATGTATCTTTCACAATTAGGAATTAGGAAAGATGCGGTTGAGCGAGTGCAGAGGTCAAGCTTGTTTGAACTATGCCGAGCGTGAGCATCTTCGGCGAAGCCAATGAGGAATGAGGAACCTTTAGCTCGACGGAGTCAATTGAATCTCTCAACCCTAAACTCTAAACCCTAAACCCTAAACTTTCAACTTATTTCTTTTTCTTTTTCTTGAAGTTCTCGTAGAAGGGTTGGGATTCCACTTGTCCTTCGAAGAACTTTGCCCATTCGGCGGCTCCTTTGGGTCCACGTGCGGAGGTGTAGCCTCGTTCCTCTCGGGAGGGCTTGGCGGCTGCACCACGGATGACGCCGCTGCCTTTCTTGCCCTTCTTCTCTTCGTGACGGCGGTCACCACGTTCGCCACGCTTGTCGGCACGGCTGTTGCGGTCACTTCCTCTTGAGGAACGGAAACTGGCGCCTTCCTTGCCACCACGTTTCTTGTCGCCACCACGCTGCCCTTCGGGTTGGTCGGTCACTTCCACGTTCACTTTCCTGCCATCGAAGTCGGTGCCGTTGAGCACGTTGAGCACGGTCTTGGTCTGCTGTTCGGGCACTTCGAAGAAGGAGAAGTTCTGCATGAGGTCGATGCGTCCAAGGTCGATGCGTGCGCCTTGTGCCACACGGTTGATGAAGCCCATGAATACTTTGGGGTTGATGCCGTCTTTCTTGCCCAGATTGATGAAGAGACGGGTGTAGCCTGCCTCGGCTGTGCGAGTGCGCTCTCCGCCACGACTGCGACGGTCGCCACGACTGCGCTTGTCACCGAAACCGTCTTTGTCGCCACGGCGGTCACCCTTCTCGGAGGGCTGGAGAATTTCGGGCGCATTCTTGTAGTAGTTGAGGAAGGTGTTGAACTGCATGGACACCATGCGCTTGATGAGGTCTTCCTTCTCCATGAGGTCGAACTTGCGGAACACTTCGGGGAGGAAGGGGGCAATCTCCTCTTCGTCCACCTCCACCTTCTCGATGTCGTCAATCACCTTCAGCAGCTGCTTGGCACAAATCTCCTGACCAGTGGGCAGGATGCCAGGCACAAACTTCTTCTGAATCTGCTGTTCGATGGCTCGCACCTTGCCCTTCTCCTTCACATGGATGATGGAGATGGATGTGCCTGAACGTCCGGCACGTCCTGTACGTCCCGAACGGTGGGTGTAGCTCTCGATGTCGTCGGGCAAGCCATAGTTGATGACGTGGGTGAGTTCGTCCACATCCAGTCCTCGTGCCGCCACATCGGTAGCCACGAGCAGTTGGGTGTGGTGCTGACGGAACTTCTGCATGGTGAGGTCGCGTTGTGCCTGTGAGAGTTCGCCATGCAGCGACTCGGCATTGTAGCCGTCCCTGATGAGCTTGTCGGCAATCTCCTGCGTCTCCATACGGGTGCGGCAGAAGATGATGGCGTAGATTTCGGGGTAGTAGTCAGCCACTCGCTTCAGGGCATTGTACTTGTCACGTGCGCTGACCATGTAGTAGATGTGGTTGACGTGCTCTGCCCCCTCGTTGCGGCTACCCACCACAATTTCCTTGGCATCGTGGAGGTAGTTCTTCGAGATGCGTTCAATCTCCTTGCTCATGGTGGCTGAGAAGAGCAGGGTGTTGCGCTCGGCAGGCACACCTGCAAGGATGGTGTCGATGCTTTCGGAGAAGCCCATGTTGAGCATCTCGTCAGCCTCGTCGAGCACCACATTCTCCACGGTGCTGAGGTTTGCCACCTTGCGCTCCATCAAATCGACCAATCTGCCAGGGGTGGCAACGATGACCTGCACCCCCTTCTTCAGGGCACGAATCTGGGGTTCGATGCTGGCACCGCCATAGACAGCCAGCACGTGCAGCCCATTGATGTATTTGGAGTAGTCTTTCAAATCGTCGGTTATCTGCAGACACAGCTCACGGGTGGGTGCCATGATGACCGCCTGCACCTCGTTGCGGCTGGTGTCTATCTTCTGCAACACAGGCAGACCGTATGCGGCAGTCTTGCCCGTGCCTGTCTGGGCAAGAGCCACCACATCGTTGTTGTGACCGAGCAGGTAGGGTATCACCTTCTCCTGCACAGGCATGGGGCTGACATAGCCCATCTCCTGAATGGCTCGGAGAATCTCTCCCGACACACCCAGTTCTTCAAACGTCGATTCCACTTTAGGCATTCCGTTTTCCTGCATTTCGCCACTCTCCTGAGTCGCCTTACTTTCCTTCATTTCTTCCATAATTCTTTGCAAAGTCTTTACTGATTGAGTTGTTGAGGCTCTGGCACACCTCGGCAGCAAATGCCATGCCATGGGCAATGATGCGGTTCCACTGCGCTTCGGTGATGGTGGCAACGTCGTCACGACCAATGCCTTCCTTCAGCAATCCGAACACGATGCCCGCATTGAAGTTGTCGCCAGCCCCAATCGTTGATACTGTTTCTATTTTATTCACTTGATATGTCTTGGTCACACAGGGCGAGAAAAGGCAGATGTCGCCCTCTGCATCGGTGCAGAGCATCTGTTTGCAATGGAACATCACCTCCTGCCTATACACCTTCTCGGGGTCGGTGAGCTGGAACATGTTCTGAAAATCTTCCGTAGAGCCACGCACGATGCTGGCATAGTCGAAGTTTTCCAGAATGGACGAACGCAGCTTGATGGCTTCGGAGGCATGAGAAGAGCGGAAGTTGATGTCGTAATAAATCAGCGCCTCCTGCTTCGAGGCATAGTCGAGAAACTCCGTCACCTTGGCACGCAAGATGGGGTTGAGCACGAAATACGAGCCCATCATCACGATGTCGTCTTTCTTCACCTCTGGCCATTCCACATCCAACCGTGCATTGGGGTAGTCCTTGTAGAAGGTGTAGTCGGCATCGTTGCGTTCATTCAGATAAGCCAAGGAGATGGCGGTGCGCCCATCTTCATACATGCACACATGGTTGCTGTTCACCCCGTTCTCCTCCATAAACCGCTTGATGGTCTGCCCCACACGGTCGTTTCCTGTCTCCGTAATCATGGTGACAGGCAGTCCCATCCTTCCCAGCGAGATGAGTCCGTTGAACGTCGAACCACCCGGCACGGCAGCCGTAGGTTGTTCGTTTCTGAAAATGATGTCGAGAATCGTCTCTCCTATTCCAATTACCTTTCTCATGATCTAAAAATCAATGTCGTTAATCTTTTCCCGTCGAACATCTCCCGAGCCACCTCCTGCAAGCGTTGCGGCGTCACCTTCTCCAGATGCTCGATGGTGTCCTTCATTCCCTCAAATTTGTTATAGTGCAGGTAAGCCTTCGCCACATCGAGCGCATAGTTCTCGAAATTGTCGCAAGCCACCCCTATCTGCCCCTTTATCTGTTTCAGCGCCGCACCCAACTGCCTTTCCGTCAGAGGCTCATTCATCAGCCTGTCCAGTTCACCCCTCACAATCTTCAGACACTTCTCCACATCCTCCTCGTCACATCCGAAGTATATCGCCCACGTGGACGTGTCCGTGTAGTTGGTCAGAGAACTCTCCACCGTATACACCAGCCCCTTATGCTCCCTCAGCGCAATGTTCAGCCGCGAATTCATGCCCGGGCCACCGAGGATGTTGTTCAGAAAATACAGCGCAATGCGCCTGTCATCCTTCGAACCATAGCCAGCCCTGCCCATCATCACATGCGCCTGATGCGTGCTCCTACTCTCCGTGAAGGTGCCATAGCGTGGCTGAATCACACTTTTCGTCGTTTCCAGCATACCCAGCGTTTCTGGACAATCCAATCCCTTCACCAGCTTCTCCACCATCCTCTGCACCCGTTCAAACTTCACATCGCCAAACACGAAGAACACCATCTTCTCGGGGCGATAAAGCCTCCTCACAAACCTCAGCGCATCCTCCGTCTTGAATCCTCTCACCCTCTCCGCCGTGCCCAGAATGTCATGCCCGAGGCAGTTGCCCTCGTAGATGAGGTCTTCGAAGCGGTCGAAGATAAGGTCGGCAGGCGAATCGTTGTAACTCTCTATTTCATCCACAATCACCTCACACTCCTTGTCCATCTCATGCTGTGGAAAAGTGCTGTGAAACACGATGTCGAAAATCAGTTCAGCAGCCCGTTCCAGATGCTCCTTCATGAACGCGGCATACACCACCGTCTCCTCCTTGTTCGTGTAGGCATTCAGGTCGCCACCCACCGCCTCCATCCTGTTGATGATGTGCCACGCCCTGCGCTTCTCCGTACCCTTGAACATCATGTGTTCGCAGAAATGCGCCATCCCCTCCTCGCCAACCTCCTCATCACGGGTGCCAGCGTCGATGCTGATGCCACAATACGCCACATTCGTTGGCGACGGTATCTGAATCAGTCGCAAACCATTCTCAAACCTGTATGTCCTCACCCCTTCTGCCATGCCGTGCACTCTCTAAACTCTAAACCCTAAACCCTCACAATTATGAATTATGAATTATGAATTAATAAATCAGCAACCCCGCCAATCCACACATCAGAATCATGATGATGGGATGCACCTTATAGAGTCTTGTACCCACAAAAGCCATGAGGAAGATGATGATGCTGAGCACAAACACGAAAGGCGATTCGGAAGGGCTGCCAAAGTTCTCCTTCGACATCAGCATCAACGCAGCCGCCGCAATCAAACCCACAATGACAGGTCGCAACGCACCAAAGATGCTCGTCACCGTCTTCGAATCATGATGCTTGATAAGGTATTTGCTGATGGTCACCATCAAGATGAAGGGCAACCAAATCACACTCAGCGATGCCAACACAGCACCCAGCACTGCTGCCCATGTGGGATAACCAGCATGAACCACTGCCGTATAACCGGTATAGGTGGCACAGTTGATGCCGATAGGTCCTGGCGTTGATTGACTGATAGCCACAATATCCGTGAATTCGTTAATCGTCATCCAATGATGCTTGTTCACCACCTCATCCTGAATGAGCGACAGCATCGCATAGCCACCTCCAAAGTTGAAGATGCCTATCTTTGAGAAGACGTAAAACAATTCCAAGAATATCATTGCTTTGTTAGAAGTTATTCTGAATTAGGAATGAGGAATTGAATCTCTCAACTCTAAAACTCTAAACCCTAAACCCTAAACTATCAACTGTCAACTGTCAACTACCTTTCCCCATATAAAGCCGCCGATGCCGGCAGCGAGGATGCACCAGATAGGTGAAATGCCAAAGGCATAAATGAGGAGTGCCGTCACAATGGGAATCCACCAGTTGAACTTATTCAGTTTCGCTTTCTTTGCCATGCCGAAACAAGGTGCAAGAATCAGCGCCACCACACAAGGACGAACACCCATGAACACCTTCTCCACATAGACATTTTCCTTGAAGGTCTGGAAGAAGATAGCTATGAGAAGTATCGCCACAATGGAGGGTAGGGCAGTGGCAAGAGCACCTACGATGCCACCCTTCACCCCTTTCAGTTTCAAGCCTATGTGCGACGCCATATCGATGGCGAAGAGTCCTGGAGTGCTCTGCGCCACGACCAGCGTGTCCATAAACTCGTCATGATCCAACCAGTGCTTTTTCTCCACCACCTCTTTCTCCATCATCTGCACCATGGCAAAGCCTCCCCCAATGGTGAAGCTGCCAATCTTGGCAAAGGTGAGAAAGATTTGTGTGTAGATGCCCATATATTCACTTCTTATGCTTTTCCACCCACTTGCGAGCGTTGACGAATGCCTCTATCCAAGGAGTCACCTCATCAGCCTTGCGGTCAGCAGGATAGTTGGCTTGTTGCCAAGGGAAAATGGCACGTTCCAAGTGTGGCATCATCGCCAAATGGCGACCATCTGCCGATGCGATACCAGCCACATCATATGTGGAGCCGTTCGGGTTGCCAGGATAGCCAGAGTAGTTATATTTCGCCACGATGTTGTAGTCCTTTTCTGCCTTTGGAAGACGGAAATTACCCTCTCCGTGAGCCACCCACAAACCGAGCTTGCTGCCGCTCAACGAGCCAAACATCACACTCTTGTTCTCAGGAATCTGCAAGGTCACAAATTCACTCTCAAACTTGTGGCTGACGTTGTGGAGCATCTGCGCATAATCCTTTGCATCGGTCACAGCGTGGTTATTGTTGATAAGACCTAATTCCACCATCAGCTGACAGCCGTTGCAGATACCGAGTGACAACGTGTCCTCACGGGCATAGAACGCATCGAGAGCCGCCTTGGCCTTGGGGTTGAAGAGGAAGGCACCTGCCCATCCCTTCGCACTGCCCAGCACGTCGGAGTTGGAGAAGCCACCACAGAAGACAATCATGTTGATGTCTTCCAGCGTCTCACGACCGCTCACGAGGTCAGTCATCATCACGTCCTTCACATCGAAGCCAGCCAGATAGAGCGAGTAAGCCATTTCGCGCTCACCGTTCGTGCCCTTCTCGCGGATGATGGCAGCTTTCACACCTGTGCGCTCACGACGGTCAGCGCTGATGCCATATTGTGCCAATGTGCCTGTGAACGTAGCAGGGAACTTATGTTCGATAGGTTGTTTCTTATAATTCTCAAAACGCTCCTTCGCCATGCCGTTGAACGACTGCTTGGTGTCGAGGCGGTAAGAAGTCGAGTACCAGATGTCGCGCAGCTTGTCGATGTCGAAGTAGCGGTTGCGACCACCCTTCTTCACCACAATCTGACGCTCCTCAATAGCCTGACCTATTTCCACGAAGCCCACACCTGCCTTGTTCAGCAGATTCTCCACAGCCTTCTTGTCGGCGTTCTTCACCTGAACAACCACACCAGGGTTCTCTGCAAAGAGCAGCTTCACAGGGTCGCTCTCGTTGATGCCGTTGAGGTTCACCTTGATGCCGCCCTTCTGATTGGCAAAGGTCATCTCCAAAAGGGTGGTGATGAGACCACCGGCACTGATGTCGTGACCTGACAAGAGAAGTCCCTCCTTCACCAAGTCCTGCACAGCCAAGAAAGCATCGCGGAAATATTCAGGGTTCTTCACTGTAGGCACGTCGCTGCCCACCTTGCCGAGGCTTTGCGCAAAAGCAGAACCACCAAGTTTCAGGGTATCAAATGAGAAGTCGATATGATAGAGTGTCGTGTCTGCATCGTTCACCAAAACAGGGCTCACCACCTTCTTCACGTCGCTCACTTCACCACCAGATGAAACAATCACTGTTCCCGGAGAGATAATCTTGCTGCCGTCAGGATATTTCTGAGTCATGGAGAGTGAATCCTTACCTGTAGGCACGTTCACCTGCAAGGCGCAGCAGAAATCGCTCAATGCCAGCACACCCTCATACAGACGTGCATCCTCACCCTTCTGCGAACGGCAAGGCCACATCCAGTTGGCGGAGAGGCTCACAGAATCAAGTCCTTCTGCCAAAGGAGCCCACACGAGGTTGGTGAGTGACTCTGCCACCGAGAGCACACTGCCTGCAGCAGGGTCGGCAAGACCTGCCTGTGGTGCATGACCGATGGCAGTGGCAATACCTTTCTCGCCACGATAATCGAGTGCTACCACACCGCAGTCGCTCAGAGGCAACTGAATCTCACCCTGACATTGCTGACGGGCAATCTTACCTGTCACAGAACGGTCCACCTTGTTGGTCAACCAGTCCTTACAAGCCACAGCTTCCAGCTGCAACACGTTCTCCAGATAAGTTTCTATATCGTTGTAAGAATAAGATGCATCCTCGTATTTGCGCACCACTGTCTCGTCGTGCATGTAGGTCTTGGGCGAGTGGCCGAACATCTGTGCCACATCGAGGTCGAACGGACGGACACCATCACCCTGCTGGAAAGCAAAGTGTGCGTCACCCGTCGTTTCGCCCACCACATACAGCGGAGCACGTTCGCGCTCAGCAATCTGGCGCACGTGTTCGATGTGCTTCTCGTCAATGAGCAGACCCATGCGCTCTTGACTCTCGTTGGCAATGATTTCCTTGCTTGAGAGGGTCTGGTCACCGATGGGCAGTTTGGTCATGTCGATAAGACCGCCACACTCTTCCACCAGCTCCGAAAGGCAGTTCACATGACCTGCAGAACCGTGGTCGTGAATGCTCACCACTGGGTTCACCTCCTCCTCGCAGAGGGCACGCACCAGGTTGTTCGCGCGCTTCTGCATCTCAGGGTTGGCACGCTGCACAGCATTGAGCTCAATGCCTGATGAATAGCGACCTGTATCCACAGAAGAAACGGAACCGCCACCGAGACCGATGCGGTAGTTGTCACCACCAACCACCACAATTTTGTTGCCCTTCTCAGGCGTTCCCTTCAGACAGTCGCGCTTGGTGCCGTAACCCACACCGCCTGCCAGCATGATGACCTTGTCGTAGCCATATTCCTCCGTCGTGTCACCCTGCTGCTCGGCATGCTCGAAGGTGAGCACCGAACCGCAGATGAGCGGCTGTCCGAACTTGTTGCCGAAATCAGAAGCACCGTTGGATGCCTTGATGAGAATCTGCTCAGGTGTCTGATACAGCCACTTTCTCACGGGCAAAATTGCTTCCCAAGGACGGATGTCGCCTTCTTTGTCTGACTTCGTCCACTTCGCATAGCTGTGAGGCTGACTGGGAGCCACACCATTGCGTGGATAGCTGGTCATATACACGGCAGTACCAGCGATAGGCCATGAACCTACACCACCGCCCATACGGTCACGGATTTCACCGCCCGTACCTGTAGCAGCACCGTTGAACGGCTCCACCGTAGTAGGGAAGTTGTGCGTTTCAGCCTTCAGCGAAATGACTGACTCGATGTCCTTCACCTCAAAGTAGTCGCTCGTGGAGTGGTCGGCAGGAGCAAACTGCTCCACCACAGGGCCTTGACTGAACGCTACATTGTCCTTATATGCTGAAAGAATCTTGTTGGGATTCTCTTGCGTTGTCTTCTTGATCATTTGGAAAAGCGAACTTTCTTTCTCCTTGCCATCGATGATGAAGGTGCCGCCGAAAATCTTGTGGCGACAATGCTCAGAGTTAATCTGCGCAAAACCAAACACCTCGGAGTCGGTGAGCTTTCTGCCCAACTGACCTTCCACCTTGTGCAGGTACTCAATCTCTTCAGGAGAAAGTGCAAGACCTTCTTGTTCGTTATATTCCTCCAGGTTTTCAATGTGCAGGATGGGTGCAGGCTTGATGTTCACCGTGAAGATGTCCTGATTCAACCCTTTGTACATACGTTGCAGCATAGGATCATGCTCTGCATCCTCACTCTCCACAGGGAAGTATTCCTCTATGCGCTGAACACCTTGGATAGCCATATTCTGTGTGATTTCCACAGCATTGGTGCTCCAAGGCGTTATCATTTCACGACGAGGGCCCACAAAGAAACCCTGCAAATTTTTCTCGCTTTCTGGACGAGCTTCGCCATACAACCAGCAAAGCTCATTGGTTTCATCAGCGGAAAGTTCGTGGTTCACCTGAGTGGCAATCACGCTCTGCGCTGGTGTTCTGAAAAAGTAAATCATAAAAGTTACAGATCTGAAAATTTGCTACAAAGGTACGACTTTTTCGGGGAACCCTCACTACAAAACACCATCAACTTACATTATTTATATAGAAAACACTCACCACCCATTATTTTTCCATCCTCTCAACGACAGCATTCAATATACTATATTCCATGAAAATGACACACTCAGCATCATAATTACCTCTTACCCGTCAAGGTAATTACGATGAAGGGCGTAACGTAATTACGTCAGCGAGCGTGCCATTTTATCTTACCATGGTTATGCACTTTGGTTAGACTTTTCTAATGTTTTGTCCTAAATCGTAGACTTTTCTACGTTTTGCAACTCGTTTGTGAGGGACACTTACGTTCGTTTACGGGCAAGACTTACGTTCGTTTGTGGGGAACACTTGCATGCGCTTGTGAGGGA
>ONDH01000020.1 GCA_900316505.1 uncultured Prevotellaceae bacterium
AAGCCCGGGCGCGCCGATGGTACTGCACCGCAATGCGGGAGAGTAGGTCGCCGCCTTCTTGAGGGAGTCTCATGCAGAAATGCAAGGGACTCCTTTTTTATTTTAAATAGTTTGTGTATCTTTGCCGATGATTAAGAATCTAAAAATGTATAGTATAGATGGCCAGTAGTGCGAATTTT
This sequence comes from uncultured Prevotellaceae bacterium, assembly GCA_900316505.1. Lineage (GTDB taxonomy): Bacteria > Bacteroidota > Bacteroidia > Bacteroidales > Bacteroidaceae > Minthosoma. The sequence continues at coordinate 180 of ONDH01000020.1, forward strand.
GTTCAGTATGTGGCGGAGCAGTGTGCTGACGCTGGTGAGATTGTCGCAAAAAAGATGTTTGGAGAGTATGGCATTTATTGCGATGGTAAGATATTCGGGTTAATCTGTGATGATTGTTTGTATGTGAAACCGACGGATGAAGGGCGTGCAGTGTTGCGGGAAGTACAGATGCGTCCTCCTTATGAGGGTGCGAAGGATTATTTTTACGTAGCTGATGTTGATGACAGAGCCTATTTGACACAATTGGTGAAGGTGACATGTGCTGCTTTGCCTGAGCCAAAGGTAAAGGCAAAGAAGAAGTAGATGAATAGGATTGAAGTAGATGAATAGGATTGAAGTAGATGAATAGAATTGATGTGGATGAATAGAATTGATGTGGCGGGATTGAATTGAAGTAGAGAAATAGTATCGAAGAAAAGAATAGGTTTGAAGCTTTAGAATTCATCTGGTATGGAAGATCCAATTCTTGATATTAGGCAACGGGTGCTCACAGCTACTCATATTACAGAGTTTCAGCGGCGTGTTTATTTAGAACTGCTGAATGTACCTCGTGGAGAAACCATTTCTTATGGCGAGTTGGCTCGGCGCATAGGTTGTCGTAGTGCTCAGGCAGTTGGTCAGGCGTTGCGAAGGAATCCTTTTGCTCCAGAAGTCCCATGTCATCGAGTCATAGCGAAAGATGGTTCTCTTTGTGGTTTTGGTGGGCAACGTAGTGGCGAGAATTTGGAGAAAAAGAAACGGTTGTTGGATGAAGAGCGTGTCAATAATTCTCTGGGTTTAGCTACGTTGTGATGTCGAGCTCTCCCTTGAAACAGGTGGTTGGAAGTATAAATTCAAACATGTGGCGATAGGCTTCTACTTTCTTGTCGAAGGCGAGCGGGTAGGCACGAGAGGATGACGGAAGGCGATAGAGTAGGAGTTGCTCTCCGTCTTTGTTGTATGTGTCGGGGATGGGAACATACGTGTTGACTTTGGGAATTTCGGGTATGTTCATGTAGGCGCAAATGGTGTCGGCGGCTTTCTCCCCCGTCGTGACAATAGCTCGACAATGAGGCAACTCTTTCAGTAAGGCATGAATGTCTGTTGGTTCCACCACCTCTAAGAATTTGTCCGAAGCATTATCCTTCAGTCGTTTGATGGCGGTAGAGGTGTCGAAGAAGGCGATGCCCTTTTCTTGGCAATGGGCAATGATGTCATCAAGGTGGAACCGCTTTGCCTCTGCATCCACGAAGTGGTTCTTGTCTCCATAGAAGATTTGTCCTTCAATTCTCCAATGGTCGTTGATGAAGTTGGGGTAATAGAAATCCACGCACCACCGTTTCCTTTGTGGCGGAAAACTGCCGAGGAAAAGCACTTTGGCATTCTCTGGCAGGAAAGGGATGAGCGGATGATATTCCACTTCTGCCGTGCTGCGAGCGATGTTGGTAGTGTTCAGATAAGTCATGTGTGTATTTTTAGTAGGCAAAGGTAGGCATTTTTTGTGGAAAAGTCTTACCTTTGTGGCATGAAAATCGTTTTAGCTTTTGATTCGTTTAAGGGATGCCTGTCTGCAGAAGATGTTTGTAGAGCGGCAAAGGAGGGGATTCTATCGGTGAGAGAGGATGCAGAGGTGGTCAGCATGCCGTTGAGCGATGGTGGCGAGGGGTTGGTGCAATGCTTTCTTCGTATGGGGAAAGCACGGGAGGTGAGTGTGAAAGTGCATGGACCTCTGATGGAAGTGGTGGAGGCGACGTATGCTATCAGTCATGATGGCGAGACCGCTTACATGGAGATGGCGAGTGCGTGTGGCTTGACCTTGGTGCCTGAGGATAAGCGGAATGTGATGGATGCCACCACGTATGGTTTGGGCGAGATGATGGCGGATGCTTGGGAGCGGGGAGTGCGGCACATTGTGCTCGGCATTGGCGGTTCTGCCACGTGCGATGCTGGTGTGGGTATGTTGGAGGCATTGAAGAGTCACCGATGCCTTTCTGGCAATACCTCGAAGGAGGTGCTTCCACAGCCTCTGAATCGATGTCGTCGACATCGGTTGACCGACATCGACGACATCGACCAACCGACATCGACGAGGTCGATTTTGACCGTTGCGTGTGATGTCGATAACCCTCTTTACGGAGAGGAAGGTGCGGCATACGTGTTTGCCCCTCAGAAGGGAGCGAATTCTGAACAAGTGAAGTTGCTTGATGAGAGGTTGAAGGCATTTGCGAAAGAGACAGAGGAACAGGGAATGGCCACTCCTGAAGATGCCTTTCATCCAGGGGCTGGTGCTGCTGGTGGATTGGGATATGCACTACTGACGTATTTGGGAGCAGAATTGAAACCGGGTGTTGATGTAGTGCTGGATGCTTGTGGGTTTGATGATGTGTTGAAAGGGGGTGATGTGGTCATCACAGGTGAAGGATGCTCGGATGAACAGACAACACGCGGAAAGGTGGCGGCAGGTGTGCTGAAACGGGCGAGGCGGCAGGGCGTGAAGACTGTACTAATGTCAGGACAAATCAAGGAAAAGGAGATGTTGGTGGCTTATGGATTCGATACACTATATGGCATCAATGAGGGTGAAGAACGACCGCTTTCAGAGCTGATGAACCCCGATGTGGCGAAAGAGAATATCAGAAAGACATGTCAGCGGATGATGCAGGAGGGCATATGAAGAATCCTTTCAAAGACTATTTCTATTACCGTAAGAGCGACCGCAGGGCTATTGTGGCATTGGGGTGCATTGCTGTGTTTGTTATCGGTGTGCTGATGGTGGTGGATGGGAGAAGGCTCTCTCCCCAACCATCCCCAGTGATGGGGAAAGAGAACATGAGGGGTGTGGGGAACGAACCGGATGGTCTCCCCATAGAGGAGGAGATGTCCGTAAGACAAAGGGTGGCTTTTGACCCCAACACTGTTGATTCGCTCACGCTAATTGGCTTTGGCATTAAAGCATGGAAAGTGAAGAACTTCCTGCATTACCGTGCGGCAGGGAAGGTGTTCCGTTCAGCAGAGGATTTGGGAGACACGTATGGATGGACAGCGGAGGATGTGCAACGGCTTACTCCTTATGTGAGTGTGGGTGCAGCTTATCAGAAAAGGAAAGAGACTCCCCGTTTTGAGGAAAGAAAGGAACACAAGGAAGATGGCGCCAAACCTGTTGAAACGAAGAAATTCCATACTTTGACAAAGGTGGATGTGAACGAAGCTGACACCGCAATGCTGCGACGCATTCCTGGCATCGGCGAAAAGATAAGTGTAGCTATTGTTCGCTATCGCCAACGATTGGGTGGTTTTCATTCGGTGGAGCAACTGAGGGAAATCTCCATTGTGTCCCCCGAGCTCTTGGAGTGGTTCACCGTTTCCTCTTCTGCTGCTGTTCAAAAGATTCACCTCAACAAAGCCTCTTTTCAAGTCCTTAACAGCCACCCCTACATTTCTTACGAACAAACCAAAGCTTTGCTGCAATACATTCGTTTGTATGGTAAGGTGAAAGACGAAGAGACGCTGCTTGCAACTGGCATTTTCACGAAAGAGGAATTGGAAAAACTAAGACCTTACATCGCTTATGAATAAAGAAGAATTCGAGAAGCACAAGCCATTTGCCGGTGAGAAGAAACCATCCATGTTGCGAAGGCGGGTGGGGCATGATTATGAGTCACGACGGATGTATCTGATTACGATGACGGTAGAGGACAGAAGACCACTCTTGGGAAGATTGGTGGGGAGGAGTGATGCGAAGGTAGGCTCTCCCGACTATCCGCATGTAGAGTTGTCAGAGTTAGGAAAGGTTGTTGAGTATGAATGGATGGATGTGACAAGGTATCACCCGGAGGTGTCGGTCGTGGCATTGCAAATCATGCCCGACCATCTGCATGGCATCTTGTTTGTGCATGAGAAGATGCCCCAGCACTTGGGACATATCATCAAGGGCTTTAAAGCAAGCACCAATAAGCAATATCGGCGTCTCGTTCTTGGTGTTGAGTCTCCTGCGACGGCGTCGCAGCAAAGAAGACCGGAGGACAAAAGAGACCGAAGCCTCGATAACCGCCAACATGGGTTCTTGTGGAGTCTTGGCTACAACGACCACATCCTTTCTGGCAATGGCGAACTGCAACGGTGGATCAACTACCTCCGCGACAACCCCCTTCGCCTCACCGTGAAACGTGAACACCCCGACCTCTTCCGTGTTCGCTTCGGCTTGACCATCGCAGGACAGACCTATGCCGCCATTGGCAATCAGTTTCTTCTTTCTGCTCCATCGAAAAAGCAGGTGCAATGCTCCCGAAGTTTGACTGAAGCAGACATTCAAGCGAAAGTGGAGTCCTTCTTGAAGGAAGCGCAACGAGGCACCGTCCTGGTCTCTCCTGCCATCTCTAAAGGCGAACAGGCCGTGATGCGGGCTGCTCTCGATGCCCACCTCCCCCTCATCTTCCTCACTCCTTGGGGCTTTAATGCCTTCTCCAAACCTGGACATCAATACTTCGATGCCTGTGCCGAAGGTCGTTTCCTGATTCTTGCTCCTTGGGAACACCAGAATCAGCGGATACCATTGACAAGAGAAATGTGTTTGACGTTGAATGGGATGACGAAGAGCATTTGTGAGAAGTGAAAAAAGAACGGAGAAACAACAAATAGTTGATGAAAGGACGATTTTTGGATAGTGATATTTGGACGGAAGCAAGAAAAAGGACTACCTTTGTGGTATGAAATCAAAAGAAAAGTTTTGGAACTGGGTGATGGGCATTAAGCCCAAGCATGTGGTGTGGGTCTGTGTGGCGGTTTTCTTGCTGTTGGTTTCCGCTTGGTTTCCTCTCCCGTTTGGTGTACGTGTCAATTGGCTTTACAGTACTTATAGAGTCAATCATAAGGGTGTTTTCTACACGAACAGTCCTTATGCCATGTTGGCTTTTCCCTTCACAGGAAATGCGGAAGCGGGTTATCTGAAGGAGGCTGACTTTTGGAGTTTCCATGTGTTGGATGATAACTGGGCAAAAGACAAGAGTCATGTGTGGTATCAGCATTATCCTGTGAAGGGAGTGGATGCAGCGACCTTTCAATTGGGCAAGAATGGCATCCCCAAAGATCAATACCACGTTTTTGTACATGACTTGTGGTATTACTATCCCTCCTCGTGCAATATAGACCCGGCCACGGCAGAGTTTTTTGTGCAGCAACCTCTTGATTTTGATTATCGTACGGAAAAGGTGAAATTATATTGGAACGATGACTGGATGCGTGATAGCCGCCATGTCTATTATTATGAGCAAAGAGTGGATGTGGATAGGGCAACTTTCCGCTGGTTGGCAGGGAGGGAATGGTTTAGCGAACAAGGCGAATGGTATGTGGACAAGAATTTTGTTTACACTCCTCGTCGCACCGAAAACTATCACGGTCGACATGATAGCAGACCACCTTTCCAATTGGTGCGTGTGGATTCTCTGCGTGAACCTTTGGAGGTGATTCCTGTTTTTATTAATGAGAAAGATAAGCCCGACACCCTCTATCATGCGAGTTACTATCTGCGGAATGGTCGCCACATTCTCTACAGCAATGGCTATGTTTGCAAGGTGGTGTGTGAGGTGGATGTGAAAAGCATCCGCATTGAGCGCAGCAAAGAAACCATTGAGCCGTATATTTGTGTCATCAACGACACCTTGCGGTTACAGAGTGGTGAGGTGGATGAGTGAGGTCACAAAAAAATGGCATGTGCTTGCTCTGCTGAACAAACACATGCCATCGTGTGTGTATAAAAGGATGTAAGTTGTTGCTTAGTAAACTTTGAAGCCAATGATCTTACGTACTTCACGCAAGGTGGCAGCCGCGCTTTCACGTGCCTTTTCAGCACCCATCTTGGCAACCTTGTCGAGCAGTTCCTGATTGCTCTTGTATTCGAGGATGCGTTCGCGGATAGGGGTGAGCGTCTTCACGATGTCCTCTGCCAGTTGCTTCTTCATGTCGCCATAGCGGATGGACATGTCGTTCCACTTCTCGTTGAAGTAGTCGTAGGTTTCCTTGGAAGAGGCAATCTCCATGAGTGTGAAGAGGTTCTGGATAACCTCGGGCTTCTCTTGGTTAGGCTCTGTTGGGCCTGAATCAGTCACAGCGCGCTTCACCTTCTTCTCAATAGACTTGGCATCTTCGTAGAGGTAGATGCAGTTGCCTTCCGATTTGCCCATCTTGCCAGAGCCATCGAGTCCTGGAATCTTGATGGCGTGGTCGCCAAAGTAGAAGTTCTGAGGTTCGGGGAAGAACTCCACGCCGTAGATGTTGTTGAAACGACGGGCGCACTTGCGAGCCATCTCCATGTTCTGCTCCTGGTCTTTGCCCACTGGCACCTTGGCGGCACGGTGCTGAAGGATGTCGGCAGCCATGAGGGTGGGGTAGGTGAGCAGACCTGCGTTCACGTTGTCGGGTTGCTTACGTGCCTTCTCCTTGAAGGTAGTCACGCGTTCCAACTCGCCAAGGTAGCAGTTCATGTTGAAATAGAGGTACAGCTCGATGGTTTCGGGCACGTCGCTCTGTATGTAGATAGTTGACTTCTCGGGGTCGATGCCACAAGCCAAGTATTCAGCCAGAATGGTGCGAGCCGACTGCTGAATGTCCTCGGGTTTGGGGTGTGTGGTCAGTGAATGCCAGTCGGCAATGAAATAATAGCAGTTATAGTCTTCCTGCATCTTCACGAAGTTCTGCACAGCTCCATAGTAGTTGCCGAGATGCAGGTTTCCTGTAGGGCGAATGCCGCTCAATACGATTTCTTTCATGTCTTTGTGTTGAAAATTTGTGCAAAGGTAGTGATTTTAATTAAGAATTAAGAATTAAGAATTAAGAATTTGAGGATAATTAGGGCTTTAAGAAGTCGCTTCGCGAGAAATCTCTCAAATCTCTCCAAATCTAACAAAATAATTTATATGAGTTTTACTTTGTCTATTTCGCCGGTTCTTGGATTGCGGTGATACCATTCAGAATAAAGGCCATCAGGACTGAAGTTGATGAGCATGCCGTATGTGAGGTGTGTTAGATTGAGATAGTTCCATAGTTGTCGGCGATGAGGAGTGTCAATGTGAGCTATGGCTTTCAGTTCTACAATAATGTTCTCATCTATCACCAAATCCATTCTGTAAGACTGGTCCAGTTGTACATCTTCCCAATAAATAGGTAGATATACTTGTCGTTCAACCTTATGCCCTTGCTGTTCTAATACATATTTCAGGGCTGCTTCGTAAGCAGATTCCAATAGACCATAGTGGTAGTTGTTATACACCTTCATCGCAATTCCGGTGATCTCACGAAAAAACTCATATTTTTTATTATGTTCTGCAATCAAGTCCATTTTCTCATTTGATTTTGTAAGATTTGAAAAGATTTGTAAGATTTCTGCCCAAGGGCACTCTTTATCACCTCCTCATCCACATTTTCCGTTCCCCTTCTGCCATCTTTTCGATGGCATAGCGTAGTGCCGTTCGGGGCATCTCGTGCGCATGTTGCTCCAGAAAGTCGCGCAGAAGGTCCATGCTGATGCGCTTGCCCACCTCGCGGAGCATCCATCCGACGGCCTTGTGCATGAGGTCGTGAGGGTGGTGGAGGTGCATCTCGGCATAACGGAGACACCACGATGGGTCGCCTTGCTGGGAAGTCTTCCAAGTGCAGACCATGCTGATGCGCTGTTTCCAAAGGCAAGTGCTATGAGCCAACGTGTCCAGCACCTGTTGCTTGTATTCAAGTTGCAGTCCTGCAGTTTTGCCTCCCAAGCAGGTGGGGAGCAACAGCCAATGCCCGATGACTTTCGGGGCAGACATATCCACCAAGTCCCAGTTGTTGGCTTGTTCGGCATGCTTCAGATAGAGTGTCACGATTTCGTCTCGTTGACGGATGGCATCAGGGTTGTTGATGAGGCGTTTTGTTGCCAGTCGCTCAAATTGATTGACGAGCAACAGCCATCCGCATAGCCTCACTTCGTGCCAATGGTTCATCAGCAATGTGGGAATCTCGCTGAGTGGGGTGTCCTTTGCCGCCTTCACCACCTCCCGTGTCAGTGGCACTTTGATGCCCAAGAACTCGTCACCCTCGCCATATTCGCCTTTTCCTGTCTTGAAAAAGCCCATCAACACACGTCGCTGCTCCTCGTCGTGCAGCGACTCCATATATTCTATAATGTCTTTGGCAGTTGTCATTTCTTATTTCAGCAGTTTCTGTATTTGTTTCTCTGTCGCTCCTGGCAAAAGTTGACGCAAGTGGTTAAACATCAGTTGGTAAGACTCTTCGGGGGTGTGGGCACACTCGCATGCCTCGATGCCGAGGAGTTCTTCTGGAGTGGTGAGGAGTGAGAGTCCCCAGCCGTACTCGCGACCATGCTTGTCGAGAGGATAGACGAAGTCTTCGGTGACGATGCGGCATGCCATCTGGAGACGAGTCACATAGCCATCGAACTTACCGCGCATCTTACTGCCTGTAAAGCCACAAGCGTTGCGCAGGTCACGGGTGATGAGGCTGCCTTCTTCGCGCAGGGTGGCGAGGATGGCATCTTCAATCGTTCCCTCTTCTGGAACGGGGTTCTGACTGCGTCGCCAATTGAAAAAGTCGGGCCACCACTTGCGGCTGATGAAGCCCGCCTTGCCTGCAAAGAACTTGCCATAGATGCAGCCACCTTCTTGAATGACAGGCCCTTTCCATTGCCAAAGCGGCCACTCCCATCCTCCATCGGGAAACTCGACAAATCGGCACTCCTCTGCCATCAGACGCTCAGCACTATAGCCCCGTATGCCACTCTCCAGCAAGGGCAGAAAACCCACCTGCTGAATACACTCCATCAGTTCGGGGCAAGAATGTATCTCATGCAGAGTCCCCTCACCGTTTTCTGTAAAATAGTCGGTAAATGCGCTCATGTAACTCTATCCTGTCTTTTTTGTTAATTTGCTACAAAGGTACAACTTTTTTTCATGAATCTTTGTTGCCGAAAAGAAAAAGTGATTACCTTTGCAACATCGAAGGAATAAACGGTTCCATCATATTGCGTATTTTTCTTGATGAGAATAGGTATCTACGGAGGAAGTTTCAACCCCATCCATAAGGGGCACACCGAGTTGGCAGCATCCATTGTGCAGCAAGGCTTGGTGGATGAATTGTGGCTGTTAGTGTCACCGCTCAATCCGCTCAAGCAAGATGCAACGAGTGACATCGCCGAGTATGAGCATCGGCTCAACATGGCACGTTTAGCTACGGAACCTATCGTTGGCGTGAAGGTGTCTGATTTTGAACGTCACCTCCCTTTGCCCTCTTACACCATCACCACGTTGGGCGAACTCCGCAAAGCCTATCCTGAGCATGAATTTGTACTTGTGATTGGTGCAGACAATTGGGAACAGTTCCCTCATTGGTATCATGCACAAGAAATCATTGACACTTATTCCATTCTCATCTATCGACGTCCTGGTAGCCAATTGGATGAGTCTGCACTCCCTTCTTCTGTTCAAGTGGTCGATACCCCTCTGTACGATGTCAGCTCCACACAGATTCGTGACTCTGTGAAGAAAGGGCGTATGATGAGGCGATGGCTTGATGCTCGTGTGGCACGATACATCAAGAAACATCAATTATATCGTTAGAACTTCCACCTCACCTGCACTTGCAAGTCCTCCCGATGACTTGCTTCAATCATCTCCAACTCACTTCCAATCACATCGCGGTTGAAATACTTCGTCATGCCCAATTTGGCATTGATGAAGAGTGACTGCTTGACGATGGGAACAGAAGCAAGGAGGGTGGTGCGGATGCCTTCGTCATAGTAAGATGTGGAGCCGAAGGAGTAGAGGAGGGTAGGCTCGTTGTTATATACACGCGCATTGTAGCTGTCTGTGTTGAAATAAGTGATGCCTAAATCAATGCGGCATTTGTTCTTAGGGTTTTGCCAACGGACATTCTCACCAATGGCAAAGCCTTTTTCGTCGGGATCAATGCCGAAGCTGACGAGGGTGCCTGTCGCAGAAGTGCGCAGAGAAAAAGACGATGAGAGGTTGCAGTTCAGTTGCAGTTTCACACTTTGATTGGTGTTGTAGTCAAGAAGGGTGTACGTCTTACTGTGCCCCTTATACATAAAGTCTTTTTGCTTCGTCTTGATGCGGTAACGTGCCAAGAGGTTCCACTTCCTGTTGGCAGCATAGAGTGCTTGCACCATTCCCTCATAGCCTTTAGAACTTTCCGACACCCCTTGCTTCCACCACGGAAAATACATGGCATCCACATATGCTTCCAACTCCACATTTCTGATGGCTTTCGATGTCCATCCCAAGAGAACGCCCTCTTCGTTCTGCACTGTAGAGTTTTCGCCAAAGGCTTTCCCGTTGAGGCTGATGAACTTGGCACCATAGTATCTGCCAATGAGCATAAAACTATTGGTACTATTGGCTCGCCAACGAAAAATGTTGAGACTTGCCACACCATTCTGCTTCTCGGTGTTGCTGAATGCGGTTTCTCCACTGAAAGACAGTCGTTTATATCGGTATGCATACGCCACACTCCCCACCAAGAAATCGTTTCCGCTGGCATTATAATAGCGGTAAGTGCAGGCTTTCGTGTTGTGTTTGGGCATCAATGGCACGTCCAAATGGGTGAAGACGAATGTGGCAGACAATCGCAGTTCCTTGTGCTCCCAATGCACGTTACCTCCCCAATTGCTGACGCCCAGATTTCCCTTCTTGCTTCGTTCCAATTGGGTGCGGTGCAAACCGTCTTTTTTCAGCGATGACATGCCCGTCGAGTCATTGTTGTAAGTGCCTTCCTCTTTTCTGTAAGAGCCAAATGCCGACACTTGCCAATCTTTTAGCTGAAGGGTGACAGCTCCTCCCGTGAAATAGCCCGTTTCTGCTGTCGAAGAGTGCTTCGTGATGCCAGCATCCATTCTGTCCATAGCACTCAGCGTCATCATCTTTCCGAACTTCATGCCACTATTCACCGCCAAACCCTTTCCGAAACTTACCTTGTAATTACCCAGCACCGCACGTTTCAGCCATCCGATGTCTTTCAGCATCACATATCCAGCCACATAATCCACTCCTTTTTCACCGGCATCTTTCTCCATCTGCAATCCTGCCAAGACATGGTTCATTCCTGAGAAATTGTATCTGAACGTATGATGATACTTGTCTCCACGATAGACCTTATTGGGCGATTTTTCCAACACCTCGGGTGCCACATCCTTATATCCCTCTTTCTCATAAAACGGTACATCGGTTCTCCACACCATTTCCTGCTTCGCATATTTCAGCATCGTCCTTATTGTCGGTATTTGTGCATCACGATTTGGACGTGATGCCTTTACCTCCAAAAACAATCGCAACATCTCCCTCTCCTTTCCTCCCAGTTCTCTTACAAACAGCAATTCACCCAAACTCTCCACACGCCCATTCTCCTTCACATATTTCACAATCCCCTCCACCTGCTCCTCATTCAGAAACGGCAGCTGTTCCAAATCCTCCTTCCTCACCTCATTGATGTCGAAGGGGTGTGCATACAGCTCTTGCAACTGCTCCATCAAATCCTCGTCCATCACCTCTTCTTCCTCAGCCATCAGTTCCACAAAATCTTCCCACGCCATTGCTCTATCTTCCCTCTCCGTTTGGCAAAACGCAGCGTTCGCCATACACCATATAGATAATAATGTAAATAGAATTTTTCTCACTTTCCTTGATTTTGACACAAAGGTAGCGCTTTTTTGTGTGTTGGACAAACTTTGCAACCCGATTGCAAAACAATCTCCGTAACTTTGCAGCGGAAATCAAAAAGAAAGTAACAATATGGAAAGTGTTTTACATGTATTGCAAGCAGTGTTGGACATTGTCAATGAGATGTCCCCTTACTTGCTGTTAGGTTTTCTCTTGGCGGGCATCATGCATGCCTTCATCCCCGACGGATGGTACACGAAATATCTTAGTGGCAACACGATGCGCTCTGTCATCAACGCTGCCATCTTCGGCATACCTCTTCCCCTTTGCTCCTGTGGTGTGATACCCACTGCTATGTCCCTCCGGCGTGAAGGTGCCAGCAAAGGCGCAGTGGCGTCCTTCCTCATCGCCACGCCACAAACGGGTGTTGACAGCATCTTCGCCACCTATTCCCTGATGGGGCTTCCCTTCGCCATTGTGCGCCCTATCGCGGCATTGTTCACAGCGATGATTGGAGGCACGTTCGTGAATTGGAATGGAAAAGAAGTGGAGGCAACCCTGCCGACTGACGAATCTCGTGCCTACTCGGAAAGGCCTCATCTTTCTTTCGGCGATAGATGTGTTGAAGCCCTCAAGTTCGGTTTTGTCGAAATGATGGAAGACATCGGAAAGTGGCTCGTGGTAGGTCTTATCGTGGCAGGTCTCATCACGGTGCTGGTGCCCGATTCCTTCTTTGAAATCTTCAAGGACAACACACTTTTGAGCATGCTTCTTGTGCTCTGCATCAGTGTGCCCATGTACATCTGCGCAACAGGTAGCATTCCCATTGCCGTGGCACTCATGATGAAGGGGCTCACTCCTGGTGCCGCCCTTGTCATGCTCATGGCAGGACCAGCCTGCAACGTGGCAAGCATCCTCGTGGTCAACAAAGTGTTAGGCAAGAAAACACTCATGCTCTATCTTGCAGCCATCGTGGGAGGTTCCATCCTCTTCGGCTTTGGCGTCGACTACCTCTTGCCTCGTGAGTGGTTCACCGACCATCTGAACAGCACCCATGCCTGCTGTCATGAAGTGGCGAGCTGGTTCGAATGGACATGCACAGCCATCCTCACCTTGCTCCTCCTCAATGTGCTCCGCATGAAACTGCAGCATAAGTCTGCATGCTCTTGTGGACACGACCATCACGATCATTGCCACGACGACCATCACGGTCATTGCCATTGTCATGCAGACTCTCTCAGTCCTCACGAACATCTCCCCATTGCGGGGGAGGAACAGGAGGAGAAGGTCTCCTTCTTCCATATCAAAGGCATGACTTGCAACCATTGCCGCGCCAATGTCGAGAAAGTCATCCGCACTGTCAAAGGTGTGGAGTCCGTCACTGTTGATTTGCAGAGTGGTGTAGCTACCGTGACAGGTGATGACATTGACGAAACTGCCATTCGTGAAGCAGTGGAAAGCATCGGTTTCACGTTGAAACAATAGCCTTATCTTCCATATTACGCTTTTAGTGGCATCCCTTACGGGGTGCCACTTCTTTTTGTGTTCCGTCATCTCCAAAATGTGTGTTCCGTCATCTCTAAAATGTGTTGCTCGCAACCTCCAAACTATTTGGCTTGAATACAACTTTCAATTTGGCTTGAATACAACTATCGATTTGGCTTGATTACAACTTTCAATTTGGCTTGAATACAAAAACCGATTTGGCTTGAATACACAAACGTGTCATCAAGCCAAATCAAAAGTTGTATATAAGCCAAAGTTTATGTTATATACAAGCCAATTACTCTGCAGTTTATTGGCGACGCATAGTGGAGATGGCGGAAGACACATGACCTTTTTGGCTTCATGAAAGAAAATGTTATGATGTTTGAATAAATTTTGAATAAAATGTACGTAATTCTGAAAAATGTTGTACATTTGCAATCGAATCGCTAAGATATTCATTTCTAAAGTAGCAAACTATGGATTTTGGTAAATTGATCTCAAAGATTGTGGATGTTGCAAAGGACTATATTGAGAACTCAAATAGCAATGCGCAACCCACACAGCAGGCACCTTCTGCACAGCGTCCCGTTTCTTCTCCAGCCGCTTCTGCTGTGAAGCGGGAAAAGACTGATGCTGAATGGAATGCTTATTTCAAGGAAATTTTGCAGGGCACATTCTCCATGTACTCCATTCGTGAGAACGTGCCAGTGACTGACTTGGTAGGATTTGCCAACGACGAATTCAAGCTTTACTCGACACGTCCGATGCAGGCTTACAAAGCAGAGTGGGGCAAGCCCTACACCTTCGTTCTCGAAAAGGACGGTGCTGCCAAGGCTGTGGTGATGCTTGGCAATGGACATAGCCACGACAGCAATGTGAAGTACTTGATTGCAAGGGTGTATGCCAAGAAAATGGGCATCCCTTACATCAACTTCTACACTCAGATGCCCAACGAACGCGATTACGTCATTGGACGCATTCGCAAGTATTTGGCGTGATATGAACTGAAAAAGGGGAGGCAGCATGCTGCACCTGCAAAGGAGGCAGCCTTGTCCACCATTTGATGTTTTGCAGGTAACAGGACAAGGTATCCTCTTGTGAACAGCAATTTTGCTGATTCAAAATCTTTCCCCTTTTTCATTTCTTTTTCTTATGATGGAAAGCATCTTAACGCAACTCACCCGTCAAGACGTTTGGGAGGAATTCCTTGCCTACCGACTGCTGAAGGGGCGTTTCACATGGCATGAATTTGAAGAAGCCGACAGTTACGTGGAGCGCGAAGAATACCTCCCTTTGGCACAGAAGATAGCGCAGGGAGAGGGTTTGTGTATCCCTCAAAAGAAGATGGTCAACAAGATGGGAACGGGCAAGAAACGTGTAGTTTACAGTTTCGCACCCGACGAGATGACGATACTCAAGCTCCTTGCCTACAAGCTCTATGACTACGATGCCTGTTTCGCCCCCAACTGTTACGCTTTCCGTAGGGGCATCAAAGCCAGCGATGCCATCTTTCACATTGTCCATGCCATTGGTGACAAGAAGATGTGGGCATACAAACTCGACATCCACGACTATTTCAACTCCATTTCCATCGAAGTCTTGTTGCCCATCTTGGCAGACATGATGGCAGCTGACAAACCGCTTTACCGTTTGTTCGAAAAGATGCTCACCAACCCTGCAGTCATCTATAATGGCGAGATGCTCAATGAGCGTCATGGCGTGATGGCTGGCACCCCCACCTCTCCCTTTTTGGCAGATGTTTATCTGAAAGAAGTGGATCAATATTTTTACGACGCCCATGTCATCTATGCCCGCTACTCAGATGACATCATCCTTTTTGCCCCTGACTTTGACACGCTCTGCCGCTATAAAAGCAAGATGGCAGCCTTTCTCAAGCAATACCAGCTTGAAGTCAACCCCGACAAGGAAAAAATCTATTCACCCGATGAACCCTTCGAATTTCTCGGCTTCAAATGTCATGGCCACCACATAGACCTCTCGGAAGCTACCAAGAAGAAGATGAAGGGTAAAATCAGACGGGCTGCTAAGTCACTCATGCGCTGGAGCAGCAAGAACCACCTCGAACCCGAAAAAGCGATGAAGGGACTCATCAACCAGTTCAACCGCACCTTTTTCGAGGGTGCAGATGACGCATCCCTCACATGGTCGCGCTGGTTCTTCCCCGTCATCAACAGCACCGACGGACTTCGTGAAATTGACCACTACCTCCAGCAGAACATCCGCTTCCTCAGTACCGGCAAGCACAATAAAGCCAACTTCAAGACAGACTATGCCCATCTGAAACAATTAGGCTACAGAAGTCTTGTGAACGAATACTATAGGAATTCCAAGGATTTTCATTCATGTGTCTTTCCTGATTCTGATGGTTGACGAGAAGCTAAAATGATTCCATTTATCAAGCAAAAAAACATGTGTTGATGTAAGGGCAAAAAAAATGGGTTGCCGCTGCAACCCGAACCTTTGTTAACCTTAAATCTAATACTATGAAAAACACGTTGCAAAGATAGAGGGTTTTTTTGTTACTGTCAAGAAAAAAATAAAAAAACATAGATTTTTTTGAATTTTCTTGATATACATCAATAAAAATAACGAAAAAGGGGTGAAAAACACAAAACTTTGGTGAGAAATAGTGCGTATGTCATTTTTTATTCTTAATTTTACATCGAAATAGAAAAATGATAACTTTATAATGAATTACAGATGGAATTACGAATCACCTACAACCGAAAACGAGGCATGTGCCGAGGGGCTGGCTGAAGAAGTCAGGGTGAACCCTGCTATTGCGCAGATGCTTGTGGCGCGTGGAATACGCACGGCTGAGCAGGCGCGTAAATATTTTCATCCACAGCTGCTGGATTTGCACGACCCTTATCTAATGAAAGATATGGACAGGGCAGTGGAGCGTCTGAATGAGGCGATGGGGCAGCGTGAGCGCATCATGATATATGGTGACTACGATGTGGATGGATGTACGGCGGTAGCGTTGGTTTATAGATGTATCACGCAATACTACTCCAATGTGGAATGTTATATCCCCGACCGCAGTGAGGAGGGATATGGCGTTTCGATGAAAGGAGTTGATTATGCGGCGAGCCAGGGTGTGAAACTGGTGATTGTGCTGGATTGTGGCATCAAGGCAATCGATGAAATTCAGTATGCCAAGGACAAGGGCATCGACTTCATCATCTGCGACCACCATGTGCCTGACGAGGTGCTGCCTCCTGCAGTGGCGATTCTGAATGCCAAACGGGTGGACAACACGTATCCTTATCTTGATTTGTCTGGTTGTGGCGTGGGCTTCAAGTTCATGCAGGCTTTTGCCATCAGCAATGGCATTCCGTTCAGCCGGTTGATACCGTTGCTGGACTTGTGTGCTATCAGCATCGCGAGCGACATCGTGCCCATCATGGGTGAGAACCGCATCTTGGCATATCATGGTCTGAAGCAGTTGAACAACAATGCGAGCACGGGTGTGAAGGCTGTGCTGGAGGTGTGTGGACTGACGGGTAAGGATTTGACGATGAGTGACATCATCTTCAAGATTGGTCCGCGCATCAATGCGAGCGGACGTGTGCAGAACGGCAAGGAGTCTGTGGATCTGCTTGTTGAACGTGACTATGACAAGGCACTGAAGATGGCGCAGACCATCAACCACTATAATGAGGAGCGCAAGGAATTGGACAAGCGCATGACGGAGGAGGCGAGTCAAGTGGTGGCTCAACTGCCTCGCATGGAGGATAAGAGTGCCATCGTGATATACAATGCCGATTGGCATAAGGGCGTGATTGGCATTGTGGCTTCGCGACTGACCGAGGAATTCTTCCGCCCGGCTGTGGTGCTGACGTTGGATGGCGACATCGTGACGGGCAGTGCAAGGAGCGTAAGCGGATTTGACGTGTACAGAGCCATTCAGAGTTGTGAGGATCTGCTGGACAATTTTGGCGGTCACACCTATGCTGCAGGTTTGTCGATGAAGGTGGAGAATGTGGGGGAGTTCAGCAGACGTTTTGAGGCTTATGTGCATGAGAACATCGATCCGGAGCAGACTCGTCCCAACCTTGACATCGATGCTGTCATCAACTTTAAGGACATCACACCGAAGTTCTTCAATGACCTCAAACGCATGCGTCCATATGGACCTGAAAATCCCAAACCTCTTTTCTGCACGAAGAACGTGTTTGACTATGGAACGAGCAAGGTGGTGGGGCGTCAGCAGGAACACATCAAACTGGAATTGGTTGACAGCAAGTCGAACAATGTGATGAACGGCATCGCTTTCGGTCAGAGTTCTGAAGCGCGCTATATCAAGACTAAGCAGGCGTTTGACATTGTCTATACCATTGAGGAGAACACCCGCAAGCATGGCGAGGTGCAGTTGCAGATAGAGGATATCAGGACACATGAGGAGGAGGGGGAGAGTTGACAGGTGACAGTTGAATATTAATAATTGAGAGTTTAGAGTTGGAGACTGAAGGAGTGAAACCTCTTGACATACTGAAGAAATATTGGGGTTACGACTCTTTTCGGGGCATTCAGAGTGACATCATCGAGAGTGTCCTTAGTGGTCGTGACACAATGGGCTTGATGCCTACTGGTGGCGGAAAGAGCATCTGTTTTCAGGTGCCTGCACTGATGATGGATGGGTTGTGCATTGTGGTCACACCGCTCATTGCGCTGATGAAGGATCAGGTGCGGCAGTTGAAGAATCGTGGCATCATGGCTGAGGCTGTCTATTCCGGCATGATGCGTGAAGACATCATCCGTGTGCTCGACAATGCTGTGCTGGGTGCTTATAAACTATTGTATGTCTCTCCTGAACGTCTTTCTACGGAAATCTTTTTGGCGAAGCTTGAACGGATGCGTCAAGTGAGCATGATTGTGGTGGATGAGGCGCATTGCGTCTCGCAATGGGGTTATGATTTTCGTCCTTCATATCTGCAAATCGCAAAGATAAGACGACTGCTCCCATCAGAGGGCGTGCCTTTCTTGGCATTGACGGCTACGGCTACACCTAAGGTGGTGGATGATATACAGGAACAGTTGGGCTTTCGTGAGAAGAATGCCTTCTCAATGAGTTTTGAACGCAAGAATCTTATCTATGTGGTGCGTGAAACGGAGGACAGGGCAGGGGAGATGCTGCATATCTTGCAAGGAGTGCCTGATGGCAGTGCGATTGTCTATACACGTACCCGTCAGCAGACAGCGGAACTTGCCCGATTCTTGGAGGAGAATGGCATCACTGCCAGCAACTATCATGCAGGTCTGACCGATGCGGAAAAAGACTACCGACAGGTGAACTGGACGAAAAACCGTGTGCGTGTGATGGTGGCGACGAATGCGTTTGGCATGGGCATTGACAAGCCTGATGTGCGAATGGTGATCCACTTCAACATGCCAGACTCGTTGGAGGCATATTTCCAAGAGGCAGGACGTGCAGGGCGTGATGGAAAGACGTCATACGCAGTGCTGCTTTACAATCGTCGTGACATCCAAACACTGAACCGACGAGTTCCGGAGACTTATCCTGACCTTGACTATGTGAAGCAGACGTATGAGAATGTGGCATACTTCTTGCAAGTGGGAGTGGGCGAGGCATTGGGACGCACGTTCTATTTCCCGATGGAGATGTTCTGTGCTCGTTTCCATCAGTTCCCAGTACAGACCAATGCCGCCCTTCATCTGCTCAACAATGCGGGGTATATCGAATATCACGAGGAACAGGACTTTAAATCTGCCCTTCATTTTATTCTTCGAAAGGAGGAGCTCTATCGCATTCATGAAACGGATGAAGACACAGAATTGCTCATTCAGACCATCTTGCGTACATATTCAGGTGTCTTTTCCGATTTTGTCTATATAGAAGAGACAATGCTTGCTCATCTGACGGGTCTGTCTGCCGAACGGGTGTATCAGATGCTTAAAGATCTGCACCATAACCGCATCATCGACTTTATTCCGCATCGTACGACTCCTACTGTGAGCTATACAGTTGCCCGTGTTGACACTGACTTGATAAACTTGCCAGATTCCGTCTATGCTGAACGTAAGGCGGACTACCAGGAACGCATTGATCAGATGGCAAACTATGTCACCTCCACGGACAAATGTCGCAGTCGTATGTTGCTCAACTATTTCGGAGAACAGAATGATCATGACTGTGGACAGTGTGATGTCTGCCTGGCACACAAGAATACTGCTGCCACTCATGCAGACACTATCATGAAGGCAGTACAGACCATAAAGGACTATCTGCAAGACGGGAAGGCACATAAACTGATTGAACTGAAAACGCTCCCCCTTAAAACGGAAGTCCTTGATGAAGCCATCAGCTACATGCTTGATGAAGAAATGCTGGTGATCAAAGGGGCGAACGTGACATGGAATAGTGATTAGTATATTGTAAATTCTCAAATAGAAAATATCATGACACCTATCGAAATCATCATCCAAACCACTCAAGCCATTGCCTCCAATCCTTCTGATGCAGAGGCTTACAAACGTCGTGCTATCACTCTGTGCCAGATGCGGCAGTACGATGAGGCAATGAAAGACCTTGATACACTCATCGACACTCTCCACTCCGACGATGCGGAAGTATATCAACTTCGTGGTACACTCCGTATGGATAGGGACGACAAGATTGGTGCTCTCAACGACATGCGCAAGGCTTTAGACCTTAACCCCAAATTGCTTGAGAAACTCAATGGAGAGTTCAAAACCACAGAAAAAGGGCATTGCTAATTGTGTAGCGATGCCCTTTTTCATATCATGATTCTGCCTTACTTGATGTTCTTTCGAATTTTTGTTAAGTATTGCTGCATGTGCTCCTCATCACGGGTGTCAATGATTTCGATAATCTCTTTCATCTCCTTGCGAATCTGCTCCACCTGCCCTTTGGTGTAAGGGTTGAAGAGGATTTCGCGCAGGAGGGTGTCATCCTCGGAGAGTACACCTTTAGCAATCTTCATGTGACGCTTGAAGGTGGTGCCGGGCGCATCTTGATGTTTCATCACGGCTGCAAAGGCGAATGTGGAGATGAAGGGGATGGAGAGTGAATAAGCCACTGTTTGGTCATGCTCTTCGAAAGTGTATTCGAAGATGTTGAGGCCAAGACGGGAGTAGAGGTCTTTGAAGAAACAACGCCCCATGTAGTCTCCCTCGTTGATGATAATGGCATTTTCGTCACTCAGTTTGCCGAGATTGGCAAAGGTGGGGCCGAACATCGGGTGGGTGCTCACATAGTGGAAACCACTTTCCTCATAATACTCCTTGAAACCTGTCTTTACCGATGAAATGTCGGAGAGAATGCACGACTTGGGAAGATGGGGAATTACCTCGTCGAACACTTTTAGTGTATATTTGAGGCTGACGGCATTGATGACCAGCTCTGGCTCAAACGCACCAATTTCCTCCATCGTGGTGAAACGTTGGGTGTTGTACATGAAGCGCAATTTCTTTGGGTCGATATCGTACACAGCAACCTCGTGGTCAAACGATAAAAGGTCGGTGAAGAACGAGCCCATCTTGCCGGCTCCTAATATCAGTATTTTCATTTGTAAACTAATAGTTGTTAGTTTTTACTTACTTGTTAATGATTTCTATCTGCTGATGAACGCTCTCCTCATGGATGCTTTCAAACACCTTGGCGACAAAGTCTGGGCTCATGCCACAGAGTGAGCCTTGCACACCGCGCTTCGAGAGGATCTCGTTATAGCGGACAGCTTGAAGCACAGTCATGTTATGCTCTTTCTTGTAGTGACCAATTTCACGGCAGACACGCATACGTTTTGCCAGGATGTCCATGAGTTGGTTGTCCAGTTCGTCAATCTGCTTACGCATGCTGGCAAGTCCCTCTGTGGTGGTGTGCTCATCACGGATGACAAGCAGGGAGAGAATGTAGTCGAGCACTTCGGGAGTCACCTGCTGCTTGGCATCGCTCCATGCCTTGTCGGGGTCGCAGTGAGCCTCTACAATCAGACCATCAAAACCAAGGTCCATTGCCTGCTGGCAGAGTGGAGCAATCAGTTCGCGACGACCACCAATGTGAGAGGGATCGCAGATAATGGGCAAATTTGGAATACGACGGTGCAGTTCGATTGGAATCTGCCACATTGGTGCATTGCGGTAAATCTTCTGCTCGTATGAGGAGAATCCGCGGTGGATGGCTCCCATGCGTTTGACACCTGCCTGATTGATGCGCTCCAAGGCGCCAATCCACAATTCGATGTCTGGGTTGACAGGGTTCTTCACAAACACAGGTATGTCCACGCCTTTCAGTGCATCAGCCAGTGCCTGTACGGCAAACGGATTGGCAGTGGTGCGGGCACCTATCCAGAGGATGTCCATGTCGTACTTCAGTGCCAGTTCCACATGTTCTGGTGTTGCCACCTCTGTGGAGATGAGCATGTGGGTTTCTTCCTTCACTTGCTTCATCCAAGGCAGTGCCTTCTCGCCGTGACCTTCAAAGCCTCCGGGTTTGGTGCGTGGCTTCCACACACCGGCACGGAAATTGTGACAGCCCTTCATGGCCAGTTCACGTGCAGTTTCCATCACTTGCTCCTCTGTTTCGGCGGAGCATGGCCCAGCAATCACGAACGGACGTTCGTTGTCGCTTGGCAAATTTAGGGGTTCGAGTTCGAGTTCCATACAGACCCCCTCCCCGCTCCCCCTAAAGGGGAAGAGTAGAATGTTTGTGGGGAGGATTCTACTTGTTTTTTATGATTTCTTTTTATTAATTTGCTTTGACGGTGACCACTCCCTCCCTCACAGGGAGGGTGAGGGGAGGGTCTCTTTGATTCTTTCCAATGCAAGTTTCATCTTCTCGTCTTTCGCACAGAGCGAGATGCGGATGTAGCGCTTACCATTCGAACCGAAGATGAATCCTGGGGTGATGAAGACACGGGCTTCGTGCAGCACTTTCTCGGTCAGGTCTTCCACATCGGCAATGCTGTCGGGGATACGTCCCCAAAGGAACATGCCTTGCTGTGTAGGGTCAAATGTGCAACCCAGCGTGGTCATGATGTCCTCGGCAATCTTGCGACGTGTGGCATACGTCTCGATGTTGGCGTGTGTATGCCATGCCTCTGTGTTCTCGTATGCCTGTGCGGCAGCCAGTTGCAGGGGACGGAAGGTTCCTGAGTCGATGTTGCTCTTAATCTTCAGAATCCACTGTACGAAAGTGCTGTTAGTTGCCAGCATGCCTACACGCCAACCTGGCATGTTGTGGCTCTTCGACATGGAGTTGAATTCGATGCAGCACTCCTTCGCTCCTGGCACTTGCAGGATGCTCAGGTGTTCATCGCGGTTCAGGATGAACGAGTAAGGGTTGTCGTTCACCACCACGATGTTGTGCTTCTGTCCGAATGCTACAATCTTTTCATACAGACCCCGTGTGGCACGTCCGCCGGTCGGCATGTTGGGATAGTTTGTCCACATGAGTTTTACACCGCTTAAGTCCATCGCTTCCATCTGCTCAAAGTCGGGTTGCCAACCATTGCTCTCCATGAGGTCGTAGTTTACTATCTCTTGTCCCAGAATCTTGCTCAATGAGGTGTAGGTGGGGTAGCCTGGATTGGGCACCAGCACCTTGTCACCAGGGTTGCACAGCGCCAAAGTCACGTGCAGGATTCCCTCCTTGCTGCCGATGAGCGGTTGAATTTCGGTGGCGGGGTCGAGTGTTACGCCATACCAGCGTTGGTAGAAGTTGGCCATTGCCTTGCGCAGTTCTGGAATGCCCACTGTCGGTTGATATCCGTGGGCATCGGGACGGTGAGCATGCTCACAGAGCACGTCGATGGTTTCTGCACTTGGCGGCATGTCTGGACTACCAATGGCAAGGGAAATAATATCTTTGCCTTCGGCATTGAGTTTTGCCACTTCTTTCAGTTTTCTCGAAAAGTAATACTCGCTCACAAGCGAGAGTCTGTCTGCTGGTTGTATCATTGTTCTATGGTGCTTTTTCCTTCCTTGTATTCTCCTAATACTTTCATTTGTTTGGTCAGGGGCCTCACAGCATCGATGCTCTGACGGTAGCGGGTGTAGTCATCGTACATCACGTCAATGTAGAACATATATTCCCATTCCCGTCCGATGATGGGCAGCGATTGAATCTTGGTCAGGTTGATTTTGTAGAATGAGAAGATGCTCAGCACTTGTGAGAGGGAACCCTCGCTGTGAGGTAGGCTGAACACGATGCTTGACTTGTTGGACTTGCTCGGCACACTCAGTTCTTCTGCCAACCAAGGGTCTGCCAGCACCAGAAAGCGAGTGAAGTTGTGTTTGTTCGTCTCGATGCCCTCTTCTAGCACCTTCATACCGTAGAGTGGGGCAGCATACTTTGAGCAGATGGCGGCATGTCCTCTCAGTCCGTTCTCGCTGATATTCTTG
Source organism: uncultured Prevotellaceae bacterium (assembly GCA_900316505.1). GTDB lineage: Bacteria > Bacteroidota > Bacteroidia > Bacteroidales > Bacteroidaceae > Minthosoma. Next base: position 23,714 of record ONDH01000020.1, read on the forward strand.
GCAGAACCTGCTGTGTCATCCGTCTCCACAATCTTCAGTTGAGGGTGCTGTTTCAGGAAGTTCCTACACTGCATCAGTGCCACAGGATGTGAGTTCACTTCCGTGATGTCTTCCCAATTGTCCTCGGGCAGACACATGATGCTGTGTGAGATGCGAAGCTTGTGCTCACCCACAATCTGCATGCCGCTGTCACGCAGCAGTTCGTAGTTGTGTAGCAGCGATCCTGCGATGGTGTTCTCAATCGCCACCATACCAATCACGTTTGAGTCCTTCTTCATCTCCTCAAACACCTCTTCGAACGTGCCACAGCAAATCAATTCCACCTCTTCGTTCTCGAAGTAATAGTGGCTTGCTACATCGTGGTAACTTCCCACCTCTCCTTGTATTGCTACTCTTCTCATATATTATATAATGTGTGTCGTGTTCACTAAAAAGCCCCACTCTTTGGAGCGGGGCTATATTATTGTTCTCTACGTATCTATTGCAAATTTGTTGAAACACATAACTACCCGCTCTTACTCGTTGCCAAAGTAAAAGTAAAAATAGTAATATGCGTTAAACAATGATTTCATTTTTCTTTTAATTTCGCTGCAAAAGTACACACATTTCTCGAAACCACCAACATTTTTCAAGAAAAAATGCGGTTTCGGCTGAAAAAAAATCATCGCTGCCATAGTCCTTTTTCTGATATGATGAAGAAAATGCACTTTTCAGGAAGAATTTGAGATACATTGTGTCACCACTAAACCAAGAAAAAAGCGGCTACATATGTGGTTTCTTGAAAAAATGTTGTATCTTTGCATCGGTTAGCCGAGGGCGGGAATCGTCTGTCGGTTGCCAAGGTGATGAAGAAATAATTAGGTGAACAAAATCGACAGGAATCAAAAACAACCAGTATGGCAAATCAACCATTAAACACGGAACTTCTGGATCGCGCCATTGTGTTTGCAGTACGTGCTCATGCCGGCACTGAGCGTCGAGCCAAGGGTTTTCCTTATATCGTACACCCGATGGAGGCTGTGGAAATAGTTGCTACGATGACAAGCGACCAAGAATTGCTGGCCGCAGCTATCCTTCACGACACCGTGGAAGACACAGACGTGACTGTGGAACAGATTCTGGAGGAATTTGGCGAACGTGTTGCCTCGTTGGTGGCTTTGGAGAGTGACGCTGTGGTGGAAGGTGTGTGCAGGGAGGACAGTTGGCATGCTCGCAAACAAGCTGCCATTGACAGACTTGCCAGTGCCTCGTTGGATGCCAAGATGGTTGCCCTTGGTGACAAACTTTCCAACATGCGAGCCATTGCTCGTGATTATGCAGTGCAGGGTGATGTCCTTTGGAACATCTTTCGCATAAAAGATCCCAAAGAGCATGAGTGGCACTATAGGGGACTGGCGAATTCGCTTCATGAACTTCATGATACCTTTGCGTATCAGGAATTTGAGCAGCTTGTCAATCAAGTGTTTGGTGAGCGGAAGAATCAGGGAAAAAGGGATTCAAAAATACAGTTAGGCCAATGAAAAGTAATATTAAACTGGATGCCCATGGTGAACAGCTCATGCAACAGTTCCATGAGTTGGAGCCTACATTGGAGATGCTGGCGAAGGATGCATACGACCAGCTTCGTCATGCCTTGCGCGAACAGGGCATCTATGTCACAGCCATCGAGTATAGGGTGAAGACCGAGAGTTCACTGGCTGGCAAACTGGAACTGAAGGGGGCGAAATATAAGAACATCAATGACATCACCGATTTGGTGGGGCTTCGTGTGATTACTTTCTACACTGACGAGGTGGACAAGGTGGCTGTCATCGCCAAGAACATCTTCGATGTTGACTGGCAGGAGAGTGTGGACAAGCGTAAATTGCATGAACTGGATTCCTTTGGCTATAATTCGCTTCACTATATTTGTCGACTTAAAACAGGCGGCCCTCGATTTGAACTGCAGATGCGTACAGCCTTGCAGCATGTGTGGTCCACCATTGAGCACGACACAGGCTATAAGGGTGAGGTTAAAATTCCTAAGGAATACCGTCGTCAGTTCAGCAGGTTAGCTGGCATGTTGGAATTGATTGACGATGAGTTCAGCCGTCTTCGTCTTGCGCTTAGTGACTATCGTCGGCGATTGAAATCCCTGGTGGAGGACGGACATCTTGGAGAAGTTCCATTGTCTGCTGGCTCCTTCCGCAACTACCTTGACCTGCACCCATTTGATCGTCTGAATAGACGTATTGCCGCTGTCAACCAAGCTGAAATCTATCCTGTCTCACTGATGCCTTTCCTGCCTGTGTTAGACTCGTTTGGATTGGAAACATTGGACGATGTGCAGCACTTTATTGATGAGAACAGTGATGATGCCTATCAGTTGGCTGTCTCGCAGTTAGCGGTCACCGATTTCGACATTCTGTCTTCTGGCGCAGCCCTGCAGAACCTCTGTATGGTACATGTGTTGAAGCAAGGTGATGGACGCGACGGATTGAAGGCTGTTTTTGATACCATCAATGGTGAGAGCGATGCCAATGGTTTGCTGGCAGACATGATTTGGAAACAGGCTGCGACACTGCCTTTCTTGGCAACTATTGTACAAGGCTAAAGGTGGCAGCTTGGTAGTGTACGCAATGTCAGTCTTCTGAAATGGAATGTCCCTGATAGAATTGGAGTATTTTTCTGCGGAACATGAAGGTGTAGCGTGACTGGAGTGCTGTTGTTTCAGCCTTCTGTAAGTTGGTTTTGGACTCCTGGTATTCTGTGGCAGTGGCTTTCCCGTTCTCGTATTTTTTCTGCATGAGATTGAAAGCGGTGCGTGAGGCTGTAAGGGCTGCATCGCTGCTGATGCATTGCTTTTGGGCAGCGAGGGCGTTGTAGTAGGCTTGCTGTATTTCCTTGTAAAGCGTTTTCTGAGTCTCTTCAAGTTGGAACTGACGTGCTTCCACCTGAAGCCGTGCTTGGCGCACTGCATTTCGAGTGGCGTAACGATTGAAAATGGGAATAGAGAGGGCGATGCCAAGGGACTGATTGAAGTTGTCTTCCATCTGTTTACCGAAAGAGGCTGCCTCGAAGCCAGAGGTCTTGTAGTAGTTGGTGCCCATGCCGGCTGAGAGATGGAGGGAAGGGTAGTGTCCTGCTTGTGCAATACGGACACCTCTCTCTGCACTGAGCACGTTCAGTTTCCCTGCACGTATTTGTGGCTTAGTGTTGAGCGCTTCTGCATAGATGGCATCGGGTGCCGTAAGTATGATGGCAGACGGGTCTGCTGCTTCTGGTTGCAGGATGTCGAACTGCTCGGGGGTGGAAAGCTCAAGCAATTGGGAGAGTTCGAGTAAGGCAAGCATGGCGGAGTTTTTCTGTTGTGTGAGTGATAGTTCATCGGCTGCTACGTGTGATTGGGCTTCTGCCAATTCTGTTTCCGATACTTTACCGTTCTGAAATAACAATTCCACACGGTGTGCCTGAGCTTGGCTGAGTTCCTTTTGTCGTTCTGCCACAGCCACGAGGTCTTTCTGATAGACAGCTTCAAGGAAGGCTGATGCCACTTGCATGCAAATATTCTCCTTGGCTTTCTCAAGGTCGGCTATGGCAGCTTGCAGGTTGAGTTTGTTCTGACGTATTTGATTGGAAATCTGTCCGCCTGTGTAAAGAGGAACGTCGGAACCCAAATTGAAAGAAGTGCTTTGGGTGTTGCGATCTGCATAGGTGTTGTCTATGGTCAATCCGCGACCGAATCCGAAACTTTCGTTGGCGGATGCCTGCAAGTTGGGCAGACGACTGTTCTTGGCAGTACTGAGCGACACTTCCTGGTTCCTTACGTTGTTTTCCTGCAACTTGATGTCGATGTTGTGGGCAATGGCATAGTCTATGCATTGGCGCAGGCTCCATTGCTCTTGTGCGACCACTGTGGTAGCCAGGAGCATACATATTATATATATTATGGAGTTTTTCATATCGCAATTTTCATTATCATTTTCATTCCTTCATTTTCTCTATTCCTCTCACTTTACTGCCCACTTGCAGTCCCTTCTTAATCTCGATGTTGAGACCATCGCTGATGCCAGTCGTTACAGCACGACGTTCGAAAGTCTGTTTGGAAGACGTTGTGTCGGTGAGCACATACACATAGGTGGAGTCTCCTGCAAATTCAAGAGATGCTTCGGGCACACAGATGGTCTTGGTGGCACGTTCGAGCACAATCTCTGCGTTGGCACTATAACCGGCACGTATTTTCACCCCTTCGGGCAACTGGATGGCAGCCTTGATTTCGAAGAGGTTGGCACCATTCTCTTCCACTGCCTTAGGAGCGATGTATTCGAGGGTTGCATCAAGTGTGAGCTCTTGGATGGCACCTACGAAGATTTTGACAGGCATGCCGGTAACAATACGTCCAACCTCTGTTTCGTCAATTTTGCCACGGAAGATGAGGTCTTGCATGTTGGCAACTGTGGCGATGGTGGTACCATCGTTGAAAGAGTTGCTGAGGATGACCGAGTTACCTACTTTGACTGGTACATCGAGCACGATGCCATCGATGGTGGAACGAATGAGGGTTGTGCTCATCTGGGCATTGTTGAGAGAAATACCATCTCTGACAATGTGAAGGGCATCCTTGGCATTGTTCATTTCCATCTTGGCATTTTTCAGTGCGACTTCCGATTTCTCGTAATCTTCAGCACTCACCACTTTCTCGGTATAGAGATTCTTCATGCGGTCGAAGTCTGTCTGTGCCTGCTTGAGGGAAATCTCTGCCAGTTTCACACGATTCTCGGCGCTGCTGAGGCTGGACATGTCAGGAATGACCTTCACTTTGGCTATCACCTCGTCCTTCTTTACCAGATCACCAGCTTCTTTGTAGAGTTCAGCGATGATGCCTGAAATTTGAGGCTTGATGTTCACTTCGTCACGTGGCTCAATCTTGCCAGTGATGATGGTGGTCTTCTCGATGTCGAGAATTTTCGCAGTGTTGATTTCGTAGGTGGTCACTGTGGGTGTGGACTTCAGATAGAGGAACACGAACGTGCCAATGAACACTGCTGCTATGAGGCCAATGCCTGCCCATTTGAAAAACTTTTTCATAAAGACCCCCCTCCCCGCTCCCCCCAAAGGGGAAGAGTAGAATGTTTGTGGGGAGGATTCTACTTATTGTATTGTTATTCTTTTATTCGTCTCTAATTGCATCCACAGGCTTAATAGCCATAGCGCGAATGGTGGGTGCTAATCCTGCCAACACGCCTAAGAGTGCCAATAGAGTGGCAGCTCCGACGGCGATGGAGAAGGAAATTTGGAAGGTGGCTCCAGAGGTGTCGTCTTGCAACCCTCTTTCCACTAACTGCAAAACCATCACGGCAAAGGTCATGCCGCTCATGCCTGCCACGAGGGTGAGTACGATGCTCTCGCTCATGATCATGGTCAAGATGTCGCCAGGGGTGGCTCCGATGGCTCGACGTATGCCGATATCGGTGGTGCGCTCCTTCACTGTAACTACCATGATGTTGCTTACACCGATGGCACCAGAGAAGAGGGTGCCCAAACCTATCAGCCACACCAAGATACTGACGCCCTGAAAGAGGTTGTCTATCATGGAGAAGATAGCTTCGGCGTTAACCGTCAACACAGCTTGTGTGTCGTCTGGGTGGATGGTATGGATGCGTTTCACCACGGCTTCCACTTTTTTCTGAATGTCTGACATCTTGTAACCTTCCCGTGCGGTGAGGCAAAGGATATCCACTTTATTACCTCGATTATAGGCATGTTGCATGGTCGTGTAGGGGATGTGGACAGTAGTAGTGGCGTTGCCGCCAATGCTGACACCTCCTTCACTCTTGCCGCTGATGCCCACCACTTGGTAGTGGATGCCGTCGATAATGATGAATTTGCCCAAGGCATTTTCATCAGTGGTGAAGAGTTCTTCCACGATACGGCTACCGATGGTGCACACCTTTCGGCTTTTGTTGACATCCACATCGTTCAACCCACGTCCTCGCCGTATCTTGGGGTCATCAATCTTGTCTACATCAGGATATTCTCCTTTGACGGTCACACTGGATTTGTTGGTTCCGTAAGCGGCTGTTCCTCGCCAATTCGAAATGGTGGGAGACACCACTTCGAGTTCGGGGACGGAGTTGCGGATGACTTGGACATCGCGTGTCTCAATGGACCATGTGCGCCCCTTTTTGAAACCCTTGTATGCCTCGCTGGTTGGGGTAGCCATCATAAAACCGGAGTTGTTGGCGAAACCCGCGAAGTTGTTGGCAAGGGTGGATTCCAATCCTCGTCCTCCACCCATCAGCAACAGGAGCATGAACACACCCCAGAAGATGCCGAACGCTGTCAAAACCGTACGGGTCTTATTGCGGGCGAGAGCACTGAATATCTCACTCCATTGGTCGCTGTCGAATCTTAGTTTCATCCTCTCAATGCTTCAATAGGTTTCACATTGGCAGCCTTGCTGGCAGGGAAGAATCCTGCTAATGCACCTGCTATAATCATGACAATGGTGGCATGAATGCAGGTGTTGACATCAACGGTAGGGTCAACGAAGATGGATGACTGGAAAAATCCCATATCCATTGTCTGATTGCCGTAATAAGTATCCATGCATTCACAAAAGATGATGCCTAAGAGCATGCCGATGTAACCGAAGATGGTGGTGATGACGATGCTCTCGAGCACCACCATGCCGATGATGTCAATGGGTTTGGCTCCAATTGCTTTGCGGATGCCAAATTCGTAGGTGCGTTCCTTTACGGCGATGAGCATGATGTTGCTTACACCTACAATGCCGCTCAGCAGGGTGAGCAGTCCGAGTATCCAGAATGAGGTGTGGAGGATGTCCTTGGCTTTGTTCATGTCGGCATTTTCGCTGGCAGAGTTCCAAATCCAGAGGGCAGAACGGTCTTCTGGGTCAAATTCATGTCTGATGCCCATCACTTTGCGGAAGGCTTGTTCGAAAGCATCATTCTTCTCTTCCGTGTCAAGGTTTTTCGATTTCAGTTGCAGCTGGTCGATGTCGTAGCCTTTGCCATAGATGGTTTTGAGGGTGGTGAAGGGGGCATAGAAGTCATTGCCCGACATCATGCCGTCTTCTTTATAGATGCCGACCACAGTGAACGAGATGCCGTCTATACGCACTTGTTGATTGATGGCCTTTTCACCATGTTTGAAAAGGTCTTCACAATTCTTGTCGCTGATGACAATGACTTTGCGCTGTTCGTCAAGGTCAATTTTATTGATGAAGCGTCCCTCCATCAATTGGATGGCCTCCATCTCTTGTGTGGAGGGTTGAGCACCTTGCAGGGTTACGCCGCTCAGGTTGTTCTTGCCGAAAGATGCCGAGGTGGCAGAATGGCTGATTTGTGCGATGACAGAACTGAGTTCGTTGGGAAAGTTTCTGAGTGTCACTTCGCTGTCACTGTCGTCGAGTTTGATGCGATGTCCCTCCTCAATGCCTTTGTAGGGTTTGGAAGTGAAGCCAGGGAAGACATGGATGGCATCAAACGAGAATCCCCTGCTGGCTTGTTCGAAGGTGTGGATGATGCCATTGCTGGTGCCTTGCAGGATGATGATGAGAAAGAGCCCACATGCCACCGCAAATCCAGTGGCGAGTGAGCGCAGTTTGTTGCGGCTTAACGAACCTAATATTTCCCTGAATATCTCAATCACACGCATAACTCTCAGGTCTTATCTTTCAGTGATCCATTATCAACGATTTGTCCATCCACAATATGAATGGTTCTGTTAGTTTGTGCTGCCACATCTGCCTCATGGGTCACCACGATGATGGTGAGTCCCTGTTGATTCAGGTCCTTTAGCAGTTCCATCACCTCCACGGTGGTTTTGCTGTCAAGGGCACCTGTTGGTTCGTCGGCAAGGATGATTTGTGGGTGGGTGATGAGTGCACGGGCTATGGCTACTCGTTGTTTCTGGCCTCCCGACATCTCGCTGGGAAGATGTCCTGCCCAGTCACGAAGCCCCACTTTGTCAAGATACTCCATCGCGATGGCATTGCGTTTTTTGCGGCTCACACCTTGATAGAAGAGGGGAAGAGCCACGTTCTCCAGCGCGTCCTTGTAGGGAATGAGGTTGAATGACTGGAACACGAAACCAATCATGCGGTTGCGATAGCCGGCAGCTTTGGTTTCGCTGAGGTCTTTGATGAGCGTGCCCCCCAAGGTGTACTCGCCTTCATCGTAATCGTCAAGGATGCCGAGAATGTTGAGCAGTGTTGATTTACCAGAACCTGAAGCACCCATGATGGCGACAAACTCGCCTTCTTCTATGTTGAGGTCTATACCCTTCAAGACGTGCAAGGGTTGTGCGCCCTTGTACGTCTTGTGGAGTCCTTTCAGTTGAATCATCATAACTTATATGCTGTCAGATTTCTCTGAAAGTGCTTGGTCAATCACTTTCATCAGAGAGTCAGCCTTGAATGTGAGTACGCTGTCCACATTCATTTTAACCCCCTTCATGTATTCCTTTGCTTTTTGTGGGTCACCAGCATTCAATGCGTCTTCAGCACAATAGTAGTAACTCCATGCAACGGTCTTGGGGGTGTCACACGATGTGAATGACAGTGCTGCTGTTATTACGGCTGCCAATAGTTTTGTCTTCATTATTGTCTGATTTTTATTGAATCTTGATGTTTCCGGTCACCTGAAGTCTGCGTGAGTCGAGGCTGGCTTTACCAAAACTTTGTTTGGTCAAGTTATGGCATTTGCCTTTCAATTTCACGTCGCCACTGCCGCCAGCGCTGACAATGAGATTGTCGCACTTGACATCGAGATTGGCTTCTCCGTCACTGGTCAGTTGCAGGTTGATGTTGTTGGCCTTGAGGTCGGTGGTGATGTCGCCGTTTCCGTCCATCTGGATGGTCACATCTTCACAGTTGAACTTCTTGGCAACTACATCGCCATCCCCATTAATGATGATGTTGAGTTTGGCACAATCCACGTGGGGAGCCTCAAAGTCGCCGTCACCATTGATTTCGATGTCAAGGTCGCCTGTAAAGAAATCATCACCCTTGATTTCCAAGTCTCCATCACCATTCACCTTCACACTGCGGAGGTTTGGCACGATGATTTTGAGTTTGATGCTGGGCAAGTTTCGAGGGGCATCTTTAGCAACGACATGAAGGGTGTTATCGCCTTCTTTCTCAGCTTTCTCCACTTTGATGTCGTTGGCTTCAATAGCTTTCTCGTTGCCCGTCACCTCCACACTGAAGTCTTCGCCTTGACGCAGGTCAATGTCGGCATTACCATCCATTACGATGTGGGCAAAAGGTTCGAGTTCGAGGGTCTTAGTCACTACTTTTCCCCATTTCTCGCTGTCACGGAAGTAGTCTTTGCCGTTCCTCGACTTAATCATTTGCTCTTTCTGTTCCAGCGTGAAATTGCAGGAGGTGAAGGAGAATACTGCCCATCCGAAACAAAGGAGGGTGATGATGCGCAGATGTTTCATGCTCTTTGTTGTTTCAATTATCATTTGTCAATTATCATTTCTCATTTGGAATGAGATGATACCTTTCGTCAATTCGTCCATGCTGATGTTGAGATTCGCCATCTGACGTGCCACATCGGGCAGGGTCTCATTCATGAACTCCTCGCGTTTCATCAGCAGGATGGCGGTCTTTGCGCCCACTGATACGAAGTAGCCAAGTCCGCGTTTCGTGTAGATGATTTCTTTGTTTTGCAACCAATCGTAGGCACGTGCACAGGTGTTGGCGTTCACCTCCACTGTGGCGGCGTACTCTCTCACACTGGGGATACGCTCGTCTTCGAGCAGCTTTCCTTGCAAGATGTCGTCGCAGATGAGGTCTGCGATTTGCAAATATATGGCTTTATTATCTTTGAATCGCATAATTTTCACATTATTTATTAAAAGATGAAGAAATTTGTGCCTTTGTGTAGCGATTGTAGCTCCACCAAATGAAGAAAATGCCACCTAAGAAAGAAATGAGGGACAGCACATAATAGAAGATGGTTACGATGTGACTGGCGTCCTTTTCACTGAGGAAGACGTCCAGGTTGTTTCCAACGGTGGCGCCAAATGCTCCGCAAATGAAAAAGATGAAACTCAGAATGGTGCTAAGCACTTGGAGCGCTACGTAGGTGAGGATGATGTTGTACTTGTACTTGAAGGCATTGCCCAGGAAGTAGATGGTTATTTGGAAGAAGAAGGAACAGAAGACGAGGATGGTGAAGGCATTGAAGAATTGTACAGCGTCAGGATTAGTGATACTGTCTGAACGATGTGCCACACCACGCATGATGACTGTCTCTATGATTTTTTGAGGTGAACACATTTCGAGGACAGAGGCTGTGAGCGACGTGACACCATTTTCAGTGCCGTAGGTGATGAGGGTGAACAAGGCGTTGAGCCCGTCGGCAATGAGCAGGGAAAGGATACAAAGGATGAATCCACCCACAAGCATGAGCAGGGCGTGCCAAGTGAACTTCTCAAGATTGTTGGCTGGTAGGGTGAGCTCAGTGATGCGTCCCTGCTTGTTGCGCAGGTTGTGTGCCCAGCATCCACCGAAAATCTGCATCAGGATTCCGATGAAGCCCAATTCAAACAAGGCGGTGAAGTACATCCAGTTGTAGCCTTCGAAAGAGTTGGCGTCGGGCACATAAGCGTAGGCTTGCCCACTCATGGGGTCGTTCACGATGTTCGAGTAGAGGGTATAGCGTGCGATGAAGCCCAGAAGGGCGATGCACGCTGCTCCTGCGATAGTGACAATCGCCATGTTGCGATAAAATGCCTTATTGATGGTAAGGTCATACTTTGCGAAGTTCGCAAATCTTTCTTTATTGATATTCATAATGAGTCTGATTTTTTGTGTGGTTAATGGTGGCTTTGTCTCACTTTTCACTTGTTATCCCATGTCGGTTGAGCGCATCGATGAATAATTCCTCCAGATTGACGGGCTCCTCCATGTTGAGTTTGTCGTTGAACAGCACAGCATTCTGCTCGATGATGGTCACGTGGTCGAGCAACGTCTCCACGTCCCTCACCTGATGGGTGCTGATGACCACAATCTGGTCTTCCCTCATGCCCTGTGCCACCACCTTGCGGAACTGGCTCTTGCTGGGAATGTCAAGACCGTTGGTCGGCTCGTCCATCAAGAGGAGCTTGGTGCGTGCAGCCAGGGCGATGCACATGTAAATCTTCTTCTTCTGACCCATCGACAGTGCACCAAGATTCACCTTGGGAATGCCGTTCTTGTCGAGCATTGCGCCATTCACGTGGAGCATCTCAAACATTTCCAGGAGTTTCACCATCAACTGGTCGTCAAAGTTAGGGTAGAAAGGACGCAGTACATTCAGGTAGTCGGGCAACAGGATGGAAGGGAGGTTGTACTCCTCAGGCACGATAAACATCTCCTGAAGGGTCTCGGGGTGACGCTCCTGCGTGTTGGAACCACTGAGGGAAATTGTTCCCTGTTTGGGGCGAAGGAGTCCCATGATGAGGTAGAGTAGGGTGCTCTTGCCCGTTCCGTTTTTGCCCAGCAGGCCGTAGATGCCTGGCTCCTCGTAGTTGAGCGAGAAGTTTTCCAGCACATTGTGCATGGCGTTGTAGCCATAAGTGACGTTCTCAATCTTTAGCATAATCTTTCTTTTTTAATGATGAATATCTTATTATATGTATTTAAGTTTCGCAAGTGCTCAACTTTCTTGGAGTTAAGGAGTTATAGGAGTTATCGCTTCGCTGAGTTGACAATTGACAATTGACAGTTGACAATTAGGCTGACGCGATGGCTGCACCCCGCATGGCAATTCCTCATTCCTCATTCCTAATTTTCATTGACTAGGTATCGTCGTTAACTCCTTTAACTTCGATTACTTCGTCACTTCCGAAAGTTGAGCTATATTTACATTTAGTTTGTCTATATATTAGTGTACTACCTTAGTAATACACTGCAAAGGTAATACGTTTTTATTCACACATCCAAACAAAAGAGAAAGAAAATTCAATTATTTAACATCTTTTTAGTAATTTAATCCTCCTTCCTCGTTTCTGTTTCCCGATTTTTCACTACCTTTGCACCCGAAACGTGGAAAATGCACGTTGGAGCTACATATGAAAATAAAGGATATCTTAGGTGCCCTTGAAGAATTCGCTCCTTTGGCCCTGCAAGACGGCTACGATAACGCGGGATTGCAGATTGGACTAGCAGAGGATGCAGAAGCTACAGGGGTATTGTTGTCTTTAGACGTAACTGAAGACGTGGTAAATGAGGCAGTCCTGCGTGGTTGCAATCTCATCGTGAGTCACCATCCACTCATGTTTAACCCTGTACGTGCATTCCAGGGAAAGACCTATGTGGAGCGAGCCATCCTGAAGGCTATCAAGAACGACATTGCCGTCTATGCATCTCACACCAATCTTGATGTGGCTGATGGTGGTGTGAATTTCAAGATTGCTGAGAAGTTGGGTTTGCAGAATGTGGAGTTCCTCTCTCCCAAAGGAACCTACACCAGTGGCAACAAGGAACTGATGTCGGGAGATGGTGTTATTGCGTCACTGCCAGCAGCGATGTCGACTAGAGAATTCATGGAACATGTGAAGGAAGTGTTCCATCTCAAGTCACTTCGTGTCAACAATGCCAATCCTAAGACAGTCCAGCGTGTAGCGCTCTGTGGCGGCAATGGTGCATCGTTGATTCCACAAGCAATCGAAAAAGGTGCAGACGTGTTCATCACCGGAGAAATTGGCTATCATCGTTTCTTTGGTTATGAGAAAGAAATCCTGTTGTTGGAAACTGGACATTATGAGAGCGAGCAATACACCATTGAGCTGCTGCGTGACATCATTACCAAGTTTGCTCCTTCACTTCACGTTTGTAAGGCAGAAACGAATATCAATCCAATCATATATCTATAATCATTTAAATTAAATAATGGCAAAAAAGAAAGAGAATCCCGCTGAGATGCCTGTGGAAGAAAGATTGAAGAATCTTTTCCAATTGCAGACTATCTTGACTGAGATTGACCGCATTCGTACATTGCGTGGTGAACTTCCTCTTGAGGTGGAAGACCTTGAGGACACTATTGAAGGTCTGAAAACCCGCATCAGTAAGACAGAAGCCGAGATGGCAGATCTTCGTGCAAAGATTAATGAACATAAGGGTAAAATAGAGTTGGCAAATTCGCAGCTTGCCACCTACAAGGAGCAGATGGATAATGTGCGCAACAATCGTGAGTACGATTTGTTGAACAAGGAAATTGAATTCCAGACATTGGAAATTGAACTTTGCAACAAGCGTATCCGTGAAGCACAATCCCTCGAGAAGAACAGAGAGGAGGCACTCGCTCGTAGTCAGGAAGAACTGGAAGGACGTATGCAGGACCTTGAAGTGAAAAAGAATGAGCTTGACGAGATTGTGGCTGAAACAAAAGCTGACGAGGAGAAACTTCGTGAGAAGGCAAAGAATCTGGAAACGCTCATCGAACCACGTTTGCTTCAAAGCTTCAAGCGCATCCGCAAGAATAGCCGTAATGGTCTTGGCATTGTGTATGTACAGCGTGATGCTTGTGGCGGATGTTTCGCTAAGATTCCACCACAGCGTCAGCTTGATGTACGCATGCGCAAAAAGGTGATTGTTTGTGAATATTGTGGCCGTATCCTTATTGACCCAGAGTTGGCAGGCGTAAAGCCCGATGCTCCCGTAGAGGAAAAGCCAAAGCGCCGTTCACGCCGCAAGAAAGAAGAAGAGTAAGTTCTGATGGGCGGTACTATCGCTCTGGAACTTATAGGATTTCTCCATACGAGGGTATGTCTTTCATGAAGGCATACCCTCCGTTTTTTATGTCCACTTGACAGCAGTAGTGTTTTAATCCATTGCTCACAACAAGCCACTCCACCTCCAGCACCATATTGTACCTGCAAATTTGTTCAAAAACCCGTTGTGTAATCTCCACATCCGGACGTTTGTATTCCACAATCATTAAGGGTTTCATGCCTTCCTGCCTATACACCACAGTGTCGCATCGACGGCTCATTCCATTTAGCGTCACAGCCACTTCATTCGCCATCAAGGTTTTGGAATAACCTTTCTGTTCTATCAGAAAATGCACAAAATGCTGTCGTACCCATTCCTCAGGAGTGAGTACAACAAATTTCTGGCGAAGTATGTCCAAAATCTTCACCATTCCATTCTGTTTTTTGATATTCGCCTCAAACGGCGGTAAATTCAGTGGCTGCATCAAACAAGGAGTCTTACATCTTGTAGAATGAACAACAAGGAATGTGTTGTCATGTCACCACTGGATTTTGATGGCAGAGAATTTCTCGGGATAGCGTGTGTAAATCATGTTGATGAGGTCGGAGGTGAGATGAAGTTTGGTTTGGCGACCAGGTGTGTAGCCCTCTCGCCATATCTGTCTGAAGCTGACATATACTCCCGAATCATGTACATAGAACTTGATGTGCTTGTTGTCATCATTGGGGTCTATTTCTGTGTAATGATAGATGCAGGAACACTCCGCACCCTTAACGGGGCGTAGGCAATGATACCATGTATCCACCTTCTTCCCGCTGACATCGTCGAGAATTTCATTTGCCAACTCAGTTGCAGCCTGTTCGCTCTCTGTTTCCAGTAAAATCTTCATGGTTTATAGGTTTTGTTATTGCAAAGATATAGCTTTTCAATTTAAATAAAGAAAAAAAGTGAAGATTTTTGTCACTAATCACTTAAATTTCTTATCTTTGCCGTATGAAACTACCCAATTTGTTCAATCCATCCAACGATATGGCACTGGCATCCCATGTGCGAGAATATGTCCCTCCAAAACGTATCCAGCTGATGGAAGCACATTTAGAAGCGCTGGCTGCTGTGTGGGAAGGCACAATGTTTTCAGGTCCATGGGGATGGAGTCTCGCCACCAAACGTCGGTATGAACGGATGGGGGTGCCAGTGGAATTGTTACCTTCGGACGATTGGATAGAGGAGGTGAGGAAGTTGTCGAGTAGGGAATATGCTTGTGAGTACATCAAGGAGCTGTTAGAAGAATTCCAAGATGAGAGATTGTTGGGCGATGGGATGTTTTTTTGCAAAGATGTGTCAACTCTCAACTCTCAACTCTCAACTCTCTGCCCTCAACTCTTAACTCTCAACTCTCAACTGTCAACTGTCAACTGTCACCTCATCTTCAAATCTCCATGGTCATCATCAGGAAGAGGGGTGTTTGTGGATAGAATGGCAGATGGTAAATGTCAGATGTCCACGCTCAAGCGACTACAAGGCTTTCTTTCCTCCCAAGGGGGCTTTGTGGTGGATAAGTTTTATGAAGATAAGGTGCTTGACTTTGCGATGGAGTTTTTTGTGCATGAAGACCATACGGTGGAGTTCTTGGGATGGTCGGTGTTTCATGCAGGGGAGAATGGAGCGTATGGGTATAATTATGTGGAGAGTCAGGAGGAACTGCTACGGCGCATTGATACTGACGAAAACCTTCTGCTACGGCTGATTGAATACCACAAGGAGCATCTTGCTAAGACTGCCTATCACGGCCCTGTCGGCATCGACATGCTCAAGACGGCAGATGGCAGTATCCATCCTTGTCTTGAAATCAACCTCCGCATGAACATGGGCATCCTCGCTTTGCTGCTGCATGAGCAATATGGCTCGAATGCAACTGTGGCATTGACACCAGAACGTGGGTGTGGTTTTCAGGCGAGTTTGAAAGAGGACAGATTGCAGATTGACTATACGGCTGGCAAGAAATAGGTGCTTTATTTCTTCTTCTTTTTCTTGCTTTTTCCAGATGCTTTTGACGTGCCCTTCACATCACGGTTGATGAGTTGTGGCACATTGATGTGCTTAGGTAGTTCAAAAGTGGGCTTTTCCTCTTGAACAGCCGTGCTTTCGTTGCCCAGACGGTCAATGGCGGTGACAGCATAGTGGCGCACTTTCTGTGCACGGGCATTGAGTTGCCACTGGGTATCTGTGAGACGTGCTGCCAGTAGGTTTTCTGCTTTTGTCACATCGACGGGATAGACGTTGGAACCATAGACATTATACAACAGATAGTTGGAACGGTCTGATGGAGTAGAAAGGGGACTTTTCCAATGGAGAATGCCACCTTCATATTTAATGGAAGTGGGGGCGGACGGTGCGATGGTGTCACCCATCCATGTCATGCGGGCAGTGAGGGCAGGATAGGGGAAGAACTCGTCGCAGGTGGTGTCGTAGAAGCCCTTGCAGTTGTTGGTGAAAAATTCGCCTCGATAAAAGGCGATGCCACCAATGCCGGAGTTGCGTGCAGTGTGCATCTCGGCACGTACTTCATTGAGTGTCCATCGTCCCTCGCGAGGGTCGAGAAAGTAGATGCCAAGTCCTGGGCAGATGGGGTGTCCGTTAGCCATTTCTGCCCATTGGAACAGGAATGGGTAGTAGTTGTTGCCCGTGAAATACATCATTGGGAAGAGCAAGTCCTGCCAGTCCTCTTTCAGCCACAAGATGGGGTCTTGCCACACGGCATTGTATCCGTTCCAACCTCCAGCACTGTAACGGCTTGTGTCTTTGTATTTTCCGATGGGCGAACTGCTCAGTTTCACCCATGGCTTGATGGGTTTCACCACATCGTGAACGCGGCGAACAATTCGTGTGATATTCTCTCGTTTCCAATCCGCTTTGCTCTGCGAAGAAGCGCGTGGATATAGGTTTTCGTCGGAAAAATTATAGATGGATTCGGGATAGCGGATATAGTCAAGCGAAATGCCATCGACATCATAGTTCTCCACAATTTCCTTGCAGATGCTGGCAATGTAGTCGGCAGTCTCAGGCTTTCCTGGAATCATGAACATCTCACCTCCCTTGGCAGTCTTGACAAGCTCTGGATGCTTCTTCATGATGGAGGCTGAGCCATAGCCTCGTTGCCGTTCTTGTGTGCCGATGGGAATGCACACCACCCAGGCATGCAGTTCCATACCGCGCTTGTGACATTCCTCGATGCAGAATGCCAGAGGGTCATAGCCAGGACTCATGCCGTGCTTGCCTGTGAGGGAGAGTTCCCAAGGCTCGATTTTAGAAGGGTAGAGGAGGGCTGCACGTACACGTGTTTGGAAAATGACGGTGTTGATGTTGGCACGCTGATAGTTGTCAAGAATGCGGATCAGTTCCTGCTTCTGTCGTTCACGGCTTGCCGTGTCGGTCGCTTTGATGCGAGGCCAGTCAAGACCTCCGATGGTGGTGAGCCACACGGCACGGGTTTCGCGCAGCGGATGTTCTTTTTCGTAGAGGTGTTGGGGGCGAATTTCTTCTGTCGGTTGTGCAAGGAGAATTGTAGTGACAAGACTCAAAAATGCCCACAAAAGAAATGCTTTATATTGATTAGTCATTATTAACATTAAATTTTTTGCAAAGGTAAGTAATTTTCCTTACTTTTGCTCTCAAATTGAAAGAATAAAATTAAAATGTTTACATTTATTGTATCTTTAATGCTCCTCGTTTTGGGATATGTTCTCTATGGAGCATTCGTAGATAAAGTTTTTGGTGCAGACCCGCAGCGAAAGACTCCTTGTTACACCTCTCGGGATGGTGTGGATTATATGCCAATGCCAACTTGGAAGGTGTTTCTTATTCAATTTCTGAACATTGCAGGCACAGGTCCTATTTTCGGCGCCATTCAGGGCATTCTGTTTGGTCCTGCCGCTTACATATGGATTGTGCTGGGTTGTGTTTTTGGAGGAGCTGTGCACGACTATATGTCGGGCATGATCAGCTTGCGCAAAAACGGTGCCAGCCTGCCTGAGATAGTGGGTGATGAACTGGGCTCGGCTGCCCGTCTTTCCTTGCGTGTCATGTCACTGGTGCTGATGATTTTGGTGGGAGCAGTGTTTGTGACCACACCCGCAGGTTTGCTTGCCAACATGATTGGTGGCGATACCATGTTGGGACAGAATGTCTTCTGGATTGTCATCATCTTTGTTTATTATCTGCTGGCAACCTTGGTGCCAATCGACAAACTGATTGGACGCATTTATCCTATCTTTGGTGTGGCACTGCTCATCATGGCTGTGGGACTTTGCTACGGCATCTTTGCCTATGCGGGTAACATGCCTGAAATCACTGATGCCTTCATGAATCACCATCCTACCAGCACGATGCCTATCTTCCCCGGACTTTGTATCACGATTGCCTGTGGTGCTGTGAGCGGTTTCCATGCCACACAAAGTCCGATGATGGCACGATGCCTGAAGAACGAGAAACACGGACGTCCAATCTTCTATGGTGCCATGATCACAGAAGGATTTGTGGCATTGATATGGGCAGCGGCTGCCATCAAGTTTGCTGATTCCTTTGATGTGACCAAGTTTGGTATGACAGGCGATGAGGCTCCTTACGCGAAACTTTGGGCGCTGATGACCAATGGCGGCACCAACAATCCTAATCCTGCAGTGCTGGTCAATGTCCTTTGTTCCACATGGCTTGGCAAGGTTGGAGCCGTGTTGGCTGTCTTGGGTGTTGTGGCTGCTCCTATCACCAGTGGTGACACAGCTTTGCGCAGTGCTCGCCTGATTGCTGCTGACTTCATGCGCTACAAGCAAGACAAGATTTACAAGCGCCTCATTCTTTCCTTGCCCATTTTTATTGTGTCTGGCGTGCTTATGTTCATCAACTTCGATGTTCTGTGGCGTTACTTTGCATGGTTCAATCAGAGCCTTTCCGTGTTCACCTTATGGGCCATCACGGTGTGGCTGACCAAACGTGGTGCAACGGAGGGCACATTCAAATATGGTTACCTCGTGTCGCTGGTTCCCGCTGTGTGGATGACGATGGTCTGCTCCACTTACATACTCATTGCCCCTGAAGGTTTCCAACTTCACAACTTCATTGCCTATTTGCTCGGTGGCATCGTCACGGTGGGTGTGTTGGTGTGGTTTATTCTTTGGGCTAAAAAACAGTATGTACGATGAAACGCTACATCTGGCAACCCATTGCCTTCTTTGCCGCAGGATTCGGATTCTACATCTACAACGGCATCACATGGAACACTTGGCTCACCTATCTGCCACATATCCTCGGCTATGCAGCCATTTGCGGAGCATTGGCGTGGGCACTTTACAGGAAGGACAAATATACATCTAATTGAACACTGAACAATTGATAATTCTAAAGATATGAAGAAAATCGTTTTTACACTCATCTTTGCCCTCGTTGGCATCAGCAGTGCATTCGCACAGTTTGAAAAAGGCAAGTACTATCTGGCAGCTACCACCAATTCGGGCGGCTTCTCCTACAGCAAGGCTCACAAGGCTCGCTTCAACCTTGGTGTAAACGGAGGCTATATGTTCGAAGAGGCATGGATGGGCATTGCTGAGGTAGGTTTTGACTATCACAACTCCGACATGCAGACCTTCTATGTGGGTGGTAAGCTCCGCTATCTCATTGAGCAGAACGGACTCTTCCTTCAAGCTGGTGCCAAGTTCGTGCATGGAGCGCCAAACTTTAATGATGTGCAGATTACTCCAGAAGTGGGATATTGCTTCTTCCTCAATCGCCACTTGACGATTGAGCCATCTCTCTACTACGATGTGTCGCTCTCCGATTTCTCCGAAAAGAGTGAGTTTGGTGTGAAGGTAGGTCTTGCTTGGTATTTCGAAAACAGCAAAAAGCCTTCTGACTACATTAAGAGAAAAAAGAAGTAACCCAAATCCTGAAGTGACGAAGTGAAAGAAGTTAACGACGATACTCTAGAAATGAAAGAATGAAAAATGAGTAATAGATACTCCATGCTAACTGCCACAATTCATTCCTCATTCCTAATTCAGAATAACTCTCAACTGTCAACTTTCAATTGTCAACTAATATGTTAAGCGTAGAAGAACTCAACGATAGACTCATCGACCTCGCATTTGCAGAAGACATTGGCGACGGCGACCACACCACACTCTGCTGCATCCCTGCCGATGCCTACGGCGAGAGCAAGCTTCTCATCAAGGAGGAAGGCATCTTTGCTGGCGTGGAGATAGCCAAGGAAGTGTTCCGCCGCTTCGACCCCACGATGGAGGTGGAAGTGTATATACAGGATGGCGCCCATGTGAAGCCTGGCGACATTGTGATGTCCGTCAAGGGTAAAGAGCAGAGTCTCCTTCAGACAGAACGTCTCATGCTCAACATCCTCCAGCGTATGAGCGGCATCGCTACGATGACTCACAAGTATCAGCAGGCACTCATCGATGCAGGCACCAAGACTCGTGTGCTTGACACCCGCAAGACCACGCCTGGCATGCGTATGCTCGAAAAAGAAGCCGTCAAGATAGGTGGTGGCATGAACCACCGCATCGGACTCTTCGACATGATACTGCTTAAGGACAATCACATCGACTTCTGTGGCGGTGTGCATAACGCCATCTCTCGTGCTAAGCAATACTGCAAAGACCACGGAAAAGACCTCAAGATTGAATGTGAGGTGCGCAACTGGAAAGAGCTTGAGGAGGCCCTTGCCGAAGGGTGCGACCGTATCATGTTCGACAATTTCACCCCCGAAGACACCGAGAAGGCGGTCAAACTCGTGGCTGGTCGTGCCGAGACCGAATCTTCTGGCGGCATCACCTTCGACACGATGATTCCCTATGCCAAAGCAGGTGTTGACTTCATCTCTTTCGGAGCCTTGACCCATAGCGTGAAAGGTCTCGATATGAGTTTCAAGGCAGCAGGAAGCGACAAACTCATTATAAAATAAGTGAAAAGTGAAGAGTGAAAAATCTAAGTTACTTTTGCTAACGAGAGACTATCCGAATGGCTGGTAACTTAGATTTTTCACTTTTTATTTTTCACTTATCATTCTTGGATTCTCCTTTGCAGTTCCTCCAAGAATTGTGCAGCGTGTCCACCATCCATTTGGGCATGGTGAAACTGGAAAGAGATGGGGAGGGTCGTCTTTAGCCAACCATGCTTGTAGCGTCCCCATGCAAGGAAAGGATTGTTGAAGATGCCGCTGTATTGGTTCACGATGCAGTCAAGTTCCGTTTCCACTATGGCTGATGTACCCACAATCATCGCCTCTTCATTCGTGATGTCGCGGCAAGTCTCTGCTGCTTGATGCGTCAGAGAGTCATAGTCACGGCTGAACTGCTCCATATCATCGCTGAAGGGAATGTCGCAAGTGCTGATGCCCCCTTTCGTGTTGTTCACAATCACATTGATGGCCAAGCGGTCATATCTGAACAGGTTCCCCTGTTGAGGCAGCAGGTAAAACTCGTCTATCCGACTTGCCGCCTTGCCGATGCACCAGCACAGGAGCATGTTGAACTTCAAACCACTCCGTTTGCTCACCTTATATAGATGCGTCACATCGAAAGTCTTGACAAGCGTCACCATTGGCATCGGCGACAGCATCCACATCTCGAAAGCCTGAGCCCTGCTTGTGTCCTTGGGATTGATTTCCTCTTTCATCTTCTTGTCAGGTTATCCAAAGCAATCATCTTTTTCATTTCCATGTATGATGTTTTGGCGTAGCAAAGATACGTATAGTTTCTGAATCCACCAAACTTCAGGGATAATCTGCATGAATTTGTGACGAGTTGTATCAGAAACTAAGCCTCTTCGTTCAAGGCTTCCACGTCCTCAAAGTCTATTTTCCTCAAGGTCTCCTGAAATTCCTTGTGGGGATAAAAGCGCACTTTCACCGTGTGTACACTTTGGCTACCCAACAGTTCTGGTGACTCGGCACTCGACGCATTGAACACAGGACGAAGTGTGCCGATGCCGCTAATCTGCACACTATGCCCCAAGGTCAGATAGTGACGCAGACGGTCTGACATGGCACAAGCGATGCCTTTCACTTGTGCCTGAGCCACTCCTTGTGACAGCATGCACTCTTTCACAAATTCTTCGAACGAGACAGGTTTCGGACACACCTGTTGCATCAGCCAAGCCTCACGTGTTGTGTGGTCAGGGTTGATAATGTTTCTTTTCACTTTACGGTAAGCAATACTCATGGTAATAAATGTTTTTAAGGGTTAGTACTAAGGTTAATAATGAGGGTTAATGAAAACTTTCAACTGTGTTTTTCTTCCGTTTTCCGCTGCAAAGATACAACATTTTTTCGCAAAAGTCAATACCTTTTTGCAAGTGGTTCATATAGAGTGGATTGTGAGTTACTTCTTGAATTGTATGGGCTTCGTCTTCTATGCATCCACACAGCCGTACCCCTCGACTGCACCACATCGTACCCCTCGGGTACGGCATGGCGTAGCCGAGGGGTACGATAGTGAGAGTTATAAAAATAGGTGATTACATTTTCTTAGATAATTGACAGCGAATGGAAATGGCATCTTTCGGCATTCCTTCTATATATTTCAAGTAATTCCATTTGCCTATTCCTATAATCTCATGAATGTAGAGTGTGGTTTGAAGAGTAGAAAATGTTTTGAAGTCTTCTTCCGTTGAATAGGTGAAGAAGTATTTCCTCTCCCAAGGCAATTCGTTTTCTTGAAAAGTCTTAACCTCTCCTTGGGTTACAATTCCTTTTGTTATACCATATTCTTTTACACCTTTAGAACCACTTGCCTCAATGAAATATTCCGCACGTTCAATCTCTTTATATTTGGCATTCGTTAAAAGCCTTTCTTTCTTTGTTTCAATAACCCGACGTTCTGTTAATCGTTTACGTCCGTGTGGGGGAATTGCTATAACTCTTTCCTTTAAATAGGTTGTTGAGGTCGAATGTGAAGAACCGCCTCCTATACCAACTCCTCCTGCTATAGTTCCTAATGCACCTCCTACACCTAACACGTTTGCAACACTACCTAATCCGAGGGATGCTCCGTTGGCTCCTCCCATATTCACTGTAGTTTGTTCACTGTTGTCATAATAGCAAAAAGATTCTTGGTTGCAAATCTGTCGAAAACAGTTCCCTTTGTCTATATAGATAACCCCATCAGTTTTGTTGATAAAGACGATATGGTAGTCTTGATAATCATTTTTGTCAATTGGGTTCCAATAACTATAAGAGGCTTCAAAGTTCATTTCTAAGTCTTCATTGGACATAATGGAAGACGATTTGACTCCAAATATTATTGTACAGTATTTGGGTATTTTAGGTTTTCTCTTTACGTTATTTGTGGGCTGATAAATCTTGTTATGAAATGCTAAAAGTTCTGCATTTCTTCTATCAGGTTTCTTTTGAACATAGCGTTGTGATGTTCCACTATTCGTTGTCGCAGTAGTGGTCGTCATGTATTTGTCCTTAAAGGTTTCTTTCTCGCCGTTCTCATAGTTGACGGACAGGACATTCTCTATCCCAATCGTATAGGTCGGGCCTGTCTTGTTGGAGAACTTCTTGTACTTGATGTTTGTCTCGTTCACTTCAAGCACCTTGGAGAGGATGGTGCTGCCGTCTTTCTTGACAATGACATCTTGTGCTGATGCACAAAGTGATGTGCAGACGAGGACACCCCCAATGATTAGTTTTTTCATTTTACTTGCTTGTTAAAGGTTAATACTAAGATTGATAAAACTGTTTCCTTCTCTATGGGAACACCGCACTAACCTTAATACATAAGAAAAGCGCAGGTCTTCACCATACGCCACTCAGGTCTGCGACAACCTCTTACCAATAATGGGAAGCCTGCGCTTTAGCACAAGCCTCTTATCGGTAAGTCTTGCTCGTTTTTGCTGTCGAGGTCGCAGTTCGAGTGGCAATAGAGCAAATAAAATGTCATGTTCCGAAGAACACGTTGCAAATGTACTAAGACTTTTTTATAAATGCAAAAGAAAAAGGATAAAAAAATGTGCCTTGAGAGGTGAAAATCTCCCAAAGCACCTGAATTTGATGAAAAGATGAAACTCTGGTATGGCTATAGATGTCTTTTATTGACAGGTTTTCAAGTATTCCATCACATGTTCTCGCAATGGTGGCAAGTCCTCTTTGATGGCTTTCCATACGATGTCCTCTTTAGTTCTTTCTCTCATAGATTAGTTTCTTGTCACGTTCTGCACTTTCTCAGGCGAGGGGTAATAGTCCGCCATCTGTGATGATGTCCACTTCTCGTCCTAACAGGGCTTTCAAGTCTTCGTACATACCACCGAGTGTGAACAAACTGAAATGCTGAGTCTTGTCTGGAACAATGAGAATGTCCACATCGCTGTCGGGTCTTTCTTCGCCTCGCGAATAAGAGCCAAACAGCCATGCTTTTAAGACGGGTTTTGTCTTAAAATATTCTGCCATCATTCGTGTCATTGTTATGGTACTCATGTAATTCAGTCCTTTTCAGGTGGCAAAATAAGTAAAAAAGAACGACATAACCAAACTTTTTCTTCTTTTTTTTGAAAAGTCATTTTGATACCTCATTTCTACACCACCTTCAGCCTCACCCACAACCATCGGGGCACGAGGCGCCAGAAGAAGACGAGGAGGCGGTAGCGCCAATCGATGGTGATGATGGAGTGGTTGGCATGGATGCCTTTGGCGATGGAGAGAGCGACTCGGTGCGGGTCGAGTTGGAGAGGGTAGCGGTGCTCGTCGGGCAGGTTGTAGTGAACCACATTTTTATTTATTACTAAAGTTTCGCAAGTGCTCAACTTTTTTGGAGTTAAGGAGTTCTAGGAGTTATCGCTACGCTTAGTTGACAATTGATAGTTGACAATTGACAGTTGACAATTGACAGTTGACGGACTCATCGTACATCGTACATTGTACATCGTCCATCCTAAGTGTCGGCTTAACTACTTAACTACTGACTATTTAACTATTTCAGAAAGTCGAGTATTACACGTGGTGCTCCATTAGGGGTTAGCACTCAACCATTCCAGCCGCACCCCGTCTGCTCGCCCATTGCTATCGAGGTATCTCACCCATACACGTGTTGGTGTCTCACCCATACAGGTGTTGGTATCTCACCCATACAGGTGTCGGCGTCTCACCCATACACCCAATGGGGTCTCACTCATAGAACTTAGAGCATTTATTGTTTCTGCCTGATAAGCTCCAAAGGAGGCAAAGAAAAGCATGGATTCAAGACATGAAGCAGTAGGCAATTTCAGAGGTCATGGTAAGGTAGTAGGTTCGTAGTGGTAAGGTAGTGGTAAGGTGGTAGTTGTCACCTGTCAATTCAAATAGTTCTTCCCGTTTTTTTTGTCTCGTGGTTCTTACATTCCGTATGGCAATTCCTCATTTCTAATTGGCTTCGCCGAAGATGCTCACGCTCGGCATAGTTCAAACAAGCTTGATCTCTGCACTCGCTCAACCGCATCTTTCCTCATTCCTAATTTTCATTGACTGGGTATCGTCGTTAACTCCTTTAACTTCGATTACTTCGTCACTTCCGAAAGTTGAGTATAATATAAATATGAGGCACAAAGTCCACCACGGCTTTGTGCCTTTTTGGTGTCTTAACAAAAAAAGTTCCCTAAATGTTTGGTGGATAAGAATAAAAGTGGTTAATTTGCAAATGTTCTTCGTAATATGCCATTTCTGTGTAATTAGTAATCTTTATATTGTATGCCGCAGATTAGTTTTTTTTATGGAATTTACATTTGGATGAACTTTTCAGATCATCAACCACCACATTTTCATGCATGGTATGGTGACTATAAGATTATTGTCAACATCAAAGATGGCATTGTGAAGGGCGAAATGCCAGGCAGGGCATTGCGTATGATATTGGAATGGCTTGAGGAACATCGTGCAGAGTTGATGAAGAACTGGGAGAAAGCACAGAAGGGAGAACCTCTTGATAAGA
>ONDH01000010.1 GCA_900316505.1 uncultured Prevotellaceae bacterium
CAAGGGTGTGCAGATTTCCATGAACGAGCCCTTCAACTTCAACGCTTATCAGTTCACGACGGACAACCTGACGAAGAGCCAGTTCACCTATCAGCTGCAACCACAGGCAGACCGATACACCTTCAACCTCGACTACTCCACCACGGGTGTGGGCTGCACCTGCATCTATGTGCTGGACGAGTATCGAGTGAAGCCCGTCGCTTTCGACAGGGACGTGGTGATTAAGCCGGTCAATGCGCTTCGATAAGTTGACAGTTTAGGGTTTAGGGGTGAGAGTTTAGGGTTTAGGGTTGAGAGTTTAGAGTTTAGAGTTTAGAGATTCAATTCCTCATTGGCTTCGCCGAAGATGCTCACGCTCGGCATAGTTCAAACAAGTTTGACCTCTGCACTCGCTCAACCGCATCTTTCCTAATTGGCTACGCCGAGCTAAAGGTTCCTCATTCCTAATTTTCATTGCCTGAGTATCGTCGTTAACGCCTTTAACTTCGATTACTTCGTCACTTCCGAAACTTAAGTAAAACGTAAAAGTTACCTTGCAAACCGGAGCCCAACACTCCGAATGGCAAGGTAACTTTTATTTTCAACTTTCAACTTTCAACGTATGACCACTTTTCGTCCTTTGTATAGGTACACACCGGGGTGGACGGGACGAGTGGTGAGACGGCGCCCTTGCAGGTCGTAGTAGGGGGCATCGGAGGTGTCGGAGTCGTCTGCTGAAACGGAGGTGATGGCAACAGGGACTTCAATCACGATGACGTAGTTGTTGAGAGGGTAATTATCTCCAGTTTCCACGCCCAGACGAACCACACCGTTCATTTGGGACTTTATATAGAACTTGACTTCTGCGTCCTGTCCTGCATGGATATAAGCTCCTGCTGTCACGCTATTGCCCCACACCTTCACCTTGGATGTGGAAATGTCGTCAGGATTGATGTCACCATAATAATCGGGTGTGAGAGTGAGGTCACCGGTATAGTCTGTCTTATCCTCGTTGTGGATAGTGAGCGTCAATTCGATAGTTTCAAAAGGAGCACTTGTTGAGGGGTTCACCTTGACATCAATGACCTTCATGTTCCGCTGCTTCGCTGCCATATTCACATAGCCGCTGTAGTAATCTCCGTCAGCGGTGCGACCAACATGGACAAAGTATGCCTGCGAATCGAACAACTGCCAATCAGATTCGGGATGGTGACGGAATTTCATCATCGGGTAAAGCTGCAACGACTCACTTGGCTGGATGGCTGCTGTATCTATCACCACCGTCATCCTGTTGCTAGTGTAAACGATGCTGTCGTTGGGGTCACCAATGAAACGCGGTTTCAATTTACCGTCTGCCTCGATGGTGCCGAGCGCATAATCCTGCGTGATGTTAGGATAAGGTAATCCTCCGTGATATTTGAAATAGTATTCAACGATAGAATCTGAACTCAGACTGATATTGTATATCATAACACGTCCGAGAGGAGGCAAGGTTGTTCCTTCTGATGGGGGCTGTATGCCAATGACTGCACCCTGATTACGGCAGAATCCCATTTTTTTTGCCCTGCCGAGAGAGGAATCATAATAAGGATTGAGCACACTCAGCGAATAGTATCCGTCACAGCTGCCTGACCATCCCCAATTGATGTGGAACATGCCATTGCCATCGTATCCGTCACAGATGAACGAGTGACCATCACTGCTAAAACCATTATATTGCACGGGACGTTTGGCTGAAAGTTCACCGTAGATGAGCTCTTCCCATTCATCGATGCAAAAAAATGCACGATTCACCAACTGAACGGAGGGGGCATAACCCATATAATAGTAGGCACGAGAAATCGCTGAGGCTCCTGCGCCGGAAGTAACTGGCGTCAGTTCCATTTCAAAGGCTTGAGAACAGTAACGCATCAGTGTGGCAACGGCATCTTGCTGCGCCTCGGTTCCGACTGTCTTTTCCTCGCCGGTCTCGTCATCTTGGATTGTGTATTGGTCTATCATGTTTGCCCAATCGAAGGTGACGGGCGGGAGTTCGTCGATGTGCCACGTTTTCGAGATGCCGTCATCGTATGTCTCCTGATCATAGGCAGGAATGGCTCTTGTTTCCGTTTTAGGCCATTCGTAATATTTCATGATTTGTGCCATGACTGTAGCGGGACAACCGGTAAGGCAGTTCTTCCCCTGCCAGTCGGGGTCGGCACCGTCATACAGGGGAATCTTGTTCCAATAAGGAGCTAACTGATTCCATTGAGTGGTAATCAGTGGTTCGACAGCAGTGCGTGCAAGACGTGTGGAGAAGGGCTGTTCGCACTCAGCTGTGAGAAGATTGCCATCGGCAAGGTCGGTACTGTTGCCCAGTGTGGCAATGGCTTCATCGTATCCCTTCAACCATGCGCGCATGTTCTCTGGCATGTTTGTCCAATCGATGCTACCGCTGTCGGAATAGCCCAGCACGGGCAAGGTTCGGCTATCGCCTGAAGCGATGACATATCCCCCACCCTCTACGTTGAAGGCATAGATTTTCTCTGCCTCCACCTTTGTGGCTTTCAGCATTTTGGAGGAATTGACCTTACTCATCACTTTAGCTCGTGACGAGGGGCTGCGATGATTCAAAAACTGGAGAGCACGCTCAGCTGCCTCTTGTTCGGTGATGGGCTGTGCCCATGTTCCCATGCTTGTCAGTACTGACAGCAGCAGCAATATCCATTTCACTTGTTTCATGTGTTTGTATAGGTTTAAGAGTTGACAATTGAGAGTTGAGAGTTTAGGGGTTGAGAGTTTAGGGTTGAGAGTTTAGGGTTGAGAGTTTAGAGTTGAGAGTTTAGAGTTGAGAGTTTAGAGTTGAGAGATTCAATTCCTCATTGGCTTCGCCGAAGATGCTCACGCTCGGCATAGTTCAAACAAGTTTGACCTCTGCACTCGCTCAACCGCATCTTTCCTCATTCCTCATTCCTAACTATACTTAAGTATTCAAAGAACTGCTCTGGCCAGAAATTCATGATGAGTTCATCGGGGAATTCTGTCTCTGCCAACAGGGGGAGAAGGCGGGTGTAGTCGGCTATCTGGAAGGAGATGTGCGCGTCGCTGCCGAGAATGGTAGGCACTTGGTGTTTCTTGCACAGTCTCAGGAGTTCCAGGTTGTTGTCATGTGCCATCGGTTTCTTGCGCTGAGGGGCAAGGGAGTGGTTGTTGATTTCGAGCAACGTGTGGGATTCTTTGGCAGCCAAGACCAAAGGTTCGAAGTCCAACTCTGCCGTTCCATCTCCGGGATGGCTGATGATGTGGATTTTCGGATGACGGATGACATTCAGCATTCCCTGCGTGTTCTCCTCTTTTGTGCCTCCCTTCCAGCATTTCTCATGAATGCCTGCAATGCCGATGTCAAGACGGTCGAGGTATTCTTCATCAAGGTCGAGGGTGCCTTTCGTGTCGAGGATGTTGACCTCACACCCCATCAGGATTTTCACACCATAGAGCTGACGTGGCACGACGAACATGTTTCTGAAATAGACCAACGGGCAAGTGCCGATGATGCTGGGACCATGTTCGGTGATTCCCAACACCTGCAAACCCTTGTCTGCTGCCGCTTGTGCCATTTCCTGCAGACTGCTGTAGGCATGTCCTGATGCCACTGTGTGCGTATGCACATCAAGTAAGACTTTTCTCATAATGGCGACAAATATACAGAGAATTTCCGAAAAAACGCATTCTATTGCATCTTTTTTTCATTTTTTCATTCTTTCATTTTTTCTGTTCCACATTTTTTCCTTAACTTTGCACTCGAAATCAGATGATAGGGGCGTAGCCCAGCTGGTTTAGAGCGCTGCAGTCACATTGCAGAGGTCATCGGTTCGAACCCGATCGTCCCTACCAACAAAAAGAGGTGTGTCAGAAACGACGCACCTCTTTCTTTTTATGAAAGTTATCATATTTTCTGAAGTTATCGATGAATGCGATTTACAATTTGATAATTTACAATGTACACTTTATTTGTTATTTGGCAATTTAAACAATTTTCGACAGCCAATAATTGTCAATTAGCTACGCTGAGGTTTGGGCGCGACTCGGCATAGTTCAAGCAAGTTTGAACTCTGCGCTCGCTGCTACAAACGTTGTCAACTGTCAATTGTCAACTTGATGATAGAGATGTGTGTAGCTTGCCAACACATTCTTATACTTGAACACGGGAGTGGGCACAGGGTTGTCTTTGGCATCATAAACCTGCACGATGGATGAGGGTGTTTCACCGAGGAACTGGGTGTAGTGGAACTCATGACCACGATATTCCTTTCCGTCAAGGGTGAAACGGCGATAGCCAAGGGAGAGTTTACGGTCTGCTTTTCGGGCTGTGATTGTGTAGGGCAATACGCCACACATGGGGTACTCACCCTCGTCAGTGACAATACTTTGACAGAGATATATCATGCCGCCGCACTCTGCAATGATGCGCCCTCCCCTTTCTGCATAATCACGGATGCATTTCCTCGTCCGCTCTGCCTTCACCAATGCCTCCAAATGTTTTTCGGGATATCCACCGGGGAGATAGAGCAGGTCGCAGTGGCTCAAATCGGGCACTTCCTTTTCAGGGTCGAAGAAGGTCAGACTACCCTCCTGCACCCATCGGTCAAGGTTCTCTTGATAGTAGAAAGAGAACGACTCGGCATTTCGTGCCATTACAACATTGACAGCTTTTTCCATTGCACGTTCTCTTCTAATAGTTTCACCAAGGTCTCATTCTTCGCCTCTTCTGAAAAGTCGAGCCCCAAATAGCGTGAACCCTGTTCCAACTCTGGATGCTTGGGAAGGAATCCGAAACACTCCACTTGCAAGTCGTCGCACACCTGTTGAAGCATCTCCCGATGTCGCTCGGAACCCACTTTGTTGAAAATGACACCAGCGATGTTGAGAGTTGACAATTGACAGTTGACAGTTGACAGTTGACAATTGACAGTTGACAATTGACAGTTGAGAGTTGACAATTGACAATTGACAGTTGGGAGTTGAGGGTTGGGAGTTGAGGGTTGGGAGAAGGTGGGTGTGAAATGGAGAAAGCCATGAAGAAGGGCTGCCATTGAATAGGCAGCAGACTTGGCATCGACGACCAGCACCACTGGCACATTGAGCACACTCGCTATCTCTGCCGAGGAGCCTTTGTCACGGTCGTAGCCATCAAACAAGCCCATCATCCCCTCCACGATGCACACATCGGCATCTGCACCGTAGTGGACGAAGAGTTCCTTCACATGTTCTCTCGATGCCATGAAGGTGTCGAGATTGATGCTCGGACGTCCACACACCGCTGCATGGAACTTGGTGTCGATGTAATCTGGTCCGCATTTGAAAGGTTGCACCCTCATCCCCTTTTTCACCAGCAACGCCATCAGTCCTCGGGCAATCGTTGTCTTGCCCGAACCACTTGTGGGTGCTGATATAAGGAAAGAATGTTTCATTTGAATGCAAAGGTAGTATTTCCAAATTGATAATTGACAATTGAGAATTGAGAATTAGCCATTCGGAACGCCTTTTTTACAGAAAACGGGCTAAACAGCAAAATAAATATCAATTGTCAATTGTCAATTATCAATTAATTATTATCTTTGCCACCGAATTTGGTAATCGAGCCTATCGATGCAAGGGAATCAGGTGAGAAACCTGAGCTGTACCTGCAGCTGTAATCCCCTCTTTTGAACGTCTGTTCACACCAAGCCACTGAGGAATCGGGAAGGCGGACAGACAGGGGGAAAGCCAGAAGACCTGCCAAAGCACCATAAGAAGAAGATGTACGCACGCACAGGGATATGCGTGGTAACACACAGATTTATGAGAAGATTGATGATGGGACTGGCACTCATGTGCCTCACCCTGACATTGTTGGCACAAGACGTTCTGAAGGAAGACTCCCTTCAAGAAGTGGTCGTTACAGGTACTGGCACTCAGCACCTGCTGAAGGATGCGCCTGTACAGACAGAGGTCATCACAGGACAAATGCTGAAAAACTTTTCAGGCAGTTCCATTGCCGACATCTTGTCGGGACTGACGGCTTCGTTTGCCTTCAACGAAGGGGACATGGGCAGTCAGATGCAGATGAACGGACTGGGCAACAACTACATCCTCATCCTCATCAATGGCAAACGCATTCACGGAGACAACGGAGGCGAGAACGACCTCGGACTCATTGATCCTCACAACATCGAGAAGATTGAAATTGTGAAGGGAGCTTCCTCTGCGCTCTATGGTTCCGATGCCATCGCTGGTGTCATCAACATCATCACCAAACGTCACGATACCGATGGGGTTTTGTTGGAAAACACCACACGCGGCGGCTCATACGGTGAACTGCGTCAACACAATGGCATCGCGTTCAACTTCGGGAAACTGAAAAGCTACACCAACTTTCAGCTGCAGCACTCTGACGGATGGCAGAACACTTCCAGAGAAGACCCCCATCAGACGGAGTTCCTCATCACCGACTCACGCAACAAGACCGTCAGCAGATACACCAATTGGCAAGTGTCGGAACATCTCACTTATGCCCTCAATGAGAACATTGAACTCTATGCTGACGGCAGCATCTACCGCAAACGCATCTACCGACCCAGCGGCAAACACCCGGGAGTGGATGTGAAGACCTACGACCTGCGCTACAACAATGCTTCGGTATCGGCAGGAGGCAAGTGGCAGATGAACACCACCGACGTCATCACCCTCGATGTGGATTGGAATCGGCATGCCTATTACTACGACTTCACAGCCGTCACCCTCACCGATGGCTACGTGAATGGCGAGCATACCTCCTACTTCCCTTATTACCCAGGACAACATCAGTTGCAGAGCGACCAGCAACGCACAATGGCACATCTGAAAGGGGTGTTCACCCTACCCTATGAGAACCGTCTCAGCACGGGCATCGAATGGCGGTATGACTGGCTCAAAGCACCCACCCGCGTGGAAGGAGGCAAGGCGACAGACAACACAGGCGCTCTTTACGTGCAGGACGAATACACTCCTGTGGAGTGGTTCAATGTGACAGCAGGACTGCGCCTCAACCGCAACGAACAGTTCGGTTGGCATCTCACGCCAAAGGTGTCCACAATGATCAAGTGGAATGATTTGCGTTTCCGTGCCACATGGAGCCAAGGTTTCAAAACCCCTACTCCTAAAGAGCTCCACTATCAGTATGTGCGCAACATGAACGGCACCTATCTTTTCCTTGGCAACACACACCTCAAACCACAAGCCAGCAACTACTTCTCCTTGGGCATTGAGTACAACCACGGAGGCTTCTCCGCCACTGCCACAGGCTATTACAACCAGGTGAACGACATGATTGCCCTC
The DNA here is from genome assembly GCA_900316505.1 of uncultured Prevotellaceae bacterium. Lineage (GTDB taxonomy): Bacteria > Bacteroidota > Bacteroidia > Bacteroidales > Bacteroidaceae > Minthosoma. Next base: position 7,315 of record ONDH01000010.1, read on the forward strand.
GTCACCATCCCCAACAGCGAAGCACCCATCGACCTCTACACCAAGTATATGCCCATCAAAACGAGGAAATACCAAAACCTCGAAACCGCCAAGACCTACGGTGTAGACATCACCCTGCGCTACCGCATCAACAGAGAGTGGACAGCCGGACTTGGATACAGCTATCTCGATACTGACGCAGAGCTTTACGACACAGAAGACGATGCCCTTCATAGTGTCATCATCGACGGCATGGCACATCACAAGGGGAATTGTTTTCTGACATGGAACCACACGATGAGAAATGAGAACACATGGGGAGCAGGCATCTACGGAAGAGCATCCACCAAACGATACTATCAGTTGAACGGCAACGGAAAAGGCTACCAGCTCTGGCGACTCACAGGCTCTCACACCTTCAGTTACAAGCGGGGCAAGCAGAAGCCCCTCACCTTCCAACTTGAGGCTGGTGTGGACAATATCTTCAATTATACAGACAAGACCGACCACGGCTTGCATTTGGGCACCACCACACCTGGCACCACCCTTTATGCGGCCTTCACGGTGCGGTTCAATCACGGCAAAAAACTTATCAACAACTATAAGTCTAACTCTTTAAATCAAAATGAAAATGAAGACAATTAAGTATCTCATGATGGCAGCAGTAGCCCTCATGACAGCTATGAGCTTCACCGCTTGCAGCGATGACGACAATGACAACTCATCGAACTATCAGAAGTACCAACAGGAAGTGACCAACATGGTCAACAAGCAGAAAAAGAACGACAAAGTCATTCTGCTCGTTGCTTTCGGTTCCACTTGGGAACAAGCCTACGACACCTTCGAGAAAGTGGTGGACGACTACAAAGCAAACTTCTCTGGTTGGGATGTTTACCTTTCTTTCTCTTCCATCGAATGCATCAACAATGCCCGTGCTGGTGAGAACGTGGCTCCCAAAGACTACTATGACCCAGAGCACTGGCTCAACGCCATTGGTCAGGCTGGTTACAAGCAGATTGTGGTGCAGTCCTTGCAGGTGATTCCCGGTGAGGAGTACCGCAACGTGCGTGACTCTTATGTCAAGAACTTCATGAACAACAAGAACGGCAACTTCACCACCGCCTACCTGAAGAGCCTCGACCGCAACGTGGTGATTGGCACTCCACTGATGGCAGAAGAAGAAGATGCAGAAGCACTCGCTAAGGTGCTCAACAAGGAGAGCGACATCAAGGCTGCTGTTGCTGAAGGCATCGTGGCATTCATGGGACATGGTAACCCCGAAGGCTATGACTACTATGGAGGTAACATCCGCTATGTGCAGTTGGAGCAGTATCTCCGTGCCATCAACGAGAACTACTATGTCGGCACCGTTGACATGGAACAGACACTCGTTGACGACGTGCTGGACCACATTAGCGGCGGCAATTTCACTTATCAGGTGGGTGCTATCACGATGGACGTCACCTATAATGCCAATCCTACCATGAAGGCACAGCTCTACCCACTCATGTCTATCGCCGGTGACCACGCTCACAACGACATGGCAGACGAAGAGGATGAAGAAAGCTGGTACTCAATGTTCAATGCTGTAGGTATTGAGACAGCTGCTTATGAGACCACTTTCAAAGAGGCTTGTTGGAAGAAGTATCAGGCTGGTGATGATTACATCCCTGCACTTGCCGAGCGTTCTGCTGTGCGCAAACTCTGGATGAACCACACCAAAGACGCTATCGAAAAGTTGGGTACAGAAGAGGCACTCTCTACACCAACCACAGCTCCTGACGAAGAATAAGTAAATGTGTTCTAAATTATCAATGTTAAAAAAAGTGTTATTAGTGGCGGCGCTCTCATGCGGGAGCGCCGCTTTTGCCCAGATACACAAGATGGAGCATCGCGACTCCACTGTGACTGAGCGCAACTACAACCTCAACCCTGTCGTCGTGACAGGTTCGGGACATCACCAACGACTCAAATCGACTGCAACTCCCGTGCGTGTACTCTCTGCCCAAGAGATTCACGAGCAGGGCATCAGCACCTTCGATGGCGCATTGACACGCATGATGCCGCAGGTGTCAATGTCGCCCAACTCGATGGGCACATTCCTGCGTCTGAACGGATTGGGCAACAAGTACATCCTCATCCTCATCAATGGGCAAAAACTGACGGGTGACATTTCCAACAACGTCGATTTGAACCGCATCAATATGGCTCGTGTGAAGCGCATTGAGGTGCTGGACGGTGCGGCTTCGTCCCTCTATGGAAGCGATGCCATTGCAGGTGTCATTAACATCATCACCGACCAACCCACCCAGAATCTGGTCAGCGTAACCAGCGACACACGTGTTTCAGGGAAAGGACAACTCACAGAAGCTGTCACCCTTGACATCTTCACTCATGGCTTCGGTTCTTACACATCCTTCACCCACGACCGTGCAGATAGTTACCGCATCAATGGTTTGGAGTATGTGAAAGGCTCCGACACTGAAACACAGCCCAGCATCGCTCCCCTCTTCACGGGTTACCGCTCCAGCATCGTGGGGCAGAAGTTCACCTATGCGCCCAACAACAAGTTAGCTCTGAATGCAGGTTTTGACTATTCATATAAGATTACCAACCGCCCCAACACCAACCCCGACGTGACGGGTGGCACCGATTATGAGATGCAGTACAAGGGGTTCCGCTGGAATGTGGGCGGCATCTACAAGTTCACCGCCAAGAACTCCCTGCAAGCCACTTTCACTGCCGACCGTTTCCGTTATGGCAAGGATTATGATGTAGCGACCAAGAGCAACGAGGTAGGCGACTTCGTGCTGTCGAAGAAGCAGCATGCCTACGAGACCGACGTGAAGAGCATTTTCGAACTGGTGAAAGGCGGCACCACCATCTTCGGCATGAACTGGCGAAAGGACTGCCTCTTTGCCACATCGGGCAACATTGACCAGAGTGCCCACACCCTTGCCTTCTACGGTCAGCACGAGCAGAAATTCCTGCAAGACTTCACAGCGACAATCGGTGCCCGCATCACTCACCACGAGAACTTCGGCAACCACTTCACACCCAAAGCCACGCTGATGTATGCACCCGGAGCGTTCCGTTTCCGCGCCACCTACTCCGCAGGTTTCCGTGCGCCAGGATTGGACGAGCTTTACTATCACTACTACTCCATCAATCGCGGCAAGCCCCAAATCTCGTTTGGCAACAGCAACCTCAAGCCAGAGAAGAGCAACTACTTCTCCCTCAATGCCGAGTACCATACGGACAAGCTATTGGTGAGTGTGACGGGTTACATCAACCGCATCAACGACATGGTGGTGAAGCAGAACGTGGACGTGGATGACCACTCGCTCGCCATGCTGCAGGAGGAGTTTCCCGAAATGACAGAGGCAGAAGCTTCTAAACTGGCAAGCTATGCCCTCTATCAGAACAGCGACAAAGGCGACGTGAAGGGTGTTCAGGTGAATGTGTCTGCCAATCTGTTCAAAGGTTTCAACCTCTCCGCCAACTGGGCTTATGCTTATGCCCGCACCAAGAGCGGTGAGGAGTGGAGTGTACTGGAGCGCAGCATTCGCAACGCTGCCACCATCGCTGCCAATTACCACCATGCATGGGGAGCGTATGCGCTGAACGTGAACCTGAATGGTCGTCTGCAATCGAAAACCTACTACACAGGCTCGTATGAAGACGCACCAGGTTTCGGTATCTGGAATCTACAGACCACCCACACATTCGACTGTGCCACATGGGCTCTTCTTGAACCCAGCATCGGCATCGACAACCTCTTCGACAAGACCGACCATCGCATCGACTCGTCAGTACGCAAGTTTGCCCTCTACAATCCGGGACGCATGTTAGTGATAGGGCTGAAGGTCAAGTTTAAGAACTAAGAAGGGACAAGGTGGAGCCATTCACTTTCACTTTAAGCGTGGTAGCAAATTTTTCACATTTCACTATCCACGATTCACTTTATTTCCCTATCTTTGCATCCGTATGAAAAAGATTATCGTTGCAGGCATCGGGCCAGGAAGTCCCGACGACATCACACCAGCTGTCATCAAGGCAGTTGGTGAGGCTGATGCTGTGGTGGGTTACAAATACTACTTCCAGTTCATCACTCCTTATCTGAAGCCCGGATGCGAGTGCATCGACACGGGCATGAAACATGAACGCGAACGTGCTGAGCAAGCCTTCCAATTGGCAGAAGAAGGCAAGACCGTTGTGGTCATCTCTTCTGGCGATGCTGGCATCTACGGCATGACACCGCTCATTTATGAAATGAAGCGAGAACGGGCGAGCGACATTGAGGTGGATTCTTTAGCAGGCATCTCCGCTTTTCAGAAAGCGGCTTCCCTGCTCGGTGCTCCTGTTGGGCATGATTTCTGTGTCATCTCATTATCCGATTTGATGACACCATGGGAGGTCATCGAACGGCGCATCAAGGCTGCTGCCATGGGCGACTTTGTGACGGCTGTCTATAATCCCAAATCGAACGGACGTTATTGGCAGCTCTATCGTCTGCAGGAAATCTTTCTGCAAGAACGTGCCGCCAACACACCCGTGGGCTATGTGCGACAAGCAGGACGACCAGAACAGGAAGTGACCATCACCACCCTCTCCGACTTCAACCCCGAAACTGTCGATATGTTCACCGTGGTGCTCATTGGCAACTCGCAGTCCTATCAGTGGAACGACAAGATGATTACTCCACGAGGCTACTATCAAGCCCCCTCCAACTCCCCCAAGGGGGAGAGAGACTGTCCGGATGGAATCCTCCCCCCATGGGGGGATAAGAAGGGGGCTTCTATCATGATGGAGTCGTTCCGCACCATAGAGAGTGAACTGCAACGAAAAGATTATCCCCTTGACCACAAATGGGCACTTCTCCATGCTATCCATACCACCGCCGACTTCGATATGGAGCGTATTCTCCACACAGACAAGGGAGCTGTTTCCACATTATATAATAAAGTAAAGGACGGAACACTGACCACCATCATCACAGATGTAACGATGGTGACCAGTGGCATTCGGAAAGGTGCCTTGCAACGCCTCGGCATCGAAGCAAAGTGTTACCTCAGTGACCCACGTGTGGCGACGCTGGCTATGGAGAAAGGCATTACACGCACCCAAGCAGGCATTCGTCTCGCTGTGGAGGAACACCCTGATGCCCTCTTCGCTTTCGGCAATGCACCCACCGCCCTCATGGAACTCTGTGACCTCATCCGCAAGGGGAAGGCACACCCTGCCGGCATCATCGCCGCACCTGTCGGTTTCGTGCATGTGAAGGAGTCGAAGCACATGGTCAAGCCCTTCAAGGACATCCCCAAAATCATTGTCGAAGGACGTAAAGGAGGCAGCAACCTCGCCGCCACTTTGTGCAACGCCATTCTCACGTTCGACGATGCAGCACAATTAAAACCAGGAAGAGACCTTTAGAGAGTTGACAGTTGACAATTGACAGTTGACAATTGACAGTTGACAATTGACAGTTGACAATTGACAGTTGACAGTTGACAGTTAGAAGTTATGATTAGATTCATTGTCATAGGCATCACCGACCATCCACAACCTTTCTTTCCTCCCGAAGTATTGGAAGTCATCAAGAACGGGAGGGTATTCTCTGGCGGCAAACGGCATCATGAGATTGTAAAGTCCCTGCTTCCTAAAGATGCAGAGTGGATTGACATCACCGTACCTCTCGATGCAGTATTTGAACAATACCAACTGTCAACTCTCAACTCTCAACTCTCAACTCTCATCGTCTTTGCCAGTGGCGACCCGCTGTTTTTCGGCTTCGCCAATACCATTCAGCGAAAGATGCCAGAGGCGGACATTGTAGTGTATCCAACCTTCAATTCCTTGCAGATGCTGGCTCACCGCCTCATGATGCCCTATCACGATATGCGCATTGTTTCTCTCACAGGTCGTCCTTGGCAGGAATTTGACCGTGCTCTGATTGAGGGTACAACGAAGATGGGTGTTTTGACAGACAAGGAACACACCCCTGCCGCCATTGCCCAACGTATGCTTGACTATGGCTACAAGGACTATCAGATGCATATCGGCGAGCACCTTGGCAACCCTGAGAAAGAAAGAGTCACATCACTTTCGCTCGAAGCCGTGACAGAACAGGATTTTGCCCATCCCAACTGCCTCATCCTCATTGGAGAGCATCCACGCCGATGGGGTATTCCTGATGAAGAATTCGTGCTGTTGGACGGTCGCGAGAAGATGATTACCAAGATGCCCATCCGTCTTCTCACGCTACAAGCTCTTGATTTGCCCCACCGTCATGTGTTGTGGGACATCGGTTTCTGTACCGGCAGCGTGAGCATCGAAGCCCGTCTGCAGTTTCCCCACCTCGACATTGAGGCTTTTGAAATCCGTCCTGAATGTGAAACCATCATCCAAGAAAATGCCCGTCGTTTCCATTGCCCTGGCATCAACATCCACATGGGTGACTTCATGCAGACAGACGTGGTTTCGTTGCCCCGTCCCGATGCGGTCTTCATCGGTGGGCATGGGGGGCTGCTCAAGGAGATATTGGCAAAGGTCTTAACGGTGTTGACAGACGATGGCATCATTGTCTTCAACAGTGTCATTGCCCCCAAAGTCAGCATCGACAGCCACCAGCTCTGGAACGAGGCATGCGCGGAATTAGAACTCAAGCAAGATTCGCCTACAAAGATACAACTCAACAACCATCATCCCATCACTATCCTACGATGCAGAAAATAGCCATCATCCCCATCAGCGAGACAGGCAGTGACATCGCCTCGATTTTGCAACGCCAACTGAACGCCAAGACCATCCAGCGCACTCAAGTAAGTGCCAAGTGGAATCATTTCGATGCCTTCATCTTCATTGGAGCCATGGGCATCTGCGTGAGAACCATCGCCCCCCTTGTGGAGGACAAGCACAAAGATCCTGCGGTGGTGTGTGTGGACAGCCTCGGTCAACATGTCATCGCTGTGCTTTCAGGTCATGTGGGAGGAGCCAACGACCTCACCCATCAGGTAGCTTCCATTCTCGGTGCCGACCCTGTCATCACCACCCAAAGCGACAATGCAGGTCTTTGGGCACTGGACACGTTCGAGCAGCGTTTCGACTGGCCAATAGCGAGTGAGGTGGAGGACATGAACGACTGCATCTTTGCTTTTGTCAATCGTCAACCCACGGCGTTGCTGATGGATGTGAGAGATGAGGGAACGGATTATCTGGAGAAGACGCTTCCTGACCATGTGACGCTCATTAACGACATCAAGGATGCCACACCGGATCAATACAAACTGCTCATCATCGTGTCACCTATCAGTCATACGTATCCGGACAACATGCTGGTGCTGCACTTTGTCCCGATGGTGGGGACAATCGGCTTTGGGTTGGCACATCATCCTGAGGATTATGAGTATATCTACGATGAGATAGACGAGGCAATGGCGAATATTGGCATCCTGCCATGTGCCCATCGCTACTGCACCATTGACGTGAAGGCTGACGAGCCATTCGTGAAGGATTTGCAGGAATTGTATCAAGAAGAAGTCGTGTTCTTCACCGCCGAAGAACTGGCAAAGGTGGATGTGCCCCATCCGAGCACAACGGTGGAGAAACATGTGGGTACGCCCAGTGTCTGCGAAGCTGCCGCCATCTTAGGCTCCCATCACGGCAAACTCATCGTTCCCAAGATCAAGGGGAAGAACTGGACGGCAGCCCTTGCCATTGACGAGAAATATCTAAGAACACAAAAGGGGCACATTGAGATTGTGGGTGCAGGACCTGGCGACCCCGATTTGGTGAGTGTTCGCGGAAGGAAGATGCTGGAGAAGGCTGACCTCATCCTTTATGCAGGTTCTCTGGTGCCCAAAGCATTGACAGAATGTCACAAAAGGGGTGCGGTGGTGAGAAGCAGCGCAGACATGAACCTTGAGGAGCAATGCGCTCTTATGAAAGAACACTACGACAAGGGACATTTCATTGTGCGTCTGCACACGGGAGACCCCTGCATCTTTGGTGCCATTCAGGAACAGATGGCATTTTTCGACCAGCACAGGATGTCCTACCACATCACACCAGGCATCTCATCTTTCCTCGCTGCTGCCGCAGAACTGAGAAGCCAGTTCACGATTCCCGAACGTACTCAAACCATCATTCTCACCCGTGGCGAAGGACGAACCCCCATGCCAGAGAAAGAGCAGCTGCACCTTCTCGCCAAGAGCCAGAGCACCATGTGCATCTTCCTCAGCGCTGCCATTGTGGATGACGTACAAAGAGAACTCCTGCAAGAATATCCTGCCGACACACCTGTCGCAGCATGCTATCACCTCACATGGCCTGACCAGAAAATCTATCGTGGTCAACTCCAAGACCTCGCCAAAATCGTTCACGACCATAACCTGACGCTGACCACTATGCTCGTCGTGGGCGAAGCCATCGACAACCGTCAAGGTCTCTCCGAACTCTACAACAAATACTTCACTCACCTCTTCCGTAAAGGAGAATAGCGCATGATTCTTGTTTTTGGCGGCACAACCGAAGGCCGCAAGACCATAGAAGCACTGGAAGAGGCGGGCAATCCCTTCTATTACAGCACAAGGACGGGCGAACAAAAAGTGACGCTCCATCATGGCATTGCAATTAGTGGCACCATGGACGGTGCTGCCATGACCACCTTCTGCCAAAAGCACGATATCAAGCTGTTGGTGGATGCCGCCCATCCCTTTGCAGAGGTGTTACATCAAACGGTAGCTAAAGTGGCGAAAAGCATGAACATTCCTGCCATCAGGTTTGAACGTATCTTTCCAGAAAGAGATCCTGACATCGTATGGTTGGATGGGTACGAGGATGCGTTGAGGACAATCAAGGAAAAAACGCTGCTTGCCACTACAGGCGTACAAAGCATCAGCAAATTGAAGCCCTTGGAAGAGCGAGGTGTAAAAGTAATGTACCGCATTTTACCAAGAGAATCGTCCATCCAATCAGCACTTCAACAGGGGGCAACCCACGACCAACTCTGCTTCTACGAGCAAAACGCTTGCGAGGCTCACCAAGAACCCCAAAATCGACATCGTCGACGTCGGTTTGCCGATGTCGACGATGTCGACTCACCGATGTCGACGATGTCGATTCAGAGGCTGTGGAAGGAGGGCGAAGGAGATGTAGAGTATGAGGCAGTCTTGATGAAAGAAAGCGGGGAAACAGGCGGCTTTGTAGAGAAAGTGAAAGACGCAAAAAGGATGGGCATGAAACTCTACGCCATCAAACGCCCAGAAACGCCCAGAATCTTTCACCAAGTGAATGGTGAGCACGGCTTGCGACGGATGGTCGAGAAACTCTTGCCCGGGTTCTTTCCCCTGCACAGCGGACTCACCACAGGAACCTGTGCCACTGCTGCAGCCATCGCCGCAACAAGGCGCATGCTGACAGGGGAAACGCCCGACGAGGTGCCCGTCATCCTTCCTAATGGCGAAACCATCATGGTGGCAGTCAGTTATGCCGACGGCTACGCTTACTGCATCAAGGAGGCAGGCGATGACCCCGACGTGACCGATGGTATTGAAGTGAGGGCAAAGGTAGAAAAATCGACTCAATTTGAGATATGTGGCGGTGAAGGAGTGGGCAGATTCACCCTGCCAGGCTTCGACTACCCCATCGGTGAGCCAGCCATCAACAAGGCTCCTCGCCAGATGCTACGCCAAAATCTGGAGAAACTCCTAACTCCTAACTCCAAACTCCAAACTCTAAAAGTCACCATCAGTGTCCCCAACGGAGCCGATATCGCCCGCAAGACCTTCAACCCCCGTCTCGGAATCGAAGGAGGCATCAGCATCATTGGTGTTTCAGGCATCGTGAAGCCTTTCAGCGAAGAGGCTTTCATTGAGAGCATCCGCAAGTGCATGGAGGTGGCAAAAGCAAGTGGCACCGACTGCATCGTTCTCCACAGCGGCATGAAGAGTGAGGGTTTCCTTCAGCAGCGCTACCCCAACCTGCCTCAACAAGCGTTCGTGGAGTACGGCAATGCCATCGGAGCCACCTTGCAAATCGCTAACGAGCTCCACATCCCTCGCATCACCCTCGGCATCATGCTGGGCAAGGCAGTGAAGCTGGCAGAAGGACATCTCGACACCCACAGCAAAAAACAGACGATGAACAAGGCGTTCATCGCCGAGATGTTGAAAGAAGCTGGATGCAAAGAGGATATCGTCAAAGTGGACGGCATCACCTTGGCAAGAGAATTATGGGGCATCATCCCCTCCGAGCAGATAAAAACCTTTTGCCGCACGGTCATCCGCCATTGCCTGAAACATTGCCAATCCTTAGTTCCCCACAGCGAACTGACTATTCTATTGATTGATGACGTCGGAAGAGCACACTCGCTATGATGGGAGCTCCGACAAGAGCCGTGACGCTATTGACGGGTAGTGCTCCTTCAAAGCCGGGCATACGTGCGACAAGATTGCATATCAATGCCAGACAAGCACCTGTCAGCATCGTGGCAGGCATCAAAACACGGTGGTCGCTCGTCTGGAAGATAGCACGGCACAAGTGTGGAACAGCCAAACCAATAAACATGATGGGACCACAATATGCCGTGACAATCGCCACGAGAATGCCTGAACAGCTGATGACCAGAAGACGGGCACGCTTCAGATTCAAGCCGAGGTTGCTGGCATAGTAATCACCCAGCAACAACAGATTCATGGTTTTGCAGAGCAACATGCTCAGCGGCAACAGCCCCGTCATCAAACCTACGAAAAGCATCATTTGGTCGCCCGACACTCGGGCAAAAGAGCCCAATCCCCACACAACATACGCTTTCACGTCTTCCTCTGCCGAAAAGAATTTCAGCACACCGATGATGGCGGTGGCAAGGTAGCCTATCATCACACCGATGATAAGCAGAGTGACGTTGCCCTTCACTTTCTGCGACACATAAAGAATAAGTGCCATCACTGCCAACGAACCCACGATGGCAGCAATGGACATGGCTGCATCGCCCAAGTATCCAAGACGACTTAATGCCACGCCACCCAGCGAGCCAGACATCAGCACGATGAAGGCGACGCCCAACGAAGCGCCGTTAGAGATACCCAACACCGATGGACCCGCCAACGGATTGCGAAACACGGTCTGCATCTGCAAACCGCTCACTGCCAGTCCAGCTCCTGCCACGGTGGCAGTCAATGCCTGTGGCACACGCGAACTGAGAATGATGTTGTGCCAAATTTCGGGCTGACTCTCATCACCGAAGAGTATGCACAAGATAGCGTCAATGGGAATATGAACCGTCCCCAACAGAAGGTTGAGCACGAAGAAAAGAAGGGTGCCGAGCAACAGCAATATGTATTTGGAAGCAATTTTCATCACTTCAACAGATGATAATAGCGTGGTTGATATGCTTTGTCCATCACTTCTGGATGGAAGATAGCCACCAAGTCCTGCAACAGCACATCAGGCTCTACGGGGGAGGACTCATAATAGGGTGTCTGCTTCATGTTGCAGTAGATGACGTGCTTGTCCCTGAACGCCTTGAACAGCTCGTTGCGAGGTTCTGAGGCTTTCAGCGCATCGTAGGAGAAATCGCCCTGATAACTATTGAGGATTCGCCAATAGTCGGCATGGGCAGCTGTGGCGTACATCTGCTCATACTCGATGGGCACTCCACCGGTGTTGTCATCCTTAAGAATATATTCTGCACCAGCATCACGAAAGAGCTGTGCCAGATGATTCTTTCCGCCCACGGCAAACCAGTTGCCGCCATGCATCTCGCCACTGAACACGGTGGGGCGTTCCGTCGTCTGTGAAACTTTCTCTGCCAAAGCGAGGTAACGCTTCTTGATGCCCTCGAACAGCTCCTCGGCCTCCTTTTCCTTGCCGATGAACAGTCCCACATACTTCATCCACTCTGCCTGTCCCAACGGATGTGACTCCTTATAACCCAAATGAGGTATCATCGTCACTCCCGTCTCCTTGATGGCATCGTAGCCACCCCGTTTAAAGGGCGAAATGAAGATGACCTCGGGATTGGCAGCCAATATCAACTCTGTGTCAAAATTGCCTTCCATTCCTATTTTTACAATCTTTCCATCGTCCACTCGTTGACGGATGTCCTTGTTAAAGAGGTTCTTCGTGCCCGTAATGCCTTTCACCTCGTCAAGCGCATCGAGCGCAATGAAGTTGGAGAGTTGGAGCATCGTCATCACAATAGTCCGCTCCACAGGCACCTCCACCCTCGTGTAATCCTCTGGCACCTCTACCTCTGTCCCTTTCTGCACCAAGGCAAAGTGATAACTCACAGGCATGCGGTCTTCATCCGTCTGCGGGTCAGCCACATCAACAAGTTTCACACCATTCGCCAAGGTCTTCACTCGAAAACCCTTGGCATAATCCAACAACATGGTTGAAGCAGAGTCAGCATCTGCAGTTCCTTTCTGTCCAGAAGGAACAGGTTTGCAAGCTCCCAGCAAAAACAGACAGACAAGCACTAACGTGAATGAATAAAAACACTTCATAAGCATTTGATTGATATGCAAAGATAGATAAAAATGAGAAAATGAAAGAATGAAAAAATGAAAAATGTGAGTTTTTGTCCACCAAGAATAAACTTTTGGAAAAAGAGGTGGTCATAATAAGTGAAAGTTGACAGTTGACGGTTGACAATTAGATGGAAGACTATTAACAAACAACTATTCTTTTATAAACCAAAACACTTAACACTTAAAAAACAAACAGCATGAAGAAATTGATTCTCACCATGATGGTGGCGATGATTTCGCTCACATCATTTGCTCAGTTCGGTGGTGGCGGACAGCGCCGCGAGTTCAAACCCGAAGATCAGGCTACCCGTCGTGCAGACCAGATTAAGGAGGCTGCCAAAATCTCTGACGAGCAGTACAAGAAAGTGTACGACCTCTATCTGAAGCAGGCTCAGGAGCAGCAGGCTCGCATGAAGGAGGCTCAGGAGAAGGGCGAGCGCCCACAGTTTAACCGCGAAGAAATGCAGAAGCAACAAGAGGCAACAAACGCTGCGCTGAAGGAAATTCTGACCGCAGAGCAGTTTGCAGCTTATGAGAAGGCTCAGCAGGAGCGTCGCCAGCGTATGGGACAAGGCGGTGGCGGCTTCGGCGGTGGCGGCGGCTTCGGTGGCGGTCGTCCACGTGGACAAGGTGGTCAGCGTCCACAGGGTCAGAACATGTAATTTTAGACTCAAATTCATTAACTTAAAAGGGATTACTGAAGAGATGCATCATTTTTCTTGATGCATCTCTCTTTTTTTTCACTTTTTCTTTAAACCTTTTGTTTCTGCAAGCGTCTTATCCAACGAAAGTACTACCTAATCGTATCTTTTAACTAAACTTTTTAATTAAACTTATTCAATTATGAAGAAAATCATTCTTACTCTGATGTTGGCGGTTGTATCGCTTTCATCATTCGCACAGTTCGGTGGCGGACAGTTCCAAATGCCAAAACCTGAGGAAATGGCAACTCGTCGTGCAGATCAAGTAAAAGAACAAGTGAAGGACGCAGGTCAGCTTACCGACGACCAGTACAAGAAGGTGTATGACCTTTATCTGAAGCAGTCAAAGGACATGCAAGCTAAGATGAATGAAGGTGGTGGCGGTTTCGGCGCTTTCAACATGGAAGATATGCAGAAGCAGCAGGAAGCTACTAACAAGGCACTGAAGGAGATTCTCTCTGAGGAGCAATTCAAGGCTTACCAGAAAGCTCAGGAAGAAATGATGAAACGCTTCCAGCAAGGTGGCGGATTTGGTGGATAAGCTCCCCAACACATACAAATAAAAGAGGCTCGCAGATGATTGCGAGCCTCTTTTATTTGTAATAATTATTGATTACTTGTTAAGAGCGAGGATTTCAATTGCCGTCATTCTTTCACGACATCCTTCACAAGACGAACAGGCGTCTCGAATGCACTAACCCTGCAACCTCTGTTAGGCCATATTCCCCAATCTCCGATGCTCAAGTGGCTATCCTTTGTTGACCAATATTCACCTCCGGTTGGCAGGCCATCCTTAGAGAACGCGAAGCTGGTTAAAGGCAGGAATACTGCACCGGCATCTTCCATCTTCTGCCAAGTGGCGGCATCATACTGGTTGATGAGAGTGAGGTCGGTTGAATCAGTTCTGTTTGTCACGTAAATTTTTTCCTCCCACTCGATTTTAGCTGTATCGGCCAGCGACTGGAACGGAACGTCCTCGGGCTGCTGCCACTCGTCGGGAAGAATGATTACACCCTTCGCATTTTCAATTCTGCCGAATGCCACAAGGTTGATGGCATTGGGACGCTTCGCGAATAGGTATTCCCACTCTTCGGGATTGAGTGTGCGCCACTTCACGTCCTCGCCACCATTGGCGATGGGATTGATGCCCCAGTCCGTGAATACGGTGTCTTCTTCTGCACAACGTTCGTAGGTTGGATTGTCACCAGTACCCCAGCCAAACACGTCGAATGTGTCCATTTCGCTCCATTTCACATCTTTGCTACCCAGAATTTCCCACTGGTGAGCAGCGAACTGAAGCGTGCCTGTAGATTTGGTGTACTGCAGGTTGCCGCTCGAGAACTTCACTTGCTGAGTTTCACTTACAGAGAACAGGCCATTGATAGTGCCCACTTCCTCCTTCTCGCAGCTTGCCAACAGCATGCCGGCGCAGAGTGCGCCAAAGAAAAGAAATTTCTTCATGATGGAATAGGTTTTAGAATGATAGGTAAATAAATATAATTTAATGTAAAAGGAGGCTCGCATCGCCCGAGACGAATACGAGCCTCCTCGTTTTTATTCAATTAGTAATGTGTATTACTTGTTCAAAGCAAGAGCCACGTTCACGGCGCATGCTACAGTGCAACCAACCATTGGGTTGTTACCGATGCCGAGGAAGCCCATCATCTCAACGTGAGCAGGAACTGAAGAAGAACCTGCAAACTGAGCGTCAGAGTGCATGCGGCCGAGGGTGTCGGTCATACCGTAAGATGCTGGACCTGCAGCCATGTTGTCTGGGTGCAGCGTGCGACCTGTACCACCTCCTGATGCTACTGAGAAGTAAGGCTTGCCAGCGAGGACACGCTCCTTCTTGTAAGTACCAGCCACTGGGTGCTGGAAACGGGTTGGGTTGGTAGAGTTACCTGTGATGGAAACATCCACGTTCTCCTTCCAAAGGATAGCCACGCCTTCACGAACATCGTCAGCGCCGTAGCAGTTCACCTTGGCACGAGGACCATCAGAGTAAGCCTTGGTCTTCACCACCTTGAGTTCGCCAGTGAAGTAGTCGAACTGAGTCTGCACGTATGTGAAACCATTGATACGAGAGATAATCATGGCAGCGTCTTTGCCAAGACCGTTGAGGATGCAACGGAGTGGCTTCTTGCGCACCTTGTTTGCCATTTCAGCAATCTTGATGGCACCTTCTGCAGCTGCGAATGACTCGTGACCTGCGAGGAATGCGAAGCACTCAGTCTCTTCGCGGAGCAGACGTGCAGCGAGGTTACCGTGACCGATACCCACCTTGCGGTCGTCAGCCACAGAACCTGGAATGCAGAATGCCTGCAGACCGATGCCGATGGCCTCGGCAGCGTCGGCAGCGTTCTTGCAGCCCTTCTTCAAAGCGATGGCAGAACCTACCACATAAGCCCACTTTGCGTTCTCGAAGCAGATGCGCTGAGTTTCTTCACATGTCATGTATGGATCGAGACCTGCCTTCTCGCAGATTTCGTTAGCCTCTTCGATAGAGGAAATGCCGTTCTCGTTCAAAGCAGCAAGAATCTGCTTCATGCGACGGTCTTGTGATTCGAATTTCACTTCTCTAATCATAGTCTGTTTCCTCCTTATTCTTTACGTGGGTCAATAGATTTAACAACTCCCTGTTCTGGCTTCGTGCGGCCATAAGTGCCAGTGACGCTCTTGAGTGCCTCATTAGCATCCATGCCCTTCTTCACGGCCTCCATGAACTTGCCCATGTGAACATACTCATAACCACAAACCTCGTTGTCTGAATCGAGGAACATCTTAGTGATGTAACCCTCAGTGAGCTGGAGGTAGCGAGTGCCCTTCACCTTAGTGCCGTAGAGTGTACCGCACTGAGAAACGAGACCCTTGCCGAGGTCTTCCAGACCTGCACCGATGACGAGACCACCCTCGGAGAAGGCAGACTGTGTGCGGCCATAGACAATCTGGAGGAAGAGTTCGCGCATAGCAGTGTTGATAGCATCGCAAACAAGGTCAGTGTTAAGTGCCTCGAGGATGGTCTTGCCAGGGAGAATCTCAGATGCCATAGCGGCAGAGTGAGTCATACCCGAGCAACCAATTGTCTCGACGAGACATTCCTCGATAATACCTTCCTTCACATTGAGAGACAGTTTGCAGCAGCCTTGCTGAGGTGCACACCAACCGATGCCGTGTGTCATACCTGAGATGTCCTTAATCTCTTTTGCCTGAATCCACTTTCCCTCTTCTGGGATGGGAGCTGGACCATGATTAGGACCTTTGGCTACACAGCACATTTCTTGTACTTCTTTTGAATAAACCATAATTGTAAACCAAATTTATTTAATTAATAAATGTGTGTTTTCATCAAAAATGCTTGCAAAATTAGTAATAAAAAATAAGAAGAGCGCAGAAAAAAAGGAAAAACTTTTCAAATGCCACCTTTTTTTTGCTCAAGAACGGGAAAAGCAGTAACTTTGTCGCTCCAAACATGCATTTGTTTCATCTATAATATGTAACTTTGCATCAAATTCACATGAGCAAACATGAGCAAAAAAAACAATCATAGAAGAGATATAGCAGCGGAGACGAAAAAGCCCCCTTTAACCCAACAAAAAGTACAAACTAGCAAGAAAGAGAAGAAGCCCCTAAGCCTAACAACCGGAGCATCAGTGTGCATCGCCATCATTGTCACGGTGACAGTGGCAGTTTTGGGTGTTTACCATCTGATTGTACGCAACAGTGACATGCTGTATATGGCACAAAGCAAGGATTTCTTTTCCTTTGACTCCACTTTCCGTGCAGATTGCATGCACACACCTGGTGGATTCATCAGTTGGGTGTCTTCTTTCCTTACACAGTTTTTCTTTCACCCCTCACTCGGTGCCTCCATCATGGTGGTGATCTGGGTGGTGAGCATCTGGTTGAGCAAATTCACGTTCAGGGTTAAGATGGCATGGATGGCTGTGCTGGCAATTCCAGCCGTATGCCTGTTGGTCAGCACCATCGACACGGGCTATTGGTTATACTACTGTAAGCAGACGGGGTATTGGTTTTACGGAACGCTGGGCTATCTGTTCACGAACCTGCTGGTGCTCTTCCACTCTTGCTTCAAGAAGAAATTCGACTGCATCTTCGTAACTTTCCTGATTGCGGTAACCTACCCGTTCTTGGGATGGTACACATTGCTGGCGCTGCTGTATGTGGCTGTCCTTTCCCTCTGCCATATGAAAACGGACGACTCTTTGGCAAGCAAGATGCTGCTGCCGCTGATTCCCTTGGTGCTAATTGGCATCACGCCGTTGGTGTGCTATCAATTCTATTCCGGTGTACGGTTTGAAGATATGTGGATGGCGGGATTCCCTTTCTTCGAGAACGACAACGTGACCAGCTTTACACCATCCATCCCATTCATCGTGTTAGCGGCAGTTCCCCTACTCTTTCCCTTCTTACCAAAGAAAGTGGAGAACAGCACGGGCATGACATGGGGCATCACACTGGTCACGACGGCTGTATTGGTGCTGTCATGGTTATGGGTGGAGAAGAGCGACTTCCAAAACTACAATTATCATGCCGAGATGAGGATGTACCGTGCTACCGAGGAACAAGATTGGGACAAGGTGCTGGACGAGATGAGTAACATCCCCGGTGATGCTTCCCGCGAGATGGTGCTATTCAAGAACATTGCCTTGATGAACAAAGGCGAGATGGGTACAAAGATGTTCAAGTACAATAATATGGGTGAGCCTCCAACAAACGGGTTTGACACATTGCGCGTACATATGGTGCAGACTGCAGCCCCACTCATCTACTACTATCACGGCAAGACCAACTTTGCTCTACGCTGGAGCATTGAGAACAGCGTTGAGTTCGGCTACGATTACGACCACCTGAAAATATTGGCACGTTGTGCATTGGTGAACGGCGAAATGGAGATGGCAAAGCGCTATTTGAACATTTTACAGTCAACACTCTACTATCGTGATTGGGCAGAACGTTTAATGCCCATCACCGAAAAACCTGAACTAATCAAGAAATTCAAGGAGTTTGACAGTGTGCGTGAATTGCGCGACCACATGGGAACCGTGCTTGATGGAGACAATGGTTTGTGTGAGATGTACCTGCTCACCTATTTCAGTCAAACGATGAACAAGGATAGCAAACTATTACAAGAGCTAACCTTGAACTATGCATTGATACAGAAGGACATACAATTGTTCTGGCCGCGTTTCTTCCTCTATGCTCAAATGCACCAAGGGGAACCGATGCCGATACATTATCAGGAAGCAGCCATCTTGTATGGGAATTTGGAGCCCGAAAGTGCAGACATCTCCACGATGCCTTTCCAAGAGGAAGTGAAGAAGAGTTATGAAGGCTTCCACAACATGACACAATCATTGCTGCAAGCAGGATTGGATTCGGATGCGATTGGCGAAGCCACTAAGAGCACCTACGGCAACACCTTCTACTGGTTCTACTTCTTCTGCCGTGACGTGCACTCGTATTAAATCGAGAAATAATGAATTCATGATTGATAATTGACATTTGAATAAATATGAAACTGAGAAACAGCTTATCCACTGTAATAATTGCCGCGTTGTTGATGGCATGTGGGCAACACCTTACGGTTCCAAGCGATGTGACAATGGAATCGCGTCTTCCGAAGATTTACCCAGACTATACTGAAGTGACCATTCCTGTCAATATCTGCCCTTTGAACTTTGCTGTCCAGGAGGGTGAAACCGATGCCATGGCAAGGTTCACTTTCCCTGGAGGAGAATTCATCTACGGTGAAGGTCAGAAAGTGCTGATAGACGAAGAGCAATGGAAAGAAATGTTGGAATCTGCCAAAGGCAAAGAAATCAAGGTAGAGGTCTTTGCCAAGGTGAACGGTGCCTGGAAAGGCTATCAGCCCTTCAACATTTATGTGGCGGAATATTCAATTGACGAATATATCTCCTACCGTGCCATCCAGCCTTCTTATGTGGCATACGAAAGGCTGAGCATTAACCAGCGCAACCTCACCAACTTCGACGAGCAGGAAATCTATAACAACATGTCTGTTAGTTCTGAGAAAGTGGGTCAGTGCATCAATTGCCACTCTTACAAAAACTACAAGACTGACAACATGCTTTTCCACATGCGTCAAGGTTATGGTGGCACCATGCTTGTATCGAACGGAGAACTTAAGAAGATTGATCTCAAGACGGACGAGACTCTCAGTGCCGGTGTCTATCCATCATGGCATCCCACACACAACCTCATCGCATTCTCCACTAACAAGACTGGTCAGTCTTTCCACACAAAAGACCTGAATAAAATTGAGGTGCAGGACACAGAGAGTGACTTGATTCTCTATGATGTGGACAAGAACGAAGTAAGCATCATCTCCGAACTTGACGATGAACTGGAAGTGTTCCCCACTTGGAGTCCAGACGGAAAGAAACTCTATTTTTGCTCTGCCCATTTCGAATACTACAACGACAGCATCGAGAAATCTGCCGAGATGATTCAGCGATATAAGGAAGTGAAGTATAGTCTCTACTCTGCTGACTTCAATCCTGACACAAAGGAATTCAGCAATGTGGAGATGGTGTACAACGCTGCCGACTCGCTGAACCAGAGTGTCACCCTTCCCCGTGTCAGTCCTGATGGAAAATACATCCTTTTCTCACAGGCTGAGTTTGGTTGTTTCCATGTATGGCATGCTGATGCAGACATTTATATGATGGATTTGAAGACCAAGGAAGTGCAGAAATTGGATGCCGTGAACAGCGAGCGTTCGGAGAGTTACCCCACATGGTCAAGCAACGGCAGGTGGATTATGGTGGATTCACGACGCGACGACGGCAACTACACACGTCCCTACATTGCTTATTTTGACAAGAACGGCAAGGCGCACAAGGCTTTCATGCTGCCTCAGAAAGATCCAAACTTCTACACGTTCTACCTGCGTTCGTTCAACCGTCCAGAGTTCATGGTTGAACCCGTAAAGATTACACCACAAGAATTTGCAGCCAAGGCTAAAGAAGACGCCATCCCCGCCAAGTACGCAGATAAATGAAACAATTTCTGAAATATATCTATTTACTCATCTTCATCACCGTTGCATACATCTTGTTGCCGGTGATGAATGCTGATTATCTGTACACCATTCAAGACAACAATGTCTTCATCAGTGGACACACATTTATGATGGAGACAGTCATGGGCGAAGGTGGATGGCTGGCTTGGATGGCACGCTACCTCACGCAGTTCCTCTATTATCCATGGTTAGGCAGTTCCATCCTCATTCTCTTTTGGGCGGCTATCTACTGGCTCATCATTTGGATGTTTGGCATTAAGGACAAATGGAGTTTCTTGGCACTCATTATACCCACAGTCTTACTCTATCACTTGCTGGACTATGGTTACTGGATATACTATGCCAAAATCCCCGGACTGCCTTTCCAGCCCACCCTTTTAGTCTTATTTTGTTTGCTGTACACATGGGGAATTTTGTCTCTGATAAGAAACCTCAAAATCCGTTGGGAGATGAAGGGACTCATTTGTGTTGGTCTGTTAGGTGTCATCATTTACGTTTGCCATTTGTTATGGCCTTCCTCACCTTGGCATTACAATTATGCCTTCCGTCATTCCATCAAAACAACGTTGACCGACTCAAACTTTAAGCATGAGCTGAGGATGTATCGTGCTTTGGATGAGTTCCGTTTCGAAGATGTGCTCAAAGAGATGCCAACCAACAAAGAGCAAGCACCCACGAACTTGATGGTGCTATACAAAAACATTGCTTTGATGCACACGGGACAGATGGACAGAATGTTTGAGACGGGCAATTGTGGTGTGAAGCCTGACACTGGCGATTCACTAAAAATACGCACATCCCTCTTGGGGGCACCTCTCATCTACTATATGTTCGGACAAATGAACTACTCCTACCGCTGGGCAATGGAAAATGCTGTGCAATATGGATTGAGTTTCCGAAATCTCAAAATGATGACACGCACAGCCATCTTCAACAAAGAATTTGAGGTGGCAGCCAAGTACATCGCCATGCTCAAGACCAGCACCTTCCATCGGGAGTGGGCTTTGGAGCATGAGGCATGGATGAAGAACAGCACTAATTTAATCCAAAGCAAAGACTATCAGACACTTTCGCCACTGCTGAACGAAGAAGCGAATGTGCTCGATGGAGACGACGGTCTGTGTGAGCAATACTTGTTAGAATATTTCTCCGACCTGAACCATGCCGCCACTCCCCTTCTGGAAGATGTCACCATGTGTATGTCGTTGTGGGCAAAAGACTATTATGCCTATTGCATTCACTTCTACGACTATGTGAACGGCCATCCCAACAGTCCGATACCCGCACTCTATCAGGAAGGCGCCATCCTGTTCGGCAATGCAGAGGAATCACCCATCACGCTTGACAGATTCAGATTTGACGACATCATTGCCAACAAATACAATGGCTTCGTTCAAGACTATCAACAACTCCAACAACAGGGAGTGGATGAGAAAGAAATAGGAAACAGGTTGAAGATGCTATATGGCAACACCTATTGGTGGTACTACTATTTCTACAACGATTTCAATATCTACTAATTCAACTTTCGGAAGTTATTGCTGCGCTCGAAGTAATCGAAGTTAGAGGAGTTAACGACGAAACCGATTTACAATTTGACAATGTACAATGTACCATTTATTTGGACATTTGAAAAACAGGAATTTGTTCAACTAAGTAAACTTCGCTCACTTCATTAACTTCAAAATAATAAAACTTACAAAAAATGAAGAAATTGACAGCTTTTGCCTTGCTGGCATTTGCCACATTGGGCATCTTTGCACAAGGTACCATACAAGATTACAAAAGAGCTTTCTCAACAGGAACCAGACATTCGTGGAAAATGGCGAATGGCAGTGTCAACATACATCGCTTCTTCAACGAACCAGAGGAGCAGTTCATCTATTCCACCTACAATGGTGACAGTACCGTATGGTACAAAGTGGATGCCATAACAGGTGCAAAGGTTCTGACCACCAACCCCGAACTAAACCGTCGTCGAGGCGGTAATTGGAGTGGCGGCGGAGATGGATATCATCATTGGACGGAAGTGCGCGACGAAAAGGACGGACGTGCTGAAAGCCCTGTAAATAGAGGCACATTCATCATTCATAAGGACAACAACCTCCATCTCCTGAAAGGCAACGAGACCACCCAACTCACCTTCGACGGAGTGGACACCTGCTACTATTCTTCATGGGGACGTTGGTCGAAAGATGGCAAATATTATGCCACCGTACTTATCAAGCCTGCACCCAAGCATTATGTAACGTATACACAATCGTCTCCCGCCAATCAGGTGCAACCCATCTACACCACCTTGGAGTATGCCAAGCCCGGTGATTCGCTGAATTACCGCATTCCCGTGGTGGTGGATGTAGATAATAAGACAACCATCTATCCCAAGAGCACCGACCTCTTCAAGAGCCAGTATCAAGTGTCTGCACCCGATTGGGATGACAATGGCAAGACGCTCACTTTCGAGTTCAACGAGCGCGGTCATAAGACTTACCGTGTGCTTGAAATGGACTTGCAGGGCAATGTGAAAACCCTCATCGAGGAGAAGAATGACAAATATGTGGCTTATTCGCGCAACTACCGCCGAGACCTCGACGAGAACCACATCCTCTGGAAAAGCGATCGCGACGGGCATGCCCACCTCTATCTCTACGACCGCAAGAAGGGCAAGCTCTCGCAAGTGACGAAGGGTGAATACTGGGTGCGTGAGGTGCTGAATGTCGAGATGGATGAGAAGGGCAAGGGGTTCATCATCTTCTCTGCCAACGGGCGCAACTACAGAAACATGGGCAAGGTAACCTCCAGTTTCGATGGAAAAATTCCAGAGGAAGACCCTTATAACATCCACTATTACCGTATTGACCTCGATGGCAAGAACCTTATCGACCTAACTCCTGAACATGGCACACATGAAGCCACATTCAGCAGAGGCTGCAAGACTTCTTTCATCGACACTTATTCTTCCATCGACCAGCCTCCTATCACGGTGTTGCGTTCATCCATCGATGGACACGTCATCTCCACCCTCGAGACTGCTGACATCAGCAGGTTGGAAGCCACTGGTTGGAAGGCACCAGAGGTGTTCGTAGCACCCGGTCGAGACGGAAAGACCGACATGTGGGGACTTATTCAACGCCCTTCCAATTTTGACCCCAACAAGAAATATCCTGTCATCGAATACATCTATTCGGGTCCTGGAGATCAGTATGTACCTAAGAAGTTTACCCCATGGCTCTACAACCTGCAAGACGTGGCTGAACTTGGCTTCATCGTCGTGCAGCTTGACGCCATGACCACTTCTTTCCGCAACCTTGAATTCGAGCAGGTCTGCTACAAGAATCTGAAGGATGCGGGATTTCCAGACCGCATCGAGTGGATCAAGGCTGCCGCCGCGAAATATCCTTACATGGACCTCGACCGTATAGGCATATACGGTTGTTCAGCAGGTGGGCAGGAAGCACTCGGTGCCCTGCTCTTCCATGGCGATTTCTACAAAGCAGCTTATGCAGCATGTGGGTGTCACGACAACCGCATGGACAAAATCTGGTGGAATGAGCAGTGGATGGGCTATCCTGTGGACAGTTCCTATATTGAGTGTTCTAATGTGGAGAACGCCAAGAACCTGAAGGGAAAGCTAATGCTCCTTGTCGGTGAGATGGACGACAACGTTGACCCATCCTCTTCCTATCAAGTGGTGAATGCACTCATCAAAGCCAACAAGGAATTTGAGTTTGTCCTCATCCCTAACGCTCACCACACTATGGGCGAAAACTACGGCGAACACAAACGTGCCGACTTCTTCGTGAAGAACCTCTTAGGTGTGGAACCACCTGCATGGGACAAGTTGAAGTGAGAGGTAAAACTTTCGGTAGTTATCGCTGCGCTCAGGAGTTTCTAATTATTGAAAAAAATGAAAGAATGAGAGAATGAAAACTATGCAACAAGATAACAGAACTAAAGAACTGGGAACGAAACCAATTGGCGAGTTACTGGTAAAGTATGCAGTACCTGCTGTTGTGGCGATGACAGCTTCATCGCTCTACAACATGGTGGACCGCATCTTTATCGGGCACATACCCGAGGTGGGCACCCTATCGCTTGGTGGATTGGCAGTCACCTTCCCCATCATGAACTTAAGTGCCGCTTTCGGTGCGATGGTAGGTGTGGGCAGTTCAACATTGATTTCCATTAAATTGGGACAGAAAGACTACGGCACAGCTGAACGGGTGCTGGGCAACCTTGTGTCGCTCAACATCATCATCGGTATCCTCGTAGGAGTATTGGGACTGATTTTCATTGACCCACTCCTACTCTTTTTCGGTGCATCGGAGAACACTCTACAGTATGCACACGATTACATGTTCATCATCCTGTTGGGCAACGTGGTGACACATCTCTACTTCGGACTAAACAGCGCCTTGCGCAGCACAGGACATCCACACGTGGCGATGTCGGCGACCATTGCCACCGTCATCATCAATGCCATCCTCGACCCATTCTTCATCTTCTCGTTGCAATTAGGAATCAAAGGAGCGGCATATGCCACCGTACTTTCACAAGTGGCTGCGCTCATCTATGTGGTGGCTGTCCTATCCAACAAAAAAGATTTGATTCATCTGCATTCAGGAATTTACGGACTCAGGAAACGCATTGTAAAAAATATCCTCGCCATTGGCATGTCACCTTTTGCCATGCAATTGTGTGCCTGTCTCGTTGTCATCCTCATCAACAAGGGACTGACCAAGCATGGTGGCGATGTGGCGATTGCCGCCTACGGCATTGTGAACAGCATTACGTTCCTTTCCATCATGGTGGTTCTGGGCATCTGTCAAGGCATGCAGCCCATAGCTGGATTCAATTTCGGAGCACAGTTGCCCAAGCGTGTCAACGAGGTGCTGAAGAAAGCAATCATACTCGCCACCATCATCATGACCCTCAATTTCGTGCTGTGCGTGTTCTTCCCACAATATCTTGTCGTCATTTTCACTGACGACTCCATTCTCCTCCCACTTGCAGTCAGGGGCATGCGAATCGTCTGCATTCTCTCACCCATCGTGGGTTTCCAAATTGTCACGGGCAACTTCTTCCAAAGCATCGGCATGGCGAAACGAAGCATCTTCATGTCTGTCAGCCGCCAGTTGGTTTTCCTCGTCCCCTTCCTCCTCATCTTCCCTGAAATATGGGGAACAGACGGTGTATGGATGAGCATCACCGCTGCCGACGGAGTGGCATCCCTCACTGCAGGTTTCCTGCTTTGGCATTTCTACAACAGCAAGGAATCGCTCCATGCGCCAAGCATCCGTATGGGAAGCACCTTGAAACGTGTGTTTTTTCATAACAGAGTCACTCCATAATGCGCTACTTTATCTATTTATCTTACGATGGCGCACGCTATCACGGTTGGCAGATTCAGCCCAACGGCATCAGCGTGCAGGAAGTGCTTGGTAAAGCACTTTCCACCCTACTGCATGAACCCATCGAAGTGACTGGAGCAGGAAGGACGGATACTGGGGTAAACGCAAGTTTAATGGTTGCACATTTTGATGCAGAGAATGAAGCTAATGAACAATTAGTCTATCGTCTGAACAAGTTCTTGCCACAAGACATCGCCATCAGTTGCATCAGAAAGGTCACGCCAGATGCCCACGCACGGTTCTCTGCCACCTCGCGTACCTACCACTACTATGTCATTACGGCGAAGTCTCCTTTTGAACCCTACGCCTACCGATTCCCTCAGCCACTCGATTTCAAAAAGATGAATGAGGCAGCACAGACGTTGTTTGACTATATCGACTTCACCTCTTTCTCCAAACTTCACACCGATGTGAAAACCAACAACTGCCGCATCATGCATGCCGAATGGACACAGGTGTCGCCTATCAAATGGCAGTTCACCATTACAGCAGACCGTTTCCTCCGCAATATGGTTCGTGCCATAGTGGGCACCCTTCTTGATGTCGGGCGTGGTGTACTGACCATCGAGCAGTTCCGTGAAATCATTGAGAAGAAAGACAGATGCTCCGCTGGCACCTCCGTGCCTGGCAATGCCCTCTTCCTTGCCAACATCACCTATCCTGACAATCTTTTCGACCTATAAGACAAATTGTAAAATGTAAATCGTCAAATTATAAATGGTCTTATGTGGTTAATCCTCGCTTTTCTTTCCGCTGCTCTCCTCGGCTTCTACGATGTCTTCAAGAAGAAGTCGCTCAAAGAGAATGCAGTCATTCCGGTGCTGACCCTCAACACCCTCTTTTCCTCGCTGATTTTTCTGCCGTTTATCATCCTTTCAGCAAAAGGGTACATCTCTGAGGACAGCCTTTTCTACACCCATCAGTATGGATGGGCAGAACACAAGTACATTCTGCTAAAATCACTCATCGTTCTCAGCAGTTGGCTCTTCGCCTATTTCGGACTAAAGCATCTGCCCATCACAATTGTGGGCCCCATCAACGCAACCCGACCTGTCATGGTGCTGATTGGTGCCATGACATTTTTCTCCGAACGCCTCAACCTATGGCAATGGGTCGGTGTCATCATCGCCATGATAGGACTTTACATGCTCTCACGTTCCAGTAAAAAAGAGGGCATCGACTTCAAGCACAACAAATGGATTATCTTCGTGGTGCTCGCCAATGTGTTGGGTGCCGTGTCAGGACTCTACGACAAGTTTCTGATGGCATCGCCAGAGAATGGTGGTGTTGGACTTGACAAACTAGCTGTGCAGTCGTGGTACACCTTTTATCAATTCTTCTTGATGCTCGCTATGCTTGGCTTCTTGTGGTGGCCCTTGCGCAAGGAGACTACCCCTTTCCGCTGGGACTGGTGCATTATTCTCATCTCAATATTCCTCTCTGCAGCCGACTTTGCTTACTTCTATGCCCTTGGGCTCGACGGTGCCATGATTTCCATCGTCTCCATGGTGCGCCGTGGTAGCGTAGTTGTCAGTTTCCTATTCGGGGCAATGGTCTTCCGCGAGAAGAACCTCAAAGCCAAAGTCCTCGACCTCGCTTTAGTGCTTCTCTCAATGCTTTTCCTCTTCATAGGCAGTCATAACTAAAGACATCAATGATGCTTTTTCACCGCAATTTATTGCCCTCATCATCGACGCTCGTTGCCACTTTGAGCCTAACGCCGTAAAACTCATGAACCGACCCCCGTAAGGCTCGCGAGCCTTACGGGGGTCGGTTGAGTGAAACATAAGAACCCTTACAACATACCCTTACTTGATACCCTCCTCTGTCACCTGTGCCCTCACACGGCTCAATGTTTCGGGAGTCATCTGGAGGAAGGAGGCAACATTGTGAAGGGGGGCACGACGGATGATTTCAGGATTCTCGCGCATGGTGCGGATATAGCGTTCCTTTGCTGTCTCAAAGCGTAAGACATCTGCTTTCTGCTGGGAAATGATGAGAGCACGCTGATGGAACTTGAATATAAGTTTGCAAAGTTCGAAAGAATGGCTGGCAATAGTTTCCATAGCTTCGCGAGGTATGGCATAAACCACGCTTGGTTCAATGGTGGATGCCACGATTCTGGAAGGCTCACGCAAGAAATAGCTCTCGATGCAGATGACCATATCACCCTCATGACTGATGTGTTCAGTGACGGTGACATTGTTCTTCTTGTAGTGCTGCAGCACCATCCCCCGATCGACATAGAACATGCTGTCGCACACGTCGCCTTCATTGACGAGCTTATGTCCACGAAGCACCTTCATGGGCACAAGAATGTTGGCGAAGGCATGAAGAGCCTCCACACTAAGTGTCACACCATAGGTACGGCATATATCTCTGGCAACATCACGCCGTCTGTCGTTCAGATTGATTGCTGGCATAGGCTATTTTTTCTCTTTAATGATAGATACGTTCTCCGAAAATCTTGTTCCCCACCCTCACTAACGTGCTGCCATGTTCTTGGGCTATCGTGTAGTCACCGCTCATGCCCATGGAGAGTTCGCAGAAAGAGGATTCGCCCGAGAAGAAGCGTTCTTTCAATATATCGTGAAGTTTCCGAACGGTTTCAAACTCTCCACTAATCTGTGCCTGATCATCAGTATTCGTTGCCATGGCCATCAAACCAACGATGCGCACATGTGAGCATGCCTTCCATTCTCCCTCAGCGAGCATCTGCTGCACCTCTTCAGGCGTAAAACCGAACTTGGTTTCTTCCTTTGCCACATGAATCTGTAGGAGCACATCGATGGTTCTTCCACACTTCTCTGCCTGCTTGTTGATTTCCTTCAGCAATTTCATGGAATCCACCGAATGTATGAGGCTTATGAAGGAAGCGATATACTTCACCTTGTTGGTCTGCAAGTGTCCAATGAAGTGCCATTCGACATCTTTGGGCATGACGGCTTCTTTCGCCACCAATTCCTGCACATGGTTCTCGCCAAAGATGCGCTGCCCTGCTTCATATGCCTCTTGTAAGGCCTCGACGGGATGGTACTTCGATACTGCCACCAGCCGTACTCCTGGCTTCAAAGTCGTCTTAATCCGCTGTATGTTCTCGGTGATCATCATGCTTCTTCTTTCTTGGAACGTGCCACATAGCGGAACACGTCCATTATCTTAGTTTCCTGCACACTTGCAATACGGTAGTCCATCAGGCTTCCTTTCATGCCCTTGTCAAACTGAGCCACTGCCTCATGGAACGTGCCTGCCTGCACAAGCATGTTGTTAGCGATTTCTTTTTCCGTCTGAGTTTTCTCGTCAATGGTGATGAAGAGGCAGCGCACCTTATACCACTTGTCAGCTACATCGCTGTCGCTGGTGAATATCTCACCGAACTTCACACGCTTGATATTCGCAACGTCAAGCGTGCCACTTGTGTAGGGCTTCACCTCTTCGATGATTCTCGACTCCGCTTCAGTGAAGTTAAGTGCATCCACCAAATAAGTGAATGTCTCTGGTTTTGTCGTGCCGTCATCTTTCATCACGTCCATCTTCACCTTGCATTCATACCAACTGTTTATTTCCATTGTCTTGCCATGTTTTTCGTTAATAATCAGAATCATTGTATTTCCCTTTGGGAAAATCGCCACAAAGTTACACTTTTTCGGATGAACGACCAAAGCATTCCAAGTTTTTTCGAAGAAAAGAATGGGCAAAGACGAAGAAAGCCCCTCCGCACAATGATGCAGAGGAGCTTCTCATTTATTGTTGAGTAAGGGAAATGTAATCCCTATTACTTCTTGGATGTGCGCACCTTGTTCAAAAAGTCCACCATCTTCTGCAAGTTAGCTTCGGAATACATGCCCATGCCATGACCACCTTCCGGCTCACGCACGATGTAACTCTCCACGCCAGCCTTTTGCAGTTGATCATAGAGGTACTGGCTCACGCAGGATGCCACCACAAAATCCTTGTCGCCATGGAAGATGTAGCCCGGCACGTCATTCTTATCAATGTAGCCAGATGCACTCAGCAACAAGAACTTGTTCTCATTACCCTCTTTGGGGGCACCGATAAGCTGCTCCTCGGGGGTGTTACCCTTGCCGCCAAACACCATTGCGTTACCACATTCCATCTGGAGCAGTTCGGTAGGACCAGACCAATCACAGAATGCGTTAACGAGGCTGGACTCCTTCGTGTAAGGACCCACGCTACCTTCAATGTCATACTCGGCAGAACCTTGTTTTGCCACTTTGACACCATTGGAAAGCGCTGTCACCGCTGACAGGTGACCACCAGAAGAGAAACCTGATGTTGCAATGAAAGAGGTGTCAAACTTATATTTTGCTGCATTAGCACGGATGAAACGGATGACCGCCTTGATGTCATTCACCTGAGCTGGCCATTTCCCATCGGCAATGGAACGGTGATTCGGAGTCACCACAGCATAACCGGCCTTGAGCAGTGCTGCGCAGATGGTGTTGATATCTGCCGCCCCCTTAGAGCTGTTACTTCCCCATGCACTTCCATAAATGTGCACCACAACAGGATACTTCGCTTTCACTTCCTTAGGCAAATAGATGTCGAGCATGTGATACACTTGTCCGTCATCGCCTGCGTAGTTGATGTCCGTGAATTTCTCTGAGAATTCTGCCTTAGCCTGTGAGCTCTGGTCTCCACCAAAACCTCCAAAGCCCCCACCTGGGAAGCCTCCACCTGGAAAACCTCCACCTGGGAAGCCTCCACCTGGTTGTGCCATCATGGCTGATGCGCTCAAAAGAGAGGCGCCAAATGCCAATGTCTTCAAATAACTTTTCATAAGTACTCTTTTTTTATTAAATAGATTAGTAAGAGATGCACCCCCTAAAATCGGAGGTGCATCTTTAATTTGGGTAATGTTTTTTTTTACAGCGACCTCTGATTAGTGCTGACGGAAGTTCCACTTGGAGTTGTCACTCTTAAAGTCGTACTCCGCAAGAGTTGGTGTACTGTCACCTGCCGAGTAGAGCACATATTTGGTGTTGGTGCCCTCCTTGCCTGGAATCTGCTTTGGCATGATACGGAACGTGCCGTCAGTAAGCTGTTCAATGCGCCAGAGCTGCTCAGGAGCTCCTGTGAATGAAGGAACAGTTGTCACTTCCACGTCTTCAGTAGCTGCGAGAGCACGATCAGTACCGGCAATCGTAATCTTGAAATATGGATTGCTCAAGTAACCACCTGCTTCTGGAACAGCTGTAATAGTCCACTTCTGGTGAGGACGGAACATGTAATCACCGATGCGGGCAGGAATGTTACCAGAAGGCCATGTGCTAACCACATCTTCGAGCTTCTGCTCTGCCACTGGCTGTGGAGGAGCCGCATTTGCCTGCTGACCGCCACCGAAACCTCCGAAACCACCTGCACGTGCCACGTTCATGCGAACGAAATCAACAGCAAGTTCGAGGGCATAACCACGACGCTCAGACTCAATCTCGTAGGTGCCTTCCTTCAGTTGGTCACCACCTACAGGCCAGCCATTCTTCCAAAGGAGAGGGCGAACTGCCAATGTGGAGCGACCACCCATGTCGAAATCTGCCTCCCAGTGGAATGACATCACCTCAACACCTTCGTCGATGATGGTGCGTCCAAAGTGTCCTGCACCAGTCTTACGGTCGCCGGCAGCAATGACCATCTTACCACCACCATGATACATGTCACGACCTACGTTGTCGATGTAAGGTCCTTCTGGGCTCTTGGAACGGCCCACAACAATATTATATGTAGAGTTCACACCGTCGCAGCAGGTGCCGTGAGTACCTAACAGGTAATACCAGCCATCGTTGTAGATAAGGTCTGATGCCTCACAGTCAATCGCGATATCTTTCTCTTTATTGCCGCTCTTACGGAAGCCTGTAGCAGGATCCAGCTCGATGAGACGGATAGTCCCGAAGTAAGTACCATAACTTACCCACAGACGGCCTGTCGTTGGGTCGAGAAGTACACCTGGGTCAATAGCATCTTGGTCTTCCATACCATCAGAGTAGCATACTTCCACAGCCTCTGACCATTTGAAATCAGGAGATTTGGGGTCAAGGGTCTTGTTCCACATCGTAAGGATGCGTCCAGCATGACCACCGCCAAGACCACCACCCGTTGCACCATAAATACAAAGGTAACGGTCACCTATCTTGATCATGTCGGGGGCTGCACCACCACCAGGACGCTCTGCACCACTATGCCAGTTCCATCCGTCGTCAGTGATGATACCACCGCCACCTGTGCCGAATGTGTACCATTTGCCATCACACTCAGCCAAAGTGGAGGGGTCGTGGATAAATGGTTGTCCTGATTGTGCCGAAGCTGTTGCTGCCACAAGCAATGTGCTGGCAGCCAATATATTGCGAAGTACTTTCATGCTCTTATTTGTTGTTTATGATTGTATAGTTTGTAACAGGATTACCTTTCTCGTCGAGGAAGCGGACACAGAAGTCACTCATGCCAGGACCATTGATAATGGCACCACGCAGCACGTTGCGTCCCTTCTTCAGAGTGATGCGCTTTGACATGGCATCGTCTTTCACCATACGGCGGTCGCCAGAAAGCAAGAGAGTCTCTTCACCATTGAGCCACCACATAGATGCGGAGTTAGAGCCGACGGCCAGACGAACGTCCTTGATTTCCTCAGGGCAGTCGATGATAGTTACTGCCCAGAAAAGCACACCATAAACTTGCTCGCCATACTTCTCAGCGAAACGGAAGAGCTTCACGTTCATGTTCTCGCTGTCAAGAGCATGCCATGTGAGTGTCTGCTTCACTGTCTTCACCTCTGGCTGAGCGGGTGCTTGCTGCATGCCACGACCAAAACCAGCAGGTGCCTGTTCCTGCTTGAACACAGCCTGCACCTTCTGTCCGTCCTTAGGAAGAATGGTCTGCTGACCTTTGAAGTACTCTCTGTTGAAGTGCTCACGCAGATAAGTGTCAGTGAAGACAGTGTTGCCACTGTTAGGTTTGTTGATTGGTTCAAGGAGCATCCAGCGATGGATGAAACCTTCATTGTCAGGCGAGATGGCAGCAGCCGTAGATGGTGAGAAGTACTTTGGACGATTCTTAAAGAGCACGTAATCCACAGCAATTTCAGCATCACCGTCGTTAGTGACAACAAGGTCAGTCACACCCTTCGGAACGTAGTCAAGAGCTACAGTTTGGGTAAGCCACTGTCCTCTCATGTCGCGACGGAATCTGCCCATCATGCCACCACCGGCAGGTGCGTTGGGTGTTTCAGGAGGAACGATATTGTCAAGAGAAACCTTTGCAATCACCTTTCCTGTTGCACTCTTCTCACGAATGCTGAATGCAGTGTTTCCACTTGCCTTGACACTGATGATGACGTAGCTGTCGCTTGTGAGGCTGCTGAAGTCCACATCATTGTAGCGGAGCCAGCTGCCCTTCTTTGGCAGAGCTGCCTGATAGCTGCGGAAAGTGTTGATAGTGTCGATGAGCTGAGTGGTCACATCGCTGCTTGCCTCACTGTAACGGTCAATTTCAATCTTCTCAGTTGCATTGTTGATACCAACACCACGCATAGTGGGCTTCACTTCCTTGATAGTACCATCAGCATTGAAGAAGAGCTTCTCGATACATACAGAACGGCGCTTGTCGTCACTTGGTGAGAAATCATTGTGATGATAGAAGAGATACCACTGCCCCTTATAATTGATGATGCTGTGGTGGTTAGTCCAACAACCGTTGGCATGTTCAGCCATGATAAGTCCCTTGTATTCATATGGCCCCATTGGATTCTTACTCATGGCATAGCCAAGTACTTCTGTGTTCTCTCTCACGTATGGATACGTCAGGTAATAGTTGCCATTGTACTCAAAAGCGAAAGGTCCCTCAGCTTGACGGTTTGGAAGACCCTCAAGGCAGTTGGCACCAATCATTTCCATCTCGCGGTTACCAAACTTGACAGTTGATTTTGGATTGTCGTCTGCAAGCTCCTTCATGTTGTCCTTGAGCTTGGCACAACGTCCATTGCCCCAGAAAATGTAAGCGTTTCCATCCGATGCAAGGAGCACACATGGGTCAATACCGTTGATGCCCTTGATGGGTTCTGGTTCTGGGATGAATGGGCCTTCAGGACTGTCTGCAATGGCTACGCCGACAGCGAAACCACCTCCTGCATTAGGAGAAGATGGGAAATAGAAATAGTACTTTCCATTCCTGTAAACGCAGTCAGGTGCCCACATTGAATAAGAGTTAGGTCTCACCCAAGGAACCTTGTTCTGTGTGACAATCATGCCATGGTCTGTCCAGTCGGTCAGATTCTCAGAAGAGAACACGTGGTAGTCTTCCATGCAGAACCAGTCCTGACGTTGTCCAACAGGAGGCTTGATGTCGTGCGACGGGTAGAGATACACCTTATTGTTAAATACGCGCGCAGTAGGGTCAGCCGAGAATTGATTACGGATGACAGGGTTTTGTGCC
Source organism: uncultured Prevotellaceae bacterium (assembly GCA_900316505.1). Classification (GTDB taxonomy): domain Bacteria; phylum Bacteroidota; class Bacteroidia; order Bacteroidales; family Bacteroidaceae; genus Minthosoma. The sequence goes on from ONDH01000010.1 coordinate 41,444, forward strand.
GACAGCGCAAGCGGCACACCCACCAGAAAAATTGCAATTAGGTGCTTCATTGGCTAGTAATAAAGTAATATAAATTTTTGATAAAGTGTTTGTAAAATTTTTGCAAATATAGGGAGAAAAATAATTCTGAACGAAAAAAAAACGCACTATTTCTGAAAAATCTTAAAAAAAGAGCGCTTTCTTATAAAAGAGAGTTGCATTTCATGTAAAATGCAACACAGGGGATACTTCTTGCAAAAACAAAGAACCGATTTTCACTTAAATATCCGTCACTCCCACTTATCGTAAAAAATAAGTAAAGGTTCTTCTTTCTATCAGGAGAAAAAGGATAATTACAGTTTCGCAAGTTGCTCAACTTTTTCGGAGTTAGAGGAGTTATCCTGAATGAGGAATGGCATCTGTCGAGTGTCAATTGACCGATATTAAATTGCAAAATAAATTGCACATTGTACATTATAAAATTGTAAATGCTTTAATCCCTTCCGCTCAACTTACGAACCTTTAGAGCTCGACAAAGTCAAAGTTAAGTGTGATAATTTGACCTTTAGTCGTATGATGTCGCGACTCAGTATTGCATAAATTGACTTATCTCTGCATTCGCAGCCCCAAAATTTGTTTTTTCCCTCACTAATTCGTACCTTTGCATCCGCAAAATGGCAACACTCGTAAGACATATCTGTTTTTTGGCTTTTTTTATGCTGGCATGGACATCCTTGTCAGCTGAAGTGAGTGTGTCTGTTGAGGATTCCGTTACAGCAGAAATTCCGTTGGATTCTATTGAGGTCTCCATCTTGACTTGCACACCCGGCAAGGACATGTATGCCAAGTTTGGACATACGGCATTGCGCGTAAGAGATTACACTGTTCATCGGGATGTTGTCTTCAATTATGGATGTTTTGACTACAACGCCAACAACTTCGTGTTGAAGTTTCTCCTTGGACAAACCGACTACCTTTTGGATGCTGAAGAATTTGAGTTCCTGAAATACCGTTATGGAATGTTAGGGAACGGCGTGTCAGAGCAGGTGCTTAACTTGAACAAGGAAGAGGCCAACAAGCTTCTCGCCTTGTTGCTGGAGAACTTACGTCCTGAGAATCAAGAATACCGCTACAATTGGTTATACGACAATTGCACGGAACGTGCGCGTGACGTCATTGAGAAAGCTGTGGATGGCAAAATTGAGTATGCTGGTGTTGTGGAGGAAGATGTGACGGTACGCGACATGTTGCATAAGTGTCTGGAGCAATCACCATGGGTGGCATTCGGTATAGACCTGATTTTGGGTGAAGAGATAGATAGGAAAGCAGACAAACGCATCATGATGTTCTTGCCCGATGTGTTCAAAACAGAATCTGATGGAGCATACATTGCAAGGAGCAATGGCGAGCGGGTGAAGTACATCGCAGGAAGAAGCGTCGTGTTGGAAGACACGAACGGCCCCGACGAAGCATATATGTTAGGAACTCCTTTGTTCCTGTTCTCGCTGTTGTTGCTGTGTGCAGTAGGTCTTTCCCTGCAAGAATTCAAAAAGAAGCGGAACACCGTTTGGTTGGATGTGACGATGCACATCTTTCAGGGAATTGCAGGATTGGTGGTTGCATTCCTGTTCTTTTTCTCTATACACCCTGCAGTGGACAGCAACTGGCTGGTGATTCTTTTCAACCCTCTCCCACTCTTCTATGCAGGATGGCTGCTCTATTGTCACAAGAAAGGGACAAAGAACCTGCTCTCTTATGTCAATCTGGCAGTGACAGCAGGCTTTCTTATTGTCATGTGCTTATGCCCACAGTCTTTCAACATCGCCATGTGGCTGGTGGTACTTAGTTTGTTGGTGAGAGCGATGGTGCAGGCACATTTTGCCTATCACGGATGTAAACAAAGCAATCGGTTCGCACAACGATGAAGAAACAGATACTTACCACCTTCTTTGCCTCCATTGCAGTGGCAGGCACGATGGCACAGACAAGCTCTGTGCCTCGATTGGTTGTAGGCATCACCATCGACCAGCTGCGTTCCGACTATCTCACTGCCTTCATGCCACTCTATGGTGAAGACGGTTTCAAGCTGCTGCTGGAGAAGGGGCAGGTTTATTCCAACGTACAGTACCAGCACTCCCCCATTGACCGTGCTTCTGCCATCGCATCGATTGTGACAGGCACCGTTCCCTACAATCATGGAATCATCGCTGAGGAATGGATGAGCCGCACAGAGCTGCACACCAACTTCTGTGTCGAAGACCGCACTTATCAAGGTGTGGGCACCTCAGAGGGTTCTTCTCCCAAAAACTTGTTGGTCAGTACCATCGGCGATGAATTAAAGGCAGCGACAAAGGGGAAGGCACTCGTATATAGCGTGGCACCCTACCGTGAAGCAGCCGTGCTCGCAGCAGGACATGCAGCCGATTGGGCCATGTGGATAGACAACCAGAACGGCAAGTGGGTGGGAACATCTTATTATGGAGACGCCCCTTCGTGGTTCCGCTATCTCGACACGGGTTCCATGGCGGACAAGATATCATCGTTGACTTGGAAACCCACCAATGATGCTGTAGGAGCCTACAACTACCACCTGCTGACTGTCCAGAAGCCATTCTCCCATCGCTTCACGGGCGACAGCCGCTTCAGAGTGTTCAAGACCTCTGGATTGGTGAACGAAGAGGTGACCAAAGCCGCAAGGCAATGCATGGAAAGCGGCAATGTGGGCATGGACGAGGTGACTGACTACCTTTCTGTATGCTACTATGCTGGCGACTTCCACAATGACAGCCATATAACTACCACTACAGAGTTACAGGACACCTACATCCGTCTGGATGCAGAATTGGCAACCCTGCTGAAAAAAATAGACCAGTTGGTGGGGCTGGACAGAGTGTTGGTCTATCTCACCTCAACAGGCTATGACGAGGTGGAGAACACAGAAGACCTGTCCGAGTACCGCATTCCAACAGGCGAGTTCAACATCAACCGTTGTGCCACCCTGCTGAACATGTACCTGTGTGCCATGTACGGCAATGGGCAATACGTGGAGAGTTACTTCGGCAATCAGTTCTATCTGAATCATAAGCTTCTGGAGCAGAAACAGTTGAAACTGGCTGAAGTGCTGGAACACTGTGAGGACTTCCTTTTCCAGTTCAGCGGTGTCCGCGATGTGTTCACATCCCACCGCATCACACAAGGTGCTTGGACACCAGGCATCAGCACCATTCGCAATGGGTTCAATCCCAAATGCTCTGGCGACATTATCATACAAGTATCACACGGTTGGAACCTTGTGAATGAAGACCGAGGAACAAAGAAAATGCAGCGTGACTCCTTCTTCGAGTTCCCACTGATTTTCTTTGGATACACCATCAAGGCAGAAAAGGTGGCAACACCTGTCACCGTGGATTGCATTGCACCAACAGTGGCGCATCACATCCGCATCAGGGCACCGAATGCCTGCTCAACACCCCCACTCTTTTGAGAACAATTGAAAAATTAATTACTCAACTTTCGAAAATAAAAAAACAATAATATGGGATTTTCATTAAACAAGCTTCTTAGCACATTGTTTGGCAACAAGGCTTCTCGCGACATCAAGGAGATTCGCCCAATTGTAGAGCAAGTGCTTGCAGTGGAGCCAACCATTCAGCAACTCAGCAACGATGAACTTCGTGCCAAGGTCGATGAAATCAAGGCACAGTTGCAAGATAAGGTGAAGGACAAGCGTGCCGAGATTGCCGAGCTGAAAGAGCAGATTCAAAAAACTGAGATTGATAAGCGTCAACCCATCTTCGAAGCCATCGACAAGAAAGAGGTGGAAGTGCTCGACCTCTTCGAAGAGGGTTTGACAGAAGTGTTGCCTACGGTATATGCCATCGTAAAGGACACTGCACGCCGTTTTGCTGAAGCAGAGAATGGCGATGTCATCGTGACGGCAACCGATTTCGACCGTGATCTCTCCATCGAGCACGATTTCGTGGACATCGATGGTGACAAAGCCATTTGGCACAACCATTGGGTTGCTGGTGGCAACGAGATGACCTGGAACATGATTCACTACAACGTGCAGTTGTTTGGTGGTATCGTACTTCATCAGGGCAAGATTGCCGAGATGGCGACGGGTGAAGGTAAAACCCTCGTGGCAACCCTGCCTGTGTTCCTCAACGCCCTCTCGCGCAATGGTGTGCATGTGGTAACAGTCAACGACTACCTCGCCAAGCGTGACTCCGAATGGATGGGTCCTCTCTACATGTTCCACGGCTTAAGTGTGGATTGCATTGACAAGCACCAGCCCAACTCAGAAGAACGTCGCAGGGCATATCAGGCAGACATCACCTTCGGAACCAACAACGAGTTCGGTTTCGACTATCTGCGTGACAACATGGCGATGGCACCGAAAGACCTCGTGCAACGCATCCACAACTATGCCATTGTCGATGAGGTGGACTCCGTGCTCATTGACGATGCCCGTACCCCACTCATCATCTCAGGCCCTATTCCAAAAGGCGATGTGCAGATGTTTGAAGAGTACTGCCCCATCGTGGAACAGCTCGTTGAGGCACAGCGCCGCTTGGCTCAGAACTACCTCTCCGAAGCCAAGAAACTGATAGAGTCGGACAACAAGGACGATGTCACTGCAGGTTTCCTCTCCCTCTTCCGTGCCTACAAGAGTCTGCCGAAGAGCAACGCCCTCATCAAGTTCCTCTCACAGCCAGGCATCAAGACCGGACTCCTGCAGACAGAGGAAATCTACATGGAGAACAACAACCGCCGCATGCCAGAAGCAATTGAGCCTTTGTTCTTCGTGGTGGATGAGAAGCTGAAGTCTGTGGAGATGACCGACAAGGGAAACCAACTCATTGCCAACATCGTGAAGGACGACACATTCTTCGTGCTCCCCGACATCACCACACAACTCTCCGCACTCGAAAACGAGAAGTTCGAGAACGAAGACGAGCGCCTTGCCAAGAAAGACGCCATCATGCAGGACTACGCCCTCAAGGCAGAGCGTGTACATACCATCCAGCAGTTGCTGAAAGCCTACACCATGTTTGTGAAAGACGACGACTATGTCATCATGGATGGTGAAGTCAAGATTGTCGATGAGCAGACTGGTCGTATCATGGAAGGTCGCCGTTGGAGCGATGGACTCCATCAGGCAGTCGAAGCTAAGGAACGTGTGAAGGTGGAGGCAGCCACACAGACCTTCGCCACCATCACCCTGCAGAACTACTTCCGCATGTATCACAAGTTGGCAGGTATGACCGGTACAGCCATCACCGAAGCAGGCGAATTCTGGGACATCTACAAGCTCGATGTGGTGGAGATTCCCACTAACCGCCCCATTGCCCGCATCGACATGAATGACCGCGTCTATAAGACCAACCGCGAGAAATACAACGCCGTGATTGAGGAGATTGTGAAGATGCGCAACCTCGGACGCCCCGTGTTGGTCGGCACCACATCTGTCGAAATCTCAGAATTGCTCTCACGCATGCTGAAGATGCGCAAGATACCCCATCAGGTGCTCAACGCGAAACTGCACCAGAAGGAAGCAGACATTGTGGCATTGGCAGGTCAAAGCACCCTTGGTGAAGTCATCAACGAGGATGGCACCACGGAAGAAAAGATGCTGGGAGCCGTGACCATCGCCACCAACATGGCAGGTCGTGGTACCGACATCAAGCTCTCCGACGAGGTGAAAGCCGCAGGAGGTCTTGCCATCATCGGTACCGAGCGTCATGAGAGCCGTCGTGTGGACAGACAGTTGCGTGGACGTTCCGGTCGTCAAGGTGACCCCGGTTCTTCCGTGTTCTATGTGTCACTCGAAGACAAGCTCATGCGCCTCTTTGCCAGCGACCGCATCTCGAAAGTTATGGACCGTCTTGGATTCGAAGATGGAGAGATGATTGAGCACAAGATGATCAACCAGAGCATCGAGCGTGCCCAGAAGAAAGTGGAAGAAAACAACTTCGGCATCCGTAAGCGCCTGCTCGAATATGACGATGTCATGAACAAGCAACGTAAGGTCATCTACGAGCGTCGTCGCCATGCCCTCATGGGAGAACGTATCGGCATGGACATTGCCAACATGATATGGGACCGCGTGGTGCACATTCTCCAAAATGGTGACTACGAGAGTTGCAAGGAAGACTTCCTGCGCATCTTCGCCATGGAGATTCCGTTCGACATGGAGACCTTCGAGAACGAAAGCCGCGAGAAGCTCGAAGACCAAGCATTCGACATTGTCATCGATTCCTTCAAGAAGCGCAGCGCCCGTCTTGCCTCTGTGGCATTCCCTGTCATCAAGCAAGTGTATGAGACCAATGGGCAGAAGTACGAGAACATCCTGGTGCCCATTACCGACGGACGTCGTGTCTATCAGATTAGCATTCCGCTCAAGGAAGCCTACGAGACAGAAGGCAACTCCATTCTCGTTGCATTCGAGAAAGCCATCCTGCTCCACACCATCGACGACGCATGGAAAGAAAACCTCCGTGCCCTCGACGAGCTCAAGCAATCCGTACAGAATGCTTCCTACGAGCAGAAAGACCCACTCCTCATCTTCAAACTGGAGTCTGTCAACCTCTTCGATACGATGGTCAACGAAATCAACGACGGCACCATCTCCGTGCTCATGCGCTGCTCCATTCCGATTGCACAGGAACGTGACGTGCAACAGGCACCAGCTTCATCCATGGAAGAGCCAAGCCAGCAGCACCTCACCGAGACTCACCAGAACCTCGACGAGATGTCAGAGACCCAGCGTCAGCAAGCACAGGCAGCACAGACTGACACCCGTGCCCGTCAACCCATTGCACCTATAGTGAACAATGGTCCAAAGATTGGACGCAACGACCCATGTCCATGCGGTTCCGGCAAGAAATACAAGAATTGTCACGGACGCGGTATGTAAGCCGACAAGTTGAACAATCCTCACTCATTCGTGGAGTTTCCACTCCACCAACCCCAAAAGAGCGACAATGGATCCATTGCCGCTCTTTTTCATTTCACCGAAAGACAGAGGCATTTTGATGCCCTTGAAGTGGGGAAAAATGGATGAATTATGCATAAAATACGATTCCCAAGTAAAATCGGTTATTAAATATTATATTTTGAACATTATTGGCTCACACGGAAATGCAGAAGGAATGCCTGCGCGGCGTGATGAGTAGTAACATGTTCGATTCAAATTCAGATCTATCTCATGTTGAAGTCCAATTGAACTCTAATTAAACTCTAATTGAAGTCTAATTGAGGTCTAATTAAACGCTAATTGAACACCAAAGGAGGACTCTTTCGTACACTTAACCATGCTCTAGGCTGCTCCTTGCCTCCTCCTAAGCTGCTCCTTGGCTGTTCCTAGGCTGTTCCTAGGCTGCTCCAATGAGTAAGGCTAGAGTATGGCTAGAGTAAGGCTAGAGTATGCTTAGAGTATGGCTAGAGCCTGCCTGGGAGTAAAAAAATGGAAGATGGAAGATGGAAGATGAAGAAGGGGGAGAAGTCAATCGACCTCTCCCCCTTTTGATGTGAACATCTATGTACAAATGGTGTCACCACTTGATCCATTGACGATAATCATAGCGTGTAGGATAGTCCTCTGGAGCTATGCGTACGGTGGTGTTGGCTTCCTTGCCCAAAAGGAACCTGTCAAGGAAGGCTTCCACTTCAGGGTACTGCACTTCGGGAAGCTGGCAGTGTCCATGACCTGCCACGATGGAATAACCAATGCGGTCGGCAATGCCAAAGCGCTCCCACACCTTGATGGCTGCGTTGGCTGACACATACATGGATGGGTCGGCAAGCCATTCATAGTCGGGATTGCCCAGCAACAGCACGGCACGTGGACAACACATGGCTACAAGCTCGTGACGGTCATGAGGAAGTCTGTTCACTTTCTCTTCACCGAAGTTCTCCTTCAAGCTCTCCTTGAACCAGTTGTAGTCTGTCTTGTCAAGGTTCTCCACATTACCCAATGTGCGTGAAACACGCCATGAGGCAGCACCACCTCCTCCGGGTTCCTGTGCGATAGTGAGGGCGACACGCTCGTCAAAGGCACCGCAGAAGAGTGCCATCTTGCCTGCATAGGAGCAACCTGTCACACCGATGTGCTTCATGTCAATCTTGGTCACTTCGGGACCCAACTTCTGCAATCCGTCGAGCAAGCGGCTGAAGCCCCACGCCCATTCGCTGTATGCACCATTCTCCTTCAAATCAGGATAGAGCTTGTCGAAGGCATAGTTGCCTCGTCCGCCTCCTGCACCACGTCCCATCTGGGAGTAGCTGTTGACCTGACGCTCGTAGAAGGTCATCATGGCGATGTTGCGGTCGGTGAACAACTTGCGTGGCAAGGCATTGTTGCTGGCACCAATGATGAGAGGATAAGGGGCTGTACCTTCTTTGGGATAGAAGATGGGGGTGGAGAGTGTCAGCACCTGTCCGTTGACATGCACATCAACGATGAGGGTGTCGCCCGACATGCGTGCATCGATGTCATCCATCGACACAGCGGGTTTCTTACCTATCTCATAGTGCTGAATCTGGTTGGCGATTTCCGAGCGACGCTGCTGCCACTGTGTCAAGTTCTTTGCTTCCTTTTTGCTATCAGCAAAGACAAAAGGATTGGGAAGTGTAGCCACATCGGGCATCTGATCGGCTGTGCCATATTTGGGTTCGGCAAACTTTGCCCCTGTGTTTTCTACAGAAAAGACAAGTGGCATTTGATTCTTCTGTGCCAACATAGGTTGTGAGCACACAAGACCCAGCAGGGAGAAGCACCCTCCCACAAGAGGGCTGATGAAAGATTTTTTCATAAGGTAATAGGTTAGAAATAATTTGTTTTTGGTTTGTATATTACGTTGATTGTCTGTTTATTGTTCAGTGTTTATTCAACTAATCCTTATAAAAGTCAATATTCTCTTTTGTCAGCAACTCGATGGCCATGTAGTGGTCGCGTTTGATGTTCATCTTGAGCACACAGGAGTTGAACATGGAACGGAAGCAGTCAAGTCCCTGCGACTGGGGGTGCTGTGCTATCAGGAAGTCTGCTGACCCGTTCTTGATGCACTGCACATTGGCATCGACGGCATCATAGCCAAGCATCGTGACATGGGGATGCTGGGGCATCTCGGTTCGCAAGAAATCAGCGATGATGTGGATGGAAGAGTTGAAGCACAGGGCATGGCGTATTTCAGGATTCTTGGTGAAGAAATCCCGCATGATTTCCCGCATGCCCTCTTTATCGTACACATAGAGGTTCACATCCACAATTTCAATCTTGGGGTTATGCTCTGCCATGTACTGACGGAAACCCACCTCGCGGTTCATTTGCTGGCGACTCGCCACACGCCCTTCGCCCAGCACCTTGAAGAGTGCCATCTTCGTGGTTTTTGAATCGGCTGCCAACGACATGATGCGTCCAGAAAACGCACCACTCTGCAACGAGTCCTGTCCGTAGAAGATGCGGTGGTTGAACTCTGGCCAGTTGGAGTCGAGCAAGGCATAGGGAATGGCACGCTCATCCAGCTGAGCCGTGAATTTCGCCATGATGTTATAGTTAAAGATGGGACCAATGATGACGGTGTCAGGATTGGAGTCCAAGAGGCTTTGGCACTCGACTTTGAACGATTCCGTGTTGAACGGGTCATAACGGAAGACCTTAAAGGAAATCTTGAAATCGTTGAAACGTCTCACACCATCGGTCAGGCCATTCTCCACACGTGCCCAATAGCTATCCACCTCATGCATGGGCAGAATGGCTGCAAATTGATGCACGCTGTGAGAGGCAAGTGCTGATGCGTAATGATTGGGGGTGTAGTTGATTTCATCCATCACTTTCTGCACACGCTCCATGCTGATAGGCGACACATTGCCTCGGCCATGGATGATGCGGTCAACAGTGCCTACTGACACCCCTGCCCTTTCCGCGATGTCCTTAATACGAATCTTGGACGTTATCTCCATATTTTATTTTATCTTCACAATCTCTTTTTAGTCCCGAATCTTATGCCGGCATTCGGAATCCGACTCAGGAAAAACTGTGCAAAGTTAACGCTTTTTAATCATATAAAAATCTAAAATGGGTAAAATTTCGCTGTCTATGTTTTTTTTGTAGGACAAAACAACTTTTTTCTCGCAAAAAAACCTTACATTTGCATGCTAATTTAGCGTGTGGTTGGCTTATCACACACATTTTTTGAGAACAAACAGAACTACATAACAAGAAACATTTGAACTATCACATGGCAAAAATCGTAACTATGGGCGAAATTATGCTTCGCCTTTCACCAGAAGGAAACTATCGTTTCGTTCAAGCAGACAAGTTCAACATCATACTAGGTGGCGGAGAAGCTAACGTGGGCATCAGCTTGGCAAACTTCGGACATGAGAGCGTGTTTGTAAGTAAATTGCCTAAGCATGAAATTGGACAGATTGCTGTCAACGCCCTTCGCAAGTATGGCGTCAACACTGACTTCATTGCCCGTGGCGGCAACCGCATCGGACTCTACTATGCCGAGACAGGTGCCAGCATGCGCCCCTCAAAGGTCATCTACGACCGCGCCAATTCTGCCATTGCAGAGGCAAAACCCGAAGATTTCGATTTCGACAAGATATTTGAAGGTGCCGACTGGTTCCACTGGTCAGGCATCACACCAGCCATCAGCGATGCTTCCGCAGAGTGTCTGCGCCAGGCATGTATCGCAGCTAAGAAGCATGGCGTGACCGTATCGTGCGACCTCAACTTCCGCAAGAAATTGTGGACAAGCGAGAAAGCCATCTCCATCATGCGCCCTCTGATGCAGTATGTTGACGTGTGCATCGGCAATGAGGAAGACGCAGAACTGTGTCTTGGTTTCAAGCCTGATGCTGATGTGGAGGCAGGTGTGACTGACGCTGCTGGTTATGAAGGCATTTTCAAGGCAATGGCCAAAGAGTTCGGTTTCAAATATGTAGTGTCAACACTCCGTGAGAGTTTCTCAGCCACTCACAATGGTTGGAAGGCACTCATCTATGACGGAAAGGAATTCTATCAGAGCAAGCGCTACGACATTAACCCCATCATCGACCGTGTGGGTGGTGGCGACTCTTTCTCTGGAGGTCTCATCCACGGCTTGCTGACCAAGCCCACACAGGGTGAGGCATTGGAGTTTGCTGTGGCTGCTTCAGCTTTGAAGCACACCATTCCTGGAGACTTCAACCATGTGTCCATCGAAGAGGTGGAAGCGCTGGCAGGTGGCAATGCCAATGGTCGCGTTCAACGTTAAAAACACAGAGTTTCGGATTAGAGTTTAGTTAAGTATTCATTTATGGCAAAATTTGACAAGTTGGCTGTTATGGCCAAGATTGGTAGCACAGGCATGGTCCCCGTGTTTTACCACAAGGATGCAGAGGTGGCAAAGAAAGTCATCAAGGCTTGCTACGAAGGTGGTGTTCGTGCCTTCGAGTTCACAAACCGTGGCGACTTTGCCCATGAGGTATTTGCAGAGTGCGTGAAATTCGCAGCCACCGAATGCCCTGAGTTGGCATTGGGCGTTGGCTCTGTGGTGGATGCCCCCACTGCAGCTTTGTACATTCAGTTGGGTGCTTGCTTCGTAGTAGGTCCTCTCTTCAATCCTGAGATTGCTCCTGTATGCAATCGCCGTCTCATCCCTTACTGCCCAGGTTGCGGTTCTGTAAGTGAGGTGGGCAAAGCACAGGAATTGGGTTGCGACCTCACAAAACTCTTCCCCGGTGATGTCTATGGCCCCGCTATGGTGAAGAACCTCAAAGCACCAATGCCTTGGTCAAAAATCATGGTCACTGGCGGTGTGGCTCCTACAGAGGAAAACCTCACAGCATGGTTCAAGGCTGGCGTGTTCTGCGTAGGCATGGGTTCCAAGCTCTTCCCTTCTGACAAAGTGAAGGCAGGCGACTGGCAATACGTGACTGACAAGTGCAAGGAAGCACTTTGCTACATTGAGGCAGCTCGCGAATCGCTCAACAAATAATTGACAATTTGATAATTATAACTATTAAAACATAACTTATTATGGCAATTTCAAATCTTCAGAAAGCTCGTGCTGCTTATCAGCCCAAGCTTCCAAAAGCACTTCAGGGTCCTGTAAAGGCTGTTGAAGGTGCTGCCACTCAGTCTGTTGGTAATCAGGCTGAAATCAAGGAACTCTTCCCCAACACTTACGGCATGCCTGTCATCACATTCCAGCCAGGTGAGCCCGTTGCATTGGAACCATTCAACGTGGGTATCATCCTCTCAGGCGGTCAGGCTCCTGGTGGTCACAACGTGATCTCTGGTCTGTTCGACGGTGTGAAGTCACTCAACCCTGCTAACAAGCTCTATGGTTTCATCCTTGGTCCTGGCGGTCTCGTTGACCACAAGTACATGGAAATCACTCCTGAGTTGATGGATCAGTACCGTAACACTGGTGGTTTCGACATCATCGGTTCTGGCCGCACCAAACTGGAGGAAGAGGATCAGTTTGAGAAGGGTATCCAGATTCTTCGCGAACTGAAGATTAAGGCACTCGTCATCATCGGTGGTGACGACTCTAACACCAACGCTTGTGTATTGGCAGAGTACTATGCTGCCAAGAAGTATGGCGTTCAGGTGATTGGCTGTCCTAAGACTATCGACGGAGACCTGAAGAACGAGCAGATTGAGACTTCTTTCGGTTTCGACACTGCATGTAAGACTTACTCAGAGCTCATCGGTAACATCCAGCGCGACTGTAACTCAGCACGTAAATACTGGCACTTCATCAAGGTGATGGGTCGTTCAGCTTCTCACATCGCCCTTGAGTGCGCACTTCAGTGCCAGCCTAACATCTGCCTCGTATCAGAGGAGGTAGAGGCTAAGGCTATGTCACTCGATGACGTTGTTACATACATCGCCACCGCTGTAGCTAAGCGTGCTGAAGATGGCAACAACTTCGGTACAGTGGTGATTCCTGAAGGTATCATCGAGTTCATTCCAGCCATCAAGAAGCTCATCGCTGAGCTCAACGACGTGCTTGCATTGCCAGAAGCTCAGAGCATCAACAGCGGCAACGAACAGATTGAGTTCGTGAAGCGTCATCTCTCTAAGGAGAACCTCAACGTGTTCAAGTCACTTCCTTCTGATGTGGCTGCTCAGCTCGCTCTCGACCGCGACCCTCACGGAAACGTGCAGGTATCTCTCATCGAGACCGAGAAGCTGCTCTCTCGCATGGTGGCAGACAAGCTCGCCATCTGGAAGCACCAGGGCAAGTATGTTGGCAAGTTCGGCACACAGCACCACTTCTTCGGTTACGAAGGTCGTTGCGCTGCTCCTTCTAACTACGATGCTGACTACTGCTACTCATTGGGTTACAACGCATCTCGCCTCATTGCCAATGGCAAGACTGGTTACATGTCTGTCATCAAGAACACCACAGCTCCTGCTGCTGAGTGGATTGCCGGTGGTGTGCCAATCACCATGATGATGAACCTCGAGAAGCGCAATGGTAAGATGAAGCCTGTCATCCGCAAGGCACTTGTTGAGTTGGATGGCGCTCCATTCAAGTACTTCGCTGCACATCGTGACGAGTGGGCAAGAGAAACTGCATACGTATATCCTGGTCCTATCCAGTACTGGGGTCCAACAGAAGTGTGCGACCAGCCTACCATCACTCTAAAGTTAGAACAGGCTAAGTAATGCCCACTAAGCGAAAGACAACAAAACGTAAGAAAAAAGGCACACGACGAAACCCACTTCGCCGTGTGCCTTCTTATGTCCTATGGACAGCGCTTGCCATTATCATCGTTGCCTACATCGCTTTCTTCTATAAGACCTTCGTGGGTCCCTACTCTTTTCGGTGGAAAGCCCTCTACGGACACGTCACCTACCCTGACGGGAAAGTGCGTGGTTTGGACATCTCCCACTATCAGGGAGACATCGATTGGAACAAGCTGCGCAATGCACAGATACAAGGCGCACCCGTCTCCTTTGTCTTCGTCAAGGCTACCGAAGGCACCAACATCTGGGATGAGAACTTCAACCAGAACTTTCACAATGCCAAGAAGAACGACATTGTGCGCGGAGCGTACCACTACTTCAGCCCCTCCTCCTCAGGCAAGGCACAAGCCAAGCACTTCTGCAAGATGGTGCAGCTCGACGAACACGACCTGCCACCTGTGCTTGACGTGGAGGAACTCGGCAACTGCACCCCTTCCCAACTCAGGCATGAGGTGCTGCAATGGATGGATTATGTAGAAAAGCACTATAGCGTCACCCCCATCCTCTACACAGGTTACAAATTCCGCACCTCCTATCTCAACACCCCCGACTTCGACCACTATCCCTATTGGATAGCCCATTACTACGTTGACACCCTCGAGTATAAAGGTGAATGGGCTTTTTGGCAACACACCGATGCAGGCAGAGTCGATGGCATCAATGGAGATGTGGACATCAATGTGTTCAAGGGTGACTACCAAGACCTCATGGACCTCACCATTCGAGAGCAAGACTGACCATCCTCTCATCCCCCACACCTTTCACTCCACCCTTTTCCTATGCTTTACCTCTACGCAGACATTACCATCACCCCCTACTCCGAAGTCACCTGCGATGTACTCACCGCCCTGCTCGGAGAGGTCGGCTATGATTCCTTCGAAGTGACCGACACGGGTATCAAGGCATACATTCCAGAAGACCAATTCGATGAAGAAATCCTCAAAAGCACTCTTGCAGACATCTTCATCCCCGATGTGACACTCACCTACACACTCCACACTTTGGAGAACAAAGACTGGAACGCTGAATGGGAGCAGAACAGTTTTGACCCTATCCTCGAACGTGAATTTGGCATACGGCTCAACCCACGCATGGCATTTGGCTCGGGTTCTCACGAAACCACCTACCAAATCACCTCCTTCCTGCTCAAGCAAGATTTCACATCCCAACGTGTGCTCGACATGGGCACTGGCACTGGTGTGCTTGGCATTGCCATGGCGAAGCGAGGCGCTCAGGAAGTCGTAGCCATCGACATAGATCCCTTCAGTGTGGAGAACGCCCGTGAGAACTTTGCCCTCAACGAAATCGACAACGCATGCGTCTTGCAAGGCGATGCCACAGCCATTCAGGATGAGTTCCACACCATCGTTGCCAACATCCACAAGAACATCCTCACCAACGATATGCCCACCTACGTGCTGCATCTTGCACCACAGGGCAAGCTCATCATATCCGGTTTCTTCACCGAAGATGTGCCAGAGATGGAACAAACAGCCCGTCAGAATCACCTCTCTCTCGAACAGACCTTCGAACGAAACAATTGGGCTGTCATGGTGCTCCGAAACAGCCAGACCGTCTGAAGCCATTCGCAAGATGCACTTCAACACGGAAGGCTGGCACGTGTCGGAATATTTGTCCATTTTGATAGTTTCCGACCCTATCTTGACACATAATTCAAAAAAATGTGCTACCTTTGCAAAAAGAAATAACATAACTCAACTTTCGGAAGTGAAACGGGAAATGATAATGGAAGTAAATTAACTTCACTTTTAACTCCCATTTTAACTTCATTTTTAACTTCAGAAAATTGAATAACATAACATATATATAAATATGTATAGAACACATACCAATGGGGAGTTGAGACTCTCCGACACAGGCAAGCAAGTGACACTTGCCGGATGGGTACAGCGCACAAGAAAGATGGGTGCGCTGACTTTTGTTGATTTGCGTGACCGCTACGGCATCACACAGTTGGTGTTTAATGAGGAGACGAACGCTCCGTTGTGTGAACGTGCCAACAAGTTGGGACGTGAGTTTGTGATTCAGGTGCAGGGAACGGTTGCTGAACGATACAGCAAGAACAAGAACATCCCTACAGGTGACATTGAAATTGAGGTGAGCGAGTTGACAGTGCTGAATGAATCTGTCACTCCTCCTTTCACGATTGAGGACAACTCTGATGGTGGCGATGACCTTCGCATGAAATACCGCTATCTCGACTTGCGTCGCAATGCTGTGCGCAAGAATTTGGAACTGCGCCACAAGTTCTGCATCGCTGTGCGCAACTATCTCAGCAACCTCGGTTTCCTCGAAGTGGAAACGCCTATGCTGATTGGTTCCACTCCTGAAGGAGCACGTGACTTCATCGTGCCTTCACGCATGAACCCCGGACAGTTCTATGCCCTGCCCCAGTCGCCTCAGACCTTGAAGCAGCTTCTCATGGTGGCAGGTTTCGACCGCTACTTCCAGATTGTGAAATGCTTCCGTGACGAAGACCTTCGTGCCGACCGTCAGCCAGAATTCACACAGATTGACTGCGAAATGTCCTTCGTCACTCAGGAAGACATCATTCAGACCTTCGAAGGCATGGCAAAGCACTTGTTCAAGGAATTGCGTGGTGTGGAGATTGAAGGTGATTTCCTCCGCTTGCCTTGGATAGAATGTATGAAGCGTTTCGGTTCCGACAAGCCCGACATGCGTTTCGGCATGGAGTTTGTAGAGCTGGATGACGTGCTGAAGAAAGGCACCTTTGCCGTGTTCGACGATGCAGCGTACATTGGTGGCATCTGTGCACCCGGCTGTGCATCCTACACCAGAAAGGACATTGACAAGCTGACCGAATGGGTGAAGCGTCCACAGATTGGAGCGAAAGGCATGGTGTATGCCCGTGTGCAGGAAGACGGCAGCGTGAAGTCTTCTGTCGATAAGTTCTACACACAGGAAGATTTGCAGGCATTGAAGGAGAAGATGGGTGCTAATCCTGGCGACCTCATCCTCATCCTCTCAGGTGCCGATGCCATGAAGACACGCAAGCAGCTGTGCGAACTGCGTCTTGAGATGGGCGAACGCCTTGGTTTGAGAGACAAGAACAAGTTTGCCCTCCTGTGGGTAACTGAATTCCCCATGTTCGAGTGGAGCGATGAAGAGCAGCGTCTGATGGCGATGCACCATCCGTTCACACACCCCATGGACGAAGACATCCACCTTCTCGACACCGACCCTGCCGCTGTTCGTGCCGATGCCTACGACATGGTGTGCAACGGCATCGAAGTGGGTGGCGGTTCCATCCGTATCCACGACCCGAAACTGCAAGCAAAGATGTTCGAGATATTGGGCTTCACTCCCGAGAAGGCAGAGGAACAGTTTGGCTTCCTCATGAATGCCTTCAAGTACGGCGCACCTCCGCATGGTGGTCTTGCATACGGACTGGACCGTTGGGTGAGCATCTTCGCAGGGCTTGATTCCATCCGCGACTGCATCGCATTCCCGAAGAACAACAGCGGACGCGATGTGATGCTCGATGCACCATCGTTCGTTGACCAGAAACAACTGGATGAGGATTTCATTGCACTCAATCTGCCTGTTGAAAAGTGAGAGATGAACAGCGAGAGGTAAGAGTTGAGAGGAAAGGAATCCGATGAATTTGACATTTTTCAGTTTTGGAAGTGGCAGTTGTGGCAACTGCTACTATCTTGCGACAGATACTGATGCCATTCTCATTGACTGTGGCATAGGCATTCGTCGTATCAAAAAGAACATGCTGGAATACGGCTTGAAGATTGGCAAGGTGAAGGGCATGATTATCACCCACGACCATGCCGATCACATCAAGTCTGCCGGAAAACTCAGCAAGGAATATGCCATCCCCGTCTATACCACGCCACTCATCCACGACGGGATGGACAGAAACTGGCAAAGCTCCGTGAAGATACCTGTGGAGAATCGCCACCACATCGACAAGGAAGAACCCTTCGAGATTGGCAGTTTCCGCATCACCGCATTCTCCCTTCCCCACGACGCTTCAGAAAATGTGGGCTATTACATTGAAGTGGGCGACTACCGCTTCACCGTCATGACCGATGTGGGTGACGTGACAGAAAATGTGCGCAACTACATCCAGAAAAGCACCCACCTCATCCTCGAAGCCAACTACGACGAGGAGATGCTGCAGCAGGGGCGCTATCCCGAGATTCTGAAGGAGCGCATTGTCAGCGGACATGGACACCTGTCCAACAAGAAGTCAGCCATTGCCCTTGCCGAGAACTTCCACGAACACCTCAAACACGTATGGCTCTGCCATTTGAGCGAAGAGAACAATCACCCCGAACTGGCAAGAAAGACCGTGGAAACCACCCTGCGCAGCTATGGCATCATAGCCGGAGTGGATTTCTCCCTTGAAGTGTTGCGGCGCAAGATTCCAACGGGTCCTTTCCAACTCGGAGAAATGGCAAACTGCCAATTCAGCCTTCCTTTTGAGGGCTAATTTTCATAATTAAACAAAAAAAACGACCTTTTTCCCAATAAAAAGTCGTACCTTTGCATAACTTTCCGTATATAACGGAAAGCAAAATTTAACATGGAAGCAAAGAAAGTACTATTCATCACAACAGAAATCGAGCCTTTTGTGTCAGAGAACGCATGTTCGGTGAAAGGGCACATCCTGCCCCAATCCATTCAGGAGCTCGGCTACGAGATCAGAACATTCTCCCCTAAGTGGGGCGGAATCAATGAGCGTCGCAACCAGTTGCATGAAGTCATTCGTCTGTCTGGCATGAACCTCATCATTGACGACACAGACCACCCGCTCATCATTAAAGTTGCTACACTGACGTCCGCGAAGATGCAAGTCTATTTCATCGACAACGACGACTACTTCATGAAGCGTGGCATCCTCACCGACAAGGAGGGCAAGGAATATGCCGACAACGGAGAGCGCGCCATCTTCTATGCACGTGGTGTGCTGGAAACCGTCAAGAAGCTCGGTTGGCGTCCCGACATCATCCACTGCTACGGATGGGCTGCTGCACTGGCACCTTTCTACATCAAGCAGGCATACAACGATGAGCCTTCTTTCCGCGATGCCAAGGTGGTGATGGAAGTATCTCCCAAGGAATTCCAGAGAGACCTCGGTGCTGACAGCGCCAAGTTCGTTGAATACAAAGACGCACACTATGCCGACATTGCCGACATCTGTGGTGAAGCCTACGGACACACCGAACTGGAAAAGATTGGTGTCAAGTTTGCCGACGGCGTCATTATCGAAAACAAAGACGTTGACCCCTCCATCATCGACTACGCCAAGTCGCTCGGTCTTCCCGTGCTTGACCCCGTCGAAGGTGACTCCTTCCGTGAGGCATACAGTGCTTTCTATCAGCAAATTGCAGAAGCGTCAAACAACTGATTTCAACAGAATTTCATGTTCAAACACACACATATCCTTGCTTGGGTCACAGCACTGCTCCTTTTGGCAGCATGTGATGAAGACACCGCCACGCTCGGTGTGGACATGATGCCCAAGACAGACCTCGTCACCAAGAACTATCAGGTCTATGACGTCACCACTGAATCCTATCCCGTAGGTGATGCCGTGCTGGCACGCACCAACATGTCATATCTGGGACGATTCACCGATTCAGAGACCAACACGACTGTCAAGAGCGATTTCCTCGCACAGTTCCACATCGACGAGGGCTTCACCGTCCAGCAATCAGTGAAGAACGACTCCTGCACACGCTGCGACCTCCGACTCTTCATCGATGACTACGTAGGCGACTCCCTTCAGAACTTCCGGCTCAGCGTCTATGAGCTGAACCAGCCGCTCGACCCCAATGCCGACTACTACACCAACATCGACCCAGAGAAATACTACGACAAGAATTCCGAGCCCATTGCCACCAAGTGGTTCACCATCAGTGACCGCACCATCAAGGACGATGAGCGTTGGGCAGCCACCTACAAGAACAACATCCTTGTCAGTCTGCCCACAGCACTTGGCTCACGCATTATCCGTGATTTCAAGGCTCATCCCGAGTATTTCAAAAACACGTCTGCATGGCAGAAGAGTGGCACCCCCTTCAGCAAAGGACTCTACTTCAAGCTCGAATACGGTGATGGAGCCATGGCATACATCAATCTCGTGCAGCTCAACATCTTCTACCGCTACCACGACGATTACATCCGTCGCGACACCATCGGCATGGCATCCTTTGCCTCCACCGATGCAGTCGTACAGGCAACCCGTTTCGAGAACTCCAACCTCGACAAGCTCCTTGCCGACAAGAACTCCACCTATCTGAAGAGTCCTGCAGGCATCTTCACGCTTGCCACCATTCCGGCTGATCAAATCAACGTGCAAGATACCATCAACTCAGCCAAGCTCACCTTCACGCGCTACAACGACGTGGTGGACAGCCCCTTCAAGCTCAACATCCCCAGCACCGTCCTTTTGGTGCGTCTTGACGACTACCTCAACGGATTCTTCGAGAACTATCAGGTGAACGACAGCAAGGAGTCCTATCTTGCCTCCTTCAACAAGAGCACCAACACCTACCAGTTTAGCAACATAGCCCGTCTCATCACACGCATGGCAAAAGAGAAGAAAGAAGGCAAAGCCACTGCCAACTGGAACAAGGTGCTCCTCATTCCTGTCCAACCCACCAAAGACTCCTCAGGCAACATCGTCAAGCTCAACCACGACTTCAGCATGAGCAGTGCCCGACTGGTTGGAGGAAAAACAGACAAGATAAAACTGGAAGTGATCTACACAAACTTCAAATCACAAAAAAGAGAATGAGGACATCCCCATTCTCTTTTTCATTTCTTAATTCTTAACTCTTAATTACTCAACTGTCAACTGTCAACT
The DNA here is from genome assembly GCA_900316505.1 of uncultured Prevotellaceae bacterium. Taxonomy (GTDB): domain Bacteria; phylum Bacteroidota; class Bacteroidia; order Bacteroidales; family Bacteroidaceae; genus Minthosoma. The sequence goes on from ONDH01000010.1 coordinate 62,041, forward strand.
ATCTAAGCTTTTCCACCAGCGGCAGCACCACCTTCTTAATCACCTTTTCCGTCAGTTGGTGTTCGCCGTCGAAACGGATAACATGGTCAGCCAGGTAGTTCTTCTTGAAGAGCGCCTCAGCATTAGTCACCGTGGTGTCGTGCAGTCCCACCAGACACCAGCACAGCTGTTTCTCCTCCTCCGTAATGTCCTTGAATTGCTGACGTTCCATCTGGTTGAAATGCTGGATGATGTCACGAGTGATGCGGAACGTCTTCGCACCATCATACCTGCCATTGAAGAAATGATACTCACCCGTCTTCAGCACCTTCGAATTGGTGGACATCGTGAAAGCAGGATTCACCAGAATACGCTTGAAGCCCCTCATCTGCTGGGCATACATACCTCCCATGCTCGTACCCACAATCATGTCGGGCTGTTCCTTCTCACACAATTCCTTCAGATACGGCAGCGCCTCCGCTGGGTCAACAGGAATATCAGGAGCCACCACCTCATCATTCGGCAGTTCCCTTCTCAAAGTCTCAACGGTTCCACTTGCATGCGAGGAACCAAAACCATGAAAATAAATCAGTTTCATATAATAATTAATTAAAGTTTCGGAAGTAAACAAAAGCACTCGTAAATCCTCAAACCACGGATTCAGCTGATTCAGCGGATTTATACGATATATGGATTATCTTGTTTGGATTTATATTTGTTTGATTTGAAACGATTTGTTCGATTTCTGCCCGCAGGGCATTCCCCTCTCACGCCGCAAAGGCGTGCTTCCTGCTCCATCAGCCATCCGTGTGACCATCTTTATCATTTTTCATTTGTCATTTAGCGAAGCGCAAGAGCCGCCGAGGCTCTCCCAATTCGTTCAATTCGTATAATTGGCTACGCCGAGCTGAAGGTTCGTAGTCAAAAAAAATCCGTTTAATCGGCTAAATCCGTGGTTAAAAAAATATCTCCGTTCTCATCCGTTCAATCCGTTCAATCGTTCCGCAGGAACTTGTTTTTTATAAAGACATACCCCTTCGGGATGATTTACCAGATTCAGATTTATAGGATTTTGTAAGTGTTCCAACACTATTTTCCATGTTTCCTTCGGCGGCTTGCCGCAATAAACTGTCAATTGTCAACTGTCAATTGTCAACTTTCTTCAAGTAAATCTCGTGGTCAATGTTCTTCGGATACTCCTCCCGATAGTGCGTCACCATCAGCAGAGTCTTGTGCTTCCGTTGACAGAACACCTCGATGATGTCCTTCACCAACCGTCGGTTCTTCAAGTCAAGCCCATGCAGCGGTTCATCAAGAATCAGCAGCGCAGGGTCTTTCACAAACGCCCTTGCCAACAGCACCAGACGTTGTTCACCACTGCTCAAATGCAGGAACGTCGTGTCAGCATACCGCTTGATGCCGAAGATGTCCATCCAGAACTCGCACATCGCCCTCTGTTCTGGTTTCGGCTTTTTATACAAGCCCGACACATCGCTCAATCCGCTCGCCACAATGTCGATGGCAGGTACATCCTTCATATAGGCACGGTGCATCTCAGGAGAAATGTAACCGATATGCCGCTTGATGTCCCAAATGCTCTCACCCTTGCCACGCTGATGACCAAACAGCACGATGTCATTCGCGTAACTCTGCGGATTATCCGCACACACAATGCTCAGCAACGTCGATTTGCCAGCCCCGTTCTCACCATTCAGCGCCCAATGCTCACCCTCCTTCACCATCAGGTTCAAATCCTTCAAGATGGTGCGCTCCCCATAGCGGATATTCACATGACGAAACTCGATGACAGTTGAATTAGGAACCTTTAGCTCCTCACTCCTCACTCCTAACTCGAGTATCGCCTTCTCCTTCTCCTCGCTCAGCATTCGTGCCGGCACAGACTCCCTGCTCTCCAGATAAGCCTGCAGCGTCATCTTCTGTCCCACCTTCAAATCCTTCACTGACACCACATGCGTGATGAAGTCAGGAATGTCATCCGTTTTCGACAGCACCAGCACCACCGACACATTCGTCTCCTTCGTCAGCAAAGTCAGAAACTCCGCCAATTGGGCACGAGCCGTCACATCCAATCCTATGAAAGGATTATCCATGATGAGCACCCTCGGATTCGTCATCAGCGTCTTCGTCAACTGAAACTTCCTCAGTTCACCACTGCTCAGCAAGATGATATGCTTATCCAACAACTGCTCCAGATGGAATATCTCATACAGATGCTTTCTAACCTTCTCCAACTCATTGTGCATCAGCACCCTATCCTCCTCTTCCTGACGCAATCGTTCAGCCTCCTGCTCAGGCGTCTCGTCACGCACCAGAAACTTGTCAAACACTGTCTTTCTCGTCAGTCCCTCCTCCGCTATGCGGAACGACTCTGCCAGCAAATCCTTCACCAGTGGAGTCTCCTCAATGTCATTCTGGTTCCAACGCTGCTGGTAGTAGTACACCCCCTCATTCGTGCCATACGAATCCCTGAACGACAGATACTTGATGTTGTCGCTCACCATCTTCGCCTTGCTCGGAGTGAAATCATACTTCACCCCCTGCATCGGCATCAGCGCACACTTTCCCATCAGCACATCCACCAATCTCGTCTTGCCGCTGCCGTTGTCACCCACAATGGCCTGCTGTTCACCAGCCAGCAACTCAAAGTCGATAGGAGCCCCCATCCTCATCTGCGGATGACGCACCACTCCACCCTTTATCTCGATAATCTTCTGCATACAACTTAGAATTTGACCACAAAGGTAGTGAAAAAATTGCAGATGTCATTAGAACCCAAGCAATGAAAAACAAAAATTTAACAATTTAACAATTTAAGACATATTCCATTTCCATTCTTAAAACATACCCTTTGAGGATAGCCCTTACACAGGATTGAGAATACCTCTTAAGCAGAAGTGAGAATACCCCTTAAGCACAAGTGAGTATAGCCTTGACACAGAAGCGAGTATATTAGTGACATCGAGCTGAGTATATTAGTGACGTTGATTGTTGTATACGAGTGACGTTTGAAGTTGTATACGAGTGACACTTAAAACAGCAAGAGGAGTACAGTTTTTTGTACCCCTCTATATTTGTTATTTTTCTGTTTCACAGTTAATTCCACCCACTTTAACTCTCTGAGGTTCCTTCTTCTATCTTCAGCCCTAAGTGTTGCTTTCGGATCAAAGAGCCGTCCCCTGATTCACAAGAGATATTATTAACTAACAATATGTTTCCTATTACCTGTGATAATATTCTGCACTGAATAGGACCGAATTCGAAGAAGGTCAGGAACAGAATAGTTCTTGTGGGTACATAGATCATGGATAGCATAACAGACACGAATATCACTGAACTGTGGAACATCAAGACAACCTTCTGCCCATGTGGTACTGTCATCAAGATGGTCAGGTTCTGATTCCTCTCCTAAAGTTGTGAAACAGGAAAGAATCTCCAAGTCCTCTGTCCAGGCAATCGCATCAATCATCTGCGTGAAATTTGAATCATAGTCATCATCGTCATCAAAACGTAGCACCTTAGCATCTTCGTCCACATCTAATTCACTCTCTACCATAACGTTATCCCAATTAGTAACAGACAAAACGGGATTACCTTTGAGAGACTCCAACAGTTTCATATGTTCACCGAACATTTTGCGCGTCAGTTCCAACAAATGGTCATTCACCTCGCGAAAACGTACAACCTCTTGCTCTGTAACATGCAGACGAAACATCTTGCCCAAAATGAAATGGCGGTCTGAAAGCAACTCTTTCACTTGTTCCGTCAATTCTTTCTTCGATACCCAAGTATGATTATCCGTAATGCGGTTTATCTTATCTTC
>ONDH01000062.1 GCA_900316505.1 uncultured Prevotellaceae bacterium
AATCAAGCTTGCTTGTTTTGCTGAGATGCAGCTGATTTTATGCAAAGTTAGGTTTTCTTTTGATTCCCACCCAATGATTTTGTATCATCGGGTGGGAATGGGGAGTCAAGGATATTGACAGAGATTTGTCTTTCAAACCGGATGAGGTTAAATCGGCTAGTGCGCCAACATTTCTATTCTCCGACTCAACAATTTATAGCCCTCTGATCACACGCAGCGATACCAACCATTTTCCCACATCATCTACGTCTTTTGATGTATGGATAGGTTTCCCATTGAAAGATATTTCATATTCACCTTTGGCGATGGGTGTCACCCTGACAAAGCAGCCTCTTGCTTTTTGCAATTCTACAAATGCGCCGTTATTGCTTCCATCCTTTACTATCTCTCGCTCCGCGAACAGTTTAGTAAGGTTGCGTATGCTACACATCCGCGACCGTTGGTTCTGCCACGAGGGGCATTCTTTATGCAGTCGCCTTCGGCGAGAACCAGCGGTCGGTGTGCGTAACAATATAATTTAGCCGTGTCGCAATGCTCCTTGTAGTAGTTTATTTTCTTGGCGGGCACATTGATGGCCTCCAGGTTCGTGCATTCATCGAAAACATCATCACCAAATTTCTTCACCGAGTCAGGGATGACGATGCTTGTCAGGCCCGTACAACCACGGAAAGCTCGATTTCCGATTTTCTCCACCGAGTCGGGGATGACGATGCTCGTCAAGCCCGTGCAAGCCCTGAAGGCTAAATTTCCGATGTTCTCCACCGAGTCAGGGATGACGATGCTCGTCAGGCCCGTGCAACCCTCGAAGGCTCCCGCTTCGATTTTCGACACCGAGTCGGGGATGACGACGCTTGTCAGGCCCGTGCAACCCTTGAAGACACAAACTCCGATTTCCTTCACCGAGTCGGGGATGACGATGCTCGTCAGGCCCGTGCAGCCACAGAAAGCATCATCTCCGATTTTCTCCACCGAGTCAGGGATGACGATGCTCGTCAGGCCCGTGCAATCCTTGAAGGCAAAAGCTCCGATTTCCTCCACCGAGTCGGGGATGACGATGCTGGTAAGGTTTTTACAATCATAAAAAGCATCTTCTCCGATTTCCGTTGCTCCCTCTGGAATGATGCCCACACCATCTACGACGCGACATTTTGACGCATCATCATCGTCATTTTCGTAGTCATTGTCATCGTCGTCATCGAGGTCATCCTCGCTGGTATCATTCACAATCACTGGCTCAGTGTCTGCATCGTCCAGATGGTTTACCACAAACTCATATAGCTCCCAGTAGCAGTGTGTGAATTCGTCAAAGGCGAACCATTCGTTGTTGTTGTAGTCACAGTCCATCATCTGCGCTCTGACCATCAGTTTGTCATCGTCAAAAAGACCCACAGCGGTTACAATTATTGCGTCTTCATCGCCGGTCAATGCCCAAACGCCTTCGGTAAAGTGAAAATCGTCTTCATCATAATGGTCGTTTGGCTGAATAAATCGACCCTTGGGGTTGTTCTTCAGTAGTTCGACAATCTCGTTCTTGGCGGCCTCTTCGAGTGCCATGAATTTGTTGTGAAATTTTTTTGCGTCCATAATTGATAAATGATTAATTTGTTATTGTTAATATCGAAAAATGATGCATCTATGAACAATCAGCAATAGTTTTCTGCCGGCTCAGCCTCCTTTTTCAGTTTGGAAGATGGTCATGGCATCGCCGCCGTTCTGCACCCGGCTGTCGAGGTTGTGGTAGTTGAGCGTGGGCTCATTGGGACTATTCCCATTTTGGTAATCCGTATAAATCGAACTTATATTCAAGATTTGGCATGATACCCCAGCAGCCGCCCAAGTCTTCGCAAGGAATGTAGTTACGATAATTGCCATCATTATCGAAATCCAACTGTTCGATCATATGGTCTTCTGCGACTTCTGTCAGTTCTTTCACCAATTCCGGGTGATGCTGTTTCAGCCATTTGTCAAACTCCTCCCAATCATCATAGTCGTCGAGTCCTTTCAGGTCTGTCTATAACTCAGCACGTTTACCACCCGTTCAGGCAAAGATATTTTTTCACTATCAAACATGTTGCCTTCCACTTCAATGCCGATTTCCACTTCGACATACCAGTCTCTACCACTTTCTTTTACTTTCTTTTCATAAGCATCCGCTGCTTCTTTTTTTCTGCGTGCATCAAGCTGTTCTTCCAATTCATTGTTTTCATTGAAATTAATGATATCCAAAGTGAACTTGCGAAGGTCGAATTCCTCACTGATGTCGCGTTTCTCGCTGATGAACGTAGAGACAAACTCCCATTCTTTCGGACTATAAGTATGGGCGGTAGGATAGTCTGCTGGTTCGTTTAATGCACTTAGTCCAAGGAGAATTTGGTCAAGAGGCACTTCAATATTCGACAGCTGGTAATCTACAGGAGTATTTCCCTTCAGATGATGGTTGCGGATGTAGTTGACCACATATTCATGCAAATTGTTGTCAACTGCCCACGACAAGAGACTTTGCCTGCCCCAACGGTATACCGTGATGAAGCATTGTTCGAAACGTGAAACCATCATTTTATATTCGCTTCCCCATTGGTCAAACGAGTTTTCTTCATCGGCTCCGGTGATAGATACGGTGGGGTCGGTATGGATGATGCACACGAATTTCTTAGTCACTTCCTTCTGTATTTGGCAGAGCTCGTTCAGGCGACGATTGCTCTCCTCCAAAGAGTCGTAGGTGTTCTTGTCGATATAGTCCACGAGAACTCTTTCCGGCATGATCTTCACCTTTGTCACATCAAGCATTTTAGGACATGGGGTGGAATCACACCCATGAAACACTTCCCTTGCCATTTGTTTCACCACTTCTTTGGCACCGAAGGTGAATCCACTTTCCAAAATCAGGAGCGGCTTGCGATGGTCGCTCTCGAAATACTCCTTGAGCATGGCCTTGAGGCCTTCACGGTCTTTGGAATACTCTGGGAAGGTGTAGGTGCAACCGTCAATCTCTTTACTGATCAGACTGCCCAGTGATGCCAGTTGATAATTGGCCATGGTGGCGGGAGGTTCTGAGGCACCTAACAGAACTGACATGTCCTTGTACAACTCTGTGAAGAAGTTGCGGTGCAGGGCGCTGGAGATGCGCACGAGCAGTTCCATGTCGATGTTTTCGCGGTTGAAGATGTGATACACATTGGTGCGCGAGGTGCTGATGAGTCCGGCAAACTGGTCGGCGGTCAGCCCTTGGCGTTCTACTTCTTCTTTGATAAGTTGTCCAATCTTTGTTCTCATATAATTGATGCTTTAATATGGTTTTTAAAATAATCAGTCTTTCCATAATCCGAAGATGCTGAGGATGAGTTGGAGTATTCCACCGATAATGGCGAACACCACCTGAAG
>ONDH01000018.1 GCA_900316505.1 uncultured Prevotellaceae bacterium
TCAACGTAGCAGTCCTGATTGTTTTTGTCACTCTCTGTTGCATAGAAGTCTACTAATGCCTTCAACTCCATGCGATCTTGCATTCTGAAATCCATTATCGTATCGTTTTTAAGTTTCTAACTGGGTGCAAAGTTACGATGATTAACAGATATGTTTGTTTCACAAATTGCATCACGATTTTCACTTTTTGCAGAAAACATTCGTTTATATCTGAAATAGTGAGTATCTTCGCAGTCCAAAGAGAACGATATGAAAGCTGATTTTCAATATTCCACAGATTTCCAAGAGATGAATGCCCATGAGTTGAGCCACACCTGCATGCACCTGCTCTGCATGGCTGGCGAAGGCAGCTTTGTGTTCAACGAGCGGTGCTACCATATCGTGAAGAACGACCTTGTGGTGATTCCGATGCCCGATAGAGTGAAGAACCTTGCGGCACATGCCGATTTGCAGGTGGAATGGTTTGCTGCCGATTACAAGTTCCTGCAGAACCTGCTACCATCGAATAACTATAGCATCGGGGGCAGTATTTCGCTGAATCAAAACCCAGTCATCAAACTCTCTGACGAACAGGCGCAACACCTGCTGGATGATTTCCATCGTCTGCGTGACCGTATGGGTGGCAGCCACATGCAGTTCTATCGGGAACTGATGGGCAGCCTTTGTCTGACAATGATGTACGACATCTTTGAGGTTCACGCCCAGCGTGATGCCACAGACACCCATTCCGACCGCACCGCCTACATCGTGAAGCAACTCATGGCTCTGCTTGCCACTGGCATCAGCCGAACAGAGCGCGATGTGAGCTACTATGCCGAGCGTTTGCACGTGTCGCCCAAGTATCTCTCCGCCACCATCAAACGTGTGACGGGTCACAGTGTCACCTCCTACATCGACCGCCACACCATTCCCATCCTCAAAGACTATCTGGCTGACGAACGCCTGTCGCTCACCCAAATCGCCGAACGCATGAACTTCGCCACGCTCTCCTATTTCAGTCGCTACTGCACCAAGCATCTCGGTCTGTCGCCCAGCGAATACCGCCAGAGTTTGCAACCGAAGTCACGATTGGATTAATCCATGTCAGCGAAACAGGCTCTGTGTTATATTTCTTATAACACCACCTTTCTCCCGTTCTTGATATAGACACCCTTGGAAGGATTCTCGACCTTCACGCCATTCAGGGTGTAATATGCTCCATCTTCCATACGATTACCATTGACGCTCTTGATGGCGGTCGTAGCTGAAGTAAGCGAAAGTGTCACACTGATGTTGTTATGGCCAGCCTTCAGGAATGTGCGGAGTTCGCTTTCTGACAGTCCGTCGATATGTCCCAAACGGGTATAGCTCCAAGAACTGCTGCCATAGAACAAACAGATGTTGCTACCGTTATAGAGCACCACATCGCCAGGTTGGGCTGTCATCTGCTCGTTTTTCGTTGTCAGCGTTCTGCCCAATGAACCCCATATCTCAAAATTGTTGTCATTGAGAGTTACCGTGATGGGTGCGTACTGAAGAGCGGCAACCAACTCGCGCGTGGCATCATTATCAACCAGCGTTACACTCTTCGTTTGTCCTCCAATGGTGATATACATTTCTTTCATAGACGTTTGTTCTTCAGCAAAATTCAGCGTTTTAATCCAGTTTCGGATTAACGATGTTTTATTGCTGCGATTCGAATTGTTTATCCACAATGCATCGCCCATCCATGTCACATCGGGCAATAGCCGCTTGGCATCATTCACCACTTGCGAGATGCCGCTGCTGGCACTCGACACAATCATCCCCACATGCTTTCCTGCCATTTGCGAAGCGTTTTGAAAGAGATAGGTCTGCATGATGGCAGCCATCTGGCTCCACCACAATGGCGTGACGATGATGACGTTCTGATAGTCGTCTAGCGATGTCATCACAGGGTCTATGGCAGGATAGCTGCTGGCATTGTTGGGGTTCGCCTTGATGGCATTCAGCAACTGAGTGCCCAACGCATAATTGTTCGCCTCATATTTCAGCCCCTTCTCAGCAGGCTGAATTTCTAGCACATCCGCCTCCATCTGACTGGTCAGCGTGCTCACTATCTCGCGGCAGTTGCCTGTGTAGCTGTAATACACAACTAATGTCTTGCCTACATTAGAAGGCACATCCGCTTTCACCTCGCTGTCCGAAGAACAGCAGCACAGCAGCATGGCTGCTAACAATAATAGAATTTGTTTCATCGTTATCTTTGTTTATTAAATATTAGTTTCATGGTTTCAGGATCGAGGGGCTTCATGGTGGGCAGTTTCAGGTCTTTCACCATGTGGAGTGTGCCCTGCTTGTACTTCTGGAAGTGGTCGGTCTTCAAGTGCTGCTGATAGGCTTCCTCCGAAGCATAGATTTCGAGGATGCGAATCTGGCATGAGTCTTCAGCACTCTGCATGGGATACAGGCAGATGACGCCAGGCTCACGTTCCACACTCAGGCGGTCCACCTCGTTGGCAAAAGCGAGATATTCCTTCAAATACTGCGGATAGACCTCAATCTCGGCAATGCGGACAATCATATTTTGGACAGCATGCTCAGCCGTCGGTTTTTCACCCGTTTGTCCCAACAACCATTTGGCATTTTTCCAGAGTATCATCTCCTTGAAGGGGGCAAGGTCGGGCTCTTTCGACAGATAGTCCTTCATCCTCGCCAGACTCTGCGTGAGCACTTGCGGAGCGACGTAGGGATAGTCGGAGCCGTAGAGCAGGTGGTCGGGCGTGGTGATGGTGAGCAGCATGCGGATGACCTCTGGAGAGTGTGCCCCTGCAAGGTCGTAATAGAGGGTGCGGAGGTTGGCTTCATAGTTAATCTCGCCCACCATCTTGTTCGCCTGCATCACGGGAGTCAGCGATTTCATGCGGGGAATAGCCAAAGGCAGATAGGCACCGCAATGGGGAACCACCACCTTGATGTCATTGTAGCGGGCCAGCACATTTCGTGAAATCATGTTCGACACGGCACGGGTGGTCTCCGAGAGATATTCCTGCATGGCGAGCGGTGTCTGCTGCATCACCTGCCGATTCACGGGTTCTGGGCGATGGGGATGCAGAATCACCACAGCCTTTCGTTCGTTCAACACCGAAAAGAGCGTGTCGAGTTCGGGTGTGCCAAGATACTGTCCATCAATGTTTGTCGCCAATTTGATGCCATCAGCCTTCAGCACATCGAGCGCATACTTCGCCTCTTCTATGGATTTCGACACATCCGATTGAGGGAGGGCTGCACAGAACAGAAATCGTCCTGGGTGTTCCTTCTTGATGCGCGCGGCAACCTCATTGGTTTGTCTCACCATCTCCGCTGACGAAGGTTGTGGAGCCGCCAATGTCAACACCGATGTCTCTACGCCAGCCTCGTCCATCCATCTGAGATGATTATCCACGTCATACTTCGGCAAGGGGAATCCCTCGTCCATCAGTCGCCCCTCGCTTTCGAGAGCCGACACAAACTCAGGAGTGATGAGGTGCGAGTGCACATCAATCACACCCTGAGCAAAACCGTTTGCTGCTATCATAAGACCCAGCAATAAAGCTTTAATTCTCAATTCTCAATTCTCAATTTTCAATTAATTACAGGCTTTCCTTCAAAACCTGTACTACTTCGTCGCGATTCAGGATGTAGTAGCCACCCTGACAGATAGGGCAAGCATCAGCCATACCCTCAATCAGCTCGGGTTTGGCACCGCAGTCGGTGATGTTCATCGCCAATCCCAGTTCGCGCATCCACTGTTCCATCGTCTCAAGACCTTCCATAGCAATCCGCTCGTCTGTCTTTCCTTCTGCAGAAATGCCCCATACGTTCATTGCCAGACGCTTGAACTTCTGCACGGCATCGGGCGATTTGCTGATGAGCAGACGGTAGTAGGCACCGCTGACGGCAGCGAGCGTGTGACCATGAGTGGCATCGGTGAAGGCAGCCACAGCCTGTCCCAGCATGTGAACCATCCAGTCGGTAGCCTTGGCGCGGTCGATGAGCGTGTTGAGTGCCCAAGTGGCTGTCCACATGATGTTCGAGCGAGCCTCGTAGTCCTCAGGATTCACGTTAGCCTTGCGGCTGCTGACGATGAGCGAGCGCATCAGTCCTTCGGCAATGTAGTCGCTGGTGTTGTCATCGGTGCCCGAGAGATACTGCTCCAGAATGTGGCTCATGATGTCGTAGATGCCAGCCACCATCTGATACTTGGGAACGGTGAACGTGAAGCGAGGGTTGAGAATGGAGAAATCAGGGTTGCGGAAGTTATAGAACAACTTGCGGTTCTCCGAGTGACTGGAGATGACCGAACAGCTGTCCATCTCAGAGCCAGTGCCAGCCATTGTGAGCACACAACCCACAGGAATCCAACGGCAGGTCATCGGTTGCCAGTTCTTGAAATAATACTCCCAAGGGTCGCCATCGTACCATGCACTTCCCGCTACCGCCTTGCAATAGTCAATGGTAGAGCCACCGCCCACACCGAGGATGAGATCCACATTCTCCTTGCGAGCCGTGTGGGCACCTTCCAACACCTTCTCTATCGTGGGGTTCGGCATCACACCCGCCATCTCCACCACCTCACAGCCAGCCTTCTTCAGCTCAGCCATCACCTGGTCGTAGATGCCGTTGCGTTTGATGCTGCCACCACCATAGCAGAGCATCACCTTCTTGCCATAGTTTTTCAGTTCTTCACTCAGTTTGTTCAAAGAATCCTCACCGAAGTGCAGCTTCGTAGGATTGTGGAATGTAAAATTGCCTAACATAATTTTAGTGTTATAAAGTTTTCAATCTCATTTCGACAGCAAAGGTACGCGCTTTATTTCATATAGATATTACACATATTGGCTGATAATCTACCAATTTCGCAGAATATGATAAAAAAACACCCAATAACTACCATTATTGGATGATTATTTACATCTTTGCCACCACCAAATGGTTAGCCTTCTGTTACGTCATTCATTGAGCAACAATGTATATTCTCTTACATTCCCAATATTCACATTGTCTTTATTGAAGATTCGTTTTATTCATCTTGAAGAAGTAATAGCAGCCTTGACTTGAGCCATGTTACTACGTGAGACGGGGATGGATTCGTGGCAGTGTTTGATAAGCAACTGAGTGGAGCCGGAACGTGAGACAATCTGCTCGACTTGACTAAGATTGACCAAGAAGGCGCGATGGCAGCGGACAATCATCGGATAGTCCTGCAACATTTCCTCCATCAGTTTCATCGTCGCACGAAGCATGTCGGTACGCACTTGCTCGTTGTGCAGATAGTTGACCTTCATATAGTTGCCAACGGCCTCTATATATAATAGGTGGGAAACTTGGAGAGTCACCGATTCGTTGGTCGTGCCAGTAAGCGTGAGTTCCTGCGGACGGTGCTTTTCATTTGGTGTTTTCACTTCTATAGGCAATGAATGCTCAGGCTCCTGTATCTTTCTCAGTTCTTCGTTCAGCAGTCTCGTTTCTTCCAGTTCCATCGCCAGATACTTGTTTCGGAACTTGAAGCGCCAGTATAGTCCGATGGCAAAAGAGCAGAAGGCGATGATGATAAGGGTTTCAAGGAAATTGACGATTGAAAGCTGGTTACCCCCAACCCTGTCACTCAACACAAAATGACGATAGAGGCAGATGCCCAATGACACGAGTGGTGTGTTGACGAACTGAAACCAAAGATTGCGACGGATGATGTAGCTGACACCCTTATCGTACGATCTCGGCTTCTTGATCACATATTTCAAGATGGCATCGGTCAACATGCAGATTAAGATTCCCATCACCCCTAATACCATCAGATGCACGTATGCCTGCCACTGCCACGCATCCAGTCCGAAGGGTTTGAACACCGCTAATGCCACCACCATGAACGTGGTGCTGATGATGCGCGTCGTTAATGTTTCTTTGCGACCTTTGTTCATACGGGATGCAAAGGTACGAAAATAATCTTGTCATTCGTCACAAAACCCTGCAGAATATCCCAGATATTTGGCGAAGTGTGCGGAAGAGCATACCTTTGCAGTTGATTTGGGAAAAATTAGAAAGCTAAATTAATATGATATGGCGATAACAAACGAGAGGTTGAGACAGACATTTAGTGAAGGCGGAGCGCAGGAGATATATCGGGAAGTCAGGGCTTCAGGCGATTTCCTCGGCTTTGCACAACGATATGTGTTCGATTCGGACTATTGTGTGGCAAGGAATGCCTTATGGGGACTGACCAAAGCCACAGACAAAGAGTTGTCGGAACTGCAGACGATACTCAATGAACTGATAAACCAAGCCATGCAGACAGATAATTCGTCTGTGAGGCGGCTGACGCTGAATATCATCGAGCGACTGAAAATGAACGAGGAAGACCTTCGGACAGATTTCCTCGACTTCTGTTTCGAGCACATGGTCAGCATCGAGGAGTTCCCCGGCATCCAAACGCTCTGCATGAAGCTCGCCTACCGTATGTGTACTTTCTATCCAGAACTGATGGACGAGTTGAAGCGCACCCTTGAAGCGATGGAGATAGATTATTACAAGCCCGCTGTAAAGTGCCTGCGCAAAAGGATCCTCAACGGGCGATATCAATAATACTCTGACAATTTAAGATAGCAAGCACATTCAATGAATAACATCAATATAGAAATAGAGCAACAACTGAGAAACGAGAATGTGGATATTATACACTTCGTTGACATTTCCATGTTGGATATAAAGCAAAACCGAGGACTCTCTTTTGCCATACTGATAGGAATTGCCATTAATCCGCATTTTCTTGAGATGGTGTGCAACACTCCGAATTACCAACATACGCTAGACGATGAATATGCACAGACAGAAAGTAGGGTTGGATTGATTGCTGACCAATTGGCGAATCATCTTATTTCAAGTGGTTATAAAGCATTGTCTCAATCCGATAACGGATTAATGGCAGAGAATGCTTTCGATTTTAAGACAAAGACATCTGCCCTTCCACACAAAACTATTGCAGTACTTAGTGGCATCGGATATATTGGTAAAAGCAATCTATTCATTACCGAAGATTTTGGCTCTGCACAATGCTTGGGTTCTGTTCTGACGAATGCACCGTTAACGGTTACTAAGAACAATGTCCTGCAGTCGAAATGCAATCGCTGCACTATTTGCCATCATATATGCCCACAAAAAGCATTGCATGGAGTGAGCTGGAACACAAATGTCTCACGGGATGAGATAGTAGATGTTTACAACTGTGCCACATGCTTGAAATGCCTGGCATATTGCCCAAGGTCGCGAGCCTATATGAAACGGGCAATATATCCCAGAAATTTGGCCATTCATACAACTGACAGTAATTTTGCAGCGTCAAATAAATCAGGTGATTCGACTTCCGAAACTTAAGTCAATTTAGAAAGATGAAAGAAATATTGTACATACTGCTGGATAATTATGCCGAGCACGAGATTGGTTTTATGCCAGGTGCAGTGAGCACCGATGCCATAGGCTTTCGTAAGGAGCCTAAGTATATCAACAAGATGGTAGCACCAACGATGGAGCCTGTAAAATCGCAAGGCGGCATGCGAACCCTGCCCGACTATTCGTTCGAAACCATGCCTGCAGATTATGCTGCCTTGGTACTGATAGGTGGTTTCGGTTGGATGAATCCCGAAGCTGAGGGCTATCTGTAATGCCGCCTCATGGATGGCCAAACAGGGATTGCTGAACAACATAAAACATACAGGAAACGGTATCGACCAACTGAAACTATGGGGTGGCAACAACTATACCAACGAGGCTGGTTATGTAAACGAGCAAGCCGTAACTGATGGTCGCATCGTCACCGCCAATGGTTCTGGATATCTTGAATTTACACGCGAGTTACTGAAAATGCTTGAGAACGACACACCTGAGATGATTGATGGCTGGTACACGTTCATGAGTGACGGACTGGTAAAATTGTACTCACCTCGTCCTCGATTCAAATTCAACACCATCGGTCTTTTTACCAGCAACAATAAGGCCACTGTCAATTTCTACACAAAGACCTTCGGTTTCACTACCGATTGGGACAGCATCCAGCCTAACGTGGAGATGACGCTAGGCGACATGCGTATCATCCTCTATCCTCGTAATGATTTCGAACAGATGGTATCGTATAAGTTTCAATATCCTGAAGGGTTCAATGGTACTGTAGAATTGGCATTTGACGTGCCCACCTTCGCTGATGTCGATAAAGAATACCAGCAGGCACTCACGAATGGTGCCGCCTCCGTTCTTCCCCCCACCACAGAGCCTTGGGGACAGCGTACTTGTTACGTTGCCGACCCCGACGGGAATCTGATAGAGATTGGCTCGTTCAATAAATAACTCAACTTTCGGAAGTTTTTAACGTATTCATTTTTTGCCCTCATTCATCAAAACATTCGTCACAAAACCATACAGAATATCCCAGAAATTTGCAGAGATGTATTTTTCGCTGTATCTTTGCAAATAAAAATGACAATATCATAGACCGAACAATGAACATCAGATTAGAACAGACAAAAGATTTCCGTGAGGTGGAGAACCTGACACGAGAGGCATTCTGGAATGTTTACCGTCCTGGATGCACAGAGCATTACGTGCTCAATCAGTATCGGACAAATCCTGACTTCATACCAGAGCTTGACTTTGTGATGGAGGAAGACAATAAGATGATAGGTCACGTCATGTTTTCAAAGGCAGAGATCATCCTTGATGATGGTTCCCGTTTCCCTTCTTGGACATTTGGTCCCATCAGCATCCACCCCGACTATAAACGCAAGGGGTATGGACTCAAGTTGCTGCAATATGCCTTGGAGAAAGCCAAGGAAATGGGAATCGGACTGCTACAGATGGAAGGCAATATCGAGTTCTACAAGCATGCAGGCTTCGACCTCGCCAGCAAGATGAGGATTCACTATCATGCTGAGCCGAGAGAGGCAGAAGTGCCTTATTTCCTTGCCCAAGAACTGATACCCGGCTATTGGGGCCATCGTGAGGGCATCTATTGTCCTCCCAAGGGCTATTTCGTAGCTGATGAGCATCCTGAGGCCTTCGAGGCATACGAAGCCACCTTCCCACAGAAGAAGAAAGCATTCCAAGAGGGCCAACTGCCTCAGTTCTGTCAGAGTTGCGGTATGCCGCTCACCAAGAAGGAAGATTGTGGCACAAATGCCGATGGCAGTACAAACTTCGACTACTGTCAGTATTGTTACAAAGACGGCAAATTCCTGCAAGACTGCACCATGGACGAGATGATTGAGCACTGCTCGCAGTTCATCGACGAAGTGAACAAGAACATGCCGAAGCCAATGACTAAGGAAGAATACAAGCAGATGATGCAAGGTTTCTTCCCCATGCTAAAACGCTGGAGGAGATGAATATACTGATAGCATGCTGTGGCATCAACTGCGAGACCTGTGAAGCTCGCATTGCCACGATCAAGAATGACGACAAAATGCGCGTTGAGGTTGCGAAGAAGTGGTGTGAGATGAATCACACTGACCAGATCACGCCTGAAAGTATAAATTGCGCAGGGTGCCGAGTAGATGGACCGAAGTTCTACTTCTGTAGCCACATGTGCGAGGTGCATAAATGTGTAGCCGCCAAAGGTTACGAAACCTGTGGCAACTGCCCTGATAAGAACTCGTGCAAAAAAGTTGGTGCTATATGGGAAAACTGTGCCGAGGCAAAGAAAAATTTGGATGATTATTTGTATCTTTGCCACCGATATGAAGAAGATACTGAAAGTGGACAATCCTAACGACTATGCCCAGTTTGTGGATGCACCGGTGTTGCACCCGCTCTTGAGCATTATCCACTATGACGAGTTGGAACCCTTCCGTCATAGCCTGAACAACTATGGCGTGTATGGGCTTTTCATTCAGCGGCAGTTTCCCCACAATCTCTCCTATGGCATGCGGAAACTGCAGGTGAGCGATGCCTCAATCATTGCCGTTGAGCCTGGACAGATAGGAGGACTGGAAGACAACGGCGAGCGCATCACGCTGAGCGGATGGGTACTGCTGTGGTCGCCCGAACTGCTGCACGGTTCTGAATTGGAACACCAGATAGACCGCTACCAGTTCTTCTCCTACTTCTTCACCGAGACACTGCGAATGGAACCCGACGAATGGCTCTGCATCACACAGCTGGTCATTCAGATGCGTCAGGAGGTGCAGACACACGACGACTCGCCATCATTGAGAAGTGTCCTGTTGGGTTATCTGCACCTGATTTTGGAATACTGCAACCGCATTTATTTGCGTCAGATTTCGGAAGACGACAAAGACGGCAACGATGTGCTCAAACGCTTTCACAACCTGTTGCAGACCTATTTTCGCGAAAACCGCCAACTCTCCCACGGTCTGCCCACCGTCAACTATTGCGCCTCAGAGCTGGCATATTCCCCCCGCTACTTTGGCGACATTATCCGCAAAGCCACAGGCGGCACAGCTATCGGCTATATACATAATTATATTATCAATCAGGCGAAAAATCTGCTGATGCAAGGTCACAACATCAGCGAGACCTCCCGACTCCTCGGTTTCGATTTTCCTCACCACTTCACCCGCCTTTTCAAACGCATGACGGGCATCACTCCCAGCGAGTTTTTAGGGAAATAACAGCTCACTTGCATAACCCTGTTTTTGCAACCACAAAAACAAGACACTTACATTCAGTAATATGTACGATGGACGATGGACGATGGACGATGGACGATGGACGATGAGCCATCCGGTTCGTAACATCGCGTCAGCCCCAACATCGTACATCGTACATCTAACATCGTACATCGTACATCCAACATCGTACATCCAACATCGTACATCCAACATCGTACATCTATCATCGTACATCCAATAATACTCACTGTAGGGTAATCATTTGTGGTGTCAAAATCATGGGTGTAGTGCTGAAAAACACTCGATTTTGAGTATTGCGCCCCTTGTTTATTCGCTGTACCTTTGCAACGCAATTCAATCAACCAATAAAAGTATTTGTTATTATGGGATTACTCAGTAAGTTTTTCACCAATTGCGCCCATCCGAAGGGAGGTATGGGGCGTGCGATGCTTAAGTTTATGAATTGGTGCCATGCACTACTGACGAATTGGGGATTGTCGTTCGTGGAGATTAAGGACGGATGGACAATGCTCGACATCGGTTGTGGCGGAGGAGCCACGTTGCAGCGTCTTTTGAAACGAAGTGAAAACGGTAAGGTGTACGGTATCGACATTTCGGAAGAGAGTGTGGCTAAGGCAAAGAAAGTCAATGCTGAGGTGCTTGACAAGCAGGTGTTTGTCTGTCAAGGCAGTGCCGAGAAGTTGCCATACGAGAACGGGATGTTTGACCTTGTGACCGCAGTGGAGACGGTGTATTTCTGGCCTCATCTGCCCGACTGCCTGCAGGAGGTGCGCCGTGTGCTGAAACATGGCGGTCACTTCGCCATCATGGTGGAGGTGGTTGACAACGATTCCAAGTGGACAAACGTGGTGAATGGCATGACTGCCTATTCGCCAGAACAGCTGAAGGACATGTTGGATGAGGCAGGTTTCATCCATACCGAAAGCCATAGCAGAAAGCCATCGTATGCAACAATCGTAGGTATGAATCCCTAACGTGTTGCTGCATGCTTTTACTCATTTTAAGGTATTGTGCGAACTGCGAAATCGCCGTACCTTTGCACTCGCAAAGATGGAGGCAAAATAATTCTTATCATATTAATTCTAAGGTAAAAAAATGAAGAAACTATTATTTTCTATGGCAGCAGCGCTGATGCTGATGTCTGTGTTCACCTCTTGTTCTGACGATAATAATGACGGAGGTTTTCAGTTTAACGAACAAACGTACAACGCATGGAGCAAAGTCGTGTTCGCTTATGGCAGCATGTATGATGCAGGCGAGACGCTCAAGGTGAGCCTGAGTCAACTCACATTCCATTCTGCACAGTGGGGTGACGGCACTTTCACGGTGAGCGAGTTCAAGCAGAACGAGGATGGCAGTTTTGCAGTGGTTGGCACGGGCAAGGTCACCATTGCTGGTCATGGCGGCACCAAGGATTATGATGCCACTGTGAACGGCACCATTGGCAAGAGTGCCCAGACCTTTGTCATCACGTTGCCTTCTGTGATGGGTGGCACGGTGCTGAACGTGACTGCTGGAGAGATTCCTGCTGCAGCTGCTGTCGATGGCACTTACACGGGTGGCACTTATGCGAACAGCAAATACTTCCAGCACTATCAGCCCACAAAGGATGAGAAGGTGACACTCAAGGCAAGCAATGCGCTCGATGCCGTTGCAATCGGTTACACTTCTGCCACATGGGGTGATTTCACTTTCGAGAACGTGACTGTTGCCAAGGGTGCTGACGGCACTTACACCCTCTCTGGCGAAGGCAAGACACTGATGCCCGGTATGAAAGGCGGCACGTCAGAATATGCCAGCACGTTCGAAGGCACCGTGAATGGAAAGACGCTTGTTGCCACGTTCGCTGTGCCGGGTGTGATGGGTGGCACCACCGTGTATTTCAATGCTGCTGACTTCGACGATGTGTTCGAAGCAGCCAATGCCGAGAAGGAGGGAACTGAAGGAGAAGGTGGCGTATGAACTGGAGAATGGTGAGATAATTTATGTGCCAGAATAACAGTTCCGTCAGAATGTAACCACGCAAAATCTACTTTCCCACGCAGAAGTGGCTGAAGATGTTGTTGAGGGTTTCCTGGGGGGTGATGGAGCCTCCGGTGATGTCGGAAAGATTGGAGAGGACGAGGTGGAGGTCTTCGGCGAGGAGGTCGCCGCTGAGCGATGATTGCAGTCCGTCAAGGACACGAAGCAGATTGTGATGTGCGTGAGAAAGGGCATCGTAGTGGCGAGCTGAAGTGACGATGACATCGTTTTCATTATACTCTGGGATGTTGGCGGCAGAATAGATGGCACGTTCAAGCGTTTCTATGTTCTCGCTGTTCTTTGCACTAATGGCAATTGCATTAAGTTGGGAGTCATGAGAATAAGGATGTATATCGGCTTTATTCCAGATGATGATGAGGGATTTACCTTCTGTACGATGACGGATGTGGTCTATTTCTGCCGCAGTGGGAATTTCGTCTATCACCCAAAGAATGATTTTTGCTTTTTCCATTGCCTGATATGTACGGTCGATGCCGATGCGCTCAACCGTATCGTCTGTCTGACGAATACCTGCAGTGTCAATGATACGGAAGCAGATGCCATTCAAGAGCATCGTGTCTTCAACAGTGTCGCGGGTCGTGCCGTGCACATCGGATACGATAGCGCGGTCATCATTCAGCAAACGGTTCAGGAGGGTTGACTTGCCCACGTTGGTTTTGCCCACAATGGCAACAGGAATGCCATTCTTCAGAGCCTGCCCGGTTTCGAACGACTGAGCGAGACGTACGATACGCCGATCTATCGTCTGAGCCAATTGCAGGAGTTCTGTGCGGTCGGCAAATTCAAGGTCTTCGTGGTCGGAGAAGTCGAGTTCCAGTTCGAGGAGAGAGGTGAGTTTGAGCAGTTGCTCGCGCAGGGTGGCGAGTTCTGTTGAGAAGTGCCCGCGCAACTGACTCATGGCCATGTTGTGGGTTGCCTTGTTGGTGGAGGCTATGAGGTCTGCCACAGCTTCGGCTTGCGAGAGGTCGAGTTTGCCGTTGAGATAGGCGCGCTGGGTGTATTCGCCAGGATTTGCCATGCGGCATCCGTTTTGCACCAGCAGTTCTAATACCTTATTTAATATATAGGAAGAGCCGTGACAGGAGATTTCGACAGAGTCTTCACTCGTGTAGGAGTGGGGGGCACGGAACACGGACACCAGCACCTCGTCTATGACGCTGGTGCCATCGATGATGTGGGTGTAGTGGATGGTGTTAGCAGCGACAGTTTCGCAGCGCAATGAACAAAGGGTGCTGACGATGGCAAAGGTCTGAGGACCTGAGACGCGGATGATGCCGATGGCTCCACCGGGAGCGGTTGCCAGGGCGCAGATGGTATCTTGTGAATTGAGAATTGGCAATTGAGAATTGATCATTAGATGCGGTCTAACACTTTTACAATGAGGGTGTCGATGGTGTTCTTGTACTCCGTGTTCATCTCGGTGGTGTAGCGGTTGGCAATGACCATGCAGCAGGTCATGGCGCGATGGCCGAGCAGAGCGGAGAGACCCGCCACGGCAGAGCTTTCCATCTCGAAGTTGCAAATACGAAGACCTTCATATTCAAAGGTTTCCACCTTCTTGTTCTGGTCGGGGTCTTGAATCTTCAGCCGAATCTGACGGCCTTGCGGGCCATAGAAACCGCCGCAGGCGATGGTGTAGCCACGCACCATATCACCTTGGGCAATCCGCTCAATCAGTTCTGCGTCGGCAACAGCCACATAGGGAGAGCCCTTGAGAGGACTCCAGTCCATGTGCTGCTTGAAAGCCTCCTCCATCGCCAAGTCGCACACCTCGTTGCGACCAGCATAGTAGTTAAGCAACCCGTCGAAACCTATGCTCTTCACCGATGCGATAAACGACCCCGTGGGCGTGAAGGGCTGGAGGCCGCCACAAGTGCCAATGCGTACGATGGTCAAGGTGCGGTGTTCGTCCTTTTCCGTTCGCGTGTTGAAGTCGATGTTAGCCAGAGAGTCAAGTTCGGTCAGGACAATGTCGATGTTGTCGCATCCGATGCCCGTCGATAGCACCGTGATGCGTTTGCCCTGATAGGTGCCCGTGATGCTGTGGAACTCGCGGCTGCTCACCTCACATTCCCGTTCGGAGAAATGAGCAGCCACAGTCGAAACTCTTCCAGGGTCGCCCACCAGAATGACGCGGTCAGCCAGTTGTTCGGGACGCAGGTGCAGATGGAAAGCAGAACCGTCTTCATTGATGATGAGTTCTGAAGGGGGAAAGAATTTCTTGGCCATAGCTATCAAAATGTTAGGATGAATGAATGGGATGGGTTAGGCTAAAGCCCACTACCCTACTCGGCACTGGCTTTTCTCAACACCAACGAGGTGATTTTCATGCCTTCGTTGAGAACTGCGGTGCCTGAGAAGCGTTGCACGTCTGCAGCTTCAGCTGTATGACCTTCAGAAGGATTACCTGCCTCTGTGTCAAGTTCGGAATGTGTGCCACGCTTATATACTTCTTCCTCCAGCAAGAATCGAGCGTTGAAGATGTTTCTTCCTCCAGCATTGACCTTTGTGACGTTCAGGCTCTTCACGTTGAAAACAATCGAGCGACCAGACGAGTGCATGTTGGACATATAGGCATAGATGTCTTCCAGTTCCGGATTAGCCTTGCCAATATAAGAATTGATTTCATCAGCAAGCGTTGCAGCAATGGAACCTTTGTCGTTGTCACCCAAAGCATCGAAATGAGCAGTGAGTGTCTCCTTTACAGAAGCCTTCTCCTCAATGGTCAGTTCCTCGTTGTCGATCTCTAACATTAGCTTCCTCACTTCTGCCACATACTTACCATGCGAGAACTGACTGAGGTACTGTTCATATACCTCGCGCGTGTTTGTTTCAACTGCATGGACATAAGAAAGCGAATCGAATTTCTGGTTGGCCTTGCCAAGATAAAAACCATCGGGATGCACATCCAGAAAATGACGGACAGCATCAAGGGACATCTGATCTTCAGCAGCCTGCCAATCGTCACGCTCGGTGAAGAAGCGGTCATGAAGTTCTTTCAGCTGTGAATAGTGGAAAGCATCGGAGTTGTAGGTGTCGAAATACTCATTAAGTGCCTCGCCGAGAGAGTCCAATTGGTGAGCATTCTCGTAACGCATGATATTGTCATAGGCAGCACGCTCATCCGTATCACTGCCCCCTCGGAAGAAGAGATACCACACGGCTGCTCCTGCAAGGGCAAGAATGACAAGTGACACGACGAAAATAGTGGGTACCGCACTTTTCTTGACTGGCGGATTTGGGGTGTTGTTGTTGAGTGACATATTATTATTGTATTATTGTTGTCTGAGTGGGGAACGTATCATTCGGGGCAAGTTCAGACCCTTCATCGATAAAGAGTGAATCTAAAGTCTCCTCTGGCAGAAGGGTGTCCGAAAGGAGGGTGTCTTCTGGTTCCATCACATAGATGGGCACGATGGGTTCCTCTTCCACCACGGACACATCCTTTATGGTGTCGCCAGTCCCCTCAAAAGGATGCATCTCGGGACGGGCATTCTTGTCGAACAACAGAATCCCAACGAAAGCAAGTACAGAAAACACGAGAAAGAGAGTCGTGGCCAACTTGACCAACTTGCCTGTTGACGAGTAACGCCAAACAATATAGAAATAGGCACAGGACAGGATGAGCCAAATGATGCCAACCCACGTGAACCCGAAGAGCAAGCTCTTGACGAGAACACAGACGAAAACGCAGACTGCCACAACTAACCCTAAGTCTCTGTAGGAATTATTGCGTTGCATGGAGTGATATATAAAACCTGTTTTTATTTTCTTTCGCAAAATTAGAGATTTTTGTCGAAATAACATTCATGTTCAAGAGAAAAATCGTACCTTTGCGCCACAATTTTGAAAAAGTATAATGAAAAGGCATATCACACATTGCATACAGTTGTTTTTAGGATCATTTTTTGCCTTATTTACCATCTCATGCACATCGTCGAACAATGATTGGCAGAACATCGAATTCTACAACGTGGAAAAGATGGAGCAGTTGACTGAAGAGCCCATCAATGCCAATCAGGTGGATTCTGCCGACTTCGGATTAGACTCCGATCAAGACAAGCGAGAGTTGGATGTAAAGGTAGACATGCAGTTCTTGAAACCAGAGAATGGCGCCAACGAAAAGGTGTGCAACCTGATTAACGGGCATCTGATGGAACTGCTACTGAAGCAGTCAAGCGAACTGAGTGTTGACGAAGCGGTCGCAGAATACATAGAAGATGTAAAGAGTGAATTTCACGGGGATGAAGTGGCTAATGTGTACTACGACCACTTGACAGGACGCGCCGAATACGGCAAAGAGAATGTCATCAACTACCGACTGATAGAGGATGTCTTCACTGGTGGGGCACATCCCTGCGTACAGACCACCATTCTGCGGTTCAACACACAAACGGGAGATTTCATCACACTGAACGACGTGTTCCCCACCCTCAACCAGCCTCAACTGCAAAAGATTCTGCTGGAAAAGTTGATGAAGGATCAGAACGTCCATTCGATTGACGAGTTACATCAAAAGGGCATTCTGGAAATGACAGATATGTTTGTCAGCAACAACTTCGCCTTACTGGAAGACAGCATCGAGTTCCACTACAACGAATATGACATTGCGCCTTACGCTGCTGGGGCTTGCACCATTCGTGTAAGCTATCAGGATGTGAAGGACATCATCAGCACTACATGGGGAAACCATAAGTGAGTTTCAATGTGTCCATCACAAAGAAGGAACGCACTTGCGAGATATAGGGAAAATCGCCCAGTTTATCGAGGATAAACTGTTGGTATTTCTGCATGCTGCTCACACACACTTTCAGCAAGTAGTCGCCATCACCTGAAATGTTGTAACACTCAGTCACTTCATTCCAAGTGGCTACCGTTTCACAGAAACTATTCGCTATCTGCTTATTGATTTGTTTCATGGACACATTGCAGAAAACCATGAAACCACGTTCCATTTTGTTGGCATCCAACACAGCCACATAGCCCTTGATGTAGCCCATACGCTCCAAGCGGCGTTGGCGTTCATATGTGGGTGTCACCGAGAGGTGTATCTTCTGTGCCAACTCTTTAGTGGTCAGGCGACTATTGTCCTGCACGATGCGCAGAATCTGAAGGTCGATGTCATCAAGTTCGTGAATGTAAGTTTCCATATTTTTTCAATTCTGTATAAAGGCGTTGGATGGGCAAACCCATCACATTGAAATAAGAGCCCTCAATGCGCGTGACAGCCACATAGCCAATCCATTCCTGAATACCATAGGCACCAGCCTTGTCAAAGGGCTGATAGGTGTCCACATAGTAGGCTATCTCCTCATCTGTCAGCTCTGCAAAATACACTTTCGAGGTCGAGGCGAACTGCACTGTCTTTCCCTTGGTGACAATCGACACGCCCGTAATCACCTCGTGGGCATGACCGGAAAGTTCCTTGAGCATCGACACAGCTTCTACCCTATCCTTCGGCTTTCCAAGCACCTTCCCATTGTCATACACAATGGTGTCAGCAGTAATAATCATCTCATCGTCTGCCATACCTTTTTTGTATGCTTCCGCTTTCTTGCCAGAAATATACATAGGTATCTCTTCTCCCCTCAAGGTATCAGGATAGCTCTCGTCGATGTCGCTGAGCGTGCGCACCTCAAAGTCGATGCCAAGACCGCCCAAGAGTTCCTTGCGTCGGGGGGAATTGCTGGCAAGAACGACCCGATAGCCCTCTACCAACCGAATGCCGTGCTGTTGTGCATCCATTTGTCTTGCGCTTTTAATATCTGTTCAAGAATGTCACGTGCACATCCCTGCCCCCCATTCTTGTGGGAGATATAGGTGCACATCGCCTTGATTTCAGGGGCTGCATCAGCAGGGCAGCAGGAAAGCCCGCATTGCTGAAGCACTTCATAGTCGGGTATGTCATCGCCCACATAGGCAATCTCCTCGTTGAGGAGTTTGTACTTCTCCTTCAGTTCATTATAAGTCTTGATTTTAACTGCTGCACCCAAAATCACATCCTTCAGTCCAAGACTCTCATAACGAATACGAATGGCTTCCGTCCTTCCCCCTGTGATGATGGCAAGAATCAGTCCACACTTCACTGCATGCTGCATGGCATAACCGTCTTTAATGTTCACTGTGCGCATGGGGTCGCCGTTGGGATGCTGAGGAATCGTCTCGCAAGAGAGAACGCCATCCACATCGAAAAAAACGGCACGTATCTTTTTCAAATCATAGTTAATCATGATGAATACTTTTACTCATGAGTTCATAAATCTTCTGCATGTCTGGCGTGTCGGCAAGGAGTTGCAAGTGCTTTTCTATCACGTTAGTGTCCCAACGCACCGCAGGTCCCGTCTGTGCCTCTCGAGGCGACATCGAATAGAGTTTGCTGGCCGTCTCGTCTATGAGCGGAAGCATCACACTGAACGGAATGTCACCATGTTTTTTCAGCAGTTCTGCCCCCAAACTGTAACAATGGTTGGCGAAGTTGCAACAGAACACCGCTGACAGATGCAGGTACTTTCTGTTCACGCTGTCAAGTTCGTAAACGGTGTCAGAGATTGTCAAGGCGAGTGTCTTTAAGAGTTGCAAATCTTCCTCTCTCTTTGCTTCTATAAGACAAGGTATCACACTGAAGTCCACCTCTTTACTCTTTGAAAATGTCTGCATGGGATAAAACACGCCCCGCCGTTCAAAAGGCAGCGTATCCATCGGCATGCTTCCTGCCGTATGCACAAACAGTTGCCCCTCGCGCCCTTCCTTCAAAGAGGATGCAATGGAAGACAAGACAGAGTCTTTCACCGAGATGATGAACACATCGGCCGTGTTCTCCACCTCCTTCAATTCTGTCGTCGATGCACATTTCAGCACATCTGCCAAAGCACGGGCAGACTCCTCCGTTCTGCTCCACACCTGCACGATTTCATGGCCTGCATGAAACAGCGCCTTACCCAAGTTGGTGGCAAGATTGCCAGCTCCTATCAAAACTATTCTCATAACCGTTTCTGCTCTAAGCCCTAAACTCTAAACGCTAAACTCTAAACGCTAAACATGAAACACTACACCTCTTCGGGGAAAGGTCCCACATGCACATTTTCCCACTTCAAATTGTCCTCATCCTGTGGCTTGCGCTCAATAGCCGGATAACCAATACCGATGACACATTCAGCAACCAGGTTTTCTGGATAGCGAAGCAAGAAACGGAGCACGTTGTCAGAAGGTTCGCCATTCTCCATGAAGCGGTTGCGGATATGACACCAGCAAGAACCCAAACCAAGGTCTGCTGCCTGGTATTGCATCGTGACAGCAGCAATCGTAGCATCCTCACACCACGCATCCGTCACATCCCTATCACCCAGCACAACAATTGCCACCTTGGCACCTGCGATGAACTGGCTGCCCATAGGTCGGCACAGCGATATCTTCTCCAACAAAGCCTTGTCATCCACCACCACAAAATGCCAGGCACGTGTTCCCTTGCTCGTTGGCGACATCAGTGCGGCACGAAGAATCGTCTGCAAGTCTTCGGGTTTAACATCTTCATCTGTAAACTTGCGCACACTACGGCGTCTCTGCACTAAATCTCTGAAATTTTCCATTACTTTTGAATTAAATTTGTGAATTTTGGGGTAAAGTTAGCAAACTTTCGTCATACAAACTACATTTATGAGAGTTTTTTCCTATCTTTGCCCCTATATTTAGTGATTAACAAGAATTGAATTGTTTTTTTTACTGTGGAAAAGTGAAGATACTTATATCTTTTCCCACACAACCATAAATTTCAAGAAAATATGTCTAAGAAGAGAAAGAATGGTGGGATATGGGTCGTGTTGTTCATCCTTATCGCAGCTATGGTCATCGGTACATGGTGGGTGTACAGAAGTGGTTTTGACATCGAAGAATCCACCTATCTTTACATTGATACTGATGACGATGTGGATTCCGTTGCACAGAAGATTGAACGACAGACCAAGCCCGAAAGCATGCGGGTGTTCCATCTCTACGCAGGGCTGCTGAACCTCAAGGACAAAATCCGAACAGGACGATATGAGGTGACTCCCGATTTGTCGATGCTCAACCTCATTCGCAACATCCGCAACCACAACGAAAAGCCCATCATGCTGGTCGTCCCCTCCACCCGTACGATGGATCAGATGGCTGGCAAGTTGGCAAATCAGCTGATGGCTGATTCTGCTTCCATTGCCCAATATCTCAACGACGAATCCAACATGAAGGCATTAGGCTATACAAAGGAGAGCCTCCCTGGCATATTCATCCCCAACACCTACGAGGTGTATTGGGACGTAAGCATCCAGAAACTGATGGAACGCATGCAAAAGGAAAATGTGGCGTTCTGGAATGAGGAGCGCACCGCCAAATTGAAAGAAGTGAGCGAGTATGCCGGTGAGAAGATGACAAAAGAGAAGGTCATCACGCTAGCATCCATCGTGGACAGCGAAACGGCCAACAACGGAGAGAAGCCAACCATTGCCGCTCTCTACATGAACAGGCTCCGCAAACAAATGGCATTGCAAAGTGACCCCACCGTGATTTTCGCCGTAGGTGACTTCACCATCCGAAGAGTGCTGCACGAGCACCTGAAAGTGGAGTCGCCCTACAACACATACCGCAACATCGGTTTGCCTCCTGGTCCCATTCGGGTGCCCAGCATTGCAGGCATTGACGCCGTGCTGGATCATGACAAGAATGGCTATATTTACATGTGTGCCAAAGAAGACTTCTCCGGCACTCACAACTTTGCCGTTACTTATGGTGAGCACCTGCTCAATGCCGCACGTTATGTAAAGGCACTCAACGAGCGGGGCATCAAACGCTAATATGACACGACCACAATGAAAAGAATCATCTTACCACTCATCATGTTGCTTGTTGCAACAACAATGTCCGCGCAACGCAAAGAGACCATCCTGCGTGATGGCTGGAAATTCTCACGTGGAGAAGGGCTCGATGCCACAGCCCCATCACAAGTAGGCTTCAATGACAGCAAATGGAAAAAAGTCAAAGTGCCACACGACTGGGCTATCAGCGGTCCTTTCGATAAAGACATAGACAAACAGACTGTCGCCATCGAGCAGAATGGCGAGAAGCAAGCCACAGAGAAGACCGGACGTTCAGGCGCTCTCCCGTGGATTGGGGAGGGTTGGTATCGCACCAGCTTCAAAGTGGATAAGGAAAGCCAACGTGTTGTCCTCAACATCGACGGTGCGATGGCAGAACCAGAAGTGTATGTGAACGGAGAGAAAGTGGGCGAATGGAAATACGGCTACACACCTTTCAATATCGACATTACTGGTGTTGTGAATGGCGACGACACCCCCAACACCTTGGCTGTACATCTGAAGAATGTGGAGGAAAGTAGCCGTTGGTATCCTGGAGCAGGTCTTTATCGACCTGTCACCCTGATTCAGACAGGCACTTGCCACATTGAGGATTGGGGCATCAATGTGGTGACCCAACGCTGGAATAGTTACGAACAAGAAGCCACCGTGATGTTCGTTGCCAACATCAAAGAAGACTTCGGAACACATAAGGTGCGATTCTCCACCAACGGACATACGGAGGAAACAACACCCACATTGCTTGACCAAGTGGCAGGCTACTCCAGCGCAGGAGTGACAATGACAATGGACGATGTGGAATGCTGGTCGCCCGAGAACCCCAAACTATATGATTTGACCGTCAGTCTCATCGACGACAACGGCGAAGTGGTTGACCAGAAGACCGTGAAGTATGGCATCCGAACTGTAGAAGTGACAGCGAATGGCGGTTTCATGCTGAATGGAGAAACCCGAAAAATCAAAGGTGTCTGTCTGCATCACGACCTTGGCATGTTGGGCACTGCCGTCAACAAGGCTGCCCTCATCCGTCAGGTGAAGCTCTTGAAGAGCATGGGATGTGACGCCATCCGCACGTCTCACAACACACCCTCGCAGATGCAGATGGAAGTCTATGACTCCCTCGGTATGATGGTGATGGCAGAGAGTTTCGACATGTGGCAATGGCCTAAATGCAAGAACGGCTACAGTCGTTTCTATAAGGATTGGTGGCGACGCGACCTCCAAAATCTGGTGCTTGCCAACCGTCTCCATCCCTCCATCGTGATGTGGTCCATCGGCAATGAGATTTCCGAACAGGGATCCAAGGAGGGTAACCGCATGGCACGTGAGATGCAGAACTTCATTCATTCCCTCGACAACACACGTCCTGTCACATCAGGAATGGATCGCATCGACGACGCCATCTCCTCGGGTTTTGCACAAGTGCTCGACATTCCGGGCATCAACTACCGCACACAAAGATACCTCGCCGCATACGACAAACTGCGTCACGGCTTCGTGCTCGGCAGCGAGACGGCATCCACCATCTCCTCACGTGGTGTCTATAAATTCCCCGTCAAGCGATTCGATGGCAAGGCATACGACGACGGGCAGTGCTCCAGCTATGACATGGAAGCCTGTTGGTGGTCCAATGTGCCCGAAGAGGACTGGCTCCTGCAAGAGGACAAGGATTGGGTGATTGGCGAATTTGTGTGGACAGGCTTCGACTATCTTGGCGAGCCCACCCCCTACGATGAATACTGGCCTAGTCGTTCCTCCTACTTCGGCATCTTCGACCTTGCGGGGCTGCCCAAGGACCGCTACTATCTCTACCGCTCCCATTGGAACCCTGATGAAAAGACCATTCACCTGGTGCCCC
The DNA here is from genome assembly GCA_900316505.1 of uncultured Prevotellaceae bacterium. GTDB lineage: Bacteria > Bacteroidota > Bacteroidia > Bacteroidales > Bacteroidaceae > Minthosoma. The sequence goes on from ONDH01000018.1 coordinate 23,382, forward strand.
ACTGGACTTTCCCGGGTCGCGAGGGAGAGGTGACGCCCGTGTATTGCTACACCAACTACCCCACTGCCGAGCTCTTCGTCAACGGCAAGTCGCAAGGCAGAATCTCCAAGAATACGGAGGTGAAGAAAGGTGCCGGCAAGGATGGGCGTATCTCCGATGTCACCGACCCCGCCATAGACCGCTATCGTCTGCGATGGAACAACGTGAAGTATGAGCCAGGCGAACTGAAAGTGGTGGTCTATGATGAGAATGGCAAAGAAGTTGGCACCCAAACAGTCAAGACTGCCGGTGCAGCCGCTCAAATCCAGTTGACAGGTGACCTTGGTGCCGCGGTCAAGCCCCTCAAGGCTGATGGCGAAGACATGACCTTCATCACCGTCAACATTCTCGACAAAGACGGCATCCTTGTGCCCGATGCTGACAACTCCATCCAAGTGAGCGTCACAGGTGCAGCCGACTTCAAAGGCATCTGCAATGGCGACGCCACCAGCACGGAAGTCTTCACAAAGCCCACGATGAAGACCTTCCACGGACAGCTCGTCATCGGCATTCAGAGCAACGGAAAGCAGGGCGATGCCACCATCAAGGTGACAGGCAAAGGCTTGAAACCAGCCACCGCCACCATCAACTGCAAATAGTAAATTGTAAATCGTCAAATTGTAAATATAATTATGAATTACGGTTTTGTTAAAGTAGCATCAGCCATTCCTTCACTGAAGGTAGCCGATTGCTCGTACAACACCCAGCAGATTGAAAGCCTCATCGTGCAGGCTGAAGGCAAAGGTGTTGAAATCATCGCGTTCCCAGAACTATGCATCAGTGGATACTCCTGTCAAGACCTGTTCGGGCAACAGTTGCTCCTTGAGAAATGTGAAGAGAGCCTCTTCAAGTTGCTCGACTTCACCCGTTCACTGCAAATCATCTCCATTGTCGGCATGCCCGTCATGGTGAGCGGTGTGTTGACAAATTGCGCCGTCGTCGTGCAGGGAGGCAAAATCTTAGGTGTCGTGCCCAAAACTTTCCTGCCCAACTACAAGGAATTCTACGAGCAGCGTTGGTTCGCACCTTCTACTGCCGTCAAAGACACCCAAGTGCATCTCTGCGCACAATTCGTGCCATTCGGGCGCAATCTGCTCTTCCACACCCAGAAGACCTGCTTCGGCATCGAAATCTGCGAAGACCTCTGGGCACCCGTTCCTCCCAGCAGCGAACTGGCATTGAAAGGGGCAGAAATCATCTTCAACCTGAGTGCTTCCAACGAACTCATCGGCAAGAACCAATACCTGCTCTCCCTCATCAGTCAGCAGAGTGCCCGCTGCATCGCCGGCTACGTCTATAGCTCCTGCGGCTTTGGCGAATCCACTCAAGACGTGGTGTTTGCAGGCAATGCCCTCATCTACGAGAACGGTGCCCTGCTTGCTCGCAGCAAGCGTTTCTGTCTTGAGGAGCAGATGGTCATCAGCGAGATAGATACCGAGCGCCTGCTCACCGAGCGTCGCCACAACACCACCTTCGGTGAGAACGTTCGACTGGCTTCGCAACTGTCAGCTGTCAACATTCAGTGCCAAACAGTCAATCCCTCCTACACATTTGAACTTACACGTTGGATCAATCCACACCCATTCGTGCCGGGCGGTCAGCAACTCAACGAACGCTGCGAAGAGATTTTCTCCATTCAGACCTCAGCACTTGCCAAGCGCATTGTCCACACGGGATCACGCAGCATAGTCATCGGCATCAGCGGTGGACTCGACTCCACCCTCGCCCTCCTCGTCTGTGTCAAGACCATGGATCTGCTCAAGCGTCCTCGCAAGGAGGTCATCGGCATCACGATGCCAGGATTCGGCACCACCGACCGCACCTACCACAATGCCATGTCACTGATGAAGTCGCTCGACATCACCATCAAAGAAATCAGCATCAAGGAAGCCTGCATCCGTCACTTCCTCGATATTGGTCACGACCTCAACAACCACGATGTGACTTATGAGAATTGTCAGGCACGTGAGCGCACCCAGATACTGATGGACGTTGCCAACCAATGTAACGGCTTTGTTGTTGGTACTGGCGACCTCAGCGAACTCGCCCTTGGATGGTGTACTTACAATGCCGACCACATGTCCATGTATGGAGTGAACACCTCCATTCCCAAGACCCTTGTCAAGCACCTTGTCAAGTGGGTGGCACTCACCAGTGTGGACAAGGATTCGAAGGCAACGCTGCTCGACATCATCGAGACACCAATATCCCCCGAACTCATCCCTGCCGACATCGATGGCACCATCCTACAAAAGACAGAAGACCTCGTGGGTCCTTACGAACTTCATGACTTCTTCCTCTACCATTTCCTCCGACTCGGATTCCGTCCAGCCAAGATACTCTACCTCGCAGAACAGGCATTCATCAAGCAGACGTACACGGAAACCACGGAATTAGGTATGGAAGTTGGCAACTACAATGAAGAGATCATCAAAAAGTGGCTCCACACTTTCTGCCGCCGCTTCTTCACCCAGCAGTTCAAGCGCAGCTGTCTGCCCGACGGTCCCAAAGTCGGTTCGGTCAGTCTCTCCCCACGTGGCGACTGGCGCATGCCAAGCGATGCCAGCAGTGCCGACTGGCTTGCCGACCTCGAATAGACGCTCATCCGTCACCCTACAAAAGACGGGCTCCCGAAGCATCACCGCTTCAGGAGCCCGTCTTTATGTTATATTATTCAAGTTTCTGAAGTAGTTAAGTAGTTAAGCCGATACCTAGTCAATGAAAATTAGGAATGAGGGATTAGGAATGAGGAATTGCCATGCGGGGTGTAACCATCGCGTCAGCCTAATTGTCAACTGTCAACTGTCAATTGTCAACTCAGCGTAGCGATAACTTCTTAAACTCTCACTCCGAAGGACTTGGAACTTTTCAAGCCCTTTTTCAGTTTCAAGATGCGACGCACACTCTGATTGATGCGGTCCTCGGTGATGGTTCCTGCCTCCACAGCAGCCATCACAGCATCAAAGGCTTCGATGAAATCCTTCGGGCCAAGCACGATGTCCACACCAGCCTGAATGCTGCGCACGGCAGCTTCGCCACTGGAATAGTGCTTAGTGATGGCGCCCATCTCCATGCCATCGGTGATGATGATGTTCTGATAGCCCAGTTCGCCACGGAGCTTGTCTTGCAGAACCACAGACGAGAGCGTAGAGGGAATGTCAGATCCCGTCACTTTAGGCACGGCAATATGAGCGGTCATGATCAACTGACAACCCCATTGGATGCCAGCCTTGAAAGTGACCATCTCGCAGTCCTTCATCTCCTCCCACGACTTGAGCGACTGCACATAGCCTGTGTGCGAGTCGTTCTGCGTGTCTCCATGACCAGGGAAATGCTTGATGCATCCCACGATTCCTGCATCCTTCAGACCCTGCAGATAGTTCGTCACCATCGGGGCAGCCACCTCGGGATCGTCAGAGAACGCGCGGTTACCAATGATGATGTTGTCGGGGTTTGTGTTCACGTCAGCCACAGGCGCAAAGTCAATGTCGAAACCATATTTACTCAGATAGGTGCCAATCACGTTACCTGCATGATATGCGTTCTTAGGGTCGCCCGTTTCACCAATCTCACCCATCGGACCAATCACCTCCACATCGAAGTTCGGGTTCTTAGCAATGCGGGCAATGCGACCGCCTTCCTCATCGATGCACAGCACCGGCTGTCCTTTCAGCTTACGAATGTCTGAGATGATCCGTGCCAACTGCTTCTCGTCATCAATGTTCCAAGCATAGAGGATGACACCACCCACAGGATATTTCTCATTCACACTCTTCATCTCTTCCGTCACTTCCTGCAAGGGGTCTACCTGCAAATCATCATAAGAATCCCACTCTATCGAGGGAGCGAGCGTCTCCGGACGAACATAGAACAACTGTCCCACCTTTTCGCGCAGCGTCATTTTTTTGAGTTGTTCTTCCACATCATCAGATGAGCCAGAAGAAGAGTCGTCGTCCGAACAAGAAGTGAAGAAAAGTGCACCGCAGCAGAGGATGGCGGCGAGCATCCATGTCAATTTTGTTTTCATTAGTTGATTTTCCATTACATTTAAAGATTAATCAGTTGCAAATGTACTGAAAATATTTCAAAAGAACCATCATTGTCATCGGCAAAGATGCCTTCAGAGGTGTTTTTAGACAAAAAACACGTCGAACGCGTGGCAGTCTCACATTTTCTTTCTATCTTTGCCTTCCAATTCCATCCCACATCGTACATCGTACATCGTACATCGTACATCGTACATAAAACATCGTACATAAAACATCGTACATAATTCCATGCCAACAGTTGACGACAAAAAAGTGATTTTCTCGATGGTCGGAGTGAGCAAGACCATTCAGCAGAATCAGAAGCAAGTGCTCAAGAACATCTACCTCTCCTTCTTCTACGGAGCCAAAATCGGCATTGTAGGTCTGAATGGTGCTGGTAAGTCCACCCTCATGAAGATTATTGCCGGCATCGACCAGCAATATCAGGGACAAGTGGTGTGGGCACCCGGCTACTCCGTCGGCTACCTGCCGCAGGAGCCCCCTCTCAACGAGGAAAAGACCGTGAAGGAAAACGTGATGGAAGGCGTGCAGCATGTCTATGACGCACTGGCTGAATACGACCAAATCAACGACAAGTTCGGTCTGCCCGAATACTACGAAGACCCTGACAAGATGGAAAAGCTCATGACGCGTCAGGCTGAACTGCAGGACATCATCGACGCCACCGATGCATGGAACATGGACTCCAAGCTCGAACGCGCCATGGATGCCCTCCGCTGCCCTCCTGGCGACTGGAGCGTGACCAACCTCTCTGGTGGTGAGCGCCGACGTGTCGCCCTCTGCCGACTCCTGCTTCAGAAACCCGATGTGCTCCTGCTCGACGAGCCTACCAACCACCTCGACGCAGAGAGCATCGACTGGCTTGAGCAGCACCTCCAGCAGTATGAAGGCACCGTCATCGCCGTCACCCACGACCGCTACTTCCTCGACGACGTGTCTGAATGGATTCTCGAACTCGACCGAGGTGAAGGCATCCCATGGAAAGGCAACTACTCCAGCTGGCTCGAACAGAAGTCCAAACGCATGGCACAGGAAGAGAAGACTGCCTCGAAGCGTCGCAAGGCACTGGAACGCGAGCTCGAATGGGTGCGCATGGCACCGAAGGCACGCCAAGCCAAGGGTAAGGCACGTCTGAACTCCTACGAGAAGATGCTCAACGAAGAGCAGAAGCAGAAAGAAGAGAAACTCGAAATCTTCATCCCCAATGGACCACGACTCGGCAACAAAGTCATCGAAGCCCGTCACGTCGCCAAATCCTTCGGGGAAAAGACACTCTACACCGACCTCAACTTCAACCTGCCCCCCAACGGCATTGTTGGAGTCATTGGTCCCAACGGAGCTGGAAAGACTACCCTCTTCCGTCTCATCATGGGACTTGAAGAACCCGATTCAGGCTCCTTCGAAGTGGGCGAAACCGTCAAGCTCGCTTATGTTGACCAGCAGCACAAATCCATCCATGCCCAGCAATCCGTCTATCGGGTGGTCAGCGGAGGCAACGAAACCATCCGCATGGGCGGCAAGGATGTCAACGTACGTGCCTACCTCAGCAAGTTCAACTTCAGCGGAGCCGATCAGGAGAAACTCTGCGGCGTGCTCTCAGGTGGTGAGCGCAACCGTCTCCAACTGGCATTGGCATTGGAACAGGAAGCCAACGTGCTCCTGCTCGACGAGCCCACCAACGACATCGATGTGAACACCCTCCGTGCCCTCGAAGAAGGTCTGGAAAACTTTGCCGGCTGTGCCGTCGTCATCAGCCACGACCGCTGGTTCCTCGACCGCATCTGCACCCACATCCTCGCCTTCGAAGGCGATGGCAACGTCTTCTTCTTCGAAGGTTCCTACACCGACTACGAAGCCAACAAAGCCAAACGCCTTGGATTGGAAGAACCCAAGCGAATGCGCTATCGCAAACTGATGGACGAATAAGACAAATTCGCCGAGGCATCTTGCGGATGTCTCGGCGAATTGTTTTATATTTCTCGGCAGTTGTGGACTCAGGCGATGATGTAAAGTGCATCTTCCAGCCATTCGTGACGAAGAATCTTCGAGGTAATCGTTGTCTTGCCCGATCCGTTTGGACCGGCTATGACGATGAGTACCGGGCTATGTTTCTCCTTTAACATGTTGCAGAAATCTTTTCAGATTCACGTTTCAGTTGTCCGAAGAAACGTGCCGTAGCTTCCGTTCTCTTCTGCTTCGCTTCCTCAGCGGCCTCTTTCATCAATTGGCTGAGCACCTCGTCGGTAGGCTCCTCCATGCTTGTCAGTTTGTAAGTGTCGATGCTCATAACCTTCTTACGTTTGGTGATTACGCTGCAAAGATAGTGCAAATCGGGAGAAACACCAAAGGAAAACTATTTTTTCTATGGTATTTCTCCCGATGGGGCAGCCGAGGCGTCATGTTCCTTGAGGGACAGGCGCCGTATCGCTGGCAAAAAACTAATAGCTGTCTTTTGTCATAACGGTAAGCTTAGAGAAGATTGCCGGAACGTCGGAGATGTTTTGGCTGGTATGAACCGGAGATTTGGAAATCAGACTATTGACAATCATAGCTGTGTTGTATGCCATGTCCTTCAAGTTCTTGTCGATAGTCATGGTCTGCTTGCCGTTCTTAATATAATCCTGCGATTTGGCGGAATTGTCCTGACCGGTAATGACTGGCATTTCTGTAATACCTGCTTCTTCCAGCGCTGCAATAGCACCCTGAGACACATTGTCAGCTGCAGCAAGAACCATATCCGGACACTCACCCTCTCCATAGCTGGCGAGACGGTCTTTCATGGCCTTCTTTGCATCTTCAACATTCCAACTGTCACCCTTCACGTCGTTGTATGCCGTCTTACCACTCTTTACGATAAGCTGTTTACTGTCAATGTATTTCTTGAGCAGTTCCATCGCTCCTTCATAATAATTCTTGGCGTTGACATCGGTATCCGGACCTTCAAGGATTTCAAGGGTCATGGAAGTCTTTCCTGAAGCGTGGAAATGGCTGAGAAGGAACTGCGCCTGAATACGCCCTACTTCCTTTGTGTCGGCTGCAGAGAGATAAGCTATGCGGGGGTTGTCCTGTATAAAGCGGTCATGGCATACCAACTTGACGTCGGGATTCTGCTCAAGCAGACCAGACTCGTTGATTTTCTTATAGTCAATAGAAGTCACCACGATATATTTCACGCCGTCCTTGATGGCAGTTCTAAGCTGCTCGACCTGTTGGTCTGCGCCCTCTGGAGTCTCAGGAGCAACGTAGAATGTGGCATTGAAACCGTACGCAGCCATGGCTTGCTCAAGGTTTGCCTTGTCTATGCCCCAACGGGCAATACGGGCATTGTCGGGAAGCAGCACCGCCACTTTCTTCTGATTATCACTGTTGTTGTCGTCATTGTCGCTGCACGATGTCAGCCCTGTAATAATTGCCCCACACACCATGATGGTGGCAAGCAACCAATAGAATTTGTTTCTCATAATGATTAATTGTTTTTCGTTAAACGTGGCAAAGATAAACAACTTTCCACCAAACTACCAAACCTTTTTCAACTTTTTTCACTTTCTGCAAAAAAAATCCGCTCAATCCGCACAATCGTTCCGCAGGAACTTGTCTTAAAAAACATACCGCTTCGCGATGATTCAGCAGAAACAACGGATTCATCGGACTTATTATTTTCAACCACGAATTACACGAATTTCACGAATTGTTTTTAATGGGCAAGCCCGGCGAATGAAATCCTGCTGATTTCTCCGAATGTGGAACGCCCGCCATTCGTTTTCCTTCGTTGCCGTCCCACGGCATTGAAAAGAAAAAAATTCGGTTAATTAGTTCTATTCGTTGTTAAAAAAATCCGTTTAATCGGCTCAATCCGTGGTTTAATATATTTCCGTTTTCCGTGTGATAAAAGCAAGAGGCTCAGAGTTTCCCCTGAGCCTCTTTCCGTGTTCCGTAGTTTAGAACATTGACCGTCCTTATCAGTTAAAGATGATCAGTTCATCCGTGTCGTCGAAGTCGGGCATCATGGGGGCAGTGCCGCCACCGCCACCACCACCGCCGTAGATGGGGTCAGGGCTTGCTGCTATCATACTATGCATCCTGATCTCAAATGCCTCCATCTGAGGCTGGATATATGTCTTCTTTTTCATATTCGTGTGTTCTTTTAGATGGAAACATTTACTTAATTGCCACTTTCTTTCCGTTCAGGATGTAGATGCCCTTCTCCGTTGGTTTGCTGTCGAGCGGAATGCCCTGCAGCGTGTACCAGACGTCTTCCAGTTGAGAGTTGACAGTTGAGAGTTGAGAGTCAGTCTCCACAACCTCAATGCCTGTTGCGTTGTCGTCGCCGAAGTCGATGATGATATTGGCTCCTGCGGACACGGGAGCGTCATTCTTCAGCTGGATGTAGCCACGGAATGGATTTACCCAGGCTGCACTTGCAGGATAGTAGAACTTGTTGCCCTGCAGGAAGAGCACATTCTTGGTGCCAGCACTCCAATCAACACGAACGTAGGTTCCCTTGAATGTTCCGTCACCCGCTGGCACCTCATGCAGTTCGTTGCTGATGGTGGCTCCCTCAAAGAGAGGATTGACAAGGTTTTCAGTAGCTCCCTCTGACAGTTTCACGATGTAAGGTGTGCCGGCAGCAAGGCTTGTCACAGCTTCGCCGAATGTCAAGGTCACCGTCGAGCCGTCGTTCACCACGCTGCTCAGCGTCTTGGCGGTCACGCCCTTCAGCGGGCCATCAGCCGTCAGGTCAACAGCGAATGGCAGGCAAATGGTGTTCCACCCTTCCTTGTAGAGTGTGCGGCCGGAGAGCGTCACGTTGGCCACTTTACCGTGAGCGTCGCTGATGAGCGTTCTGTTGTCGGCATTGTCGGCGAGGGTGATGTTGCCGCCAAGGGGTGCATAAACGGCCTTGACGAGGAGATTTCCTTCCGAGAGGTTACCCGCCACGGTCTGCCAGTACTGGAACACGTAGTCCGTTACCTTCGGAGCCTCAGGATAATTGATCGTCCTCTTTTGGTTGCGCAGGGTGGCATCGTCCTTGTCCACAAAGTTAATTGTGGTGTTGCCTGCATCTTCTTTTGCCTGTTGGTAAGTCGTTTCAGCTGCCGTCAGCGTGCCGTAGTTGCTGACCAGCGTTTTCTGTCCGGCAGACAGGGCATCGTAAGCCGTGCGAGCGGCTGCAATAGCCGTTCCGCTCTCGGGATAGCTGACGTCACCAATAGCATTGATTTTGTTCGCTACTCCCAAGACAGCATACTGGTCTTGCGCGGTGCTCAGCACGCCGACATTGATGACGATAGCCTTCTGTTCAGCGGTCAGTGCCTCGTATGCCGTTTGTGCTGTGGTGATAGCCGTTCCGCTACCGGGATAGCTGACGGAGCCGATGGCGTTAATCTTCGTCACTACATCCTTTACGGCGGCGTAGGTGTTTTCGGCTGCCTGCAGCACGCTATAGTTGGTCACCAGTGCCTTGTCTTCGGCAGAGAGTGCATCGTACACTGCGCGTGCAGCATCGATGCGTGCCTTGCACTCGTCGGTGCATACCACCTCGCCGATAGTATTAATCATGGCTACCACATTAGCAGGGTTTGCCTTCCATACGGCATAGAGCGTCACAGGACCCTTGTCCGCTTCGGTAGCCGTTATCTCTGCGCCGTCGGCATAGACTACTGCTCCGTTAGGAGTCTTTGCCCAGCCTTGGAAAGTGTAGCCAGTGCGGGCGAAACGTGCCGTATTCAGCTTGCCGTTGTTCTCTATCTCCTGCCCGCTCATCGTACCTACGCCACCATTGGCGTTGAAGGTGAGGTACTTGTAGTAATAGGCTTCACGCACCAGATCATAACTCTTGAAGCTGGTCCACTGGTGGATACTAACTACGGCATACTCATTATAAGAATGAAACCCTTTTTGGACGGAGTAAACCGCCATGAGCGCTTTTTCTTTCGTTTGATCCGTAGCCCCGTCGCGGTTATCGAGATCTAAGAATAGGGTTCGTCTTTCCGTCTCTTCCTTACTGTTATCTTTCAAGAGAACAAAATGGCTGACAGCGTGAGCGCGACCTTCTTCCGTTTCATGTCCATAATTCTCGTCAAGGTTCACTACGAGGTTTTTAATATCATCCAGACTTTCGTTCGTGTACAGGGCAATACACTGACCGAGACCCTGACCAGCGTTGTCTGTCCTTGATTTTAAGGTGTATGTCCATCTCAAACGATAACGGGTGTAAGAAGGAACGCCCTCACGATGAAAGTAGGTGGACAGAACGCCAAAAGATTCACCTTCAATACTTTTAGCACATATGGTAAAACCGAGTCCTTCACCATCTTGCCATTGATAGACTTTACTATGCGAAGTATGCTCTAGTTCATCTGTTCCGTTATAGTCTTGCCAAGTGTTACGATTAGCGCCATTAAACGAAAGGGTTGATACATTAGATGCGGAATGCGTTATGACCGCGTCAAAGGTCCATGGTCCTTCGGTTGGTGGCGAGTCGAGCACTTTCGGATTGTCATTTCCTCCTATTACTTGCAACCATGCACCCTGCGCAACTATCAGCAGCAGGGTTAAAAATATATGCTTTTTCATCATCATTTTGCTTTTTTTACGTTAACGGTATCAGTTTTCCTTGTCCTGAAGGATATACACATCGCCTTGGCGGACGAGTTTCTGCGCAGGGTTGGCAGGGTTGGTATATACCTTGGGAGCGTTGTTCTTTTTGGATGTATATACGGCTTGGAGACGAATGGTCTGGTCGGCGGAGATGTTTTTCTCCACTACCTGCCAGTGGTCGAAGGTAAAGCCGTCAATCACCGGAGCCTCAAGATTCAGACCGACATTCTGTTCAGCGATAGTCGCGTCGTCTTTGTTCACAAAACGGATAGTTTTGCTGCCTGCTGCGTCTCTTGCCGCTGCGTAGGTCTGTTCGGCAGCCGTCAGCGTGCCGTAGTTGGCAACTAACGCCTGGTCGGCCTCGCTCAGCGCATCGTAAGAGGTACGCGCCGCTGTGATAGCTGTTCCGCTGGTAGGATAGGTCACCTCACCGATAGCGTTAATCTGAGCAACAGTTGTGGACACCGCATTGCTCATCCAATGGGCGGTGAAGGTCTTTTCGCCGGTAGAGCCCTTGATGATAGTGACGCTGGTCTGCGGCACAGTGCCGTTAGCGCCCGTCCAGCCGATGAAGGTGTTGCCCGCCTTGGTCGGTGCGGTCAGCGTCAGCGTCTCGGCCGTTGTGTATGTTGCAGGGTTGGTAGCCGCACCGCCGTTGAGTTCATACGAGAGCGTATAGGCGATTGGTGTCCATACCGCATAGAGCGTCACAGGACCTTTGTCCTCTGAGGTTGCCGTTACCCCCTGTCCGTCGGTATAGCCGACTGCACCATTAGGGGACGCTGCCCAGCCTGCGAAGGTATAGCCCTCGCGGGTGAAGGTGTTGGCCGTCAGCGTGCCGCTGTTGTCAATCACTTGGTTGTTCATCGTGCCCGCACCGCCGTTGGCATCGAAGGAGACAATCTTACGGTAAGTCCAGTTGTCGGCTCTGCTCAAATGCTTGAGCAAGCCCTGTTCGTTCAGATCTGACTGACCAGATACGCTGGATGACTCATGGGTCAGCATGAGGTAGGTGGACATGTTTGCAGTGCTGTTGCCATCGAGGTTGTCGAACTCGATGTCGCAGGTACCGTCAGGACTGTAAGCCGGTTGGTTTGCGAATGAGTTGTTATACAGGTACGACAAACGATGGTCTGTGTAGTAACCACTGCTGCCATTAACCTCAAAGTCCACTTCCATCGACTTGAGAGACTCCAAATCAGGATTTTCGAAGAGCTGTACCCTCGAATAATGGCGCGTGTTACGGCTTCCAATCTGATAGCCCCATGTCATCCGGCATTTGGCATACGCTGGAACAGACTGCGTCATGCTGTAAATCGAGAACACGGCGTTCTTTTTTTTATCGGGACTGCTTCCCGTCACGGCGAAACCGATACTGTTAACGTCGTTCTGGGCTGTGAGCGTTCCCCAACACCAGTTGTTCATACGGTTGAAGGTCATCGTAGTATTTGCTGCAGCGTCGCATAACATGGTTCTCCACTCCATCAGTGTCCACGGACCTACTTCCCTTGAGACAGAAGAGCTTTCTCCCTGCTTCCATACGGCATAGAGCGTCACAGGACCTTTGTTCTCTGAGGTAACCGTTACCTCCTGTCCGTCGTTATAGACTTTCTCGCCATTAGGAGAAGTTGCCCAGCCTTGGAAGGTGTAGCCCGCGCGGTAGAAGCAGTTAGGCGACAGTTTCTTGCTGCCATCAATATTCAGGACGCTCATCGTGCCCTCACCGCCGTTGGCGTTGAAGGAAACAATCATACGGTATGTCCAGGAGAGACTGTAATTTACGTTTTTGAACGAGCCCCACTCTTTAAAATCTGATCTCTGGCCGTCTCCGCTGGCAAACACGTGCGCCAACAGCAGATAACAGTCTTTCGTCTTGGACTCACTGCCATTGAGGTTGTCAAATTCGATAACCGTTGTTTTCTCGCTTCCTTTCTCGATATCACCATTTTCTTTTTTGTTGGTGAAAAAATCCACCAGGTATTGAAATCCCTTTCCCGACGTATGATAATTCGTGAAATCCACCTCCATATTCTTGATGTCGTCATACGTACCCTGGCGGGCATAGATGCAGGTCGTTGAGTGATGCTTCGTACTCTTGCTGCGCAGCTGGTATGTCCACGTCACTTTCAAAGACGAATAAGAAGTTACCGTTTTCTCACACAAATAGGTAGAGAAAATACCCATCGTGCTCCATAAAGGGTTCGGGGTACTGTCTTCGAACGAATAGCCGACACCGTCACCGTCTTTCCAAGGTGTAATCGTGCCGTTCCAGGTGCCATTATTCATATTGTTAAAAGACACCGACGTCGAAGAGCCGTCATTGGCACAGACATGCGTCTTCATACCCTGTAGCGTCCATGGACCTTCTACACACGATGCCATCATATATTGAGCGATAATCGTCTGATTGGCATCAGACATCGTAAGTGTGGCCAAGGTCTCGTTGGGTGTAGTAATTGAGCCGCCGCCCACTACACTGTACTGATTGAAGATGTTTCCGGAGGAAGCGGCACTGTGGCTAAGCGTGAGGCTCACCTCGTCTCCCTCGCCGGCGTAATACTTACTATTGTACATGATGCCCGTTTCGTAGCCCGTGATACCGCTGACATTATACACGGTGCCTTCGCCACTGATGGTGAGGCTGGTCACGCCGTTACCTGCGCTGATGGTGCGCATCCGCTTGCCTTGCTTAGTGATTTCCGTTATTCCTGCTGCCACGTCGTCGTAGTAGCAGTTGTTGATATTGATTGTGCTCAAAAGGTGACCAATCGCAAACATGTTGAAATCACTATTATACGAATTCTTGATGCTGACGGATGTCGGGGCGAAGACGCAGTCGGTGAGTGTAGAAGTCGCTTCTTCCTGTGTCCAGCCTACCAATCCGCCGCCTTCATATCCGCTGTTATTGCTGTAGTTGATGCTGCCCGTGAAGATACAGCCGCTCATGGTGAGTGAACCGTTTTTGTTCACTCGCCCCACGAAACCACCGGCATCAATGTCAGATGCATAGCTTGAAGTGATGGCTACGCTGCTCTTACAATTGGTGATAGTGGTGTTGCCACTCACGAAACTGGCGATGCCGGCGGGTCGCCTTCCATCAGTGGTGATGCTGCCCGCCACGTTCAGGTTCTTGATGGTAGCACCGTCGAGTGCCGCGAAGGGAGCGGCAGGCGTGTCTAAATCTTTTCTTGTCACGTTCAAGTCAAGGGTAATCGTGTGGTTGCCTCCGTCGAAATTACCCTTGAATGCAGTCATGTAACTTGAGGTCGGCTTATCGATAACACCCATACCCACCATATAGCTCACGTTGATGTCAGCGGTCAGTTTGTAGTGCTTATCGCAATAGGATGGGTAAGAATCTGGATTGTTAATTTTCGCCACGAAGACATACACCCAATCAAATTCCGACTCAATCAGGAACGGGTCTTCAGCTGTGCCGCTGCCACTCCATGCCCATGCACCCTGCGTCACCATCGTGAGCAGCAGGAGCAATGATAATAATCCTTTTTTTATCATAATTGAATAGAATAAATTGTATTATTAATTGTATTATTAATTTAAGTTTGACTTCGTCGAGCTGAAGGTTCGCAAGTGCTCAACTTCACCGTCACATGTCTCGTTGGCAACAAACAGGAAGGCTTCCCCTGCCCCACCGTCGGGACAAGAGAAGCCTATGTCATATCACACCGCCATCTCCCTGTTGGCTGAGAGAAAGAGTTAAAACGCTCTGCGGATAGATAATTTGTGTATTCATTTCAAATGGAAATAAGTATTTTCATTTAAGATTGACGTGAAATGAGGATATTGGGTTCATCCCCACACAAAAGAAAGAATAAGGTATTTTCTTGTCTCTCATGTATTATTTCGGTGGCAAAGATATATAATTCCCCAAAAACATCCAAGCATTCCCTTTAATTTTTTTCACTTTCTGCAAAAAAATCCGCTCAATCCGCTCAATCGTTCCGCAGGAACTTGTCTTAAAAAAACATACCGCTTCGCGATGATTCAGCAGATTCAACGGATTCATCGGACTTATTATTTTCAACCACGAATTACACGAATTTCACGAATTGGGAGAGCCTTGGCGGCTCTTGGGAAACCATCCGGATGGGGCTTTCGCCAAGAAAGCAAAAAATTCGTGCAATTCGTGAAATTGGCTACGCCGAGCTAAAGGTTCGTAGTTAAAAAATATCTCCGTTCACATTCGTTCAATTCGTTCACACAGATGGCACAGAGGGTCACAGAAAGAACGCCATGAGCGGTGTAGAGAAATCAGTTCAGTCTTGCTATCTCCTCGTTGAATTCTTCGAGTGTCGAGGACTACGTGGCGCATGACATTCAAAGGCTTCTGTAAGGAGTACGCAAATGTTGTCCGCGCAGTTCGTCCAGTTTGTTTTGGTCAAATGTCCCATCGTCCCACATCTTGTCAATGGCACGTTGTGCACGTTCGGCAAAGAAGAGGGAGAGAGTCATGCGAAGTGCATCGAGATCCTCCTGCGAGGTGACATTCGCCGCAGCATTCATCAGTTCCAGCTGTGCTAATTCTGTGTAACTCATATTCTCATCTTGTTTTATTCGCCGGCAAAGTTACAACTTTTCCCCTTCCCTTCCAAATTAATCGTACACAAATCTGTTTCATCCGCTCAATCGTTCCGCAGGAACTTGTCTTAAAAAAACATACCGCTTCGCAATGATTCAGCAGAAACAATTGATAAAAATTGGCTACGCCGAGCTGAAGGTTCGTGGTCAAAAAAATCCGTTTCATCGGTGGTCCTCCATGTCAAGGCTCGTAGCCCCTTTGAGCTTTACGTCGCAAGGCTCGCGAGGGTAACGACGTAAGGCTGGTGAGCTTTGTGGAAGGAGGGAGGAGGGAGAATTCATAATTCACAATTCATAATTCATAATTGGGCTAACGCGATGCGCCTTGGGAGGAAAAAATTGGAATGAGGAATGAGGAATTTGGGGGTGGGAATTGTTTTTGTTCACTATTTTGCAATTTTGCGGAAAAAGATAAAATTAGTATAGGTTTTGTTAGGTGGTGTCGGGAGTTTTTTGTATCTTTGCAGCAAGATTTGGGAGCGAAGGAGCTGGGATGCTCCGTAGCTTGAGAATCGGGGGCGGCAACCCTGAAAATACGGCTATGAAAAGGGTGGTGTTTGGAAAGCACGTGCCTTTGTTAAAGTGAAAAAGATTGTTGAACTATTAAAAATTGTACCATTATGATGGGGGATACTGTTTCTAAAAACAAGAACAAAGGACAGGAGGGCGAAGGCAAGGATGCCTTTGCGCTGGAGATGCGCCGTCAGGAGGGGCTGGTGGCGCGTAGGAGTGTGCGTCGCGACGTGGTGAAGGAGACGTTGGCGGTGATGGAGGAGCGTGTGGCTGACCGTCATGGGGATGTGCTGGCGATTCAGGGCGGCAACGGGAACAAGCGGGAGCTGCTGCAGGATTTGGTGGGGGACGAGATGGAGCGTGTGGCGAATGGCTCGATTTCGGTGCCTCGTTATGACCCTGCGCTGAAGACGGGACAGGTGATTTACCTGTATGTGGGCACGCATTGGGTGAGGCTGGACAATGAGCGTTTTTTCCAGCTGGTGAGGAAGTGCTGCCAGCGGATGGGTTTGCCGAAGTCGAAGGTGAACAGCGCGGCGTTCATGACGGAGGTGTTTCACGGGGTGGCTTACCGTTTTTCGGGCTGCTGGGACAGGGTGCCGCCGCCGGAGGGTGTGGCTTTGCTGAACTTGCAGAACGGCACGCTGGAGGTGAACCGTGAGGGGAGGCGTGTGTTGCGTGAGCACAGGCGGGAGGATTATTTTGTGAACTGCCTGCCGTTCTGTTATGATGAGGGTGCGGAGAGTGCGTTGTGGCATGGGTTTCTGGCGAAGGTGCTGCCCGACGAGGGTTGTCAGCGTGTGCTGCAGGAGTTTGTGGCGAATGCGCTGGTGAAGGGTGCTGTGAAGCTGGACGTGATGCTCATTCTGAAGGGCAGCGGCGCAAATGGCAAGAGTGTGCTGCTGGAGGTGATGGGTGCCTTGGCGGGCAAGGAGAATGTGTCGAGCATTTCGCTGAACGACCTGACGAGCGATGTGGTGATGCGTCACGGCTTTGAGCATAAGTTGCTGAACACGAGCAGCGAGAGCGAGTCGAAGTGGGTGACGTCGGTGCTGAAGCAGCTGACGTCGCATGAGCCGGTGATGGTGAAGGAGCTGTATCATAATCCGTACGAGATGGAGGACTATGGCTATCTGATGGCTGCGGTGAACGAGATGCCTCGCGCGGAGGCGACGGATGCGTTCTACAGGCGGTTGCGCATCTTGCCTTTCGAGGCGACTTTCTCGCCGGAGGATGCCGACCCCGAGATGGCGACGAAGCTGAAGGGGGAGCTGGCGGGCATCCTGAACTGGTTTCTGGAGGGTCTGCCGCCGCTGATGAAGCGGAAGCACCTGCCGAGCTGCAAGGTGTGTGACGCGGAGATGCAGAACTATCGCGGGGCAACGGACATCGTGTACTTGTTCGTGCAGGAGTGCTGCGAGAAGTCGGATACGTGGGTGACGGGCAAGATGCTGCACGACCGCTTCAAGTATTTCTGCGAGAGCAACAGCCTGTCCTACACGCTGACTCCCCAGCGGTTTTATGAGAAGCTGAAGAACTTGAGGGTGAAACGGAGTATCAAGAATCATCAAACCGTGTTTCAACTGAAGGTTTTGTCATGAAAAAGGGAGAAATCAGGGAGTCGTCAGGGAGTTTTCAGGGAGTTTTTGGCTTTCAAAAACCTGCTGCAATTCACTGAATGACAAATTGATGTAAAAAGAAGTCGGGAGAAAAGGGAGTTTAGGGAGTAAAAAAGTAAATTTTTGAGTGGCGAGAAATAATGGAGAAGTTTTGAAAAAAACTCCCTTTTCTCCCGAACACTTCACTAAGTGATTGATTAAAAAAGGAATGCGAGCAAAGAGAACTCCCTGAAAACTCCCTGATTTCTCCCTGCATCTATGAAAAGGATCGAGAGGATGGACAACAAGAAAGTGCATTTTGATTTAGATAGATTGCGTGCCATTCCCATTTCGAGGGTGGCTGAACGCTGGGGCTGCCGGCTGAAGAAGGTGGGCAGCCGAATGGTGACGAACTGCCCCTGGCATGCCGATGAGCACCCGTCGCTGACGCTGTACGAGACGGGCAAGGAGAACCATTGCCACTGCTTTGCCTGCGGCAAGGGCGGTTCGGTGATTGACTTCGTGATGGCGAAGGACGGGGTGGATTTCAAGGAGGCTTGCCAGCGGCTGGAAAGGACATTTGGTGTGTGGGGAAGTGTGAATGGGGTGAATGGGGTAAGTGGGGTGAATGGGATGAGTGTGCCGAAGAAACGGAAGGGACCGACCTCCTATATCCCCAGGGAGTGGGTGGAGGCTCAGGTGTCGGTGGAGAACTCGATGAGCAAGTGTCTGCGGCAGATGTTCGACAGGCATCTGGTGGAGCATCTGACGGAGGAGTATCTGCTGGGCTGCTACGACAACGGGCGGCATGAGGATTGCGTGCTGTTTCCGAGCATCGACGTGGATGGCAGGGTGCGCAACGTGAAGGTGCAGCACTATGAGACGGATGTGCGGTCGGAACGGTTTGCGCATTGCGACAAGCGGTGCTGCTACTGGCTGGGCAAGGAACTGGCGAAGGAGGGCATTGTGGAGACTCAGGGGGACGGGAACACGGAGCCGTCGTTCGACAACGAGTGCCTGTTCGGGGAGCATCTGCTGAGGCGGTATCCGAGCCAGACGGTGGCGCTGGTGGAGTCGCCGAAGAATGCGCTCATCGGTGCAGCTGTGCAACCGAAGTATGTGTGGGTGGCGACGGGCAACAAGGCGATGCTGAAGCGCAGCGTGATGGAGGTGCTGAGGGGCCGTCAGGTGATGGTGTTTCCCGACCGCGATGCCATCAGCGAGTGGAAGGAGCTGCTGCATGGGATGCGCGACATCGCCACGTTTTCGGTGTCGGACTTCTGCGAGCGGTTCGCTGCGGAGGACGACAAGAAATTTGACATTGCCGATTATGTGGTGGGGAGGTTCTTGGAGATGAATCACACAGAAAGCATAGGGTGAGTTAGGTCACACGGATTCATCCACCGCGAGAAGGGCGTAAGCCTTGCACCGCCACGTCTGCCAGCAACCACCATGGTCACCTCATAAGTCCCGGGCACAGCGTAGTCGTGCCCAAACATTCGCCGTGTCTGACAACTATCGTTCATATCCTTTTTAACCACAAAACAATCATCATCATCGAAGAGTCTGTAACTATTTCGCAAAGATACAACAAATCCCCGCAAAGTCCCAAAGAACCACAAAAAAACTTTCATTTTTCTTGAAAAATAATTCCCGAATTGCTTGCACAGTTCGGGAATTTTTCGTAACTTTGTAACAGAAATCAGAGCAGCGGTAAAAGGCTGTTGATGAGGTGAAAAGATTGTTTGACTTTAATTTATTATTGAACCATTTATGAACATCGTTTTGGAACGGTATTTTGGCGACAGCCACATCACGAAAAGTGTGATGAGAGTCGTGGGAGAGACAGGTGAAGAGCTGCTCCGATGTGAGGCTCGGGAGCCTCGGTTTGCTCAGTATGTCGAGACGTTTCCCGGGTGCTCACGTTGCTGTCTGGCCAGCGGACGTTGGCAGTGCAAGGTGACTGCCACGGAGCTGTCGCCCATGACGCTGACGGTGGTGAAGAGTCCCGGTCACAGATGCTGCCGCATCGGATGGGACTACACCGCTCAGGCGAAGGCGAACATGGTGCTGGTGGGCGAGTCGGACGGCTATGAAGATCCTGAGTTCAGGGACATCGTGCAGTCGAAGGAGACGTTTGACAAACTGACTCAGCTGGTGTACCGGGCATTCGGCACGGGAGAGGAGATTTGGATTTCAATTCATAATTCACAATTCATAATTCATAATGTTTAATTCATAATGCTTAATTCATAATTCACAATTCATAATTCATAATTAGGCTAACGCGATGCACGTAATGAGCAACCAGCAGCATGGAAATTATGCATTATGAATTAAACCACAAGCCGCATGGCAATTATGAATTATGAATTAAACCTAGCCGCATGGCAATTATGAATTATGAATTGTGAATTATGAATTAAACCAGAATTATGAATTAAACCAGAATTATGAATTAAACAAGTGTTAATTAACTTTATTATGAACCCCCCATTAAAAAAGAAAGGAGAAAATTATGGGATTACAGTATCGCAAGGCGAAGGTGACACTCACCTATCGCGAAGAGAAACCAGAGGTGTATAAGCTCAGACAGCTGACTTATCCACAAGTGAAGTTCGGACAGCTCGTGAACGAGTGCAGCCAGTCGTGTGGCGTGAACCCTGCGCAGACCCGTGCGGTCATCGACGCGCTGGTGAACCGTCTGGTGCTCTACATGGGACTGGGCCACGGCGTGAAGATGGGCGACTTCGGTTCGTTCAAGCCTGTGTTCACCTCGAAGACGGTGAAGAACCTCGAAGACCTGGATGGTGACGAGGCGCTGAAGACCGTGAAGGTGAAGAAGGTGATGTTCTTCCCCGGCAAGGCTTTCAAGGACATGGTTGACGACCTTGCACTGGAGAGCGCTGGCGAGGCACTCGACGTGAAGGAGTGAGACAGGTGACAGTTGACAATTGACAGTTGACAGGTGACAATTGACAGGTGACCATTAAGACGGCTGTCCGCCACGTAGAGATTGCGTGACGGACAGCTTTTTTCTGTTTGGGAAAAGATGATGTCATAAAACAAATCAGTATATTCATTTCATCCCGGCAACAACTTTTCCAGAAAACATTTGATTGTTACGAAGATTCTTTGTACTTTTGCAAGTCGAATAATAAAAGAGACGTTATGACAGAGAAGCAGAAAAAATCAATCATAGAAAGCGGGAAACAGTATTTTCGAGAGATTATTATCCCCAATCATGTGAAAGGCTTAGAGAAGTTGAAATTGAACGACTTCAAGATAAACCCTTTCCTGGTCAATTATCTGGCTGCTTTTCTATGCGGTAACACAGAGCCTGAATCTCTGGCAAAGGCATTGGTGTATCCCCGTATTCTTGGTACGAGCATCAATACGAGTTTCGGACAAAACATCCAAATCTTCATCTCAAGCCTCGCTCAGGTGGCTGGTACGGCATCAGGTATTGACGGAATTGATATTGAGTTTGTAGATGCCATTGATGGACGTAGGAAGTACTGCCAATGCAAGGCTGGGCCACAGACAATCAATAAGGATGACATCGCTACGATTTTAGGGCATTTCAAGCATCTTCACAATAAAGCCCGTTTGGACAGGCTCAATGTGCAGATTGATGACATGATTGTGGGCGTGCTATATGGTGATGAAAGTGAACTGTCTGCTCATTACAAAATCATCAATTCCCATTATCCTGTGTATTGTGGTGCTGATTTTTGGGAGCACCTAACGGGTGACAAGCAATTCTATCACCGTCTTGCAAAAGCGTTTGGTGAAGTAGTTGAGGAGGATACCGAAACAGGTCATATAGTCAAATATATGGTTAACAACCTTGCAACAGAAGTTAATGACTATATAAACACTTATGCATACACGGCTAAATCCGCTTAATGATTTATTATGAACAGGTGGAACGACATAGCAATTGTCCTTCAAGACTGCCAGTCTGGAAAGATACTTGAGAAAGATTACCAACCTAAGATAGAAGAACAGTTCAAACTACTTGGTTGGAGTGTGTATTATGGCTGTATCGAATCTAAGCCAGAGTTGGAAACTGCGAATACAAGCATTTACCCTGACATTGTTCTGAAAAAGGAAGGTCGTAGAGTTTTACCAATTGAATTGAAGCGTCCAACGAATCGTCTCAAAAAGAAAAACGAGCGCCAATTATTTTCTTATATGAAGCAGCTGGAGTTGCGCGTGGGGTTATATATTGGCGAGAAAATACAACTATATTACAATGCTCCTGATGACGACGAAGCGCCACACTCTGTGTTGTCAACAAGATTCGAGCCTGAATCTGAAGAGGGCATTCTTTTGTGCGATTTGCTTTCTTATGAACATTTCGATTCTACAACACTGGAAAATTTTTGCAAGCTAAGACTCCAGAAAGAGCGGTACGAGAAAAAAATAAAAGTGGAATTTGAACAACAATTCTCACCAGACAATGGTGTGTCTTTTGTTAAAAAACTTATAAAAGATTATTATTCAAAAGAATGCATAGACGAGACGATTCTTGACAAGGAAATACAAAAGATTGTTCTGTCTGCAAATTATGGCTCCTATCAGAAACACAAGGGTAAAGCGGAATCGAAAAGATACACAAAATACACGCTAAATGGAAGCAAGCCCATGTATAAGCGTATCCTTGTCCTTGAAGCAATGCGCTTGTACATAGACAAGCATCCTCAAGCAACCTATGAGGAGATAGAGCGGATATTTAATGTGAAGGAAATGCCTGGTGGTTATAAGGTTGTTAGAAGATTGTCTGAAATACAGGAAGGCTTGGAAGCAGGCAGTCTCTTTGGTCGTTTCTTCATTGCCCCTCAACAAATATTGACGAGTGGTGATGGCGTAAAATTCGCAGTGAGTACGCAGTGGGAGTATCACAACTTTCCTGTATTCATATCTATATTGAAAAAATTAAAGTGGAAGGTTAAAGAAGTATGAATGAATTATCAATCCGACAAAAAATATATGAGATTCGTGGCCAGCGTGTGATGCTCGACTTTGATTTGGCAGATGCATACGGCGTGGAAACATCGCAGTTGAAACGTCAAGTACGCCGCAATATGGAAAGGTTCGAGGGGGAAGACTTTATGTTTGAGGTTACACGGGAAGAACTTTCAAGATGCCAAATTGGCACCTTGGACATAAAACGAGGAAAAAACATAAAATATCTCCCATTTGCTTTTACAGAGTTGGGCGTGGCTATGCTTAGCAGTGTTTTAAGGTCTTCTGCCGCCATTAAAGTGAATCGTGATATTATGCGAGCTTTTGTTTCGCTTAGGCATCTTGTTATGCTTCCTGACACGGCTGACAGGCTATTACGGATTGAGAGGGAGATAAAGCACATTAAAGAAGACATGAATGAAACTTTAGCCGATCAGAACGACATAAACGAGAGCACACGTGCACAGTTGGATGCGATTAGTGAAGCATTAGCAGAACTTCAGGCAAAAGGGCCACATCAAAAGCCAATGAGACGTATAGGGTTTATCCAAGACGATAATAACAAATAAACTCAACAAACTGTACTATTTCATGCCATACACAAAAGGAAAAGGCATTCGCGACCTCTACCTCATCAAAGTGGCACGTGTAGGTACAAAGCATGAGGTGTGTTTGGATGCTGATGATAATGATATTCGCTTAGTGTTTGAGCTCAAGTTCATAGGGCAATTGTTTGAAGATTACAAGCCTTTCAAGTTGCAGATTTGGCACACATTTACAGACACTACTTTGAGAGCCATTTTATCCATGTAAAAATATGACGAAAGAAGATTTTTTGATAGATATTCATCAAGCAGTTCTGGATAGAAAAAGAATATATCTCATTATGCTTTGTGAGGAAACGGATGAATATGACGTAATCACAAATAGTGATGAATCAACCGACCTACCCTCTATTCTTTCCCAGTTACCTTTTACAGGAAGAGTGTACCGAGAAGATGTGTTTCCGGAATGGTATGATTTTGTTGAAAACGTAGAGGATACAGAAATCTATGGTTTTGAATTGGAAGATGGTAAAGTGCAAGTAGCCATTACACCTTATGATTCAATAGAAAAGGAGCAAGAACACAAATCAAATTAATCATCATTGCATGTCATAACACAGCATAGCCCGTGCAACACGTTCGTTGCACGGGCTATGTATATTTATCCATCTCTGCTTACTTGAATTTCAAGGTGTCGATGAGAGCGTCGGTGAATGGGTGGATTTCGTAGCGAGGCTCTGTCATGTAGATGGTCTGTGTCTGGGAACTGTAGTAGCGCACATGGAATTTTTCGCCACGGTAGTTCATGTCGTAGGCAGAAACGGACCAGATGTGATTGCCATCTTTAATGGTCAGGTAGCTTCCCACGCCGCAGCATTCGTCGCCCATGAACATAGCCAATTCGTCGTCGGGTGACGGGGTGAAGGGCTGATTTGGAGGCACGACAAGATAATAGGCGGACATGGGGCGCAAGGTGTAGAGGAAGAGCTCGTCATCTCCGATGGTGTAGTCCTTCACGCTGAAGGCATCCTTGGCGACGTAGGTCTGATTGGCCTTCGCGTTGTAGTATTGAATTTCCACTGAATCGTCTTCACTTCCGAAGGGGATGTAGAGCATGAAGCAATACAGCGATTCCTCAACGTCGGGAATATTGTAGAGGGTTGGTGTGCAGACTTCGCGCACCTCTCCATCCACAATGGCTGCCATGCGGTCGTCTGGCATCACTGTGATGCCGAAATTTTCAGACACGAAGACGATGGCAGTCATGTTATCCTCGTAGTCGTAGAAGTTGACTTCGTCCCAGTCAGGTTTGCCTTGTATGTCACCCGGAGGGATGGTGTTGGTATCGAAAGTCCAGTTGGGAGCCTCCCCCACTTTCACGCTATGTGTCGGGGAACTGCCGCCCTGGTCGGTGCTTTTGGTGTCATCGTCGTCTGATGAGCTGCACCCCCACAGCATGGTGAGGGATGCAGCAATCATAAGCATTGAATATATCTTTTTCATTGTTGAGGTTTTTATTTGATCATCACTTTTTGTCCATTGAAAATATAGGCACCAGGCATGGTGGGTCGGCGCTCTCCGACACGGATGCCCGTAAGAGTGTACCAGATGCCGTCTTCGTAGGCTGCGACGCTGCTGCTGAAGTCGATGACTCTTGGCACGTCGGTGGTGCCTTCAAGTGTGTCGGCTTGATACATAATGCCGGAACGTGTGGATGCTCCGAGCAATGCGCCGTCGCGCTCGAGGGTGAAGGTGAGTGCCTTCTTTTCTTCACCGCCCACGGACAGGAAGAAGGTCTGTTCGCCATCGAGTTCTGTTGCCTCGGCGATGCCGCAGAGTTCACCGTCGGCATAGGCGTAGATGCGGTCGCCTTCTTCGGCTGTGACGCCTTCAGCACGCAGAATGAGGTTCATCGTGGTGGGTCGGGTGTTGGTCCACAGTGGTTCATCCTCGTCGTCGAATGCGGCTCCACGCTCTTTGGCATCGGCAACCGCCAGCACACCTGCTGTGCTCTTGAACGGATAGATGAACGTAACCTTTTCGTCTGGATGTTCGGCAGTCACCTTGTGGTAGAGCATGTAGCCCTTGCCCGGCTTCATGTACTGAAGGTTGCCTCTCCATCCGCCCACAGATGCTGCGAAGGTGGCAAACTCATCCTGGCTCTTGATGATGTCGCCATCGCTGGCATTGAGCTTGAGGTCTTCGAGTGCCTCGTTGACAGGCAGATTGACCATCGGTGTGTAACCGATATAGTTCCATTTCGGATGGAGGGTGATGGTGCGGTCAGCCTCATCGACGAGGGCACCGCCTTCCACATAAATGGTCTGTGGCTTCTGGCTCTTGATGTAGTACATACGGTCGGTGCGCACAAGCCCTGCGGTTCCGTTGCTGTTCCACACGCCACGGTAGTAGTTGTAGAAGGTCTGGCTCTCAGGATCTTTGAGCTGGTCGCCATCCTGCCACTTGCCGCGCTTGAGGAGTTGGCTGATGTTTTCGGCATCAGGACTTGCCACGTTGAATGACACCCATGTCCAAGTGGGCTTGAGTTCCAGTGACCTCATGATGTTGGAGTTGACTCTTATCACGACGGGGGCATCATAGGTTGCCACAATGCTGTCGGACAAGTATTTGATTTCGCGGTCAGGATCGGCTCCGTAGGTGATGCCGGATGTTGCATCCCAGAGACGGAATTTCACCAGCGTGTTCTTCTTCTCGCCATAGATGGTCAGATAGAAGAGTGCCTTATCGTTCTTGTCGATGGTCACATGGGTGGTGCCGAGGCACTTGTCATATTCGTCGAAGGCAGCGAGGATGCTTTCCTTGTTGGTCACCACCGCCTCGTTCATCTTCACCTGAGCAATCACCTGCATGTTGTTCTGTCCATTCTTGTTGAAGGTCCAGTCAGGTGTGACTGCGTTCTTCTTGATGGTCAGCGCAAGCGGGTTGACAAGTTCCTCGTCGTTCTTCAGATAGAGCACATTGTGGTAGGTGCCGATGTTGATGTCCTTGGAGATGGTGACGTGGAGGGTGATGGTCTCCTCTGGTTCGAGGCTGCCCATGGTGCCCTCCTCGATGGTCATCCATTCAGGCAGGCCTTCGATGGTGTAGTCTCGCTGAGCGCCACCGTGGTTGTTGATGTTGATCGCGAAGGTTTGGTCTTCTTCTTTCTGCGGATCAATGTCGATGATCTTCTGCGATTCACCCCAGCGCACAGGGTTGCGGTCGATGAATGCCGACCACGTGACGGGCTGTGCCATCTCGTTGCCGTTGAGGTCTTCGATGCCCATGACGGTGATGTTCACCGTGGTGCGGTCGATGTCCTTAGGCAATTCCTTCAGTTCGAGAATCATCTCGTTGTCTTTGGTGACGAAGTCGAAGCGAAGGTCGCGCACGGCACCCTTTTCCTTGACACTTGCGTATTCGGTGGTTGCCATCATGTTGGAATTCAACTGGCTGCCCTTGCCGAATGCGTCTTCCTTCATGCTCACGATTTTCTTCAGTTCAGTGTCCCACTTGTTGGCGAAATACTTGGTGGAGTATTCCAACAGGGTTCCGCTACCAGTGATTTGTGGCACGTTCTCGCTGAACGGAATGTATGCCAGAAGTCCTGTCTCGGTGCCGCTATGACTCACGTTCATGCGCTGCTTCACCACATTGCGAGGCAATGCCATGTCCCAAAGGGTGATTTCGTCGATGAAGCCATCCATGGGGGCATATTCCACAAGCTGAGTTTCTGATTCAGTGGCGTTGACCTGTCCCAAGCGGAAAGGTGTTGGGCCATAGAGTCTGCCGAAGCCCGTTGCCTGTGCCTGTCCTGTCAGTTCACCGTCAATGTAAGCTGATGCCATGTTGGCAGGGCGGTCCACCACGAAGGTGAGCTGGTGCCACTGGTCGTCGGCATAGCTCCTGTTCATGACAATATTGGTGGTGTCGGAAGAAATGGTCAGCCTATCGTCTCTCACACCGATGAAGAGCTTCTGGTTGGCATTATCTTCATTCTTCACACCGTAGCCTGATGCCATGATGGGGAAGTTATGCCTGTTCTTAGCCTTGAACCACAAGGAGAGAGTGTAGCTCTTGTCTGCGGATGTGCGTTCGAACATTTCGCGCTTCAGTTCGTGTGTGAAGTGCTTGCCGGTCAAACGGAAGGAGCATCCTTCAGGAGTGATCCATTTGACTTCGTTCATCGTCAGGTTGTTGTCCAGCGTCTTGTCCTGCATTTGCTCTCCGTAACCTTCATCCATTGGATAGTAGGCTACAAGACCTACTTCATTGCCGTACATGGTCTTGTTGGCTGTCTCATCAATTTCGCTGGCTGTCAGTGCCTTCGACCAAATGCGTGTTTCCTTCAGACTACCTGCAAAGGCTCTGCCGAAGCGCATCTTGCCCGTACGTTTGATGGGCACGAGGAGTTTTTTCTTCGTCAGCAGGTTGCTGTTCTGATAGATAAGGATTTGCTCAGTCGGTTTGTCATACACCACAACGATGCGTTGGAAATTAGGACCAAGGCTTTCGAGTTTTGCCGTGATTCCCTGTTGTTTGATGACATTCTGTATGGACTTCACCACCAGCTGAGGTGCATTGTCTTTGAATTCGAGGTCAATCTTGAAACCAAACCTGTCGTAAAAATTATGCTCGAAGAGTGAGCAGTCATGGTTGAGGGACGACTCAGCCCTCAGCATCATGTCGATGGTGAAGCTCTCGTCGGGGGCACAGTATTCCTGTTCCGTTTCGAGATAGGACTGATAGTCGCCTTTCAGAAGCGGGTATGTGGTGGTTCCGAGCGCACTGTTGTTAGGCAAGCCTGTCACCTTGAAGTTGTTGGATGACAGAAGCCTGTTGGCGTTGATGTCCTCGCTGAAGACGAGCTTCAGGTCATTGCCCACACCGAGGATGCCGTTGGCAGGCTGTGGTGAGCCAAAGATGCGTGGACGTCGTGTGTCCTTGATGCCCGAGAAGACGGGTGAAGAGGCTGTCACGAAGTCGTTACCCAAACGGCTGTAGGTCACAGCACGCAGGTCGTATTTCAGTTCCACAGGGTCGCTGTCGCCATAGAAGGCATGGGTGAGCGTACCGCCCATGAGCATGGCTTTGGTGCCTGTGGCTTTATCGTAAAGGTCGTCATCATCGTAGTAACTGCACAGATTGGTCCAGCGGGATTCTGGCTCGGAGCTCTGCTTGTATTGCAGTTCCACGTGGTCGAAGTTGCGGTGGTTGACATTATAGCCTCCCACAGTGACCGGCATGTAGTATCTGCCGCGCTCGTCCTGTGCCGAGTTGGTGTTCATCACCCACTTGTTTTGCGGAGTGATGATGGCGATAGGACTGGCTGCTGGCACGTAGTGGACGGAAAGGTTCACGGTGTCAGCCACAGAGGGGTCGCACTGTGAACGGAGGGCAATGCGGATGTTTTCGTAGTCATCCACTGTGCCTTGTCCAATCTCGAGCACTTTCACCAATCCAGTGCCGTAAGGTACAACCACAGAACGTCCGCTGCCCAGCGGTGCGCCATCCATGACGAGGGATGCGCCTGCCTGGTTGGTCTTGTCAATCATCACGAGGTCGAACGAACCTTCTTCACGCAGAGTGCCCTCGTTGCTCAGCACAAGGTTGAACTTGGCTTTTTGACCATAAGGCACATTGCTGATGATGTTGTTCTCCACTGTGATGCGTGGCTTCTCCACCTGAGCGGTGGCTGCCGAAAGCGTGGTGCCAGGACGGTAATAGATTGACACGTCGGCTGGCTCGTATGGACATTTGGTGCTGCCACCCAGAGAGCGGAAGACGAAGTTGCCTTTGGAGAATTTCTGCTTGTCGCCAGAATTGCCAAAAACTCCCGTGCTGGTCACCACCTGCTCAATATCGTGATAGACATCAATGGTCAGGTTGCTCTCCGGATTGGTCTCCAGATGATAACCTTGAACAACGGTTGTCGTCGTATTGGATTTGTTGTTCGAACTGTAGTTTGCGGTGATGGCGGGCACAATCTTCAGTGAAGAATGAGTACCTCCAGTTGAAATCTGCACGTCGAAGGCGCCTCCATTTTTAAGGTCTTTCAGTGTCTTGTTTATCGTCGACACATTCTTCAAATCGTTGGCGGCAATATTCATCGTTTTTTGCACGTCATCGTTATTTTCTTTTACTTTGTAATTGATAACCACCTTCTTGTCGTCTGTTAAATGATCCTTGAATTTGTCTCCAGCCCAACTATTGAAGGTGTCGTATTTGTTGAAAGAACTTGTGCCAGCTGAAAGACCGATGTTCGCCCACTGGTTGAACATCTTCATCCAGCTTTTGTCTTTTGATATTTCTGATGCATCCACGCCAAGCACAGGAATGTGGTAGTCGCGATTCACGTGCGAATCAAACGACTGGTCGTGCGTGATGGCAATGCCACCGGAGATTGAGTGGTTCTCCAGATAGAAGGATGCTTTTGGTGAAACATTGTATGCCGTTCCTGGATCATATTTCGTCGTACTACGGTCAACTTTGTCAATGGCATGGAATGCCTCAATCTTGTCGTACTCATTGTAGGCGATGATATATTCCCACTGGGTGATGATACTGTTCATGATGCGCACAGAGTCGGTGAGGGCAGTTTCTTTTGCCAACGCCTTGTGCAATCCCAGCGCATCTACATAGTCGGGGGTAATCACCTCATAGTTCAGTCTGTCGCGCAATTCGTCGTAGCGGTCGATGGAGATGTACTGAAGCGAATCGTCAAGGTTGTCTTCTCCGAAGAGAGGGTCGTCATCACTCCGCAAAGAGAGGAACACGTTGCGCAGCGTAGCATTTGCCTTGGCTTTTGCCTCTTCGCGTGAGCCTCTGTATAAGTATGAGTTGCGGGCAAGGCGAAGTTTAGGCAGCAAGGTGTTCAGAATGTAGTCCTGGGTGTAGGCGAAGTCAGACTTCACCTTTGGACCCACCTGAATGGCATAGTCGCTGATGAGGTAGTAAGGCTGTCCAAGTGTATTCGTACCCTCGGCAATCAACATGCATGCCCCGTCTTGTTCGTTGAGCATTCCTTGCGCTTTCAGATAGAGGAAGGTGGCCTCGTTGATGGCACGCACATGGCGCACATAACTGGTGGCAGCCACAAACTCGTTTCCGTAGAAGATGTCGGCTTTTGCACCCACCATGGATGGGTCTGCGCTGGTCTCCAGGCGTTGGTTCATCGTGAAGACGGTATTGCCTGTATAAGCAAAATGAGCGCCTACAAGCGGAATTGGATTCGGACTGAGAGTGAACGTGGTCTTCGTCGAGGTCTCTGTGCCGATGTATGTGCCGCCACCCAAGCCTGCATAGGTTCCTTGCATGATAGATGCACCGGTTCCTCTCTGGTAAGTGAGCTGCAGCGCCAAATCGAAGTCGAATGTGCAGTGGAACTCGTTGGTGAATGTGGAACCCGTGTCAATCCATGCATAGCTCTTGCTGCCTGGAGGGTCGCGCAGGATGCCGTTGAGCGTGATGACTTCGTCTGCACTGATGATGTCGTCAGTGACTTTCTCCGAACCCATCACGTATGCACGCAATACGCGGCTGTCGATGAATTGTCCTTCGTGTTCGAGATCGACATCCAAGTGGCGCAAGGCATTGGTGCCCTGCACGTCGAAGGCGGTGTTCTTGACATCCACAGTGATGTCAACAACACCTGATTTCATATCTAATTCGCAGATGGAATCGCGTTGCGTGTCGGCGAAGTTATCGTAGAAATGCACCCTACCCCCACGCAAAGGAACGCTCTCCAATTCACTTGTCACGTCACCGTTGTAGAAGTAGTCTTCGGTAGCAGCGATGCGGAAGAAGTGCTTGCCCGTCTGGAACACAGGATAATCGAACGTGTAGGTCTGTGATACCGGGTCGTAGAGCGGCACAGTGATGGCGCCGCTACCATCGGCTGACGGTTCTGTGTATTCACCAAGACCATAGTAAGAGCGTTGTTCGCCCTTATCAGTCATTTCGGTGATGGTCACAGACGGCTCTATACGGAAGATGCGGTTGTAGATGGCGTTATAGTTAACTGTCTTATTTTTATATGTGATGGTCTTGGTCAGCAGGCTATCTGACAAGTCAAGCACTTCGCTGACTTTTCCCTTCTGGAAGAGAGTCGGATAACCTTTGGCAGAGATTTCCACCACTTTGTATCGGATAGGCAGCAGGTCTGCCTGATATTCACCAGTCTCATGGTTTGGAGTGATGATGACACGGTGACGCTCGGTGAGGACGGTGTTGGTTTTCTTGCCTTTATCCGTCTGGAATTCGAGTGTGTCGTGCACCACCGTCAGCGCATCGTTCAACGGGTCTTTGACAAGCCAAGAGCGTTGGTTGCCCTCCTGCTCAAGCACGATGCGGAGGTCGTCGCCGAGGTTGTTTTTCGAGAGTCCAAAGCCCAGCACCTTTTCGCCTTGGTCAAGACCGCCCACCACACGTCCGATAGTGTGAACCTTGGTCTTGTCCCAGAAGCGCACATTAGTCTGGTTGCTGTTGATGGCGCGGGCAGCACCTTTGTTGTCGGCATAGAGACCGTCAAACATGAAGGTATGTCCCGCTTTCTCCACCGTCAGTCGCTTAGAGCCCTTTCGAACCTTGAACTGGAAGTGACCGTCGTTGTCGGAGATGATGAGGTTGCCGCTCTTGTCCACAACCTGCTCGCCGTCCACCTTGAATGATGCGCCATACACCGGCACTGTGGTGTTCTCATAATAGACATAACCATCAATGTCGAAGGCATCATCGCTGATGAAGTTCTTGTTGAAGAACTCTGTCTGGTTCTTGTTCAGATAGACAGGATACTCTTTCGGGTCAAGGCTTGGATAGAGCGTTGTTTTAGGCGAAACGATGTAAGGCATGTCGCTGTAAGGCACATCGGGGAAGATGTAGGCACCCGTGCTGGATGTCTTGACCGAAGAAACCTCCTCTCTCTGCCCGTTCTGCTCGCGGAAGAGTTTCACCTCCACATCTGCAAGTCCTGTACCATCCTTGAAGGTGAGGAAACCTGCAATCTTGCCTGAGGCACGGCGCTTACCCGTAGCTTCCACTTCCACCGATTTTTCGCCATCCGTACATTCGTACTGAATGGACAGGCGATACTGCACATCTATGCCCGCCTCCACATCGTAGTCTTCATAATATGAGAGGGAGTTATTGATGGGCAATGGCTCCCACTTATTTTGGTTCAGTTTCAGAACGGTCAACTTATCGATGCGATGACTATCGAGCTTCCATGACAGATGGATACGGTTTTGCTCCGTATCGTATGAAGCCTGGAATTCACCAATCTTGGTGTCGTCCTGAACGGGTTCTATCTGTTTCACTTCAGAGTTACCACTCGTCCTTAGGCTGACATCGATCGTGTGGTCGGGCATGACTTGCGATGCGTCATTAGGCATATATACAATCTGATAGGAGTATCTTGTGCAAGGTGAGAAGCCGTTGTCATCCACCCATTTGAAACTTTTTGGATAGATGGTGCCGGTGACTGATGTCACATCCTGACCACCCTGCTGCACGAGTTCTGTCACGTCGTAGTCATCTTGATAGGTGACGCGAGCGCCCCCTTTCCTGAATTCCGAGGTGCGGCGAATGAATATGCGCGCATCTTCGGGCAAGAAAGAATGGTCGTCGTTGCTACGATTACCCAATGTGGAAGAGAATTTCCAGATGATGGTGGGATTCTGGTCGTTTTGGGTTGTTCGGAAACTTGCATACTGAACACTGATGTCGTAGCCCGGCACATAGTCGCGCTTGTTGGGCCAATCATATTGTCCGATATTACCCTCCGTCGCACCAATGGCGGCACGGTAGATGCGATAGCGCACACTGTTGTAGGTTTGGTCGCCATAGCAGCCTTGGGTGCTGTCGGTGTATTCGTAGTTTGCCTTGTTTTTTTCCATCAGCACTTGCCCGAGCGATTCCCAAGCACCCGTTTCCTCCTCCTTGCCATCTTTCATGTTGTAGAGTTGGCGCTGAAGGACGAAGGCATCGGTGTACAATGCGTCCTCTTGTTTTTCATTGGGGACAGTCCATGTCAGCAACGACGTGGCATTCTTGCCCCAATCGGCCTTCAATTTGAAGTCTTTGGGGTTGTGAACAGCCTTGAGGGTGACAGTCTTGGCTTGCAGGTTGTAATAGACATATTCGTTATAAGGCACTTGTGCTTCCACCTTCACCTGTCTGGTGTAGTTGCTGGAAGGAATGTATAATGAATAACCGTCTTTGGATATTTTGCACTTGTCGGTGATGTCAGTGTCGGAAGCTCCGGTGGTCGTATTCATTTCTGTCACCTTCGTCACTTTGAGTTCCGCACCCGTGGTGTTGGCAACGACCATGCTGTAGTAGCCTGCATACTCGCCCACAGGTGTGAAGATCGGTTCGCTGAGCGTCAGGTCCGGCACAGCGGAAAAGATGATGGGAGAAGGCGTTATTTCACGGTTGCTTAAGGCCTCGCCATGCCCCACGGGACCATTGATGAAGAATTTGACTTCTTTGCCAGCCCAATCAGTTGGATAATACCAATCGAACTCAGCATAGCATCGTGCATCGCCGGTTGGTTTCTTAATGCGGATGGTTTCCGTCTTGGATTGCAGCTGACGCGGAGTTCCATTATCCGTGTTCGTCAGAATCAGCACACCATTACCGTTAGGATAGTTGCCTTCTGCATTTCCTGAGAAACGCGTGGTGATGTCTATCCATTTGTCATTGTCGTCGCTCCGGTCATTGTTATTGTAGAGGGATACGATGTACCTTCTCTTCTGACCGGGTGCTTCGGCATAAATCCAGGCACCATCAGGACAGTCGCCGGTTTGCTTGAGATAACCGTTCGTACCTGTCACTTGGTCAAGATGCATCACCTTGATGTGTACAGCACCCTGACCTTTGGGGGTCACCATAAAACACATGGAAGTGTATTTCGCTTGGAAATAGTCTTCCGCCTGCATGCTTTGTGGCAGAACAAACATTGCCACTGCAAGCCATAGCCATAGTAAGTGTCTTAATTTCATATCGATTATAGTATTTATTTCATTTATCAATTTAATCAGCATCACCCGGATCTTCACCTTCATCTGAATCGGAATCTCCGAAAGGAAGAGTGAGAGCGGGAGATGTAATTTGCAACAAGGGTTTCGCCACAAATGGAATCTCCATCATTTCTGGCTTGATATATAGTTTCTTCTTGATCATCATCTATTATTATTGAATGAGTATTTTGTGTTCGTTATAAAGATAGATGCCCTTCTCTGTGGGTTTACCATCCAGTTTCTTGCCATCCAATGTGTACCAGCAGTCTTTCTCGCAGATGCCGCCCTGCACATCACGGATGGATTGTATGTCTGTCACTCCTTCATCTTCCAGCTGGAAGTCATAGCGGATACTGCCGCTCGCCGCTGCAGGCACTTTCAAATAGGCTTTGTTTCGTGCCAATGAACCAGAAGCTGAAGGTACAAAAGCACCGTTCTTCAAAATGTACTGTGTGCCATCAGCCACATAACCGACGGGACTGACATGGGAACCCCGGAGAAGATTGCCAGTATAGTCGGCAAGCCCTTCATCTGTGGTGTGCGACAAAACGACATCTGCGCCGCCATCATAATAAACCAGCGCGCCACACCCTTCGTTGAGGGTGCTGACTTGACGGAGCGTGATGGTGTTGTTTCCTTTGTCTGCCTTTGTCACGATGTAGGCTTTCACGCCATTCAGGTCGGTGTAATTGCCATTCGGCACAATGGAAAGCCACTTCTTTTCCGGGGTGAAATGGAAGGTGATGTCGCGGTTCTTGCAGAAGGAATTGAGCTGAGGATAAGAGCCGTCCTCAATCACCCATACGGGATTGTTCTTCTCCGTGGTCAAGATGTCTGACCACTCGTCTTCAGTCTCAGCAGTCGCCACCGTCATCTCTGTGGTGGAGGCACCTTTGACAGTCGTTTTTGAGGGGGAACCAACTCCATTTTTAGACCCAATTGTCACATCTTTGCCATATTTGAATCCCTCCATGCTGACTTTTTCCGTATCATATCGGCAATCATCCAGGAACTCCGTACTGCCACACTGACCAACGATGAAACCGAAATAAGAGTTATTGTTTACATCAGACACCGTGATGACCGTGTTGATCACGAAGCAAAGCTGGAGGCTGCCGCCATTCACATCGCCCACCAATCCACCTGCATTGACTTCTGAATCCTTGCTTGCCGTCACGTTTCCTTGATGCCAGCAATTTTCAATTTTACCTTCGGAGTAACCACAAAGCCCTCCAACATATTGAGTTCCTAAAACCGCAATGTCGCTGTAGCAACTGCTGATCTCACCGGACTTCAGATAGCCACAAATACCGCCCACATAAAGTTTGCCAGCAACAACGCTTCCTTCCACTCCCACATCTCTCACACTGCCACCGTCAATATATCCAAACAGACCTGCATAGTCGTTGCTTCCTTCGACTTTGAGATTGCGAATCTTGTGTCCCCACCCTTCAAAGTTTCCCATAAAAGGATTTGTCGCATCACCAATGGGTGTCCATGCCTCATTGTTCAAATCGAGGTCAGCTTTGAGATAAATATTTTGATATTGATATGAGGTTCCTGAATTGACGGCATTTCTAAAAGCTTTCAATTCATCTACAGTTGTGATGGTCACATCAGCAAATAGATTCCCTGTTACCATCCATAGCAAGAGGGTGGCAAGAATACAACATTTATAACCCTTCATTATTATAACAAAATTTGTGTTTCCGTTCTTCAACAAGTACTAATCATTCAATTCCGCGGCAAAGTTACACAATATTTTTCAAACACAAGAAGGAGAAAAAGAAAAAGTGATGGTAAAACACATAAAGTAACGCAACACCTTCACTTTAAGTAATGAAGGAAGGACACCGATCGACCTGCTAAAGTTGAGTCATGATGCCATCATCAGTCCACCTCAAAGTCGACACTCGTAGCCCCTTTGAGCCTTACGTCGTAAGGCTCGCGAGGGTAACGACGTAAGGCCCGCGAGCTTTGTGGAAGGAGGAATGACAGGACAGTTGACAGGGGACAATTGACAGTTGACAGTTGACAATTGACAATTGACAGGGGACAATTGACAGTATCAACCCGTAGTAAAACAACACTCGCGACTAATAAAACCACGGATTGGTTTTTTCTGAAACTAATTTGAATAATTAGAATAATTATGTCACTAATTTCTATAATTAAATCATCAAAATTTGTGGATAAAATTATTTTAATTATGGTAATTTGTGGGAAACCATCCGGACGGGGCTTTCGCCAAGAAAGCCAAAAATCCGCATTCGTGCAATTGGCTACGCCGAGCTAAAGGTTCGTGGTCAAAAAAAATCCGTTTAATCGGTTAAATCTGTGGTTAAAAAAATCAGCTGAATCCGTTCAATCGTTCCGCAGGAACTTGTCTTAAAAAAACATACCGCTTCGCGATGATTCAGCAGATTCATCGGATTTATGGGATTTATCCAAATCCACACACAGCTTTATACAAGTGAGCCACTTTTTCAGGGAAAAGGAAGGCATTTTTCCCTATTCCATAAAAAAGTCGCTACATAATAATGAACATGTGAGGAAAATTTCGTATATTTGCACCGTTTTTAATGTAGAAAGATTTAATTAAACTCACATTATATGATTACAAATGACATTTATGGGGCTTTGCAGCTCCTTATTGTTGGTATGCTCACGGTGTTCGCAGTGTTGCTCATCGTGATCAACCTCGGCAAGTTGCTCATCTGGGCTGTGAACAAGTGGGCTCCAGAAGAGACTGTGGCCAAGAAGGCGGCTCCCGCTCAGAAGGCAATCGCCAGCATCGACGCAACCACAAAGGCTATCATCGACGCCACCATCAGCCAAATCACTGGCGGCAAGGGACGTGCGTCTAAAATCACTAAGTTGTAATAAAATTTTAAGGATAAAAAGATATGGCAAAAGAAGTAAAGTTCTCACTGGTCTTCCGCGACATGTGGCAGAGCGCTGGTAAGTATCAGCCTCGTGTGGACCAGCTCGTAAAAGTGGCTCCTGCTATCATCAAGATGGGATGTTTCGACCGCGTTGAAACCAATGGTGGTGGCTTTGAGCAGGTGAACCTTCTCTACGGAGAAAACCCCAACAAGTCGGTGCGCGAATGGACCAAGCCTTTCCATGAGGCTGGCATCCAGACCCACATGCTTGACCGCGCTCTGAACGCTCTGCGCATGAGCCCAGTTCCAAAGGATGTGCGCAAGCTTTTCTATAAGGTGAAGAAGGCGCAGGGTACGGACATCACCCGTATCTTCTGCGGTCTGAACGATCCACGTAACGTGATTCCTTCCATCCAGTATGCAAAGGAGGCTGGCATGATTGCCCAGGCTTCTCTCTGCATCACCTACTCCCCTATCCACACCGTTGAGTACTACGTGGACCTCGCCAAGAAGTTCATCGACGCTGGTGCTGACGAAATCTGTCTGAAGGACATGGCAGGTATCGGTCGCCCTGTATCGCTCGGCAAGATTGTGGCTGGCATCAAGAACCTGAAGAAGGACATCGTGATTCAGTACCACTCTCACGCTGGCCCTGGCTTCAACATGGCTTCCATCCTCGAAGTCTGCAACGCCGGTTGTGACTACATCGACACAGGTATGTCTCCACTCTCTTGGGGTACCGGTCACGCTGACATCATCGCCGTGCAGGAGATGCTGAAGGACGCTGGCTTCAAGGTGAAGGAAATCAACATGGCTGCCTACATGGAGGTGCGCACTCAGATTCAGGAGATGTGCGACGACTTCCTCGGCTACTATATCCCCGACCTCAACCACATCAACAACTCGCTGCTCGTGAAGCCAGGTCTTCCTGGCGGCATGATGGGTTCGCTGATGACCGACTTGGAGGACAACCTCAAGTCGCTGAACAAGTGGAAGGTGAAGAACGGTCAGCCAGAGCTGACTACCGACGACCTGCTCATCAAGCTCTTCGACGAAGTGGCTTACGTATGGCCTAAGGTGGGTTATCCATGTCTGGTGACTCCGTTCTCTCAGTATGTGAAGAACCTCGCCCTGATGAACGTGATGCAGATGGAAAAGGGCAAGCAGCGTTGGAGCATGATTGCCGACACCATCTGGGACATGATTCTCGGCAAGGCTGGTCAGCTGCCTGGTCCCGTTGCGCCTGAGCTCGTTGAGATGGCAAAGGAACAGGGTCGTGAGTTTGAGACACAAGACCCACAGTCTTACTTCCCCGACAAGCTCGACGAGTTCCGCGAGGAAATGAAGCAGAACGGCTGGGATTTCGGTCAGGACGACGAAGAGCTCTTCGAACTCGCCATGCACCCAGAGCAGTACCGTGCCTACAAGAGCGGTAAGGCGAAGGCTGACTTCGAGGCTGACCTCGCTAAGCGCAAGGCTGCCAAGAATGCTCCAGCAGCAGGTGCCGAAGGTCCTAAGAGCGTGACTGTTCAGGTGAACGGTGTGAACTACAAGGTGGACATCGCTTACGGCGACGCCGCTCCTGCAGCTCCTGCAGCAGGTACAGCACCCGCAGCCGCTCCAGCTGGCGAAGGTGAGGACATCGTGGCTCCATTGGAGGGTAAGTTCTACCTCGTGAAGGACAACTCTGAGACTCC
>ONDH01000016.1 GCA_900316505.1 uncultured Prevotellaceae bacterium
GGGCATCATGCGAGCATTCGGAGCTACGAAGCGACGCATCATGGGCTTGTTCCTCGCAGAGGGCTTCGTGCTCACGACCATCAGCATGCTCATCACCTGTGTGCTCTACATCAATTATGTGAAGACAGGATTAGGGGAGTTGTGCATCCCCTCTTCCACACAGCCCGACCCAACATGGGTGGCAGACAAACCCCTGCACTTCCTTATCATCTCAGGCATCGTCTATCTCATCATACTCCTAACCGTTTCCATCGGCATTCTTATCCCTTCATGGAACATCGTCAGGACAAAGCCTGTGGAGGCGCTGAGGGAAGAGTGAAGGGTTGAGAGTTTAGAGTTGAGAGTTAATAATAAAACATTATAAATATCATTATGGAAACAATCATCAAATTGACAAACATCAACAAGGTGTATCGCACTGAGGAAATTGAGACTCAGGCATTGGAGAACGTGAACATTGAAGTGGAAAAGGGAGAGTTCCTCAGCGTGATGGGACCATCGGGCTGTGGCAAATCGACTTTGCTCAACATCATGGGACTGCTCGACGAACCCACCAGCGGAGAGATTGAACTGTGTGGCACGAAAATCAGTCCCAAGCTCAGTGACGAGCGTCTGGCAGAGTTCCGCAACAAGACGCTGGGCTTCGTCTTCCAGTCGTTCCACCTCATCAGTTCGCTCAACGTGATTGACAACGTGCAGTTGCCGCTCCTGTATCGTGGGGTGGGTTACAGCGAACGCATCCGTCGGGCAAAGGAAGTCATCGACAGGGTGGGGCTGTCCCACCGCATGAAGCACACGCCTGTGCAGCTCTCAGGCGGTCAATGCCAGCGTGTCGCCATCGCCCGCGCCATCATCGGCAATCCCGAAATCATCCTCGCCGACGAGCCGACAGGTAACCTCGACTCGAAGATGGGTGCCGACATCCTCGGACTGCTCAAGCAACTGAACGAGGAGGACGGTCGCACCATCGTGATGGTGACGCACAACGAACAGCAGGCGTTGCAGACCAAACGCATCATCAAGTTCCTGGACGGAAGACAAATCATGTAATGTACAATTTGACCATGTACAATGTACCATTTATTTTCCATTCGGGATGCACGTAAAAATAGTTCAATCGCTAAATTGTCAAATAAATTGTAAATTGTAAAATTGTAAATGAATGTACAATTTGACCATGTACAATGTACCATTTATTTTCCATTCGGGATGCACGTAAAAATAGTTCAATCGCTAAATTGTCAAATTAATTGTAAATCGTAAATCGTAAAATTGTAAATGAAAATACTTCTTTATGTCCGCCAAGCCTTTGCGCTGATAAAGGAGGACAAGCAATTCTCCTTCATCTACATAGCAGGAACGGCAGTTGCCATAGCCTCGGCGATGGTGGTGGCGCTGGTGCTGCACATCCGCATGGGCAACATCTACCCCGAGGTGAACAGGGACAGAACCATCTATGTGGGCAGCAACTTCACCCGCTCTGATGGAGAATACATCGGCTATTCGGGGTATTCGCCCCAAGCGGTGGAGGAGATGTTCAGCAAGTTGGAATGTGCCGAGGTAGTGAGTGCTGGGGTAAATAACGAGTATATCTACAACTTCACCGCCTGCAAGGAGGTAGGCAAGCAGGAGGTGCCTGTCTGCATCAAGTTCGTCGATCCCAACTTCTTCCGTCTCTACGAATTCAAGTTCCTGGAGGGCAAACCCTACAATGAGGAGAATCTGAAAAATGCCGACAGATGCATCGTCATCACCGATGCATTGGCAAAGAAACTACAGGCAGGGTCTGGACTTGTGGAGCAGACCATCCTGCTCAACTACCTCCCCTATCGGGTGGTGGGAGTGGTGAAGGAGGTGAGTCCCCTGCTGCAGGAAACCTCTGCCGACATCTACATGCCCTACACAGTGCAAGACCAGTGGGCTGGCTTGCAAGGCGACAAAGTGAGTTATGCCGGAAGTCTGGAGGTGCGTGTGTTGCTGAAGAAGGGATACACCCGAGAGATGCTGATGGACGAACTGGAACCATACAGGGCGAAATACCTCTCCATGTTGAAGAGCACAACGGGAGAGGATTGGAATTGGTACATCCAAGTGAGGCCGCACTGGAGGAAGGTGCTGAACTACTTCGGGGAAGAGGTGAACGACGCGTCGATGACCGATCTGCTGGCAAACCTCTCTATACCTGCCCTGTTCATGCTGCTGCTCCTCCTCCTGCCAGCCATCAACCTGAGCGGTATGGTGTCGAACCAGATGGAGGCACGTGTGGCAGAGATGGGCATCCGCAAAGCGTTTGGAGCCAAGAAGCGAGTGCTGCTGAACGAGGTGATACAGGAGAATCTGGTGCTGACGCTCTGTGGCGGCATAGTGGGCTATCTGCTCTCTTGGCTGTTCATCACAGCCGTGCGCAACAGTGCCGTGTTCCTGTTGCTCTTCAATCGAGAGGAGGATCCTGTGGAGAATGTGTCGTTGCAGTTGGACATGTTCTTCACCCCCACACTCTTCCTCATCGCCTTCGTCTGCTGTGCTGTGCTCAACCTGATGGCTGCCCTCATCCCAGCATGGAAATCACTCAAGAAACCCATTGTTGAATCGTTAAACCAGAAAAAGTAAATAATGAGGTCACCTCAAAAAACTTCTATAAAATGAGAATGATATTAAAGAGCCTATGGGCTCACAGAAAACAGAACGGTTGGATATTTGCTGAGATTGCCATCATCACGTTGCTGAGCTGGTTCATGGTGGACTATTTGGTGGTGAGTGCTTACGGCTCTTTCTGCTACGACCCATCGGGGGAGTTTGAGAAAGAACACCTGTGTGTGGGACAGTTTGCAGGATTGCGGGGAGATTTGGAAAGAGAGGTGGAGGAGAGAGGTGGAATCCCCTATGAGGAGGAAGTGGCACATCTGCAGGTGCTGAAGAACAAATTGGGAGGACTGTCCGAGGTGCAGTCAGTGTGCCTCACATACGACTACCCTGGTGAGGGCTACCATTGGAGCACCTTTGCCCTTCCCGACGATACGCTGAAGTGTATCCGCATGGCTCAGATTCTCTATTTCCCCAACGAACGCTTTTTCGAGACATTGGGTCTCCAACCCATCGAAGGAAGTCCTACGGCGGAGGTGCTGTCGGGGGAGATTCCGCAAAACGGCGTGGTCATCACGCGGAGTGTGGCTCAGCGGCTCTTTGGTACCGACCAAGTGGTGGGCAAGCGGCTGGCAGAACTGAATAATTACTATGCAAATAAGTTAGGAGGAGAGGTGAAGGGTTACAATACCATTGTCGGGGTGGTGGAGGATGTGAAAGTCGCATCCAATGAGCGGTACTCCTACACGGTCTTCATGCCGTGTACTTTCGACCCCACTTCCTCCTCTAAGCAAAACTTGCTGCTTCGCCTCAAACCTGATGTGGATGCAGAGGAGTTTGTGAAGAAACATCAGCCGACACTCACCCAGGAATTCCATGCAGGCATCAGGATACTGGCTACGCTGGAGACCTACAACCAGCACCTTGACTGGCAAAAGAAGCGGAATCGGAACACCATCATCAGCCAAATGGCAGGTGTCCCCCTCGTGCTCTTCGCCATCATCGTGGTCCTTGGCACTTTGGGCACCTACTGGCTGCAAATCCGCAAGCGCAGGGAGGACATCGGCATCATGCGTGCCTTCGGAGCCTCAAAGACCCGCATCTTCTGGACATTCCTTGCCGAAGGAGCCATCCTCACAGCACTCGCCACCCTTTTGGGCGACTTTATCTGGCTGCAGTTCATCGCCTCATGGCCCTTGCTGTCAGACGGCAATGTAAGGGGAACATCTGGGCTTGAAACAGATTGGGTGACCCAGTTCTGGCCTCACTTCCTCATCATCTCCCTCATCGTCTATCTGCTCCTGCTCGTGATAGTGAGCCTCGGCATCGCCCTCCCTGCCTGGAACATCTGCCGAAAGAAGATTGTCACAGCGCTACGGGATGAATAAATCTGCTGAATCAGCTTAATCATCCCAAAGGGGTATGTCTTTATATAAACAAGTTCCTGCGGAACGATTGAGCGGATTGAGCGGAAATCACGCCTCGCGCGGCGTGTGGTGGAGTGCCCTGCGGGCGAAATCGTACAAATCTTTTCAAAATCATTCAAATTTATTTCCAGACAAAATGATTCAAATCCCATAAATCCGCCCAATCTGCTTAATCATCCCGAAGGGGTATGTTTTTATATAAACAAGTTCCTGCGGAACGATTGAGCGGATTAAACAGATTTTCTTGACCACGAATTATACGAATTAAACGAATTTTTGGCTTTCTTGGCGAAAGCCCCGTCTGGATGGTTTCCCAAGAGCCGCCAAGGCTCTCCCAATTCGTGAAATTCGTGTAATTCGTGGTCGAAAATTATAAATCTGTGAAATCGGCTAAATCTGTGGTTT
The DNA here is from genome assembly GCA_900316505.1 of uncultured Prevotellaceae bacterium. Taxonomy (GTDB): domain Bacteria; phylum Bacteroidota; class Bacteroidia; order Bacteroidales; family Bacteroidaceae; genus Minthosoma. The sequence continues at coordinate 4,416 of ONDH01000016.1, forward strand.
TATTACTTGCGAGTGTATTTTGTTTAAGACAGACACAGGTGTTTACGAGTGAGCCGGAAACAATCCAGAAATGAAGAAAAAATGCATTGGTACACAACTTTGTGGTCCACAAACTTGTGTACCAATGTTTTTATTTGTAATTTTATATTATTTCTTCGGCGCCAACGGCGCAACCTCTTATACCGAATTCACGTTCACTTTCGTGCTGGCTCATCAAATTGTATGATGATGAAACTACAGAAAGAAAAATCCCGCTCGACCCTGAAGGGGAGCGGGAAAGATGTATGGGAAATAAATACTTAGTTTATTAATTCTTCCAATTGCTCAACGAAAGTTTCTGACGTGAAATGGGGAATAACGGAGAATTCATAGTGCCTACGGTCGTTTGTTACGATATAGTCGCATCCTGCGGCTTTAGCACATTGGTATTGTAGCATATCCTCGAAATCTTTTACGGGTTGAGCAATAGCTGAAACTACTTCCTGCTTGCCAAGAGGAAGAATCTCTACAATACCGGCCATCTGCCTCAGCGCGTCGTATTTCTCTTCCTGTGTTCTGCCTTTGATGATGTATGCCATATTGGCGAAAGTAAGCGAAGAAGCATATAGAAGCACCTCGCCAGAGAAGCCACAGGCGAAAATTTGCTCTGCATCATCGGCTCCCGCACGATTATCGATATAGTCAATCAAAATGTTGGTGTCAAGAAATATCCGCTTCATCGTTCCATGATATGTGCTAAATGTTCATCCTGGGCAATCTCCTCGTCAGTGATATTCACCATGCCGCGCAGCTTCTTGAATTCAGCGGGCACTTTTCTCTTACCCACAGGCTCCTCCATTGACTCTGTGATGAAGGTGACCACGATCTGCTTCTGCTCACGAGTCATTCTCTGCAACAGTGTCACGTAGGGAGCCATAGGCGTTTCCTTGATTCTCTGTGCTAATGTCGTCATAATCCTGTCCTTTTTAGTTTCTGCTGCAAAAGTAGGGATTATTTCTGACAAATGAAAGTAATTGCAGGAAAAATACTTAACTTTGCAATAGAAAACAAAATAAAGAATTCAAGAACCAATACATCTCCAGAAATAATTAAACAAATATTTGGCAGCTTGTTGTATTATCTATCAATGGACAGCAGACTATAAGGCTGGGGACGATTAAAAAAAACTCAAAAATATTTGCTGATTTAGAATATATTGGCTACCTTTGCAACGGCTGTTAATTTAACAGCCATTAAATTAATGCGCATTAAGGAGGACGGAAAGATGAAGTTTTATGACAGAATACAAGAACTGGAAACATTAACAAAAAATTGGCAACAATCGGCAGAGCACTCGATGATGACCACCCTGATAGGGCGACGACGTGTGGGAAAGACCTCGCTGTTGCTGAAAAGTGTCGAGAACAAGCCATTTCTGTATCTGTATGTCTCTAAAGACAACGAACAGATACTGTGCAGAAAATTCCAAGAACAGGCATCTTCAACTTTGGGCATCCAAATATATGGGCAGACCACTTCTTTCGGACAACTGTTTGAGGAACTGATGATGTATGGAAAAGAGCATCATTACACCCTCATCATTGATGAGTTCCAGAACTTTCTCAGCATTAACAAAGCCATTCCAAGTGTACTCCAAGACATCTGGGACAGGCTTAAGGATACAACCCATGTTAATCTCATTCTCTGCGGTTCCATCTACTCCATGATGAAAAAGATTTTTGAGAACAGCGATGAACCACTTTATGGAAGAAGAGACTCCAACATGCGGCTCTTGCCTTTCACCACCAACACGCTGAAAGAAATCTTGCGAGACCATAACCCCAATTACCAACCAGACGACCTGCTGTGTCTGTACATGCTGACTGGAGGAGTGGCAAAGTACGTCACCCTACTGATGGATGCCAAGGCAAACACCAAGCAGAAGATGCTGAAATATGCCTTTGCCACAGACTCCCCTTTCTTGACAGAAGGAACGGAACTGATGTTGTCGGAATTCGGAAAAGACTACGGCACCTATTTCTCCATTTTACAACTCATCGCCAGCGGTATGACCACACAAAGTGAGATAGACAGCGTGATAGGGAAAAACACAGGAGCCTATTTGGGCAATCTCTATGAAGATTACTCCTTCATCAGCAAGAATGTCCCCCTGCTCAGCAAGCCCGGCACACGTAACATCAAATGGCAAATTGACGACTGCTTCCTAAGATTCTGGTTCCGTTTTGTCTATCCTTATCAGGGACTCATCGAGAGCAACCAATCGCAACTGCTACACCAATATGCGGCAGACAACTACCAACAGTTCACAGGCAAGACTCTGGAGAACTATTTTCATGCCCATGCTATGCAGACTGGAAGGTTCACAAAAATCGGAAATTGGTGGAACCGTTCGGGCGAGAACGAGATAGACATGGTTGCACTCAATGAGTTTGACAAAAGTTGTGTCATCGCAGAAATCAAACGTAATCCCAAGCGTATCAGCCTAACCGACTTACAGAACAAAGTAAACGCTTTGCCAGCCGAATTTCATTCTTATCAGATAGTCTTGAAAGCCCTATCTCTCGAAGATTTGTAACTTTTTTTGGTGTTGGCACACAACTTTGTGGTCCACAAACTTGTGTACCAATGTTTTATCGTGGTTTGTTCTTTCGAAATTGTGACTCAACTTTCGCAAGTTCTAAAATTCAGATAATGAGTGTCACTTTGTGACAGAAATCTTACAAATTTATTCAAAATCTTTCAAAATATATTTGCTTGATTTGTTAAGATTTGAGGGATTTCTTTGCGAGCAAAGCGAGTAAACTCGATGACTCGCCGTAGGCGACCAAATATCAAAGATTTCTTATACTTGCGAAACTTGAGTTTTTGTGATTTTTTTGTGATGATGTCGAATGTCAGGTGTATGCTGTATCAGAAAGGCATAGATGACGTCAAGATGCTTTCGAAATCGGAAACAAGAAACGTAACAATGAATTTATACGGAAAATGAAGAAAAGTACAATTGGTTTGATGATGTTTGTCGCAGGGCTGCTTTGCTCATGCAATCAACTTCAGCAGAAAGGTCAGGACACGCAGAGTTCTGAATTTGAGAATTGGATAAGTCGCATGACGCAAGGGACGAGTGACCCTGAAGCGGAAGGCGTGGAATATGAACGATGGAATGTGCTGGAGGATTCCATCACCATTTTGAAGAGGCTTCAGAAGTGGGAGACATACGTGGAAGAGCATCCCAAAGACGAGATGGGGTGGAGAAACTTGTATGAGGCGCGTATTTTTTATAGTCACTTTGTTCCTGACTATACTTCAGAAGCGAACGAAAAGGAATTCATGGCACGTGTCAAAAAGGCGATTCCTGACACCTATACTTATTATCTGCTGGCAATGGAGGCCAGCTACGATTGGGCAAAGAGCCGGAAATTTGGCGAGGAGGCATTGAAGCGTTTGCCAGAGCGTCCTTTGAAAGAAGACTATGACAAGTGGTGCTGGTTTTTGTATGAGAAAGGAGGCAAGCGTTTGGACGACATGCTGACCCGCTATTATGAAAGTGGCCTGTTTCCGGCTGATGTTCTTTATTATCATTATAACGAGATGCAGGGAATGGAAGAGGGGGGCATCTATTTGGGCGAATCTGAAGGCGAATTGATTCCCAAGAAGATGATTCAGGTGGTGTTTGGTCTGCACAAAGACAAGGTTTTGGTACACAGAAATGGCGATTGGGGCACTATTTGGAACCAATGTAAAGTTCCTTGGCCAGATGATAAGTGGGTGAGTGCCTTGCCAAAGTACGACAAGAGTGATCCTGCGAGAGATTGGTATATTGGGAATTTGATGATATTGGATTGGATAGGGAAGCATAGTAAGCACCCCGTCTATTATGCGGCATATGCCCCATCGCTCCACAGAAAAAATATGCCTCGTGAAATACTGAAAAACTTATATAATGAGGGATTGCTTGTGCGCTACTCGTCAAAACCCTATGACAACATGGCGGTGGCATGCCGTAATGTGGAAGAGCGCTATCTGCTCGACTATCTCTACCTTCCTTTTGTTCCGGCACCCCAAGAGAATGAACATTACCACTCTGACGGCAATTGGGATGTGCGCAACACCGTCGTGCTTTTGCAGGGACTTCTGCCTCATTACAAGAAATACAATCCGGAGCGATGCCATTGGCTGAGCGGGTTGCTGCTCAAGACGATTGAACAAAGGAGCAAGCAGGGCGCGCATACCAAGGATTTTTTCAGCGATTTGGAACCGGACATCCGCTCGTATCATGAAGCCACTAAATTTGTAGAGCCATGAGCATCCTCCTGTTTAAGCCTCATCGGAAAATGACCGATGAAGAATTGATGCAGCGCGTGGCACGCGACAGCGAGTCGGCATTTGAAGAACTGTACCGTCGGTATGCACGACGGTTACAGAGTTTCTTCTTCCGACAACTCGGCGGCGATGATGAAATGGCATCGGATTTCACACATGATGTTTTTATGCGGATGTATGAGGCAAGAGACACTTATGCGGAGGGAAGCAGCGTGGCTACATGGCTCTTCACCATCGCCTACAATCTCTGCAAGAACACCTACCGACACAATGAGCATGTGACAGCCTTTCTTGCCACGCTTGATGATGAACCTTTCAGCGAGGAAGATGTGGAAGTGAGACTGACGCAGGAGCAACAGATGGATGCCGTTAGAAAAGTGCTCTCATCGCTGCCACCGCCGCTCCATCTGCTCTTCTCCCTCCATTACGAAGAAGGGCTTACCATTCCCCAAATCGCTCAGATTGAGCATTTGACGGAAGGAACCGTGAGAATGAGAATCCATAGAACAATGAATATGATACGCCAAAAACTTGCAAGTATATGACCACACATCCACAACAACCAGAGAACATGAGCAATGAAGACATCATTGCTGTTGCACTTCGCATTCGGGAAGAAGACACACGTCAGGTAAAGGTGCGCCCATGGAAATCGCGCCATCGCACGGCTTGGTACATAGCCATCCCTGCCGCCTGTCTCGTGAGTTTCTTTTTGGGGTACTTTATCTCTTCAGCCACCACGAAACAGGCATCACAAGGCTTCACCGCCCAAGTCAGCTCCACGACCGACACCGTCTTTGTCCGTGAAGTGGTGCGTGACACCATCTATCAAACCACCGATGTACACAAGCCTGTTCGTCCTCGTCCCATCACGGCATCGACTCAATCTGCTTCGTCAGAGTCAAGGAAGATTGGTGTCTCCGTACTTGAGGATGACATCCGCTACGACCTGTTAGCTTCGAACAGCGACATGTATTATTGAGGCTTCTCCCTCTATTTCTACGAATAGATGTTAAATCTGCCCCAATCTCGTCATTTTTCGATTTCTAAAGTTTGCGAGATTGGGGCAGATGCTGTTACTTTGCCGTCGAAAACAAACAGTAACACCTAATCAAACAATGAAGAAAAAAGAGAACACGCTCACGAAAGTGGAGTTTCAGGTGATGAGTATCCTGTGGGACATCAACCACTCTGCTTGTGCTTGGGACATCATAGAGCGGTGGGAGGAACCCAAACCTGCCTACACCACCATTGCCACCTATCTGAAGATGCTCTACGAGAGGGGCTATGTGGATTTTTTCAAGAACAAAGGCGAGGGCAAAACCCATATGTATGTGGCAAAGATAGGTCGTGCCGAATACACACGCAAGACAATGCAGGAAGTGAAGAAGAATTTCTTCGATGGCAGTGTCAAGTCGATGTTGAGTTTCTTTGTGAAGGAGGAAAACCTCACGGCAAAGGACATTCAGGAGCTGCTGCAACTCATCGAAGAGGAAGATGGAAGTGGAGGGTTTAGAGTTTAGAGTTAAGGGTTTAGGGTTTAGAGTTTAGAGTTAAGGGTTTTAGGGTTTAGAGATAATATGATGACCACATTATTCTTATATTCCATCAAATCGGCTTTTGTGCTAGCATTGATATATGTGCCATACACGCTGATGCTGCGCAAGGAGAGTTTCTTCCGTCTCAACCGCTTCACGTTGCTGACGATACTGGGGCTGTCGTTACTCTTGCCCTTGTGCAATTTCCCTTCGCTGGCAGAAGAGGAGCAACCCGTCACCCATGCTGTGAATCAGCAAGTGGTAGCGTGGGAGAAACCTGTGGAACAGCAGACGAGAACAACAACACCGGTGCCTCCTTCAGTACGTGAAAAGGTGACGCCTGCCGCTTCTCATCATTTCGCCTGGTCTTGGTATTCTGTGCTATGCATTCTCTGCATCGTCGGCATGGTTTCGGCTCTTTTGTTCCGCTTGTGGCAGTTCGTCCGTATGGGCTTTCTGATGCGTCGGGGTTGTCTGTGGAAAGACCGCGTGGACGGCTTCATCATCTACTGCCACTCCGATGAAATCGCTCCATGCAGTTGGATGAATCGCATTGTCATCAGCCAGAAGGATTACAGCGAACATCGCCATGAGATTCTCCTGCACGAAAAGGGTCACATTCTCCATCACCATTCCCTCGACATTCTCTTACTCACCTTTGTTCAGGTGGTGCAATGGTGGAATCCCTTTGTCTATCTGCTGGGGACAAGCCTTCGCGATGTCCACGAATATGAGGCAGACCATCATGTGCTGCAACAGGGAGTGAGGCTTTCTCAATATCAGAACCTGCTCATCCGCAAGGCCATCGACACCAGTTCCATCTCCCTTGCCAACGGCTTCAGCCACAGCCTTGTGAGACGTCGCATTGCGATGATGCACAAGACTTCCAATCCCTGGATGCAGATGAAAGTGCTCTACATCCTTCCCCTGATCATTGTTGCGCTGAGCGCCTTTGCCACACCAGCGATGAAGAAGCCAGTAGAGGAAAGCTTTTCCTCCCTCGAATATCGCTTCATCAATATGGAAGCTATCCAATCACTCCATCAAAACAATAAACATCTATGAAAAGAACTCATTTGAAGGCAACACTCGCCTTGCTGATCGTGGCAACTGCCACATCGTGCTACAACCTTGTTCCAGAAAACATGGGAGCACTCACCTCTGCCGGCATCTATAGAGGCGAGGGGAATGTGCTGAAGATAGACAGCTTAGTGGAATACATCAACTCGCTCGTGAAGGAGAAGGAAAACCTTTTGGGCGTACATCCATCCACATCTCAGAACTTTGTGACAACAACCTACAGCTATGGAGGAAAACACACCAAGGAAGTGACCATATCGTGCGACCTCACCCAGATACCCGATCGTCCCATGGAATTGACGGGAGACACCAAGAAAGATTCTACCAACCTCTTTTGGACACACTACTACAGAGAGCAGGGATTGTTGTATCAGCAGGTGTATGACGTGATTTCGAACACCTGCAAGCTGCTTGCCGACAATGTGAAGGAGCAGAACAAGAGCCTGTGGGAGAGACACAATGAGGGGGCAGACAGTGTGTTTTATTCCCTTGCCCTGAGAGAATATCTGCAGGGAGACACGTTGAGAAGATGGAATAGTCAGCATGGCTCGGAATACAGCAGTGCTCCAGAGCTGGTGTCATTCTCTTATCGCTCCACTCCCGACCTCGACGCGCCGTCGCTCGCAGGAGGACAGGTTCTGGGGCGTCACAAGGGATTTGGAAGTTTCACTTATACATACACTCCAGACAGCGTGTATGACAATACCCACGAATTGCTCGACAAAAAGGAATTCGGCAAGCTCGTCAAATCGGCCCTCAAGCAGAAGGGAATAGAGAGCCGTCCCTTCTATCTCAGCCACGACAAGGACTGCCCCAAAGTGTCCATGTGGGCTTTCTCTCAGGAGACGACGCCGATGGAGATGATTTACATGAAGGAGGTGCAACCTTATTCAGAGTCGTTGGGCAGACACATTGAACCAGCGTTTTCGGAAACCAAAGGCACCATCTACACCATCAAGTCGAAAGAACAGATGGATGCCGTGCTTCATCAGCTGGAGCAGTGCATCTGGCAATATCTCGACAGGCATCCGCATCTGTATTACAGATTCACCCCTGACACACCGATTACAGGTGATATGTATTACACCAAAATGGATACTTATTTCACTGCCAACCAATGGACGCCTGTCTATGAAGAATCCTCCATCATCCTGCACCGTACCCGCGACGAATTCCACATTCTGGTGCTCGACACCACCGGCGATTTCTGGCTGCCGGCCGAATGGCCCGTCGTCAAGAGTTGGAAGAACGGCAAGGTCACATACGCCCGGAAGCCCAAACTCACCAAGAAGGAGTTGAGGAACTACATATCCGGCACCATGCATCATCAGGGTAGCTATACGGCATGGGGAGATTCTTCCATCATCAAGAAGGACAAGAAATAGCATGTTTTCTTCATGGCAAATAGTGAATTAATAAAAGATTTAGAAAGGAAGAATATTCCATCATTAGGCGATGCAGGGCTGGGAAGTCCTGCATCGCCACAGTTTTGAACAAAATAGACAATATAAAGAAATGATACAACTCCAGAAGAATACGGAATAGTAATAATTATACAAAAATGCGTAACGCAAATTTGTATAATTAAATCATTCTTTTTATCTTTGCACCCGTAAACGTAAAAAAGTTGCCAAATGAAAATAAATCCTTTTTTAACATACGGCTACAACGGGCCAGAGTTTTTTTGTGACAGAATAGAAGAAACCAAACGTTTGACATCACTACTTGTCAATGGTAATCATGTTTCGTTAATGTCGCCAAGAAGGATGGGCAAGACAGGTCTTATTCGACATTGTTTTGCCCAGCAAGAGCTACAACAGGATTATTACCTGTTTATCGTGGATATCTATGCGACGAAATCATTGGCTGAGTTCACATACGAACTGGGACGAGCTATACTCTCTGTGTTGAAATCGAAGGGACGAAAGGCGTGGGAGCGTTTCATCCAGATAGCCAGTTCATTACGAACTGGGATTACTCTCGATGCAATGGGTCAACCAAGTTGGAATCTTGAAATTGGTGATATCCGATCACCCCAAATGTCTCTTGATGAGATTTTCCAGTACTTGAAGTCTGCCGACAAGCCTTGCCTTGTTGCCATTGATGAATTTCAAACCATCATGGATTATCCAGAACAAAAAGTGGAAGCATTGCTTAGAACCTATATTCAAGAATGTAATAATGCTTGGTTTATATTTTCTGGCTCCAAACGACACATGATGGGTGAAATATTCTCTTCGCCGGCAAGGCCCTTCTATCAGAGTGCATCAACAATATCGCTGAAACCGATATCAATCGATGCTTATTCTGCATTTATCATTGGACATTTTGAAGAAGGAGGAAAACAGATTACGTCAGAGGCCATTCGCTATATCTATGAGAAATTTGAAGGAACCACATGGTACATTCAAAAGATTTGTAATGAGCTGTACGCAATGGCAGAACCACATCATGCCTGCGACACCAAAGATGTAGATGCTGCCATTAGTTACGCAGTGGAAGAAAAAAATGACACTTATCAAGATCTGATGGCAAGGCTATCATCAAGACAAAAAGCTTTACTATTGGCTTTGGCTCATTCCGGAAAGAACGTACAACCAACCAGTGGAGACTTTATTAAAAAATATCATCTTACCTCTGCCAGTGCTGTACAAAGAAGTATGTCCGCCTTGCTGGAAAAGGATATTGTGACAAACAATAATGGACAATACTTTATCTATGACTATTTCTTATATTATTGGCTGAATCATAATTAGACAATCCTGTAACATTTGATTATTCTCTCTGTCATCTCTGTCATCAATTTCTTAATATCATTTTTTTGTGATGATGTCGAATTTCGGGTGTATGCTGTATCAGAAAGGCATAGATGACGTCAAGATGCTTTCGAAATCGGAAACAAGAAACGTAACAATGAATTTATACGGAAAATGAAGAAAAAATGCATTGGTACACAACTTTGTGGTCCACAAACTTGTGTACCAATGTTTTTATTTGTCATTTTGTCATTTTGTCATTTTGTCATTTTCGTCATTTTCGTTGCTAAGGGAGTTGAGGGGAATGCCTGCCTTTGTAGAGTTTTAACTCCTTAGCGCAGCGATAACTTCTGAAAGTTGAGATAATTTTTGTCACTAAGTTTGGAATATCGTGGATAAAAGTGTAACTTTGCAAGGGAAATAAGAGCAAGTGACCAACAAGGATAGAGCGGAACAGCTGATTGGTGTGCGCGACTGGGAAGGACTGGCGCGGATGCTGGGGAGTCTGAGCAACATGGAGTTCAGGCAGATGGAGCGTGTGATGAGGGAGGAGGTGCTGACGGAACTGGAGAATGGGCTGTTCTGGGAAACTTTGTTGCATGTCATCATGTTTAAGCGGGCTGCGTTCTTGAGTGGGGCGGCAGCGGTGGAACATCTGGCAAAGGAAGGCACGCTGGACTTTGAAGCGGAGAGTGTGGGGAGGTTGTATGCGTTTCTGAAGAAGAGCAACGCGGAATCGGTGGTGAAGATTTGCAATATCATGTTGCCGGCGATGCGGACAGTGGAGCAGGTGATGGCGATGATGGAGGCGTTTCATGTGGAGAATGAGGTGACGCGCCTGTCGATGTTGCTGAAGGTGGATTCAGACCTCTCTTATTATCTGATTTTCAAGACACTTAAATTGGTGGAGGATAAGGTCATTGCACGGAAGTGTTGCATGGCACTCATCAAACGTCGGGATGACCGGGCTTTCAATGCGGTGTGTCTCATCAAGGCGTATTTCGGGTTGGATGACCTGCCTGCACGGTTCTCGCTGACGATTGAGCAGTATGAACTGAGCCATATCGATCGGGACTTTGAGACGTTTGTGCATGTGCTGAACGGGAAGAGACCGAAAGTGTGAGATGGATTAGGGTTGAGAGTTTAGGGTTAAGAGTTTGGAGATGGAGGCATTGACACTATATGAGTTGAACGGATTGGTGAGGGAGACGTTGGAGTTGACTCTCAGCGATGCGTATTGGGTGAAAGCGGAAATCAGCGAGTTGCGCGTGAACCGCCACTGCTATATGGAACTGGTGCAGAAGGATGCACGGGGAAATGGCATCGTGGCGAAAGCAAGGGCGCAGGTGTGGGCGAATGTGTGGGCTTTCATCCGACCGATGTTTGAACAGGCGACAGGGCAGGCGCTGGCGGCTGGAATGCAGGTGCTGGTGAAGGTGGAGGTGACCTTCCATGAGTTGTATGGGTATTCGCTGAACGTGACGGATATTGATCCCGCTTACACGTTGGGCGACATTGCACAAAGACGTCTGGAAATCTTGCAACGGCTGAAGGATGAGGGCATTGACACAATGAACAAGGAACTTCCACTTCCTCGACTTCTGCAACGCATCGCGGTCATCTCGTCTGCTTCGGCGGCAGGGTATGGTGACTTCTGCAACCAACTGAATAACAACCAGCGAGGCTTGGCATTCAAAACCGAACTGTTTGCCGCTGCCATGCAGGGAAATGAGGTGGAGAACAGTGTGATTGCTGCCTTGAACCGCATTGCTGAGAGAGTGGACGAGTGGGATGTGGTGGTCATCATCCGAGGGGGTGGGGCGACGTCAGATTTGCAGGGTTTCGACTCGTTGCTGTTGGCGGAGAATGTGGCGCAGTTCCCGTTGCCTGTCATCACTGGTATCGGACATGAACGTGACGACACGGTGATTGACATGATTTCCCACACCCGTGTGAAAACGCCCACAGCGGCAGCTGAATTTCTGATTCACCATCAGGAGGAGGAACTGGATGCGTTGGAGGATTTGTCGGCACGCTTGACAGGGCAGGTGACTTGGTTGCTGCAAAATGAGACGAACCGCCTGAAATTGCTTGCCAGCAAGATTCCGATGCTCTTCACTACGGTGAGGACGAGGGAGGAGATGCGCATGCACAGGCTCTCGGCATCGTTGGCAAACAACAGCATACAGAACATCGAACAAGCCAAGGGAAAGGTGACGCTGCTGGACAAGCAGATGGGACTTTGCGCGTCGTTGCTCTTGCAGAATGAGAGGAAACGCATTGAACTGGCGGAGAGCAAGTTGGAGAGTGCCCACCCGAACAGGATTCTGCGCCTTGGCTTCAGCATCACCCGTGTGGACGGCAAGGCTGTGAGGGGTGTGGATGAGGTGAAAGAGGGTGACGAGATAGAGACTACATTGGCATCAGGAACATTCAAATCGACAATAACATGGAAACAGAAATGACTTATGAAAAGGCAATGAAACGCCTGGAGGAAATTGTGAAGAAGATTGAGGGTGGAGAGATGGACATCGACTCGTTGGCTGCCAATTTGAAGGAAGCTAAGGTCTTGGTGGAGTATTGCAAAGAGAAGTTGACAAATGTGGAGGCAGAAGTGAATAAATGTCTCGATATGTGAAAAAAGTGTAATTTATTGTGTTTCTTCTTGTGAGAGCCATTTTTTTTTCATACCTTTGCATCGAATTTGAGGTTTTCGGGTGATTGCACCGCTGTTTTGGGCATGGGGGCGTTGTTCGGAAAACTTTATAAAAAAAAGAGATAATCGGAAAACAATGGAGAAAACTCTTGTAATCTTGAAGCCAGGTGCAGTTCAGCGCGCTCTCGTAGGAGAGGTGACTGCCCGCTTTGAGCGTAAAGGTCTGCGTTTGGCAGGCATGAAGATGATGCAACTGACGGATGAACTGCTGAACGAACACTATGCACACCTTGCTGGCAAACCTTTCTTTCAACGTATCAAGAACTCCATGATGGCTTCTCCAGTGATTTGTTGCTGCTATGAGGGTGTTGACGCGGTGGAAACCGTGCGTTCGATGACTGGCAGCACGAACTCAAGAAAGGCAGCACCGGGCACCATCCGTGGCGACTTCGGTATGAGTTTTCAGGAGAACATCATCCACACTTCCGACTCTCCCGAGAATGCGGTGATTGAACTCAACCGCTTCTTCAAGCCAGAGGAAATCTTTGATTACACTCCTGGCGTCTTCCAGTACTTGTATGCTAATGACGAGTACTAAAAAATCATTTTTTACTTAACTCAAACCTCTAAAAACCAAACATCGTGTATTTCTCAACAATTAAAAAGACAGTCGGCATTTTCGTTCTTTCAATGGTAGCAGTGAGTGGCTTCGCTCAGGACATCATCGCAAGACAGGCTCCTTCCGACAAAAGACTTAAGGACATTCGCAACGTAAAACTCAACAATACAGCGGCTATCTCCGCTGACCTCAACAACCCCGCAGCAAATATCTACACGGACTGGACTGACAACCTCAGAAGTTGTAATGGTGCTGTTCCTGCAAACTATAAGATTGACTTGAGAGGCTTCTGCATGCCTACTCCAAGCCGCAAAATCAACTCTAATTTCGGTCCTCGTTGGGGACGCCAGCATGAAGGTCTGGACGTGAAGGTGTACATTGGTGACACCATCCGTGCTGCTTTCGACGGCAAGGTGCGCATCTGTAAGTACAACGGTGGCGGTTATGGCTACTACATCGTGATTCGTCACCCCAATGGTCTTGAAACGCTCTATGGTCACTTGAGCAAGCAGATTGTGAAGAAGGATCAGGTTGTTCGCGCTGGTGAGCCTATCGGCTTGGGTGGTAACACAGGTAAGTCTTCCGGTTCTCACCTCCACTTCGAAACCCGCGTGCTTGGTCAGCCTATTGACCCTGCATTGCTGTTTGACTTCGAGCACCAGGATGTCGTGAGCGACTACTTCGTTCTTCAGAACGGTATCTCTAAGGGCAACGGTGCACAGAGCGCCAGCACCATCAGCACAGGCAGTGCTCAGGGCGCAAACAGAACTGCCCGCAGATAATCTGAAAGCAGATTTTTTCATCAACTATCATATACGCCAAGCAATACCATGTTGCTTGGCGTCTTTTTTCTTACAAAACACTAATAATTCCTAATTGGCTTCGCCGAAGATGCTCACGCTCGGCATAGTTCAAACAAGTTTGACCTCTGCACTCACTCAACCGCATCTTTCCTAATTCCTAATCGGTTTCTCCGAAGATGCTCACGCTCGGCATAGTTCAAACAAGTTTGACCTCTGTACTCACTTAATCGCATCTTTCCTAATTTATTCTTACCGTTGGCTTCGCCGAAGGTACTCTTGTTCGACAATAAAAAAGAAAAAAGGGTTTTTCTTTTTGTATTGTTCTCACTTATTGGATAAAATTCTCACATTCAGAAAAGAAAACAAGCTTTCTTTTCGTTCACTTACCCGAATTTTTCGTACCTTTGCACATCTTTTAAAAAGAACAATGGATACTCAGCAACAATTTAAGCAAGCCATGGCGGGCTGTCGCGACATTTTCAAGAAGAAACTGCACGACTATGGGGCTGCATGGCGCATCATGAGACCTTCATCGGTGACTGACCAAATCTTCATCAAGGCAAACCGCATCCGTAGCCTTGAAGTAAAGGGCGTGTCGCTGGTGGGAGAGGGCATCTATCCTGAGTTTCAGGCCATCGTGAACTATGGCATCGTGGGACTCATTCAGCTGGAATTGGGTTATGCTGAGACGGAGGATATGGATGCGACGAAGGCAATGGAGTATTACGACAAGTATGCGCAGGATGCCCTCGAATTGATGCTCCGCAAGAATCACGACTACGACGAGGCTTGGCGCTCGATGAGAGTGAGCAGTTACACCGACTTGATTCTCATGAAGCTCAACCGCACGAAGCAGATTGAGGGACATGACGGTCAGACACTCATCTCGGAGGGTATTGATGCCAACTACCTCGACATGATCAACTATTCCGTGTTCGGACTCATTAAACTTGCAGAGGCGCAAGATGGACTCGAAGGTTAAGTCTCAGCTTCTGACCGTTGTTGTGAATGTGTGTCGTCTGCTTTTGGCGGGAACATTCATCTTCAGCGGATTCGTCAAGGCGAATGACCCGCTCGGGACAGTTTATAAGTTGGAGGATTACATGCATGCGATGGCATGGTTTACCGTGCCTGACACCTTCTTGCTGGGATGTGCAGTGTTGCTTGCCATCTTCGAGTTTACGTTGGGTGTGTATCTCCTCTTCGGGATGAAAAGAAAGGCCACGTCGGGCATCGCACTCGCCTTCATGGTGCTGATGACGCTGCTGACGGTCTATATAGCCATAGCCAATCCTGTGGAAGACTGCGGGTGCTTTGGCGATGTGCTGATACTGAGCAATGGGGCTACGCTGGCAAAGAACATCGTACTGTTGGGTGCAGCAGTGATGGTCAGCCGCTACTACCGACTGCAAAAGGATTTTCTTGGTTCGACAACGAAATGGCTCATTGCCTTCGTGACGCTCTGTCTGATTGTCGGTTATGCCATCTACTGCATTGTCTGCTTGCCTGCGCTGGATTTCCGTCCTTACAAGGTGGGCACGAACTTGCGGGAGGCAGTGATGTCAAGTCAGCAGAAATTTGAGGTGAAGATTGTGTATGAGAAGGACGGGAAGACCATGGAGTTGAGTGCGGAGGATGAAGATCCTGATTCCACGTGGACTTATGTGGAGACACGCCGTACCCCCATCGAGACGCAGAATCTTGCTACGGCAGACTTCTATGTGGCAGATGCAGACGGGGAAGACGTGACGGAGGACATTCTGCTGGCGGATGATTATACACTCCTGCTTGTCATTCCTAACTTGATGAATGCTGATGAGGGGTGTGTGGACAGAGTGAACGAGGTGTATGACTATGCACAGGAGAACGGGCTGGGCTTCTATTGCCTGACATCGTCGGAAGAGCAGGAGGCACAGACGTATTGGAATGACCACACAGGGGCTGAATATGGCTACTATATCGCGGAGGAGAGGATGCTGAAGACGGTGGTGCGTGGACAACCGGGGTTGGTGCTGCTCCATGAGGGTGTCATCGTGAAGAAATGGGGCAATTACAACCTGCCCAATGAGGAGGAATTGAAACAACTGATTCGATAAAATATATACAATCATAAAGGTTTAACTCAAATAAAAAGACAAACAAAACTATGGCAAAGAAAATTGTTGCTGGAAACTGGAAGATGAACAAGAATCTCCAGGAAGGTATTGAACTTGCAAAGGGTCTCAACGAAGCATTGGCTGCTGACAAGCCAAACTGCGGTGTCATCATCTGCACTCCATTCATCCACTTGGCAAAGGTGTCTGAAATCATCGACCATAAGGTGATTGGTCTTGGCGCAGAGAACTGTGCAGACAAGGCTTCTGGTGCTTACACTGGTGAGGTTTCTGCTGAGATGGTGAAGTCAACAGGTGCTGAGTATGTGATTCTCGGTCACTCAGAGCGTCGTGAGTACTACAACGAGACTCCTGAAATCTTGAAGGAGAAGGTTGAGCTTGCTCTCGCTAATGGCTTGAAGGTGATTTTCTGCATCGGTGAGTCTTTGGCACAGCGCGAGGCTAACGAGCAGAATGCTGTTGTGAAGGCAGAACTCGAGGGTAGTGTGTTCCACCTTTCTGCTGAGCAGTTCAAGAACATCGTGATTGCATACGAACCTATCTGGGCTATCGGTACAGGTAAGACTGCTACTGCTGACCAGGCAGAAGAAATCCACGCTTACATCCGCTCTGTCATTGCTGAGAAGTATGGCAAGGAGGTGGCTGCTGAGACTTCTATCCTCTACGGTGGTTCATGCAAGGCTTCCAACGCTCCTGAACTCTTCGCAAAGCCTGACATCGACGGTGGTCTTATTGGTGGCGCATCTCTCAAGGTGGCTGACTTCAAGGGCATCATCGACGCTTGGAAATAATTAACAAATTGATAATTGATGATTGATAATTGACAATTTGGCTAATGTGATGAACGTAATGACAAAACAAGCCGAATGGCAATTATCAATTGTCAATTGTCAATTATCAATTAACTAAATCCTTCGACTCAAAAATGAAAAGACTTCTTTCAATCACGCTGACAATCCTTTTGTGTACTATCACCATGTCTGCGCAAGACTTTACTGACCATATCCAGAAACCGGAAATGGGGCAAGGCACAGTGACAATACACCAAGACTCTCTCCTCGAAGACCTTGTGAACGGGAAGAAGCAGTTCGTCCCTGAGAAGAAGGTGGAGCAACGTGACCTTCCGGGTATTCCACGAGGCAAGAAAACCAAAGCTCGTGGTTATCGCATACAAGTGTATTGGGGAGGAAGCACACGTGCTGACCAAACCAATGCACAGCGTGCAGGTAACAGAGTGGCTACCGTCTTTCCAGAACTTCGTATCTATACCACGTTCGAATCACCTAACTGGCGATGCCGTGTGGGCGATTTTGTCACACGCAGGGAAGCGGATGACTATCTCAACAAACTGAAGAGTGCGCGGTTGGCACAAGGTGCCATCATTGTCAAGAGTGAAGTGTATGTCTATCAATAATATACTAAGAACGAAATGAATAGAGAAGAAAAGATAGAACTTCTGAAAGACACTTGTAAGAAAAGCCTTGAAGCAATTGGTGAGGACCCTCAGCGTGAGGGGCTGCAACGCACTCCTGAACGTCTGGCACGCACTTTTCTTGAATTGACACGAGGTTATGCGATGGATCCTGTCGCTACACTCCAATCTGCCGTGTTCCATGAAGAATACGACCAGATGGTGGTGGTGAAGGACATTGAGTTCTACTCCCTTTGTGAACATCATATCTTGCCTTTCTTCGGAAAGGTGCATGTGGCATACATTCCCAATGGCAATATTGTAGGGCTCAGCAAGATTCCTCGTATGGTGGACATCTTCTCCCACCGCCTGCAAGTGCAGGAACACCTCACCAAACAGATTTGTGATTGTCTTCAGCAGGCACTCAATCCTCTTGGTGCCATCGTGGTGGTTGAGGCACAGCATATGTGCATTCAGATGCGTGGCATTGAGAAACAGGGTTCTGTCACTCAAACAATGTATTACACTGGTGTTTTCGAGAATACCGAGAAACGCAAGGAATTCCTGAACTTAATTAGGAGTTAGGAGTTGCCATGCGGGATGTAGGCATCGCGTTAGCCAATTCCTAACTCCTAATTCCTAATTCCTAACTCCTCACCCTTATGATACCACAATCCACCATCGACCGAATCGTTGACGCCGCCAACATTGTTGATGTCGTTTCTGATTACGTCACGCTTCGCCGCGCAGGCGCAAGCTACAAGGGATTGTGTCCTTTCCACGACGATAAAACCCCCTCTTTTTCTGTCTCTCCTGCGCGTGGAGTGTGCAAGTGCTTCAGTTGCGGCAAGGGTGGCAACTCTGTCCACTTCATCATGGAGATGGAACAGATGAGCTATGTGGAGGCGCTGAAACATCTGGCAAAGAAATACGGCATTCCTGTTGAGGAAGAGGAGATGACTGACGAGCAGCGTCAGAAGATGAATGAGCGTGAGAGTATGTTTGCTGTCAACGAATGGGCTGCCAAGTATTTCAGTCAAACCATGATGAATAATCAGGATGGTCGTGCCATCGGTTTGGCTTATTTCCGTAGTCGTGGTTTCCGTGACGACATCATTGCCAAGTTCCGTCTCGGTTTCTGTTTGGACAGTTCTGATGCGATGCTGAAGGAGGCGAAGGCAAAGGGGTATAATGAAAAATATCTGGTGGATACAGGTTTGTGTGTGAAGCGTGATAATGGCACCCTCTATGACCGTTTCCGTGGACGTGCGATGTTCCCGTGGGTGGCTGTCAATGGTAAGGTGGTCGCGTTCGGTGGTCGTGTGTTGGATGCCCGTACCAAGGGCGTGAATCAGAAGTACGTCAATTCTCCTGATTCCATCATCTATCATAAAGCCAACGAACTCTATGGCATTTTCCAAGCCAAGAAGCAGATAGCCAAAGAGGATATGGTGTATATGGTCGAGGGCTACACGGATGTGCTTGCCATGCACCAATGTGGCATTGAGAATGTGGTGGCGAACTCTGGTACCGCTCTCAATGAGGCACAAATTCATCTCCTTCACCGCTTCACCAACAACATCACCCTCCTTTACGATGGTGATGAAGCGGGCATTCATGCAGCCACACGCAGCACAGACATGCTCCTTGCTGAAGGCATGAACGTGAAGATACTGCTTCTGCCTGATGGGGATGACCCTGATAGTTTTTCCCGTAAGCATAATGCACAGGAGTTCAAGGAATATGTGGATGCCCATCAGACAGACTTTATTCTTTTCAAAACTAATCTCCTGCTGAAAGACGCACAGCGTGACCCCATCAAGCGTGCTCAACTCACCGAGGACATTGTGAAGAGCATCGCTGTCATCCCAGATGAAATCATTCGCTCCACCTATGTGCATGAATGCGCCGAAATCCTCAATATGGATGAAGCCGTTCTGATGCGTGGTGCCAACAAGAATCGTGCTGCCATCCTCGAGAACTTGAAGAAGGAGGCACAGCGAGAACGGGAAAGACAAGCACGGTTGTTGGAGGCAGGGAAAGAAAGTGGAAACGAAGTTGATGAGTCCCGAGCGGGTGAGGTTAAGGATGTGAAAGACGCCGCAGATGATTCTTTTGCTTCCCTTACAAGCGAATCAGACACCGCTCAACCACCTGCCGACATCCAGCCCATCGCGACCAAACAAAGTCTTTCTGAACAACGTTTTATCGGGCTTGAACGTATGATGATGACGCTCATCACACGCTATGGTGAGCAACTCATAGATGGAGAGAACGGAGACGGCACACCCTCCAAGACCTCCTTGGCGGAGTATGTGCAGGGTGACCTCGAATATGATGGAATCGCACTTCGCTCACCCCTATATGCCAAAATGCTCAGTCTTGTCTGTCAACATGCCCATGACGAAGGATTTGTAGCTTCCAAGTTCCTCATCAACAATCAGGATGAGGACATCAGTCGAGAGGCGGCAGACCTCATCAGCGACCGCTATCAGCTCAGCAAGGGCAATCAGATGGCACAGACGGAAGAGGAACTCAAGGTGGCTTATCTCACACGCCTTCTGCTTGACTACAAGAATGCCATCATCGAAGAGGAGATGAAAGAGTGCAATGCAGACCTCACACGTCCTGAAGTGAAAAGTGACATCGAACTGACACTTAAGACGATGAGGCGAATCAAGGAACTCGGAGACATTCAACGACAACTTGCCAAAATGCTCGGAGACAGGGTGGTGAAGTAATGTCAACTGTCAACTACACAAAGGCTATTTTGAACATACTGACACAAGACATCAAGTACTTGCAAGGAGTAGGGCCTAATCGCGCCACCTTGCTTGCCAACGACCTCAACATCAAGACCGTTGGCGACCTTCTTGCGTACTATCCTTATAAGTATGTTGACCGTAGCCGCATCTACAAAATCAATGAAATAGACGGCACGATGCCCTATGTGCAACTGTGTGGTCAGATTTTCTCGTTCGAAAGCATAGGTGAAGGAAGAAACAAACGACTGATTGCCCACTTCGCAGATGGTACAGGCAGCATTGACTTGGTGTGGTTTCAGGGAATCAAGTATGTGGCGAAGAGCTATGATTGCCGCAAACCGTACATCGTGTTCGGAAAACCGACCGTGTTCAACGGACATATTCAGATTGCACATCCAGAGATAGAATCAGCACCTGAACATCTGAAAGCACAGGCACGTACCACAGGAAATCTCTTTGAGGATGGTGCCTCCAATGCGAACTTGCAAGAGACAGAGTTGGATGCACAACCGACGATGTTCAAGGGGTTGTGTCCTTCCTATAACACCTCTGAGAAGATGAAAAGGAGTGGTCTCACTTCTGCCACCATGGCAAAATTGACCGCCAACATGTTCAAGTTGCTCAAGGAGTCACTTCCCGAGACGCTCCCTTCCTATATCACTGCACAGCATCATCTGATGTCTTATGACGATGCCATCCGCAATATTCACTATCCCAGTTCACCAGAGGCTTTACGCCATGCACAATTGCGCCTGAAGTTTGAGGAACTCTTTTATGTGCAACTGAATATCCTGCGCTATGTAAAGGATAGGCAATTGCGTTATAAAGGCATTGTCATGGGGACAGTGGGTGAACAATTCAATACCTTTTTCTACCAACATCTGCCCTTCCAACTCACGGAGGCACAGAAACGTGTCATTCGCGAAATCCGCGCCGACATGAAATCCGGACGTCAGATGAACAGACTCCTTCAGGGAGATGTGGGCAGTGGTAAGACTCTTGTGGCATTGATGGTGGCGCTTATTGCCATAGACAATGGTTGTCAAACCTGTATCATGGCACCCACTGAGATTCTAGCAGAACAGCATCTTGACACCTTGCGTGAGTTTCTTGGTGACATGCCTGTTCGAGTCGCACTATTGACAGGCTCTGTGAAGGGCAAGCGGCGCACCGAAGTGTTTCGGGATTTGGTGGCTGGAGAAATTCAGATTCTTGTCGGCACACATGCCGTCATTGAAGACAACGTGCTTTTTCACAAACTCGGCTTAGTTGTCATCGATGAACAGCATCGCTTTGGAGTGGCACAGCGTGCCAAGCTATGGATGAAGAACGCTGTTCCTCCCCACGTGCTCGTCATGACAGCAACGCCCATTCCTCGCACGCTTGCCATGACACTTTATGGTGACCTTGATGTGTCCATCATTGACGAACTGCCTCCTGGTCGCAAACCTATCCGAACAGTTCACATGTTTGATGCCCACCGTCTGCGCATTTACGAACTGATGAATCGGGAATTGGCTCTTGGCCGCCAGATATACATTGTTTATCCACTCATCAAAGAGACGGAGAAGATGGACTTGAAAGATTTGGAGGCAGGTTTTGAGGAAATCAGTCGTGCCTTCCCCAACCATCAGGTCAGCAAGGTGCATGGCAAGATGAAATCAGCTGACAAGGATGCCGAGATGCAGCGTTTTGCCAACCATGAGACACATATCCTCGTATCGACCACCGTCATAGAGGTGGGTGTCAATGTGCCCAATGCCTCTGTCATGATTATTGAGAATGCGGAACGATTCGGGCTTAGCCAGTTGCACCAGTTGCGTGGAAGAGTGGGGCGTGGCGCTGACCAAAGCTATTGTGTGCTGGTGACTAAACATGAGATAGGTGAGACCACTCGCAAGCGCATTCAGGTGATGGTGGACACTACGGATGGTTTTGAGATTGCAGAGCAAGACTTGAAACTGAGGGGACCTGGCGACCTTGAAGGAACTCAGCAGTCGGGCATGGCATTCGACCTGAAGATTGCTAACCTTGCCCGTGACGGACAGATTCTCACCATTGCACGAGACTCGGCACAATCCGTCATCACCTCAGACCCCGAAGAACGAAATCCGCAAAATGACATTTTGTGGCGAAGACTTCGAGAACTCCGTAAGAGCAACATCAATTGGGGTGCCATCAGCTAAAACATTTTTTCTATAAAGCGTAGTTCAGCCCCAACTTCCATTCGTGCCCCTTTCCTGTTATGGAAGGATAGTAGCGGTAGTTGCCGTGGCGTAGGTAAAATTCATGCTGGAAATTCAGGTGAAGATTGCGATAGAGGTGAACCTTGAGAAAAAGGCGATTTTGGAAAATGCTTTGTTCTCCCTTGTCACCCCATGCATTGATGCCCTCTAACAATGCCTCTTGATGAAGGTCTTCATCTTCTGTGTAGCGTTCCAATTCGTTGGGGTGATACCCTTTTAGAATGAAAAGCCGCATAAAATAGAAATCATCACCCACAGAGAGATGACGGTTCAAGTCGTATTGGAAACGGTAGCGGATTGAAGCTCCCGTACCGAAATTGTAGCGGCGGAAAGGATAATAGTCGGCTGTGCTTCCTCCCAGCGGTACGGTTGAGAACATGAAGTCGTGGGTAAGTGTACTGGTGCGTCCTTGCCGTTCAAAATAGAGTCCGATGCCAAAACTGGCTGCTTCGGAGATGATGGCGAGGTTGCCGGGTTCTTCGTTGCCTTCTTTACTGTAGTGGTCGATGTATTTGACGTTTTGGTAGAAGCCGAGATCGAGTTTCCACTGATGAGGCATTTGGTACTGACGGGAGCCGATGCGTCCACGAATGTCAAGTTCGCCCACGGTGGGTTGGTCGGGTGCAAAATTGACGAGGGAGTAGAGTCCGAAGTAATCGTAGGCTCGGGGACTTTTCCCCTCCTCCAGATGGTTGAAGTGGTTGCCGTAGATGAAGCGGAAATCGAGGTAGGGGATGGCTTCATAATAACGTGCGCCTGTCCGTGGGTGGATGGGGGCACGGTCATAGATGTAGCGTCCGCCTGTACCAATTTGGAAGGTGTAAGGCATGGGCTCTTCTTTCTTCCCTGCATTGAGATGGTTGACGCGGAACATCTCTCCCGACATGATGCGGTGGATGCCTCGAACGGGGTTGAGAAGCGAACCGATGATTTCGCGGACAACACGTTGGGGACCTTGCTTGGTGTTGTCGAAAAAAATGTCGGACATGCGGTGGGTGACTTCACCGAAAGCAGCGCCCCCCACACCTGTGGAAAGAAGGTCGTTGATGGCTGGACGGTTCGTCTCGCATAAGAGTTCCCACGTGACGGAACCAGCCACGGGATAGAGGAGGGAGACGCCATAAGAGAGTCCATGTTCACGGGCTGCATTGTAGAACATGCTGCCATGATAGGGATGAGAAAATTGGTTGCCTGAGAAACTGTCATTGTCCCACACCCATCCTCCTGATAGGTTCCTGTGCAAAGTGGTGCTCGTCACACGTGCCCAATCTCGGTCGGTCACAAAATGATTCCAACCGAACACAAGGGCGTTGATGCCCATGTCTTCGATGAAAGCCTGAAGTCCTGGGGTTTGGGGCGTTCCATTCGCATTCTTCCCAAAGAAATGCAAAGAACAGGTGTAAGGGGTCAAAGAGTCGGGACGTTGCAGGTGAGTACGGATGCCAGTGATGGAATCGTGCCAGATGGAGTCAGGGCGTGCAACCTCTATGGCATGCAACGGACAGATGCAGCACAAGATGTAAAGAAGGACGAGGAGGTTGCGACTGAAAATCATCTATTGGTAAAAAAGTGTTTGTAAGAAAAACTCTGCAAAGATACTCCTTTTTTAATTGATAATTGATAATTGACAATTGAGAATTAATGGTTTGGGTGTATTTTTTTGTGACGGGAAAAGCAACTGAATGGTAAAATTATCAATTCTCAATTGTCAATTCTCAATTATTTCGTAACTTTGTGGACAAAATGAAAGCATATGGCAAAAGATAAGATTGCATACGTTTGTAGCTCGTGTGGTTATGACAGCCCGAAGTGGATTGGCAAGTGTCCTGCATGTGGCGAATGGAATACGTTCCAAGAGTATCGTGTGGGGAAGAAGACACCTTCTACGGCTACTTCTGAGTTTAGACTGGATGTGAAGTCAAGTCCAATCTCGATGTCGAAGATTGAGACAGAAGATGAACCACGCATTAATATGCAGGATGGGGAGTTGAATCGTGTGTTGGGTGGTGGATTAGTACCAGGTAGCATGACACTTTTGGGTGGTGAACCCGGTATTGGAAAATCGACACTTATTCTTCAAACGGTGATGAGGCTCAAAGGGATGAAAGTGCTATATGTGAGTGGTGAGGAGAGTGCGAGGCAATTGAAGTTAAGAGCAGACAGAATTAATCCAAACGCCATATTCGATTCCCCGCATTCTACCCAAGAGGCTCATCTCTCCAATGTTCTTGTTGTATGTGAGGCGATGATAGAAATTGTGTTTGAGCACATCAAGACTGTTGCACCTGATTTGGTGGTGATAGATTCCATTCAGACAATGGCTACAGAGGCTGTTGAGTCATCGCCTGGCAGTGTGACACAAATTCGTGAATGTGCGGCGATGTTGCTGAAATATGCCAAGGAGTCCAACACACCCGTCATCGTGATAGGACACATTAATAAGGAGGGTACAATTGCAGGGCCTAAGATATTGGAACACATGGTGGATACCGTGTTGCAGTTTGAGGGGGATCAGCATTATATGTACCGCATTGTGCGTGCCATCAAGAATCGTTTTGGTTCAACTGCGGAGTTAGGTATTTATGAGATGGTGCAGAATGGATTGCGTCCGGTGGAGAACCCCTCAGAACTCCTGTTGAGCGATGTGAAGGATGGTGAAGAATTGAGTGGCGTGGCGGTGGCTTGTTCTATCGAAGGTGTGCGCCCCTTGCTGATAGAGACACAGGCTTTGGTGAGCACAGCGGCGTATGGTACTCCGCAGCGTTCTGCAACAGGTTTTGACTTGCGTAGATTGAACATGCTTTTGGCTGTTTTGGAGAAACGTGTGGGTTTCAAACTCCCTCAGCGCGATGTGTTTCTCAATATTGCTGGAGGTATCCGTGTGACTGATCCTGCTATTGACTTGAGTGTGATTGCTGCCGTGTTGTCAAGCAATGTCGATACGGGCATCCCAAGAGACATCTGTTTTGCTGGTGAGGTGGGATTGAGTGGTGAGGTGCGTCCTGTAAGCCGCATAGTGCAACGTATAGCAGAAGCGGACAAGTTGGGCTTCCGAAAAATCATTATTCCTAAAGCGAACATGAATGGCATTGATGCGAAGAAGTTCAAGATACAGATTGTGCCTGTGAGAAAGGTGGAAGAGGCTTTGCGGGAATTGTTTGGATAATTTAACAATCTTTGTGCATTGTGTAAATAGCTGATTTATATTTGTTTGCTCTTTTTGTTTGAAAAGTTGTGCACAAAATCTTTTGTCTTTTCAGATTTTTTCTGTACCTTTGCACTCAAATCCAGCTTACACGCTGGGCACAACCCAAAAATAAAAGCACTCAAAGATTATGTCGGTTCAGAAGACAAGGGCACTGTTGGTAGACGTGGCTCGTCAACTTTTTGCCAAGAATGGTTTCGAGGATACGTCGATGAACGATATCGCAGTCGCAGCCAACAGGGGTCGCCGTACACTTTACACCTATTTTAATAGCAAGGAAGAAATCTATCTGGCAGTGATCCAGACAGAGTTGGAACGTCTGTTTGAACGTATGGAAGAGGTGGCGCGCAAAAACATCTCTCCCGAGGAGAAGCTGGTGCAGCTCATCTTTGCCCATCTCGACGTGATGAAGGAGGCTGTTTATCGTAATGGTAACTTGCGTGCAGAATTCTTCCGTGATGTATGGAAGGTGGAGTCCGTGCGAAAGACATTTGACAAGAACGAAATCAACCTCTTCCGTCGCATCATGAATGAAGGCATTGACAAAGGTCTCTTCGAGATCCGTAATGTACGCCTTGCTGCTGAAATTATGCACTATTGCCTGAAGGGGTGTGAGGTACCTTATATCTATGGCCGATATGCAGCACAGAATGCAGAAGAATTGTATCCGTATGTGCGCAGCATGGTGTTCAAGCATTTTTGCCGGACACCGAGATATGGGAAATACTGATTCATCATTTATAAAATTAAAATAATATGGGACTTTTAACTGGTAAGACAGCCCTGATTACAGGTGCTGCACGCGGCATCGGTAAGGCTGTCGCTATGAAGTTTGCTCAGGAAGGTGCAAACATCGCATTTACTGATTTGGTGTTGAACGATGATATGGCTGCAGGTCTCGAAGCTACCCGCAAGGAGATTGAGGCTTTGGGCGTAACATGTCGTGCTTATGCTGGCAATGCCGCAGACTTTGCTGAAACAGAGGCTGTGGTGAAGAAGATTCACGAGGATTTCGGTTCTATCGATGTTTTGGTCAACAACGCTGGTATCACAAAAGATGGCTTGATGCTCCGTATGACAGAAGCTCAGTGGGATGCAGTTTTGAATGTGAACCTGAAGTCTGCCTTCAACTTTATCCATGCATGTGCTCCTATCATGCTTCGTCAGCGTGGTGGTTCTATCATCAACATGTCTTCAGTGGTAGGTGTTCACGGAAATGCAGGTCAGTGCAACTACTCAGCGTCTAAGGCTGGTATGATTGGTTTGGCCAAGTCTATCGCACAGGAACTTGGTCCTAAGGGTGTACGTGCCAACGCTGTGGCTCCTGGTTTCATCGAGACAGCTATGACTGCTCAGTTGCCAGAGGAGATCCGTGCAGACTGGATGAAGAAGATTCCACTCCGTCGTGGTGGTCAGGTAGAGGACATCGCTAACGTGTGTCTCTTCCTCGCTTCTGACATGTCCAGCTACGTGTCTGGTCAGGTCATCCAGATTGACGGTGGCATGAACATGTAATGGAATTTACAATTTTACAATTTACAATGTACAATTTGCCATGCGGCGAGTACGGAAATCGTAAAATTGCTCAATGATAAAATAAATTGTATATTGTTAAATTGTAAATGGAAGTAATTTACGAAGATAATCACATCATCATTGTTTCGAAGACGACAGGGGAGATTGTACAAGGTGACAAGACTGGTGACAAGCCTCTGAGTGAAACAGTGAAGCAATACATCAAGGAAGCGTACGCTAAACCAGGCGACGTCTTCCTTGGTGTTGTTCATCGTCTTGATCGTCCTGTGTTCGGACTCGTCTTGTTTGCACGTACTTCTAAGGCATTGGCACGTCTCAATGCCATGTTTGCAAATGGTGAAGTGAAGAAGAAGTATTGGGCGATTGTGAAAGATGCTCCTGCAGAGCCGGAAGGTACACTCACTCACTGGCTTGTGCGCAACGAGAAACAGAATAAGTCTTATGCCTACGATCACGAAGTGCCACGCAGCAAGAAAGCCATCCTTCACTATCAAGTCATCGGTCAGTCAGACAACTATTATCTGTTGGAGGTGGATTTGAAAACAGGACGCCATCACCAAATACGTTGTCAGTTGGCAAAGATTGGTTGCCCCATCAAGGGCGACCTCAAATATGGCGCCAAACGTTCTAATCCAGATGGCAGTATCTCCTTGCTGAGCCGCTCCATGCAGTTCGTACATCCTGTCAGCAAAAAAGAAATTGCCGTCGAAGCTCCATTGCCCGACGACAATCTATGGAAATCCTTTTCTGTATAGTTTAGAGTATATAGCTTAGAGACCATGCGAGGTGTTTGGTGACATCGCTTTAGCCCTCTCTAAACTCTAACCCATAATCTCTAAACTTTTTCATTCTTTTACATACGCTTTCAAGATTCTCACCTCCTTCAGAGGTACCTCTTGTGCATTCGTCTTAATTTTTTGGATGGATTCCACCACCTTCATTCCTTCCACCACCTCACCAAAGACGGTGTATTCATTGTCCAACCAAGGAGCACCTCCATGAATGCCGTAACTGCGGCGCAGGTCGTGTGGATACGTGATAGGTGGATTCTCCGAAACCTCCCATTTGGCCTCGTCAAGCAGCTTTTCAAGCAAGTTGCTCACCCCTTCGCGGTCACGTGCCTGACGCAGTGCCTCGAGTTTCTCCTTATTTGCCAGTTGTTTTTTCATATAGAGAATCTCTGTGTCGCGTTGCACCCTTGCCTGTTCGAAAGCATCCAAATCTGCATCCTGACACGTTCTCCCCGTCACAATATAGAACTGGAACTTGTCACTTGCCCTATCAGGATTCTCCTCGTCACCATCCCTCGCCGCAGCCAGGACTCCACGCTTGTTGAAATGCTTTGGCCACACAATCTCCGCAGGAATTCTCTCCGTGATGGTGTCACCTTCAGGAGTCAGTTTCACCTTATATCCTTCTGGACGTGTCTTTGGGTCACCCGTCTGAATCATGAAGTCACGCACCACACGATGAAATGTCACGCCTGTGTACATCCCATCCTTCACATTCTTTATAAAGTTGTCCCGATGTCCGGGTGTGTCATCGTAGAGTTTTACACGAATCTCACCTGCTGTGGTTTCAAACACTACCTCCGTTTCTTGCCCACCTTCTGTGCATCCCATGCACACCATGCAGCAAGTCCACAACAACATGGTAATAATATTCTTCATTTCTATTGTCAGGTTTTTTTGTTTCTGCAGACAAAGGTACGAAAAATAATTGAGAATTGAAAATTGAAAATTGAAAATTAGCCTTGCGGGGTGTTTCCGGCAGCCTTTCCGCATGTCAAACAGTGTACTCAGAGTTAAAAAACGAAGAAAAAAGAAAAATTTTCAATTTTCAATTATCAATTATCAATTAAAAGTGTTACCTTTGCAGTCGATTTGAAAAATCGGGAAGTAGCGCAGTTGGTTAGCGTACACGTCTGGGGGGCGTGTGGTCGCCAGTTCGAGTCTGGTCTTCCCGACCAAAGCAGTAAGCGAGTGAATCGTTTACTGCTTTTTTGTGTTTTATGCCTTACGCTTCCATGATTACCCCTTCATCGCAAGCATTTGTACATGTCCTGCACAAGCATTTTAGAGGCTATGGCGTAAGCAATTTGAAGACTTGCGCACATCTATAATATTTTGAAACTTTGAATTTAAAATTTGAAAGTTGCAAATTTAAATTTGAAAGTTTCAAATATTTTTTTGCAACTTTCAAAATATAACCCGATACGGCGACACTACAAATTGGAATACGGCAACGCTATAAAACGGAACACGGCAAGACAGAAAAATGGTTGTGGAAGTCACCTTCTTGGGGATGCGGAACCCGATTCTTGGAAGGTTATACATATATATAAATATGGACATATGTGAAAAAAAGTTTGGGAAAAGTTCGGTAGTTGTACATATTATTACTTATCTTTGCAACCGAGAAAAGAATCATGCCCATGAGTACAAAGACCATGACAAAGATGTTGGCAGAGTATTTCAAGACCCAACCCGTCTTGAAGGCATGGTTGTTTGGCTCCTTTGCACGTGGGGAAGAAACGTCCAAGAGTGATGTGGACTTGCTTGTGGAATTTGATAAAAATGCACGTGTCAGTTTAATGAAACATGCAGGAATGATTGTTGATTTGGAACGCAAGTTACGTCGTCCCGTCGACTTGGTCACTGATGGCACACTCTTGCCTTTTGCTGTAGAAAGTGCTAATCGTGATAAAATACTGATATATGAGAGAGCCAGTTAGAGACAAACTGGGAAGAATGGGAAAAGAAGAAATAATAACAACATAAATACAGATGAGGAAGCATGTCCAGATGGATGTGCTTCTTCTGTTTTTAAGGCTACGACCAGTCAAACGGTCAAATGGTCAAATGGTGAAATTCCCCCTTTCATGATATCTTTCAGAAAAAAGTTGGGGTATTTTATATTTTTCCCGCTTTTTTAGTTTATATTTGTATAACTTTTACGTCTTCCTCATAGAGACGCACCCGAGATGACGATTGAAGCATTTGAACATATAGCCAAGACCCTGCGTCCACGGTTGGTGAAATTGTGCAGGCGGTTTTTGGCTACTAGGCAATTGCCCGAAGATGCGGAGGACATGGTGCAGGACACCCTCTTCCGACTCTGGCAGATGCGGGGACAGTTGGACAACTACCAAAGCCCCGAAGCCCTTGCTGTCACTATTGCCAAGAACGTGTGCATCGATCACCTGCGGAAGCAACACATGGCACTCATGCCTTTGGAGAGCGATGAGGCAGAAGACTCCCAACACGCTGACCAGAGCCTCATCACGCACGACACTCAAACGCAGATTCAGGCAGCCCTTGAGCATCTGCCTGCCACCCAGCGGAGAATGCTGATGATGAGGAGCGAGGGCATGACCATCAACGAGATTTCAACCATTTGCAACACCACCCAGCAGAGCACCCGCACCATGATTTCTTCTGCTCGGCGACTCATGCTGGAACTGCTACGGAAAGGAGGACAACAATGAAGAACTTGAACGAAAAGGCATTGCGCCAACAACTCATCCAGCGGTATCTGGATGGCGAAACCACGATAGAGGAAGAGCAGGCACTGGCTCACTTCTACCTGCACAACCACGGCACTATCCCTGCAGACGAGGAGGATGTGTGTCAGTTGGTGTTGGCGACGTCCCATCTTGCTGACGACTTCATGCCATCGGTAGAGAAAGTGGAGGAGTTTGACAGCATCATGGCAAAAGACGCACGCAAAGCCCGTCGCATCACACTTTGGCCTTGGCTGGCAGCCGCATGTGTGGCAGCCATCTTGGTGATTTTCCTGACACCACCCAGAAGCAAGGAGGACAACACTCCTCAGCAGTTTCCAACGGTACAGACTCAGCGGCAAAGGCAAGGAGAACGGCAAGACACCCCGATGACAGACACCTCAGAGGTGATGCCCAAGACATTCCTGGCCTCCACCCCACCTTCCGTTGCCACACCTCGTCCGACAAAAGCCGAGGATGAACAGAGCGACCTGATTTCCGTCGATAGCGTGTTTGGGGTAAAATCACATCCCGACCCGTTGGCAGAATACACAGCCCTGACGGAGAAACTGCAACGGGAATGCAACGAAGTTTTTCAAATGATGGACAACAACTATTAATGCGAATCAAAACAATGAAACACTATATCTTTATCTTGGCGATGCTGCTGAATGCAGTCGCCATCCACGCCCAAGAACCAATGAGCATCCCACAACTGATGGAGTATCTGGAGAAAAACCATCCGGAAGGGATGTTCGGAATAAGGGATTATCAGGATGACAGGATACGCGAAAACATTCAGTGGGGTAAATCTTACGAAAGGGACAAAGACAAGCCGATTGACAAATACCATTTGGAACTCCTTAAAGACTCTATCCTGCAATGTTTCATTCATGCATCAGAAACAGCCATTGCCAGCCTTTATCAGCAGACTCCCAATGGAACGGAGGACACCATTCGCTACGCTTTGGCATTAGACACCTTGGGAGGATGGTGGAGTCTCATGGCGCCGGAACACCGAAATCTCCACTACAACAACATGACGGAATATAGTTATTTTCCCGACAGTTATTTCGATTATACATATTCGTGTCGCAGTTTTTCCATGGCGAGTGAATCTGCTGAATTTACATACCTGCCAGGCAGAGACAGATGTGGTATCATTATAAAATACCACAATAAAAAGAAAAAACTTGAGAGGATAACAGATCATCTTGATATGCAGCCTGTGCAAGCCATGATTGAAAAGCTTTCTGAAGCGTATGGAGGTGTAAGATACGACGTGTCCTATCGTTACGATTGGTCTAAAGGTGATGGTGATGCTTGGGTATGTAGACCCGCTCTGGATGAGAAGATACATGAAGGGGGCACCACAGGACATCTTTATGTCTTTCCCAAGGAATACTCAGACCTTGTGCCTCATTTGCTGCACAACGAAATGAGGCACTATTTAAAAAATAATGAAGGCAAAAAATATTATTATAGTTTTCCCGTCAATATTCGTACAATGTATATGAGGCTCTATACCCATCCTTCTGGCTTCGCTCCCTTCGAGGCTGATCTCCACGGTAGAAAAGACAAGTTGGGAAGATACACCCTTCTGTTTGTTGACCATGTGGATTCCATCTTCGCTTTGCCCCAGGGGTATGAGAGCATGCTTTCGTATGATCATGGGAAGTTTGAGTACCTGCCAGGATATAGTCAGAAATCACAAGATGAGTCTATTATAGACCTGTTTGATGGAATCGTAAAACATCTGGGCATCAAGAAACTTAGACATCATGCAGATCCACAAAGAGATGAAGTTATTGGCGGAGACACCATTCGTTTTATTGATACATGGCAATGGGAAATCAGCCGAGATTCCGTCAACAGCATCAAAAAGCGAATCATGAGCAGTTCGTTCCCCAACATGCTGTACAGGGAAACCCACACCACAGAAGGCGACACGCTCGAATTGACCGCAGAATCGATTGACGGACGCGACAAGGAAAACGTCATCTTCAAATTCTATGGAAAGGGAGACAAATTCACCTCTTTCTGTCAGAGCATCGGATCTCGTAACACAGGGAAAATCGCTGAGCCCTTCAACACCCAATGGGTGAATGACTTCATCCAGCAGATGAAAGACTCCTCATGCATCGAGGAATACCCTGTCAGCTACGAATATGGAAAGAAGTCCGACCCCTCCAGCATGGGGAAAGTAAGCGGAAGGCTCTATGTGGTGAACGTGGACAACCAGATGAGTCAGGCAAACGTATTTATGCAGCAACAGAGGAGGCATGAAGCAGAACACCCCAACCAGACCTTCCACATCGTCGAAGACTACAAGGACTTCACCCACTACATCCGCATCACCGACCGCATCCTTGCCCGAATCAGCTCGTTACATGGTCAGTTCCAGCTCCTCTGCATCGACCATGTAGACGGCAAATACCTCATCCCTGAGGAGTGGTGGCGTATCACCGACTACAAATATGGCAAGAAGACCTATCTGAAGGAATAAGAAAATTCAACAGAAGAAAATGAAACAACTTCTTTCTACAACATCCTGTTCTAAACAACAGACAGAAACACATCATGCAGACACCCACAAGGCTTACGGCTTTGTGGGTGTTTCTGTTTGTGAATCCTATGCCGTGAGGCTCAAAGCGAGAATGAGCGTTGAATTTGAGCAGGAAAAAGAGGGTGAAGAGGGTGCTTTTGTGTATTTTGTTTGGTGGTGTCGATTGAAAGGTGTAATTTTGTACCTAAATAATATTGGCAATGCAATAGATTCCTCATACGCTCAATTTATGTTGACAGAAAAGACATTGGAGAAGTTACGGATATTGGCTGAATCGGCGAAGTACGATGTGTCGTGCTCGTCGAGTGGCACCGTGCGTGGTGGAAAGCAGGGTATGGTGGGCAACACTGTGGGTGGTGTCGGCATCTGTCACTCTTTTGCGGATGATGGACGTTGCATCTCGCTTCTGAAAGTGATGCTGACTAACTACTGCATGTATGATTGTGCCTACTGCATCAACAGAAGGAGCAACGACATCAAGCGTGCCACCTTGGCTGTGCATGAGTTGGAGGAGATTGTGATGGAGTTCTATCGCAGAAACTACATCGAGGGACTTTTCTTGAGCAGTGGGGTGGTGCGGAATCCTGACTACACGATGGAACGCTTGGTGGCAATTGCCAAGGACTTGCGGACTGTGCATCATTTCAATGGCTACATCCACTTGAAGAGCATTCCGGGAGCAAGTCGTGAGTTGCTGAGTGAGGCAGGGCGATATGCCGACCGCATGAGTGTGAACATCGAGATTCCCAACGAGGCGTCGCTCAAGATGTTGGCACCTGAGAAAGACCATCAGAGTGTGTTCACACCCATGAGGTTTATTCAGCAGGGGGTGTTGGAGAATAAGGAAGACAGGAAGCACTTGCGCCATGTGCCCCGTTTTGTGCCTGCAGGACAGAGCACCCAGATGATTGTGGGGGCAACGAGTGAGACCGACCGCGACATTCTGCACATGTCATCAGCCATGTATGGGCAACCCACCATGCGACGTGTCTATTATTCGGGTTATGTAAGCGTGAACACCTACGACTCCCGTCTGCCTGTCTTGAAACAACCTCCTTTGGTGCGTGAGAACAGACTCTATCAGGCTGATTGGCTCATGCGGTTCTATCAGTTTAAGGTGGAGGAAATTGTGGATGAAGCAAATGCCAACCTCGATTTGGAAGTTGACCCTAAGTTGGCGTGGGCATTGAGGCATCCAGAACAGTTTCCCGTGGACATCAATCGTGACGACTACGAGAGGATTCTGCGTGTGCCAGGCATTGGAGTGAAGTCGGCTATGCTCATCGTCAATTCCCGACGATTCAATCGCATCACGTCCTATCACCTGAAGAAGATGGGTGTGGTGATGAAGAAAGCCAAGTATTTCATCACGTGTCACGAACTCACCGATGGCTATGCCAATCCCATCGTGGGCATCAACGAACTCCATCCCGAACGCCTCAAACCCCTCCTCATCTCGAAAGCCCAGCAGAAGAAAGCGGCTGCGGAACTGCAACTGACGCTTGAATTTGAAGAAAAAATGAAAGAATGAAAAAATGAAAGAATGAAAGAATGAGGGAATGAAAAGATGCTCATATACACTATAGACAGAACGCTTGACGGGGTGCTATCGGCGGTGTTCGATGCTTTCTCGCTGCGTCAACAGCCCGATGCTCTGGTGGGGAAGGGAGAACCTTTGCCCTTGTTCTGCGATGAGGTGCATGAGGTGATGACGGCAGATGACCGAGCTCAACGCGTGTGGACAGGATTGGAGAAGCGGGTGACGAAGGAGGCAATGAGGTTGATGTCAGTGAGTTTCTTGTCTGAAATGCCAGAACTGCACACACCTTTATTTAATTATATATGTAAGGTGTTTCGTCAACCAGAAGGAGCCAGAAGTATCGAACGGAACTTTTCTGACCCCGATGTGCTGACGGTGACGAATATCTTCCGAAAGGTGATGCATGAGCGGTTGCGGATGATGCAATTTGTACGTTTTCAGAAAGCGAAAGATGGGACTTACTTGGGTGTTGTGTCGCCCGACCACAATGTGTTGCCTTTGGTGGTGAGTCATTTCAAAGACCGTTTTGGCGACCAGCCTTGGCTTCTGTACGATGCAAAACGGCGATATGGTTTCTATTACGACCTGCAGGAAGTGACACGTGTCACGTTTCAGGGAGAAGATGCTCTGCCTTTTGACCTTGATAGTGGAAAGTTGAATGACGAAGTGCTGAGTGAGGATGATAAACTCTTTCAAGACCTGTGGCGTACCTACTTCAAGGCAATCTGCATTCGTGAACGTATGAATCCGAAGAAGCAGCTCAGCGATATGCCCCGACGTTATTGGAAATATATGACGGAGAAACAGTGAGGGTTTAGAGTTTAGGGTTTAGAGTTTAGGGTTTAGAGTTTAGGGTTTAGAGTATAAGGACAATTATGGCAGATAAGATGACACCTCAGCAGCGCAGCAACTGTATGCGTAGAATTAGGTCGAAGAACACGCGACCTGAGATGCTTGTGCGTCGTTTCTTGTTCAGTCATGGTTTCCGCTATCGCATTCATGCAAGGAACTTGCCTGGCACACCCGATTTGGCGGTTGTGGGACTTCGAACTTGCATCTTCATCAATGGCTGTTTCTGGCATGGACACGAAGGGTGCTCTATGTATAAGATACCGCAAACCCACGTAGATTTCTGGACACACAAAATCCTGCGCAACAAAGAACGTGACCACGAAAACCTGTTGGCGCTCAAGGCAAAAGGCTGGCACACCATCGAGATATGGGAATGTCAGCTGAAACCCCATGAACGTGAACAGACCCTGCAAGGGCTTCTTCGCACCCTCAACTACATTGCTTTGGAAAATCAAGGGGCAAAGGTGACTTACAACTTTGATTTGGAGGAAGAAAGAAGTGTGGCGGCAGAAGAGGAAGAAAGTGAAAAGTGAAGAGTGAAAAATCTATATTACCTGCCATTCGGACTGTTAGTAACTTAGATTTTTCACTTTTCACTTTTATCTTTTCACTTAAAAGTTGTACCTTTGCATTTGTTTATGTGGTTCATGTAATGGACAAGAGAGAGAAGTGCCGAATGATGACTTAAAAAAGCGCATTGAAGGTGTTCAGGTGGATAATAGAGTTATATAATCGACATCCCAGAATGGCTCAGTTTTTTCGATTCTGCGTGAATGGCGGTGTGTCAGCTGGCATCCATTATGGGGTGTATGTGTTGATGATGCAGTTCATACAGATAGATATTGCTTATTCCATCGGTTATGTTGTGTCGTTTGTCTATAATTTTTTCCTTACGTGCTACTGGACTTTCCATGCCCGTCCCACGTGGATGCGCCTTGTGGGTTTTAGTGGCAGTCATGTGGTCAACTACCTGATACACGTGGTGCTTTTCCACTTGCTGACCGTGTGGGGCGTTCATCGTCTGATAGCCCCCGTGTTGGTGCTGATGGTGGCTGTGCCCACGAATTTCCTGATTTTGCGTTTCGTGTATAGAAATAAGAATAGAGATGAAAAAGGTGACGATTCTGCTTCCAGCCTACAATGAGGAAGCGTCTTTTCCCGTTCTGGAGCAATGCATGCAACGGGTTTTGAAGGAGAATCCTGGCTATGATTGGGAGTTTCTGATGGTGAATGATGGTTCTGCCGATAACACCTTGCAGCAGATGGCTCGTCTGCGTCAGGAAGACCCTGCGCATTGGAACTATATCAATCTGTCGCGCAACTATGGAAAGGAGTTGGCGATGATGGCTGGTTTTGATTATGCCACGGGCGATGCATTGATTATCATGGATTTTGACATGCAGCACCCTGTCGATGTGATTCCCGAGATGTTGAAGTGGTGGGAAGAGGGATATGACGATGTGTATGCCACCCGTCAAGGCTCTACGGAGAAGTGGTTCAAGCGCAAGACATCCCAGTGGTACTATAAGGTGCTGCAGATGTTCACTCGGGTGCCCATCCAGCAAAACACGGGCGATTTCCGATTGTTAGACCGTTCTTGCATAGAGGCATTGAGGCAGATGCGTGAGGTGGAGCGCAACACGAAGGGCATGTATTCGTGGATAGGTTTCCGAAAGAAAGGCATCTACTATCAGCAGCAGGAGCGACAGGCAGGTGCTTCCAAATGGAGCAATCGGGCATTGCTGAATCTTGCGCTGAACGGCATCATGGCATACACCACTGCTCCGTTGCGACTTGCCAGCATCTTGGGCGTGCTGATTTCCTTCTGTGCCTTCCTCTATCTCATTTACATCATTGTTGTGACCAACCTCTACGGCGAACCTGTGGCAGGTTATCCCACCATCATGGTGACGGTGCTCTTCTTGGGCGGTGCACAGCTGATTTGCATCGGTGTGATTGGAGAGTATCTCGCAAGAGTGTTCAACGAATCCAAGCGTCGCCCAGGGTATTTTGTAAGTAGTTATAACGGAGAAAGAAATGTAAAACGTGAAGACCATGAAAAGCAAGATTGAAAAGTTTTTCCAACAGCCTTGGCTAAGTGATTATCGCACATTGGCTGTGCTTTGGGGATTGCTGGCATTGTTCTGCATCTACAAGATAGTGCATGGTGGTCATCCCGACTACGATTATCTCATATTCACCCATTCGTTCGACCACGCTTGGGCAAATATGCCACTCTACCCGTTGTATGAGGAGGACACGAACTATTTCCTCTATGGCCCGACATTTGCTGCCCTCATTGCTCCCTTTGCATGGATGCCCGATTGGGTGGGGCAGGTAATATGGGAACTGTTCATCACCTTCTTCTTGTTTTTCACCATCCGTATCTCATGGCTCACGAAATACCAGCAGATATTCATTTTCTGGTTTTGCATTCAGGAAGTGCTGAACTGTGTGTTGGATGCCGAACTGAACACGTTGGTCGTGTCGGGTATCATGCTCAGTTTCCTTTTGGTGGAGAAGGAGAAAGACCAATGGGCGACCTTCTTCATTGCCATGGGAACGATGACCAAGCTCTTCGGCATCGCGGGCTTGTTGTTCTTCTTTTTCTCGAAGCATAAGGGACGTTTTGTCTGGACATGGGTGGTGTGGATGGTTGTTTTTGCTGCACTTCCCATGCTGGTGTTCGGTTTTGACTACACCTGCAACGAGTATGTGGAGTGGATGAAGGCGTTGGCAGTGAAGAATGACCACAATCTTCTTTTCGAGACCAAGCAGAATATCTCGCTGCTCGGTTTGGTGCGCAACTTCAGCGGATGCACAACCTATTCAGACATCTGGGTGTTTGCGCCCTGTGCATTGCTGTTCTTCGCTCCTATGCTCAGGACGAAACAATACCGCTACATCGCTTTTAGGGAGACCATGCTGTCGTCTGCCCTCATTTGCATCTGCATCCTGAGCACCAGCACGGAAGCCTACGGTTACATCATCGCAATGCTGGGAGTGGTGATTTGGTACACGGCTGCTCCTTGGAAACGAGGCAAGTGGGCGATTGCATTGATGGTGTTTGCCTTTGTGTTGACCAGCCTGACTTCCACAGACATCTTCCCCAAGGACTTCCGCATGGTCATCATGCCTCGCTACGCACTCAAAGCATTGCCTGTCTCCCTCATCTGGTTTGTGGAGATGTGGGAACTGCTTACACGTGACTATCGGAAAGTGACTATCTGATGTGTTGCTAAATAGGCATGGAAAATAAAAAGGAGAGGCTGAACCTCTCCTTTTTCTGTGATCCGCTTGGGGCTCGAACCCAAGACCCCAACATTAAAAGTGTTGTGCTCTACCGACTGAGCTAGCGGATCTACCTAAAAAGCTTACGACAAAAACGAAATGAATTACTACTGTATTACAAGAATGTGGTGACAGGGTTTTATGCCTATCTTTTGTCGTAAGCGGGTGCAAAGGTAGTGCATTTTTTAGACACTACCAATTATTTTTCGAGTTTTTTTTATTTTTAGGGGTTAATTGGTGGCGCGATGCCGTTTCTTGAGCCAAAAGGCGAAGGTGGCAATGACGATGTAGCAGAGCATCGGTATAATGAAGGCAGGACGCATGTTGCCTGTTGTGTCGGCGATGTATCCCATCAAGACAGGAGCGACCGCACCACCGACAATGCTCATGATAAGGTAGGAGGAAGCCTGTTTCGTGTGGATGCCGACACCTCGGATGGCAAGGGCAAAGATGGTGGGGAACATGATGCTCTCGCAGAGGTAGCAGAGGAAGAGGGCACCGATGCCGATGGTGCCAGAAGCAAAGAGCAGCAGCACCATGGAGAGTGTTGCACCGATAGCGCAGATGCCCAATAGGAACTCTGGACGAAGTTTGCTCATTGCCCAGCTTCCACCCATGCGACCGAGCATGAAGAGCCCCATGCAGACAAAGCCGAGCAGTAGGGAAGCCGTGGCAGGGGTGATGCCTGCATTCTCTGTGGCAAAGTTAATAAAGAAACTGTTAAGTCCCGTCTGTGCTGCCACATACAGGAAGAGGGAGATAAGTCCGAAAATGAAATGTTTGTGTTTCCAAAGGGAAATGCTGACTTCCGGTGTGCTTTCTCCGTCAGCTGCCTCTTCTGATATTTCAGGTAACTTGATGCGAGAAAAGACAAAGGCGATGATGAGGACGATGACACCGATGATGGCATAAGGAATGGATAGGGTTGCCGATGAGTTGGTTTCATCACCATCAAAGAGCAGCATGCCTCCGATGAGGGGTCCGACAATCCATCCAAGTCCGTTGAGTGACTGAGAGAGGTTGATGCGTTGCTCTGCCGATTCAGGGTCACCCAGCACTGTCACATAGGGGTTGGCAGCCGTTTCGAGGCAGGTGAGTCCGCAACCGATGATGAAGAGGCACAAGAGGAAAAACTCGAAGGTGAGAATCTGCGCACCTGGTATGAAGAGCAGCGCACCAATGCCGTAAAGCAGCAATCCAGTGATGACACCTGCACGATAGCCATATCGGGAGATGATTTTACCAGCAGGTATTGCCATGAGGAAATAGCCGCCATACACGACAGCCTGTATGAGTGCTGACCCGGTTTTGCTGATGGACAGGGAATCTTGGAAATGTTTATTCAGCACATCGAGAATACTGTGTGCAAAACCCCACAAAAAGAAAAGTGAGGTGATGAGAATGAAGGGGAGAAGGAATGATTTTCCGTCTTTTGTTTTGATGAGAGACATATTGGATGAGAGTTGAGAGTTGAGGGTTGAGAGTTGAGGGTTTAGAGTTTAGGGTTTAGGGTTGAGAGTTGAGAGTTTAGAGATTGAAAGTTAAAAACTAAAAGTTAGGAGTTAAAGGAGTTAAGGAGTTAAAGCCAAATGTTATGCTGGTGGGAACTCCTCATTTTGCTTCGGTAATTTAGATTTTTCACTTTTCACTCTTCACTTTTGGCTTCGCCGAAGATGCTCACGCTCGGCATAGTTCAAACAAGTTTGACTTCTGCACTCGCTTAATCGCATCTTTCACTTTCCCACCCCGCATGGCACTCTCTCCCCCTTGGGGGTAGCGAGCGGTGAAACAGGGCAACTAAATGTTGCGCTGTCGGGAGCGTCCTCAGAAAGTGCCCTTTCTGAGGACGGCAAGGGAGGGGGCTCTTAACTTCTTGAGATTTGGAGTCCCTTTTGCGAAAGCGTCATGTCCACGAAACGCGAAGAGTCCGTGAGCGGGTTTTGCCCAAGCATGTCGCGTATTCGTCCTGCCGCTTCGGGGTCTTTCGCCACCATGTAGAGATAACCACCGCCACCAGCTCCTGGAAGCTTGTAGCCGAGACAGAGGTCGTCAATCTGTCGGCAGAGTTTGGCAATGACTGGTGGTTCGGTTCCTGCATCCAATGCCTTGTTTTGTTGCCAAGTCTTGCGGATGAGTTTGCCGTACTGCTGGAAATTGCCCAATTGGATGGCGTCGAAGAGTTCAAGTGCATGCTGCTTCATCTGCGCAAGGATGTCAAGGTGCTCGGCAGAATTGAGGAACATGCCCTGCACGATTTCTGCCAGAATCTGTTTGGCTGTGCGAGTCACGCCTGTATAGTAGAGCAGGTGGCACATCTGTTCGTCGGGTTGGCGGAAGAAGGTGTCTGGCAGCCAACGCACGATAGGTCGTTGATTGAAACCTTGTTCCGTCTGCAGGAGTTTGATGCCTGGCAGGATGCCTCCGTATTGGTCTTGCCAACCACCACCCGTCGTGAGCAATTGTTCAAGAATGAGGGTACGGTTGCCAATCTCGAACTTGTCCCATCCGAGTCCGCAGAAGTCTGCCAATGCTCCGATGACGGTCGATGCCAGGATGGAACTGGTGCCCAATCCTGAACCTGCAGGGATGGCTGAGAGGAGGGTGATTTCGATGCCCGAACCGAATGCCGAGAGTTGCTGATGGAGTGAAGCGTATTTCTCTGCACAGAACTGTGGCAGAAAACCGCACAACGCCAATGCTGCCTTCGGAATGGAGAAAGGGGAGCCCACCTTGTTGTATTGAGCAATTTCGTCATAGGAGGTCAGTGTCTCCACGGCACCGAGGTCAATCGAGCGGCACTTGATGTGCAGTTCCTTCGTTGGCTTCACATACACCTGCAGGGGTTGTTGCCCGTTCAGTTCGATGGCGAGGTTGACCACATTTCCCCCTCGCAGAAGACAGTGGGGTGGGGTGTCTGTCCATCCTCCTGCAATGTCGATGCGTACAGCTGAACGTCCCCAGACAATCTGGTCTTTATATGCATTCAGACGTGGAGACTGGGGATGCTGTATGGCTGTGCCGACCAGTTCTTCTCGCAGAATGGAGAAAGCCCTCTGTTCATTCTCCTCGCATGCTTCTCCTCGCAATTTCTGCATCTGTGCACGGAACATGGCATCATGAATCCGTTGCATCGGCGTTGCCTCCTCTGCCAAGCAGGAAGGAATGTCTATTTGCTCTTTCACGCATTTCTCGGCAATATCCTTCAAGTCAATTTGGTAAAACACAGACTTTTGGTAGTTGCGAGCAAGACCTGGAATGTTCTTGGCAAGGAAGTCCTTCCGTTGGCGGCTCTGCCGTTCCAAGTTTGCTTGGGCGGCAATATCGTCAGCAGAGAGGCGTGGAAGGCTTGCCCATTCTCCGCTCATGTTCTCCTGAGGTTGTGGAGAGAGCATCCATGCGAGCAAACGTCCCATCTGTTTGATGTCGTCACACACGGGAAAAAGGGGGGCAGCTTGCAGGTCGGTGCATGTGC
The DNA here is from genome assembly GCA_900316505.1 of uncultured Prevotellaceae bacterium. Lineage (GTDB taxonomy): Bacteria > Bacteroidota > Bacteroidia > Bacteroidales > Bacteroidaceae > Minthosoma. The sequence continues at coordinate 46,688 of ONDH01000016.1, forward strand.
TTTCCGCTGATTCGTCAACGACGGCCACGTCTATGTTGTGCTGTTTGAACCATTCGGTGACAGGCTGACCGAGGAACACCGTTTCAGCCTTGGTGATGTCACCACGCATGGCATCTCGATAACCGTATGGTCGGAGTACATAGGAAGATGCTCCGATGGCTTGGACGTCCACACATTGTCCAACTTGCAGGGTGATGTTCCAATCGTTTCGCGGAATGCCCGTGACGACATTCTGCGAAGACACCTTCCATGATGCAGGCACATGCGCATTCTCAATCCATATTTCTGAATTCAGTTCAGAGAGTTCTGTCTCCACGATGGCATTTTGCACGAACACGGCAGGATGCTTCTTCACGTTCTTCTGGATAATCATGCGCTGGTCGAGCACAAGGTTCTGCAAGGTGAGCGTTGAGGAAATCATCTCGGGGGTGGTGCCGTAGTGGTAGAATTCACCTCCTTCAAGAGGTAGGATGGCGACTCGCAGGGCATTGAGGTCTGCATCTGTGGAAGTGGGGTGCTGACCCAATGCTGTGCCAAATTCAGAATATAGGTCATAAGGTCGGTCAGACCTCTCCTTCAGCAGTTTCACCGCACGATCATTCAATAGCCAGATGCCGATGTCCATCAGGGCAAGATGTGTCTGCGACAATTCCGCCAACCGTCCTGTAGAAGGTTTTTGCAGCACGAAGTCGAGCTGGTCGGGAGTGTGGCGGTTCATGAAGAAAACCCCGTGGTTCTTGGCAAGCGAAGGGTCCACCCACAAGCCGTAGCACACCACGTCAGCTTCTGGGATAGGTTGCAGTGGACGGCTCGAACGGATGAAAACATCGCCCGACACAATCAGCGTGTGCAGCGATTCAGGAGCTTGACGCATGATTCGCTCGTAAAGTGGCAGCTGCAAGTCCAGCAAAGTTTGGTCAATTCTTTGTCCCCTGATCCATCGGAACACAGGAATGGGAATGGATGTCTTTCCGCTTGCTGCATAGGCAGGCAGACGTCGTGATTGTCCTCCGGCATGCACAAGGATGCGTTTTTCCTGCGAAAGCCATGCGTCAAACGATGAGGCATGTTCATGGGCGGCAGCTTGTTCCAACAGCCATGTGGTGCCACCGCCGCTGCCCAACTTGTGCCCTACGGGGTCGGACGTGCAGAAATACTCCTCTTCCGACAAGTGATGGATGTTCAGATATTGCCCGACAGCATTAGGTGGCAAAGACAACAATTTCTTCATGATGCAGTTATTTTTCTTCCCTCTCACTTCATGTATTTTCCTTCGTCTCCTTCACTTCTTCCTGCTCCTCCGTCTCTTCCAGCACATATCTCTTATAGTAAGACACGATGAGGGTGGTGAGCGGCAGGGCAACGATGAGTCCAACAAATCCCAGCAGACTGCCCCATATAGAGAGTGACAGCAGGATGACGGCAGCGTTGAGTCCGGTCACCTTGCCCATGATGCGGGGAGTGAGCACCCAGTCCTGAATGGCTTGCACCACAGCAAATACGATGAGGGCAGAGAGGATGATGCCCCAGAAACTCTGTCCTGTGTCGTAGGCTTTCAGCAATGCCAGCACGATGGTGGGGATGAAACCGATGACCTGTAAATAAGGCACCAAGTTGAGGAACCCGATGAAGAGTCCCAGTGGAATGGCTAAGGGGAATCCGATGATGAGGAAACCGATGGAGAAGAGGATGCCCACACACAAGGCAATGATGGCTTGTCCACGAAAATAGCCGTTCATGCCCTTCTGCAAATCCATCATGATGTCCTGCACGATGCTGCGCTTGCCCTTAGGCATCAGTTTGAAAAGTCCCTCAGCCATCAGCTCGTAATCCACCAAGATGAAAAACAGGTAGATGATGGCGATGAGCGAAGCGATGAAGCCCACAATGGCACTCACGCTGCTGCTCACAATGGAAAAGACCTGCGGCACTTTCTCTTCGAGGAACTGCGACACATCCTGCACCGTCAGCGCCTTCGTTATCTCGTTCAGGTCGATGTTGCGCTTGATGTAGTTCTGCACCTCTCCCGACACGGATGCCACCGTCGAATCTGTCGTCACATACTCCACGATGATGTTCTTCAGATGCGCCATCTCCTGAAGGATGGGCGGAATGATGAGATAACACCCACCCACGATGATACCCACGATGAGCAGCACCGTAATGATGATGCTGAGCACACGCGACTTCACGTGGCACTTGTATTGGATGAACGTAACGATAGGGTAGAGCAGGTAGGCGATGAGCCATGCCACCAGAAAGGGGATGAGCACGCCGCTGAGCCGCTGAATCAGCAGATAGGCACCAATCAGGATGGCGATGCTGATGAGGATGCGCACCACGCGGTCAAAAGTGAATGTCTTGGTCTTCATTGTCGAAAGAAATGAAAAATTTAGCTACGAAGATACGTAAAAAATAGTTGTTTCATTATTGATAATGTGAAAAAAAGTTGTTTTTCGCGGATTTTTCCACATTTCACTTTTCACTTTTCACTTTTGTTCCTACTTTTGCACACAAAAAGAACGAACCGTGGGAATGCTCTACGTTGTGCCGACACCTGTGGGAAATCTCGAAGATATGACCTTCAGGGCGGTGCGAGTGCTGAAAGAGGCTGATTTCATATTGGCAGAAGACACCCGCACCTCCAGCGTGTTGCTGCAACATTACGACATCCACGGGGAACTGCTCTCCCACCACAAGTTCAACGAACACGAAACCGTGCAACAGGTGGTCAGACGCCTTGAAGGAGGAGAGACAGCCGCACTCATCAGCGATGCAGGCACACCCGGCATCAGCGACCCGGGATTCCTCTTGGTGCGCGAGTGCGTGAAACAGGGCATAGAGGTGCAAACCCTTCCGGGAGCCACCGCATTCGTTCCAGCCCTCGTGAGCAGCGGACTTCCCTGCGACAAATTCTGCTTCGAAGGATTCCTGCCACAGAAGAAGGGACGGCAGACACGGTTGGAAACACTCAAAGACGAGCCCCGCAGCATCGTCTTCTACGAGTCACCCCGACGGTTGGTCAAGACACTCCAGCAGTTCTGTGAAGTCTTTGGCAAAGAGCGGCAAGTGAGTGTGGCACGCGAAATCTCCAAACTGCACGAACAGCACGTCAGAGGCACCCTCCAAGAAGTGCTCACCCACTTCGAGAAGACAGAGCCACTCGGGGAAATCGTCATCATCCTCGCAGGCAACACCCCCAAAGATGATAATGTCAATTGTCAACTGTCAACTGTCAACTCTCAACTGTCAACTCTCAACTCTCAACTCCTCATGGGAACAGGAAAGAAAAAGAACAAATATAAATAAATAAGGAAATGAAAAAGATTATTTTTATGGCAGCTCTTGTGTCTATGCTTGCCAGCTGTATTGACGGATTCAAGGGCGACAACACCGCAGATCGCGAACGTGACTCTCTGCGCAATGTGATTGACCAGAAGGATAGCGAAATCAACGACCTGATGGGCACTTTCAACGAAATCCAGCAAGGTTTCGACCTCATCAACGAGGCTGAAGGTCGTGTCAACATGATGCGTATGGGCGCTGAAAATAACAACTCTGCTGAGAACATCCGTGAGAACATGCAGTTCATTCAGGAAACACTCGACGAGAACAAGCGCAAGATTGAGGAACTGCAGAGCAAACTCAAGACCAGCTCCATCAATTCTTCCAAACTGAAAGAAGCCATCAACAGCCTCACACAGCAGCTCAACGAGAAGAATGCAGAACTGGAAACCCTGCGCGCCCAACTTGCTGAGAAGGAAGTGAAGATTGAAGAGCTGACAGGCACCGTCACCAACCTGCAAACCGAAAACGAGCAGGTGAAGCAGCAGCGCGACGAAACGGCACAGATTGCCCGTAATCAAGATGCACAGCTCAACACTGCTTGGTATGTCTTCGGCACCAGCAAGGAACTCAAGGCAGAGGGTATCCTCAGCAAGGGCGAAGTGCTGCAGGGCAACTACAACAAGAACTACTTCACCCAGATAGACATCCGTAGGGTGAGCGTCATCCCATTGGAGTCAAAGTCAGCCTCCATCCTCACCAACCACCCCGCAGGCTCCTACACCTTGCTCAAAGACAGCAAAGGACAGTACACCCTCCGCATCACCGATGCCGCCAAGTTCTGGAGTGTCAGCAAATATCTGGTTGTGAAAGTGAAGTAAATTCCTCATTCGGAACAACTGTCAAGCCTTTAGCATTCGTTTTTTCAATATGCAAGAGCAGAGCCCATGAGACTCTGCTCTTGCTGTTATAATAACGTGAATCCAGCAGTTCCTCGTCTGCTCGCCCACAGCTGTTGAGGTGTCTTACCCATACAGGTGTTGGTATCTTACCCATACAGGTGTCGGTGTCTCACCCATACAGGTGTCGGTGTCTCACCCATACACACAATGAGGTCTCACTCATAGAACTTTCCGCAAATCTGGGCGTCGCCTCTTCCCACTCTACATCATCTCACAAGACTCCCTTTCGTCATCTCCGCTCACGCTTGCTCGCATCCACCACAGCCTCGCACTCGCCATCTCTGCCTCTTCCCTTTCGTCATCTCCGCTCACGCTTGCTCGTATCCACCACTTCCTCGCACTCGTCATCACCGCTTCGTCCCTTTCGTCATCACCGCTTCGTCCCTTTCGTCATCTCCGCTTCGTCCCTTTCGTCATCTCTTCGTTCTCCCTTCCGTCATCTCCCAGCTCTGTCACTCGTCATCTCCAAGCTCTGACGCTCGTCATCTCCAAGCTCTGAGGCTCGTCATCTCCCGAGAGATAACGACTGAGGCGCCGGAGAGAACATTTTTGAGCCTCTTATGTGGATGCAAGTGAGCACAAGAAGCGTATGCCTTACCCCTCCCTCCTTAATCTTATCTCTTAATTCCGACTCATCACTCTTCAAATGATTTTTTTCTCTTCCGATAGTTCCTTTCGAATTTTGCTGATAGTGGTGGGTGTGAAACGGAGATAGGAAGCGAAGTCCAGAGGCAATTTTTAAGGGTTGCTCTCAACATAGTTTGAGAAATGCAGGGGCGCCCTCACTTTTATACTTATCTTCTTTGTTTGGTGAAAGAAAATAACTAACTTTGCCGTGCACAATGTTAAAAACACACCCTTTACCTTAAAAAGATGTGTGTTCGTTATACATTTCTTGAAAAAAGGGGAATATACAAATAGAAAACAATAACAATCAAAAAATCTTTCTTTTTTGTTTAACTTTGCCTCTCTTTTTCGTTATATAGATAGAAACAAATAAAATATAAAAACAATAACTCAACTTTCTGAAGTAGTTAAGTGGTCAGTAGTTAAGTAGTTAAGCCGATACTCAGGCAGGTGGGAAACGCCCGGATACAGGTAATGGCTTAACTCCTAAGCGAAGCGATAACTCCTATAACTCCTTAACTCCTAAAGAAGTTGAGCACTTGCGAAACTTGAATAAAATATAAAAATAATAACTAAAAAACATGAAGAATCTGAATTTGTTACGGATGCTTTGGATGCTGCCACTCTTTTGCCTGGCATTAAATCTTCACGCTCAAGGTGTTGCCAAGACAAAACCATCCACCAGTACACAGCGTCTCACCACAACTCCGTCAAGGAGTAATGTCGCCAACCGTTTGAAAGCAAATGAGTATATCAAAAAGGGTATGGAATATTACCGTGCCAAAAATTATACTCAGGCAGCCAGCTATCTTGAGAAAGCGGCTAATTTGGGAGAATTTACCTCGCAATCCGTGCTGGGTTCCATGTATATGAAAGGTGAAGGAGTACCTCAGGACTATCAGAAAGCCAAGTATTGGCTGGAAAAGTCTGCCAACCAACAATTTGCGCCAGCCCAATTCGGGCTTGGTCTCATGTATTATCAAGGGTTAGGTATGGCTAAAGATGACAAGAAGGCTTTTTTCTGGGTGGAGAAGGCTGCCACACAGGGAAATGGATATGAACAAGCGAGATTGAAGCTTGGTGAGATGTATCTCAGAGGTGAGGGAGTGTCTCAGGATTATCAGAAAGCCTCCTCCCTGTTGGAGAAAATAGCCACAGACAAAAATTCCCTCCCTGATAATGCCATACAGGCTATGCTCGACCTTTCTGTGATGTATATGAAAGGCGAGGGAGTTCAGGATCATCAGAAAGCCCTGCTCTGGGCGGAGAAGGCAGCCAACTTGGGAAGTCCCGTCGCAAAAGAAGTTCTTAGTCACCTGCAAGCGGAAAGCGTAACGGACTATCTGAAAGTGGGGAACACGTTGCAGTTTAATAAAGAGACGTATTATCTTGGCTGGAGTTCACATCCGACAGACATTTATTACATACAGGAGTATTTCCCCAAGGATGAGAAAGCAGAATCATATCATCAGATGTTCTCCGTGTCCATTCTGTATGGGGATGCACTCACTCCCAAGGTGGGAGCGGATACAAAAGTGGCTGAACTTGAATTGCGCAAATCAACAGATGCATGCTGCAATTACAAGGTCTTGAATAACGGTGACAGCTATATGGTTGACTTCTTGGTAAGTCAGAAAGATGAGAAGAACCCTGAGTTGCTTTCGGTAGTGGAGTTCAATCTGTATCTCTATCGGCAGGTCACCATCAATGGGAAGAAGGCTCTCGAACTTGACTTCTATAGTCGCCGTGCGTATGGCGAGGAAATCATTCCTTTCCTCCAAACCCTCACAGAAACACGGAAAGAAGCATTTGCTGAGATGACGAAGACAGATATTCAATGCCACTAATTCGAATCAGTTCCACTAACTTACAGAAGCCATCCATCTTTTACAAATGTATTAGAAAAAGCATATAATAAATAACAAAATGGAAAACTATTCAACACTTATCATTCCCCTCATTCTCGATGCGATAGGACTTGTTATCTATTTTTGCCTCATGGCTGATTGGAAAAAGAAAATCCGTCCTTCCACATACACCATGTGCCTTCTCTTCTTTGTGATGATTCTTGCGGCGCCAATGGTCTGGTTTAGCACTTTGTTTCTGATGGATAACCCTTCCAGTATGACGCAGTTCTGGATTATGTTTTTCGCCATCAATTCTTATCCCTTGTTTCTCATGATTATTGGTGGACTTTGCATGTATGCCGACATCCACAAGCAAGAGAAGATGGTAAGGGATAGGAGTTAAGTGTGGAGATAATGTTTAACTTTGCCACTCTTATTCGTTATATAAATAAAAACAACCCATGAAGCGTTGGTTATACATATTACTCACAATAACGCTGTTCACATCGTGTTTGTATGATGCCATGTAATCATACGAACAGGGTGATACAGTTCTCTTTCTGTCATCGAATGGGATAGATACGATGACAATAGATGAGATTACTCTGTATAATGATGATAATCCTTGGAGGGAGAATGAGGGAACTTCTACCTTTATGGGGAACAGCTCCTTTTATTATACAATTAGGCATCACAACGAGTTAGTTGATGGCGATTTTTGTGTCCTTAAAGAAGACTCAATGAGGTTAAGTTTATATCTTAATCTTCGTAGAAGG
>ONDH01000028.1 GCA_900316505.1 uncultured Prevotellaceae bacterium
AATGAAATGCGCTTCGCTGGAATGAAAAAATGAGAAAATGAAAGAATGAAAATGTCTACCAATTCAGGATTCGATTTTTGTAATAGTTTATAAATCAACAAGAAAGGTACTTGATGGTTAAAAAGTTAAATGGTTAAAAGGTTAAATCCACGAATTGAGGGTTGGGGGATAGTTTATAGGGGGGAATATAGGAGGGTTTTTAAATTTAAATTATTATTATTATAATTATATTATTATTATAGCACTCTTCATTGTGCAAAAAATGAAATTTAACCATTTAACCATTTAACCTTTTTAACCTCTCCATGTCGACACCCCCACTGCCTCCATTAAGTGTTGCCCACAAACGAGTGTAAGTCTTGCTAACAAACGAACGTAAGTCTTGCCCACAAACGAGTTGCAAGATAGAGAATATTCTCTGTTTTATGCCAGAAATCGATTCTCGTTTTTCCCGATTTTTTGAGAATAATATTGCCGCCCCATCATATCGCCGTAACTTTGCATCAGATTCAGTTGAAAACGAGTCCCCTCCAACTCACCCAAACGGGAGAGAAAGGCAAGCGGAAGCGCGCACCGCAAAGACTCCGAAACTCTGAACTGTCAATTAGCTACGCTGAGGTTTGGGCGCGACTCGGCATAGTTCAAGCAAGTTTGAACTCTGCGCTCGCTGCTACAAACGTTGTCAATTGTCAACTGTCAACTGTCAACTGTCTAAAACTCTAAACCCTAAACCCTAAACTCTAAACCCTAAACTAAAAACTCTAAACTGTCAACTATAAAGCGATTATCCTTTATACCGAACTGAGGCAAATTGTGGATGTTCGGGGTGAAAATGAGGGGCTTGCAGATGTTTTTTGAGGAAACTTTGCTGACAAACGGAATTTTAGTGCTAAATTTGTGGCGAATTTCTCACACGGAAGGCACAGAAAGCACAGAAAGCCATTCAGGAAGATCAATCAGGAGGATATGTTTCTGTGATTTCCGTGGATTTTGTGTGAGATATGAAAAAGAGAATATAACAAACAAAACATAAAAATGATAAAGATTACTTTTCCAGACAATTCCGTGCGCGAGTATGAGGCTGGCGTGACGGGTTTAGAGATTGCCGAGAGCATCAGCCAACGATTGGCACAGGACGTGATTGCCTGTGGTGTGAACGGCGAGACGACGGAGTTGAACCGCCCCATCAATGAGGATGCAACGATTGCACTGTACAAGTTTGAGGATGCTGAGGGTAAGCATGCTTTCTGGCACACTTCGGCTCACCTGATGGCTGAGGCAATTGAGGAGTTGTGGCCAGGCACCCAGTTCGGTATCGGTCCTGCCATCGAGAATGGCTTCTACTATGACGTGATGCCACCTGAAGGTGTGAAACTGAGCGACGCTGACTTCCCGAAGATTGAGAAAAAGATGCAGGAACTGCAGCAGAAGAAGGAGGCGCTGGTGAGAAAGGACATCTCCAAGAAGGATGTGATGGAACTCTTCGCTTCGAAGGGACAGTCATACAAGAACGAGCTGATTGCGGAGCTGGAGGATGGTAAAATCACCACCTACACGCAGGGCAATTATATCGACCTCTGTAAGGGTCCTCACTTGATGACCACCGCGCCTATCAAGGCTTTCAAGCTGCTCTCACTTGCTGCTGCCTACTGGCGTGGCGACGAGAAGCGCCCCATGATGACTCGTATCTATGGTATCTCCTTCCCCAAGAAGAAGTTGCTGGATGAGTATCTCGTGGCACTGGAAGAGGCTAAGAAGCGCGACCACCGCAAGATTGGTAAGGAGATGGAATTGTTCATGTTCTCCGACCGTGTGGGTAAAGGTCTGCCCATGTGGCTTCCAAAGGGAACTGCCGTTCGTCTCCGCTTGCAGGATTTCTTGCGCAAAATCCAGAAGCGTTATGGTTACCAAGAGGTTATCACTCCACACATCGGTGGTAAGAACCTCTATGTGACTTCCGGTCACTATGCTCACTATGGTCAGGATTCGTTCCAGCCCATCCACACACCAGAAGAGGGTGAAGAGTATCTGCTGAAGCCGATGAACTGCCCTCACCACTGTGAGATTTTCGCATGGCAGCCACGCTCCTACAAGGACCTTCCCTTCCGTTGCGCAGAGTTCGGCACAGTGTACCGCTATGAGCAGTCGGGTGAGTTGCACGGATTGACTCGTGTGCGTTCGTTCACTCAGGACGATGCCCACATCTTCTGCCGCCCCGACCAGGTGAAGGATGAGTTCCTGCGCGTAATGGACATCATCAACATCATCTTCAAGGCTCTTGACTTCAAGGATTTCGAGGCACAGATTTCACTCCGTGACCCTGATGACAAGGAGAAGTACATCGGTTCTGACGAGGTGTGGGAACAGGCACAGAATGCCATCATCGAGGCTTGTGCAGAGAAAGGTCTGCCTACCCGCACAGAGTTGGGCGAGGCTGCTTTCTACGGTCCAAAGCTCGACTTCATGATCAAGGACGCACTGGGTCGCCGTTGGCAGTTGGGCACCATTCAGGTGGACTATAACCTGCCAGAGCGTTTCCAACTCGAATATACGGGCGCTGACAACCAGAAGCACCGCCCTGTGATGATTCACCGCGCACCGTTCGGCTCGATGGAACGATTCATCGCCGTGCTCATCGAGCACACAGCTGGTCACTTCCCTCTCTGGCTCATTCCCGACCAGGTGGTGGTGCTGCCTATCTCCGAGAAGTTCAACGACTATGCCCAGCAGGTGGCTGCCACACTCAATGCTCAGGACGTGCGCACCATCGTGGACGACCGCAACGAGAAGATTGGCAGAAAGATTCGTGACAACGAACTCAAGCACATTCCTTACATGCTCGTCGTGGGTGAGAAGGAGGCTGCTGATAACACCGTCAATGTCAGAAAACAAGGCACTCAGCAGCAGGAAACGATGAAAATCGAAGATTTTGCCAAGAAAATTCAGGAAGAAGTCCGTCAAATGACAGAAAATTTCTAAATAATTTTGTCAAGTCTGTGTTTTGTGCTACCTTTGCAGCCGAAATTCAGCAAAATAACAAAAACTTAACTTAACACATACCGAAGGAACAAGCCAACCCGAATGAAAGGTGACAACAAAAAACAACAGTACAGGGTCAACGAACAGATCCGTGTACCAGAAGTGAGAATCGTAGGAGACGGAATCGAATCCTCAGTGATGCCAACCCGTGAAGCCCTGCGTCTCGCAGAAGATAAGGATGTAGATCTCGTGGAAATCTCTCCTAATGCACAACCTCCGGTATGTCGCCTCATCGACTACTCCAAGTTCCTCTACCAGCAGAAGAAGAAGGCGAAGGAACTGAAGGCAAAGCAGGTGAAGGTGGAAGTGAAGGAAATCCGCTTCGGACCCCAAACGGGTGAAGCCGACTATGCTTTCAAGCTCAAGCACGCACAGGAATTCCTGAACGACGGCAACAAGGTGAAGGCATACGTGTTCTTCAAGGGACGCTCCATCGTCTTCAAGGAACAGGGAGAAGTGCTGCTCCTCCGTTTCGCCAACGATCTGGAGGAATTGGCAAAGGTGGAGAGCATGCCATCGCTGGAAGGCAAGAAGATGTTCCTCACACTCGCTCCGAAGAAGGCAGGTGCTCCGAAAAAGAGCCAGCAACGCCGCGACAACGAGGCAGCCGAAGCCGCAGCAAAGGCACAGCGCAATGCTGAGAAAGAGGCAGAGGGACCTAACCCCAACAGCCCCTTCGCAGGACTGGCTGAGAAGCTGGCTGCCAAAGAAGAAGAATAGAAGTGCGTAACGCCCTGGTATATGCGTTGCCACACATTATTAATATTAAATAAACAAACAAAAAAAATGCCAAAAATTAAAACTAAGTCCGCTGCAAAGAAGCGTTTCACGCTTACTGGAACAGGCAAGATCAAGCGTCAGCACGCTTATCACAGTCACATTTTGACTAAGAAGACGAAGAAGCAGAAGAGAAATCTTGATCACAGCACGATTGTCGTGAAGGCAAACCGCAAGCAAGTGCTCGATTGTCTCGCTCTCCGTTAAAATCCAGTAAGTAATCAACAAAAAGTTTAATCGAATCGTTAGCCTGAAAAGAACGTAATCGAACGTCGCTAACATTCAAAAACAAGAAAAATTATGCCAAGATCAGTAAATCATGTAGCATCACGCGCTCGCCGCAAGAAGATTTTGAAGCGCGTAAAAGGTCAGTTCGGCGCTCGTAAGAACGTGTGGACCGTTGCCAAAAACGCCTATGAGAAGGGCCTCACTTATGCATTTGCAGACCGTCGTCGCAAGAAGCGCGAGTTCCGCTCTCTCTGGATTCAGCGTATCAACGCTGCTGCCCGTGCAGAGGGTATGTCTTACTCTCAGTTCATCGGCGCTCTCCACAAGGCAGGCATCGACCTCAACCGTAAGACTCTTGCATTCCTCGCAGTACACAACGCAGAGGCATTCAAGGCTATCGTTGAGAAGGTAAAGTAAATCAACATTAGTAAATAAAAAGCATCTTTCTCACGGGAAAGGTGCTTTTATTTCTTAAAAAACATAACAATATGAAAGCATTTGTTTTCCCTGGTCAGGGCGCTCAGTTCACAGGAATGGGCAAAGACCTCTACGACACCAATCCAAAGGCAAAGGAGTTGTTTGACAAGGCTAACGAGATTCTTGGCTTCGACATCACCAAGATCATGTTCGAAGGCACTGCTGAGGAGCTGAAGCAGACAAAGGTGACTCAGCCTGCTGTGTTCCTCCACTCTGTGATTTCAGCCATCTGTTTGGGTGACCAATTCGACGCTGACATGGTGGGTGGTCACTCTCTCGGTGAGTTCTCCGCTCTCGTTGCTGCAGGTGCCCTCTCTTTCGAGGATGGACTGAAGCTCGTTTCTCAGCGTGCTCAGGCTATGCAGAAGGCTTGTGAGGCTGCTCCTTCTACAATGGCTGCCATCATCGGTTTGGATGACGCAAAGGTGGAAGAGGTTTGTGCTTCTATCTCCAAGCCCGGCAACATCGTGGTTCCTGCCAACTATAACAACCCTGGTCAGTTGGTCATCTCCGGTAACGTGGAAGCTGTGAACGAGGCTTGTGAGGCATTGAAGGCAGCTGGTGCAAAGCGCGCTCTCCCACTCCCTGTTGGCGGTGCGTTCCACTCCCCTCTCATGCAGCCAGCAAAGGACGAACTGCAGGCTGCCATCGAGGCAACCACATTCTCCACTCCTAAGTGTCCTGTTTATCAGAACGTGGATGCCAAGGCACACACGAACCCTGAGGAAATCAAGCAGAACCTCATCGCTCAGCTGACTGCTCCCGTTAAGTGGACTTATGAGGTGCAGGCAATGATTGCCGCTGGTGCAACAGACTTCACTGAGTGTGGTCCCGGCAAGGCTCTTCAGGGCATGATTGCCAAAATCAGCCGCGACGTGACCGCTCACGGAATCGCATAAGCATAGAACGGACACGAATCCCCCGAGTCAACACGAATAGCACAGCTTCATTCGTATAAATCGAGAGATTCGTGTCCATTTGCAAAAAAACAATCACAATCGTATAGAATACTAACACTAATATCAATGGAAAAGCTAATCATCTATCAAGTTTTCACGCGCCTCTTCGGTGCCAATGCCAACAAGAACGTGAGCAATGGGACGAAGAAGGAGAATGGTTGTGGCAAAATGGCTGACTTCACAGGAGCCGCATTGGCTGAAATCAAGAAGTTGGGTGCCACGCACATCTGGTACACTGGTCTCATCGAACATGCCACCAAGAGCGACTACACGCAGTATGGCATAGAGAAAGACCACCCTGCTGTGGTGAAGGGTATGGCAGGAAGTCCGTATGCCATCAAGGACTACTACGACATTGATCCCGACCTTGCAACGAAGGTGCCTGAACGCATGAAGGAATTTGAAAAACTTGTCATGCGAACCCATAAGGCTGACTTGAAGATGATTATTGATTTTGTGCCTAACCATGTGGCACGTCAGTACCATTCGGATGCCAAGCCCGAAGGTGTGCGTGACCTTGGTGAGGACGATGACACGACGGAGGCTTTCCATCCCGACAACAATTTCTACTACATGCCTTGCACGCAGTTCTCACCCAACTTCTCCCTGCATGACGAGGAGATGGGCGACTATGTGGAGATGCCTGCCAAGGTGACTGGCAACGACTGCTTCACTCCTTGGGTGAGCCAGAACGACTGGTATGAGACCGTCAAGCTCAACTATGGCGTTGACTATCAAGGCACGCGGCAGCTCATCTTCTGTCCTTCCACACCCAACACATGGTTGAAGATGCGCGACATCCTCCTGTTCTGGGCAAGCAAGGGCATTGACGGTTTCCGTTGCGACATGGCGGAAATGGTGCCTTGTGATTTCTGGGGATGGGTGATTCCGCAAGTGAAGGCAAAATACCCCGACATCATCTTTATTGCCGAGGTGTATAACCCGCACGAATACCGCAACTACATTGAGCGCGGGCATTTCGATTACCTATATGACAAGGTGGGGCTTTATGACACCATCCGTTCTGTGATGGGTGGCAACAGCGCTGCTTGCATCACGGGAGCTTGGCAAAGTGTCGATGACATTCAGAGCCACATGCTCAACTTCCTTGAGAATCACGATGAACAGCGCATCGCTTCCAAATTCTTTGCCGGCAATGCGGAGAAGGGGAAGCCTGCCCTACTCGTCAGTGCCTTGATGAACACCAACCCGATGATGATTTATTTTGGTCAGGAGTTGGGCGAACAGGGCATGTATTCTGAAGGATTCAGCGGACAGGATGGCAAGACGACCATCTTTGACTATTGGACCATTGACCTGATTCGTCGTTGGAGAAACAACAATAAGTTTGACGGCACCCTGCTTTCAAAGGAAGAGAAGGATTTGCAGAAATACTACACAAAGGTGCTGAACATCTGCAACACGGAGAAAGCTATTCGTGAAGGACTCTTCTTCGACGTGATGTATGTGAATTACAATCAGGGCATGAACGAGCACCGTCAGTATGCTTTCCTACGCAAGGCTGGCAAGGAACTCCTTGTTGTCATCGCCAACTTTAATGACCAGCCTGCCCGTTCGTGGGTGAAGATTCCAGCTCACGCTTTCGAATGTATGGACATTCCTGTCAGCGACAAGGAGCGTGAATGCAAGAACCTCCTTACAGGCAAAAAGGAAAAGAAGGCGCTCATCCCTGATGGCACTCTCTACGTGGAACTTCCTGCCAATGGAGGAAAAGTGCTGAAGTTCAAACTTTGAGAGTTGACAGTTGACAGTTGAGAGTTTAGAGTTTAGGGTTTAGAGTTTAGGGTTTAGGGTTTAGGGTTGAGAGTTTAGAGATTCAATTCCTCATTCCTAATTCCTAATTGTTTTAGAAATTATACGCTAAGCCTAATGTGAAGTATTCCTTGAATTGGAAGTAACCGATTGTGTCATCGTAGAACTTCATGTCTCGGTTATCGTCGAAGCGCCAAAGCGTATAAACCTCACTGGAGATGTACTTGTTGAACTGGAAGGAAAGGGAGTTCTCCATCTCTGCTTCCACATATTCGTAGGAGGTGAAATAGAAGCAACGGCTTTTCCATGTCAAGCCCTTCACAACAGTAATCTTGGAACTGAACTCTATCTTCGAACCGAAATCCTGTTGGAAATCCTTGCCTGCCATGTTGTTGGAACGATGGATGTCTATGTCGTCATCATCGATAAGACGCATCTTGTAAGACAAGGGCAAAAGGGCAAGAGAGAAGCTGTTGCCATTCTTGAACGTGGGTTTCCAGTCCATACCGAGAGAGACATACAAGTCCAAAGGCGCAATAAACTTGGAATAGGTGCGACGGTCATTAGCTTTGTGACCAGGAAGGAACTGTGTCTTCGCTTCTGCAGAAACAGTGTAATACCAGTTTTTTGCAGCCTTGATGCCAAGTTTTGAATTGAGCTGAATCTTATCATTATTTGACAAATAGCGATGAATGGAGTCTGAGGTGGCTGTGACAAAACCAAGACGAAGGTCGAGCTTGTTGTCCCATGTGACACGTTTCTGGTCATTGTAGTTGGCTTCAAGCACCAGATTGGAAAGCATCGTCACGTTGTTGTTACCTCCCTTGTACCAATTATCAGAGAAATAGTTCTGAGTGAACTGTAGAGAGAACCTTCCACTTGTTTTCCAAAAGTTGGGCTTGACTATTTGAAGATCCACCTCCACACTGTCAAGCACATCTGCCACATCTTTAATCTCGTCCACCTTGTCATATATAGAAGCCAAATTCTCCACTTTTGTCTCCACTGAAGAGGTGGGAGAGACAGTTGTCTCAGCGGCTATCTGCGCATCAGAATAATGGAAATGGTCGGGATGTTCCACATAAGCTCCCATCAACAACCTATCAATGGAGCCATTGATGCGCTGACGTTCATGGAGTGCATCTGTCGTCTGCAATGAGGTGTCTGTTTCGTCTGGCAAGGAATAGTTCAGTTTCAGTTTACCGTCCAAAACGGAACGGAAGAAAACGCCTGGACCAAACAATTTATAATAATAGGGAGACATGGACAACTCACTGGAATCAGTAGCTGTTTCTGCCGTATTTTTTCGTATCTGCGTCAGTTCTCTTTTGTATTTCGAAACAATGGAAGATGCCTCTCTGGAATAGGTTGCAGCACTTCCTGAGCGTTGGGAGAAGGTCTGCAGCGACACCCCGAAAAACATCGTGAACAAAAGAGGAAACAGGTATTTCTTCATACACTTTACTTCATATTTCTTGCAAATTTAAGGCTTTTTACTGACAAATTCATCACAACATCTACATTTTCGACGATAAAATTTCTTACATTCAAGAAAAAGAACTAAATTTGCACTCCGAATGAGTTTGAGGTATGCTTCAGACTCACCCATAGACAACAACAAACAAGATTATAAACAACTTAATTTTCAACAACTATGCCAAACGGTAAGAAGAAGAAAAGACACAAGATCTCGACTCACAAGCGTAAGAAGAGACTGAGAAAGAATCGCCACAAGAGCAAGTAAAGTTGAGAAACTCTACTTCAATCTTGTCAGCGTCAGAACAAAGAACAGACCCTGAAATGAACCATCCTCGAAAAAGGGGTGCATGACGAGGTTTGTTCTTTTTCTGTTAAAACACACAACCTAATACATAAACGGTAGCAAGAATGACCAGCGAACTTATCATCGATGCTCAGCCAAAGGAAGTGACCATTGCCCTGCTCGAAGACCAAAAGCTCGTTGAGTTCCAAAAGGAAGGTCAGGACAGTAAGTACTCCGTTGGCAACATCTACGCCGGAAAAGTGAAGAAAATCATGCCGGCACTCAATGCATGTTTCGTCGATGTGGGTCATGAACGCGAAGCATTTCTGCACTACCAAGATTTAGGCAAACATTTTCTCTCTCTGGAGAAATACGTCAAGCAGGTGGTAAGCGACCGCCGAAAGCTTGCACCTATGGCAAAGGCTGCCAATCAGTCATCGCTGGAGAAAGTGGGAAGCATTCAAGACGTGCTTGAATTGGGACAGGAAGTGATGGTGCAAATTACCAAAGAACCCATCAACACAAAAGGTCCCCGACTGACAGCGGAAATCTCTTTCGCAGGACGTTACATTGTCCTCATTCCCTTTGACGACAAAGTGAATGTCAGTTCAAAAATCAAATCTAAAGAAGAACGCGCACGTCTGAAACAGCTCATTCAGAGCATCAAACCCCGAAACTTCGGAGTAATCGTACGCACAGTGGCAGAAGGAAAACGAGCTGCCGAACTGAACAACGAGATGAGCTTACTCGTTGAGTCGTGGAACGATTGCATCGGGAAGATTCAAAAAGCTACAAGTCTGCCAGTACTTGCACACGAGGAAACTGGCCGCACCGTCTCCATGCTGCGAGACCTCTTCAATCCCTCCTACGAGAGCATCCATGTAAACAATGAGGATGTGTATAAGGAAGTGAAGAGATACGTCAGCCTTATTGCACCAGAAAGAGAATCGATTGTCAAGCTCTACAAAGGCAATGTCCCCATCTTCGACAATTTCGGAGTAACGAAACAAATCAAGTCGGGGCTTGGAAGGACAGTCAGTTTCAAGCATGGCGCCTATCTCATCATCGAGCACACCGAGGCACTCCACGTGGTGGATGTCAATTCAGGTAACCGCAACCGCGGACTCGACAATCAAGAGGAAAACGCCTTTGCAGTGAACATGGAAGCTGCTGAAGAACTGGCTCGCCAACTGAGACTGCGCGACATGGGTGGCATCATCGTCGTCGATTTCATCGACATGGACAGTGCCGAGCACAACCAAAAGCTCTACGAACACATGACTCAGATCATGAAGAGCGACCGTGCTCGCCACAACATCCTGCCACTGAGCAAGTTCGGTCTCATGCAAATCACAAGACAACGTGTCCGTCCTGCTATGGACATGCATGTAGAGGAAGTCTGCCCCACCTGTTTCGGTAAGGGCGTCGTCAAGCCCTCCATCTTGTTCACCGACACGCTGGAGCACAAAATCGATTACATTGTCAACAATCTTGGTCAGAAGCGATTCAAGCTCTACGTCAATCCGTACGTGGAAGCTTACATCACCAAAGGTCTCATCAGCACCTACCTCAAATGGCAACTGACTTACGGCTTTGGTGTAAAGATTTATCCGAGTCAAGACCTCGGTTTCCTGCAATACAAGTTTATCGACACCAAAGGTGAAGAGATAGACATGACAGAAGAAATGGAAACCCGTTAAGACTCCATGACTCTCAAACTTCGCAGTTTGAATGACACACACAAACTAAAAGGAGAAGGACCTCTATCATGAAGTCCTTCTCCTTTTTTCAGTCATCCCCACCAGCATCAGTTCTTGATCTTCAGCTTATATTCATTCCAGCGTGTACGAATGCTGTTGACATACTCGTAAGTCTCACTTCCACGGAAATAGCCATACTTTACTTCCTGCTGGTTATAGTATTGGGGTTCACTCATTTTAAGAACGAAGACATCCACATTGCCCAACCACACATTGGGATTTTTCCCATATTTCTTTGCCAAAGCCCTTGCATCATCCACATGACCTGAACCCGCATTGTAGGCAGCAAGAATAAAGTTGACACGTTCATCTCCATTGGCGATGGAAGCATAATGAGTGTTCAGTTGCGAGATGAGTTTAGAAGCCCCCTGCACATTGCGCTCTGGTACAAACACCTCCGATCGTGCCACACCCACATCACGTGCTGTCCCAGGCATCAACTGCATTAATCCCATCGCACCCATGTAAGAAACTGCCTGAGGGTCAAAGGATGATTCCTGATAAGCTTGTGCCGCCATCAACCGCCAATCCCAACCACACTTAATGGCATACTTTTTGAAGAGGTCATCATACTGTGAAATCTGTCCACGCGAAGCATTAAGTATGGGTGAAGCGACCTTACGACGTGGAGCATAAGTACGTCCACTGCTCGATTTGACACGGATAGTCGTGTAGTCAAAGAAGTCTTTCTGATGGGCTGACATCCACTGAGAAAGGGAGGCTGACAAGAGAGGGGAATCTTTACGTACGGTCCATGCAGCATTGGCTTTCGGACGAAGCGAAGTGTCTTTCCGTTGTGAGGAAAGACTGTCAAGGAAGGTGAACAGTTCTTTCTCGCCCACATATTCCAACAAGGATGACAAAGAGTCTGCCCTATCCACTTGAAAAGCGATGAAATCCCCCTCCCCTTTCTGCAGTTTCTCAATCAGTTCCCTCTGGTTACGAGACACATCCACACGAATACTGACACCAATGCTTTTTGCATATTGACGGGCAATCATGAACTGAACGCCAAAATCCTCTCCTCGGAAATCGAAGTAACTTTCAGGTCCATACAACGTGAGCACTATCAGTTCACCATTCTGCTGAATGTCGGGCAAATCGAGATGAGGAGAGGCATTGTTGGTATAAGTCTTAAACGGAGACCGCCCAGCATCACCCTGCGACTTGTTGGAGTCGCAAGCTATGATGCTGAGCAGTATACATAGAAGGATAGACCAACGCCCTATCATCATCCTTTGCGTTGTGAAGCACGGTTCTTCACACGCTGACGAATCTCAGCCTTGTGCTTTGCCGCACCCGACTTATGGGAGCCAGTCTGGTAAGCTTTTTTGCGAGCCTTGGTCTTGACCTTGTTGGAATCTTCCTTTTTCTCGCTCTTAGCTTTACCGAAGTTGATGCCATTCATGATGGCATATTGAATTTCGTTATCTGAAGCCATAAATTAATGGTGGAAAAGACGAATGCCTGTGAACGCCATAGCAATACCATACTTGTTGCAGGTCTCAATGACATTATCATCACGAACAGAGCCACCTGCCTGTGCAATATACTGCACACCACTCTTGTGTGCACGCTCGATGTTGTCACCAAATGGGAAGAACGCATCAGAGCCAAGACACACGTTGGTGTTCTGAGCAAGCCAAGCTTTCTTCTCTTCAGCAGTGAGTGGCTCTGGCTTTTCGGTGAAGAAGTTCTGCCAAGTACCTTCACGAAGCACATCTTCATATTCATCACCAATATACACATCAATGGTATTATCGCGGTCGGCACGACGAATATCACTCTTGAAAGGCAATGCCAATACCTTTGGACATTGACGCAGCCACCAGATATCAGCTTTGTTACCTGCCAAACGAGTACAGTGAATACGGCTCTGCTGACCAGCACCTATACCGATTGCTTGACCATCCTTCACATAACAAACAGAATTTGACTGTGTATATTTCAAGGTGATGAGCGCAATCTTGAGGTCACGCTTTGCATCTGCAGGAATGTTCTTGTTGTCCGTAGGAATGTTCTCAAAAAGATTATCGCCAGAGAGGTCAATCTCGTTGCGTCCTTGTTCAAATGTAATACCAAACACTTGCTTACGCTCGATGGGAGCTGGCTTATAATTAGGATCCATTTTGATGACACAATATGTACCATTGCGCTTTGCCTTCAGAATAGCCAATGCTTCAGGGGTATAGTCGGGAGCGATAATGCCATCGCTTACCTCGCGCTTGATGAGTGTAGCTGTAGCCTCATCGCAAGTGTCAGACAATGCGATGAAATCACCAAAAGAAGACATACGGTCAGCACCACGTGCACGTGCATACGCCGTTGCAATAGGAGTGAGTGGAATCTTTACATCGTCCACAAAGTAAATCTTTTTCAATGTGTCGCTAAGAGGTGCGCCCACAGCTGCACCTGCAGGACTGACATGTTTGAACGAAGTAGCTGATGGCATGCCTGTGGCAGCTTTCAGTTCCTTGACCAACTGCCAGCTATTAAAAGCGTCCAAAAGGTTGATATAGCCAGGACGGCCATTAAGCACTTCGATAGGGAGTTCTCCCTCTTCCATATAGACACGAGATGGCTTCTGATTAGGATTACAGCCATACTTTAAAGCAAGTTCTTTCATGTTGATTCTTTATTTTTATATTAGTTTTAATTCTTTTTTGACTTAACAAACCGATAAATGAAACCTGCCAAGATGCACACAATCAGGAACACGAGCATAGTGCTCAGGATTTTCACCCATCGATAAGCCAAAGCAGCCTCCTGTTTGGCCTCTTCAGTGTTCTGGTCTTTCTGCTTCGTAATGGCAGCTATTTCCTTCATGTTACGGTTCATTTCATGAGCAGCCACCGAATCGACAGACTCTGCCATCAATTCAGCAACCGCCATTGCTTCGCTTTGCCTACCCGACTTATGGTAAGCATTGAAACGTGGCGCCATGTATTCCTTCACATAATAGAGAGACATGGGCACGTTCCATGCTGTTGCCAACGAATCGACTTTCGGCATCAAATCTGCCAATTCGTTCCATCGTTCGGCAGTCTTGAGGAAGTGCGCCTGATCCATAAGACCTGAAGAGGTGTTGAAATAGCCCACGTTCTGTGCTTTTCTATAGGCTTCTTCTGCAGACTGAGATGAACCCATTTTCAACATCACAAGCGCCTTTTCGAGAGCAATGCCACCTACGAATTTCGCACGGTCTGCATCAGTACACAGAGGACTTGCGGACAATCTATCTGCAGCCACTTCCGCTGAAGCAACCCAATTTTGAGCCAACTCATATTGACCAATCGTGGTGTATGCATCCAATATATTGAGTGAAACACGGGCATGAGTGAGGATGTTTTCATAACAACTATCAGCCTGAACAATTTGCGAGAGTGCCATGTATGCCATACTGAAATTTATCTCAGCCTGTTCTTTCATTCCCAATTGGGTCTGGAAATACCCCATCGAATGCAAAATGCAAGCTGTCCACAACTTACTTTGGGATGAGTCATCTCCTTGAGCAACTTCATAGGCGCGGGTGGAGATATTCAATGCTTCTGCATTTTCTCCACGATTGGAAAGGAATGATGACAAATGATCACTTGCCTTGTAATAGAGTTCCGGACATTCCCTTTGCAATGCATCACCTTCCAACGCTTTCTTGAAATACAACTCAGAGGTCGTCCGCTGCATCATCTTATTATATACGATGCCACGAAAATAACAAATAACCGGCTTGCTGAACAACTCGGTTGCCTCGAGGCTATCAATACAAGCAAGCGCATCCTCTGGATTCTTATCCAGTCGTACACGTACAAGAGAGTCTGCACGTTTCACTCTCTCCACATTTTCTTCGTCTGAACTGTCAGATTGCTGTCCACATGACACCAGCACTCCAATACTCAATAACACACCTAATGCAATAACTACAATTAGATTTCTTTTACCCAACATTTTTTCGAAGTCTTTATTTATTACTGACAGAATAGCATAAAACTATACATACTATCTTTAGAACACATTTAGCCTAACTCTAAAGTTTTTACAAAGTTAGATAAAATAATTGGAACAGCAGGAATAATCATTTCCATTTTCATTCTTTTTAACACTGATTTAATCCTTCACCACCATTCGTCCCGTTGGTGTCATTCCCTCTGCACTGATATACATTTCTTCGCAAGTGGAATTGTTGAAGAATTCTATCTTTGCCTTTCCCTGCTCATCCGCTTTCACATCTGGTGCCCAGAAAATGGTGCGACGGAAATCTGCCATAGGAGGAATGACACTATAGTCCTCCATTTCAAAGGTGGAAATTTCATTAAAACCTTGGAAATATGTACGGCGGATTCCCTTGTTACTCTCCGTTGTAAAGCGATGGTGCAGATAGAGATAAATCTTGACAAAATTACTTCTATCATCAGCCACCGCAGATGGATCTTCGCCTAAAGCACCCTTAGCAACATCTCGTGAGTCTTGGTCGGGGTCGTAAGGAGCAATATAGACGCTCTTGATTTCATCCATCCATTGGGGAAAGAATGTATCACCTGCAGCACCTGACTCTGACGTAATGGCACCAGCATTCATTGTCTCGCCATTGTCCACAATCCATTGGATTGGCTGGTTGCCGTATGCCATATGACCATACCACTCCGACCATGAAGCTGTATCGCCAGACACCACTGGCAAATCGATGCATTCAGGGTTGTTGAACATCATATTCTTCTTTGCCAGAAACTCAAAAATGGTCGGTTCCTCTTCTCCCCTGTCACGAATGTTGTCCAATTCCCTATCAATATCATAATAGACGGAAGCCCATCTACGGGCATAGTTTTCATTCTTAAACTTAAAATCATCATTCGTAAAATAGCGACGCTTTGCCTTCACAGTCACATTCTCCAAAACGAAATTCTTTTGCGTGATGGGGATAAATTCCTCCCCATCCGGAACGGGTTCGTCTTCTTGGTGTACAAACATGTTTGCTCCTGTAGGCATCTGCAAACTTGCTTCCACAGGGCTAATGTATCGTGGGGTTGGTGAAATCTGGCGATCCACTCCCACACGGAAAGTCTTCTTCTTATCCTTAATGGTTGTGTAGAAGAACATTTTCCATTCTCCATCAAGGAATGGAAGTCCGAAAACATAATTACCATCCTTGTCTGTCTTGGTATTACCCGTGAGGCTTTGTCCTTGCTGATTATACAAAATCAATTGCATATCCACGCCATTGACAGGATTGCGCTTGCGGTATTCGTTCAACTTACCAAACACATAGAACTTGTCCTCCACAGGTTGCATCTTCTCTCTCGGTGTGAGACCAGCCATCTCATTCCAATTGTATCGCCGCCAACCCTGTGTCAGCATCAGCATATCAGCCGCCTTGCGATGTTCCTTGTCATCAGATTCGAAATAGTAATCCACATGGTCGATATAACCTCGCACTTCTGAGCTCAACAGCATCCATGTCTTCAAATTACCCTGCTTCTCATTCGGCATAGTTCCTGCATCCATAGCAGAGAAAGAGAATGTGGCATTCGGAAGAGTCTGAACATCCAGTGTCACCTTTCCACAGGGTTTCAGCCATGCCGTTTCGGTCTTAAAGGTAATGCTGTCTTCCTCTGATGGTTTGGGATAGATAAAGAACAGTCGATCGGCCAGCACCTGTCCGTTACTATTGAATACCGTCATTTGGTTCACACCTTCTTTCATCTGTTCACGGTTCAGTTCCAATTCCATCAGTGGAGCAGCCACCAAAGTGTCACAATGGTAAATGTTACCATTATTCATCAACACATAACCAATCAGTTCACCACATACTCCACTTGAAGACTGCAAAGTGGCCACCACATCATCATTCACCACATCCAACGTCAATGCACACCCTTCACGACGTGCAGCCGGCAGGGTGTAGATTTGCTCCCGACCTTGCGCATTCATCATCTTCATCGTCAGTTCCGACGCATCAGGAATGACAGTGAAATCGCCACGACCTAACGTATCTGTCTCTACGGAAGCTAACACATCTCCTTGTTTATTGACAACAAAACCCTGTCCATGATATGGCCTTCCATCATCCGTCACTGCCAGCATGGCAACATGGCATTTCTTTCCCTGCACCATGTCTCCACCTTCTGGATAGAACTGCACACTGACAGTCTTCATAGTGTTATCTGAATAGATTCCCTCCTTCACTGCCTTCATATAAAGCGAGTCCTGTTGGTCGCGATTATTAGGATTTCTTTCTTTATACAAGCGCGTGTCAATACTCAAATCAGTATAATTCCCTTCTTCTGCAGGTTTGCCGAATACAGGAAACACTCTTGAGAACACTGCGTTCACGCCCCAATTCGTCATATAGCGAGTATATGCCCGCACTTCATAAAAACCAGAACCGAAGAGAGAATCCACTTTCATGTCACCATGTGCCTGTCCCTGTTCGTTAATATAGTATTTCTGAGTCTTTATCACATCACCACTCGGATTCAACAACTCAACATACAGCACCTTACTCAAGTCTGTCGGGTGTCCATTGTCCGTACGTGTCACATATGCCTTGAACCATATCGTCTCCCCCTCAAAATAACCAGTATTGTCAAAATGCATATACACCTTCTCTTGTGGTACAGTCCTGTTGAAACCCATTACGTGCTGAACATATGAGATAATGTCCTTTGTCTGGGCATCTACACCTAATGTTTCACCACTATTCTGTGCCATGCCTCTCATCGAGCACACACACAACAAACACACAGCCATCGTACGAACTACGATGTTAAAGCTGGCAAAAAACTTTGGAAATTTTACTTGTTGAGACATAAAAATCGTTTGTGTATCTTTTCCCCTATTTCTAAAAACAATACAAAGGTATGGAATTATTGGGAATTATCACTTTTCACATTTCACTTTTTTTCATGCAGTTGCATTTTTTTTACTTTTATAACAGTACTTGAAAAAAACATGATTCATTTTAGAGCACTTTTCACTTTTTATTCCTACCTTTGCAGCCAAATTAATATATATCATAATTAGTAAGAAATGAAGCAAAAGACGAGGCTGTCGCTTGACGACTTGGACAAAAGCAATGTTTGGACCGTGACTCCCAGTGAACTGAGTCAGATGATTATCAACGCGAAGAAGAAGAAGGATGATTTCTCAGAAAACGAGAAACACTACATGAACATCATCAAGATTGTGTTCGACCTCCAATATCTCAAAAGAGATGACGTTGACAAGATGAACCAATTGGAAAGCATGGGATATGAAGTCTTTTCCACTCCAGATGCTGACGGTAAGAACGCTGTTGCCATTCGCAAGCACCCCATCAAGAAAGTGACAGACCTCACATTGGAGAATATCCAACATTTGGAGGCATGGGAGGTACTTGACCTCATCGCTCACAACATGGGTACAGGATGGAAGGGACTTCCCCTTGCCATTCAGGACATCATCGAGTCTGCCTTCTTCGTCGATTGCACCATTATGCCAGAGATGACCATGCGCAAGCCTGGCGGCATCATCGATCGCCGTAAAGACGATGACTATGAAGTGCTCGAAATCGAGCGTGGCACATGGATTGAAGGTATTTTCATGAAGCCGAAACCAAAGGTGGAGAAAGTACACATCGACTACAGTATCGATGACGAAGAAGATGGTCGCCGTCGTCGTCGCAAGCACAGAGATGACGATGTTGATGACGATTACGACGAGAATGACGACGAATTGTTGGAAGAAGAAGTGGATGAAGAGGAAGAAGATATGAACGACGAGGAACTCAAGAAACTCGATGGAGAAGTGGATGAGGAGGAAGAAGACGAAGAACTTGATGAGAACAACATCCAACTTGAGGACATCGACAATATTGACGACATTCCAGACGAGGAAGAATAGACGTACCAGAGGCGTACACCTTTCAACCGACTCACAGGTTACGACTGTTTTGGACAAAATCAATCATATTTACTACCCTATTTAAATAACACAGACAATGAAAAAAATCTTCAATGCCCTACTCTTGTGGGTCATAGCCTTGTCAACATGGGCGCAAACCGTTTCTGCCCTTGATCAAGTGAAGGCAGACCCACGAAAAGCCTATGGCCAAGACTATCCCTATTCCATGAAGCCAGTCGCACAGACAAAGTCTCCGAAGGGCTACAAAGCGTTCTACATCAGTCACTATGGACGGCATGGTTCGCGTTACTATTGGAATGACATGCTTTACAGAGACCTCGACTCGCTCCTCACCAAAGCACATGCCAAGAATCAACTCACTGCAGAAGGCGAAGCTTTCCGCTCTAAATTCATGGATGCCAAGACGGAGCTTGCTACCAGTGTCAGTGAACTCAGCGATCTCGGTTGGGAACAGCATCAATACATCGCACGCACCATGTACAATGACTTCAACGAAGTTTTCAAGAATGGTGGCGATATCTATGCCATTTCCTCACTGACAGGACGTTGCGTGCTTAGCATGGCATCTTTCTGCCAAGAACTCGTTCAGTGCAATCCTAAATTGGAAATACGCGAGGAATCTGCACGCAAGGTTCTTGATGGCGTAAAACCCGACGATAGGCAGAATCCGAACTACAAGAAATATCCCAGATCAAGACCACGGTTTGAACAAAACCGCAAAAACTTCCAATTCCAGGATAATCTTCGTGAGAAAATCGTTTCACGCGTCTTCACCAGCACAGAAGGCCTTCCCGGCAACGTGAACAACATAGGTAGCAACCTCATCAATCTATACACTTCGCTGCCCAGCATCGGACATGACGGTATGATGGGCAACATCATCACCGACGATGAAATTGCTGCTCGTTGGGAAAACGAAAATCTCGGTTCATACACATGGGTGTTTGAACCACGCTACGACATGATCCCTATTTTGCGTGACATCATCAAAAAGGCAGATGCAGTCGTTAATGGAAAAACCAAACGACTTGCTGACCTTCGTTTCGGACACGACACATGTTTGGGGCCACTCACCATACTTATGGGCATCAACGGAGCAGACTTAGACCCCGAAGATCCTTACGAGGTGAAGAAATGCTACCAGAACTGGTCAATGGGTAAAGCATCGAACATCCAAATCATCTTCTATCACAGCAAGAAGCCAGGACAGCCCATCCTCATCAAATGTCTGCTCAATGGCGAAGAGGCATCTCTGCCACTGCCATCAGACAACTATCCTTACTACAAATGGGAAGATTTCAAGAAGTTCTACACCGACAGATGTGACAGCGTGCAATAAAAGTCAATTTCCATATTATACGGTATTGCCGTAACACACAGGCACCCGCAAAGCTTCAACTTTACGGGTGCTTGTATTTAACAGTGACTCTTACTTCTTCAATTCAGCAGCAACAATCTCCGCGATGCGACGTACGCCCTTGTCATCAGGATGGATGCCATCAGCCTGCATCTTGTCACCATCATTAGCAAAAAGGGTATGGAAGTCAATGAGTTGCAAACCATACTGCCTTGCCACTTCCTGTTGGATGGGGATGATTTCGTTAGCGATAATCTCATCATTGATATTCCACGAAGTTTTGAGCGCAGGAATAGGCGTGCAGAGATAAATCTGGGGCTTGACAGGTGCTGATTTCGCCTTCTTACCTTTCTTTGCTGTTTGTGCTAATGCAGGGCAGAGCGTGGTAATCATCTGCTGAAGATTCTGTTTGAACTCAGAGGCGTATTTCCAGTTCTGAGGCTTAGAGTCGTTGGTGCCTAACTTGATGACTACGATGTCGGGATTAAATGCCTGTGCATCTTTCCATGCCATCTCATTTACGTAAGGCATATCGCCATGCTTCAACAAAGTGCACCCACTCACTCCGAAATTCTTTACCCAATAGCCCTTGCCAAGCATCTGTTGCAAGAGAGCGGGATAACCACTAACAGGTGCCAGTTCAATGCCGTGACCATCGGTAATGCTGTTACCTATGCATGCCACACGAATGGCATCTTGTTCTGGAGCGGGATGAGCATCAAGCCAATTTCCGAGTTCGGTAAGCATTTGGTCATGATATTTAAACCAAGGTCCAAATCCCCATCCATGACCACCAGTAGGATATATATACATGGTGCATTCATTACCTGCATTACGCATGGCACGATAATACTCCACACCATTCGTTACAGGTGGTACCACACGGTCATCACTCGACATAAGGATAATGGCAGGAGGTGTAAGATGACGCTTCACTGCATTCTGAGTAGAGAAGCTATGCACCATCGCTTGGCTCTTCTGGTCTTCGCCGAGAAAATTACGACAAGAATAAACATGGGAAACGCGCTCGTCCATTGAGATGACAGGATAGAAAAGGATGGAGAAATCAGGACGCACTTCATAAGGAGAATGGGTGGAAATGACAGACGCCAAGTGTCCACCTGCCGAGAAGCCCATAATACCAACATCACGAGGTTGAATGCCCCACACAGCAGCTGAATCGCGAACAATACGAAAGCCTTTCTCCACATCACCAATCGGGATAGTGCGGTCACCATTGGGCAGACGGTAGTTCACTACAAAATAGGCGATGCCACGCGCATTGAGCCACTCAGACCATTGTGTACCTTCGTGTGTGTTGGACAACATGGAGTAACCACCACCAGGTACTCCAACAATAGCTCTTCCAGAAGGTTTTTCTGGCAAAAAGGCAACCATCTGTGCCTTCCCGTCATCAGTCAGGTCAAGGGTGAATTTTCTTGCGGTTTGTGCTTGCAACGTCATGGCTCCTGTCAGCAAGGGCATCATCAACGTCAAAAAAAGCTTTCTTTTCATTGTCATATAAGTTTTGGATTGATAATAATTAGGTCTGATTCGATGTTAGGCATCATTGCTCTGCAGCCGCTTGCAGAATCTCCGAGAGCGTGGGATGAATATGAACAATTTGTGCAAGCTGCTCCACTGTTGTATTACGGCACATCAAGGCACTCACCTCTTGAATAAGGTCGGCAGCATGGGCACCATAGGCATGACATCCCAAAATGTCGCCATTGGGTGAGGCTATGAGCTTAAGCAATCCTTCAGCTTCGTTCATGGCGAGTGCCTTTCCATTGGCACGCCAAAAGGACTTCTTGCAAATATAGTCGACACCCTGCTCTTTGCAAAGGTCTTCAGAAAGTCCGACACAAGCAGCTTCTGGAAGGGTGAAAATGGCAGCCGGCATGATGTCAAGACGGATGTCATCTGACTTTCCAAGTATTTGGTTGACAACATGGATAGCTTGCATCTCTGCTGCATGAGCTAACATCTGGCGAGCATTCACATCGCCTATGGCATAGATGTGAGAGACGGTAGTCTGTAGATGTTCGTTAACTATAATACCATTACGTTCAGAATAGTCAAAACCAGCATGTCTGAAATGGTCAAACACGAGAGGCGCCCGACCTACCGCCATGAGCACTTCTTCTGCTTCAACCGTGACAGAATTTCCCTTTTTGTCGGTAAACATCACCCCATCCTCTGTGATGGCTGTGACAGCACTCTGCATATGGAAGGTGACACCTTGTTTCTCCAACGACTTGCGCAGACGCTTGGCTATATCAGAATCGAGCACAGGCAAACATTCCTTCAGAAACTCCACCACTATCACTTCTGTGCCAAAGGCATTGAAGATACTGGCAAACTCCATGCCGATGACTCCAGCACCTATAATACAGAGACTCTTGGGTTGACTGTCGATAGACAACAAGTCGGAAGAATCGAGCACTCGTCGTGCGACAGGTTTTTCCAAGCGTAAGGTCTTAGGAACTGAACCTGTGGCAACAATGATATAGTTTGCAGAATATTCCTCTCCAGCAGCCATCACTGTGTGCGCATCCAAAAACTGTGCCTCAGCCTTAACCAATGTGATATTGGGATGAGAAAGCAAGGTCTCTATACCTGAACGGAGTGAAGCAATCACTTCATCTTTACGCTGAATAACTTTCTGGATGTCAAATTCATAATCCAAGCCATTCAAACCAAAGGTTTCAGCATTGTTCAGGGTTTGTATAATCTCTGCATCATGCACAAAAGACTTGGTGGGGATACACCCGACATTCAAGCAGGTGCCCCCCACATCGCCAGTTTCGAAGATGACGACTTTGAGTCCATTCTTGGCAGCAAATTCGGCAGCGCGATACCCACCAGGTCCCGCACCGATAATTAGCAAATCTGTCTCTTTCATTTCCACAATAATTCAATCTTTCATTTCCTCATTCTTCAACGTCTTCCAATTTGTGACAGGATGCTTGGCAGCAAGCACGTCATCAACACGTCCAATCGGAGTGTTGTGCGGCGCCGACTTCACCTCATCAGGGTTCGTCTTTGCCTCCTCTGCGATTTGACGCATCACAGAAATGAACTCGTCCAAAGTTTCCTTCGATTCATTCTCCGTAGGTTCAATCATGAGCGACTCGTGGAAGAGCAATGGGAAATAAATGGTAGGAGCATGATAACCATCATCAAGCAGACGTTTTGCCACATCCATAGTGGTGACGCCTGTAGATTTGTCCTTAAGTCCATCAAAAACAAACTCATGACAGCACATTGTGTCAATAGGCAGTTCATAGACGTCCTTGAGGCTCTCCTTGATATAATTGGCATTAAGTGTAGCCAAAGGACCCACCAATTTCACATATTCACGACCCAGTGAAAGGATATAGGCATAAGCACGCATCATCACGCTGAAATTGCCATGATAAGGTGACACCACAGGGAAGAACTCCTGCAATCCTTCACGCACTCCGACAGGTCCACTACCGGGTCCACCACCTCCATGAGGTGTGGAGAATGTCTTATGCAAGTTGATGTGCATCACGTCGAAGCCCATGTCACCAGGACGGCACACACCCAACATCGGGTTCAAGTTAGCACCATCATAGTACATTAAACCACCACAATCATGGATAAGAGCGGCAATCTCCGGGATGTGCGTCTCGAAAAGTCCAAGCGTATTGGGATTGGTCATCATCATGGCTGCAATCTCGCAGCCTTGATCTGCAACGATGCGCTTCAAATCTTCAAAATCGACAGTGCCGTCAGCCAATGACTTCACCTCAATAATCTCCAATCCACACACAGCAGCAGAGGCAGGATTGGTTCCGTGAGCAGAATCGGGCACGACAACCTTCTTGCGCGCCAAATCACCACGAGAACGGTGGTAGCTGTCTATCGTCATGAGTCCCGTCAACTCGCCATGCGCACCAGCATAGGGTTTGAAAGTGAAGTGAGCCAGACCTGTGAGTTCGCAAAGGGCATGCTCCAACATAGACACCAGTGTCAGTGCACCCTTCGTCGTGTCTGCTGGCTGTTCGGGATGCAAGTTCTGGAATTGAGGCAACGCCGCCACTTCCTCATTGATTTTGGGGTTGTACTTCATCGTGCATGAACCCAGAGGATAGAACCCTGTATCAACACCGAAGTTATTATTCGAAAGGTTGGTATAATGGCGAACCACTGTCAACTCGTCACATTCTGGCAATTGAGCATCCTCCGCACGTTGCATCGCTGCAGGAATCTCATAATTGCCATAGTTGTTACCTTGCAGGTTATAGCCAACGCGACCCTCTTTCGAGAGTTCAAAAATCAGTTTTCCGTATAGTTTGTTGTTCATAACGCTGCAATTTTTACGAGTTCATCAATTTCAACCTTATTTCGCTTCTCAGTCACAGCAAAGAGCAGACCACCATCAAGTTTCACACCACCCAAGAAACCTGCATCAATAAAACGCTGGTAGAGGGCATCAACATCTCCGTCATACTTCACATAGAATTCATTGAAGAAAGGTTTGTTGTATGCCAAATGGAAACGTTCCGTCTTGAGCAATTCGTCACATAGATAATGAGCACCAGCATAGGAGAGCTGAGCTGCCTCCTTCACGCCCTGCTTACCCATCAGTGACAGATAAACAGTCACCCACAGTGCCATCAGGCTCTGGTTACTGCAGATGTTAGAGGTGGCTTTCTGCCTGCGTATATGCTGTTCACGTGCCTGCAATGTCAACACAAAAGCGCGTTGGCCACGGTTATCCTTGGTCATGCCGACAATACGTCCTGGCATCTTTCGGATAAGTTTTTCCGTGCAGCACATATAGCCTACATAAGGACCACCAAACTGCATCGGAATGCCCAAGCTCTGACCATCACCCACAGCAATGTCTGCTCCCCATTCACCAGGGGTCTTCAACACAGCCAAGTCAGCAATGACACTGTCCATGATGAAGAGGGCCTTCTGTTCGTGGCATGCATCTGCAAAGCCCGTGAAATCCTCCACGATGCCATACACGTTGGGCTGCTGCACCATCACACCAGCCACACCTCCCTGAGCCAATTTGGTCTTCAGGTCATTGAGGTCAGTCACTCCATCATTCATGGCGATAGTGTCGAGTTCGATGCCATGATGCAAGGCATAGGTGTCAAGCACCTCACGTGTGCGAGGATTCACGCCACCAGACACCAGCACCTTATTCACCTTCTTCCCGGCAGCCACAGCCATCATCATTGCCTCAGCAGCAGCTGTCGTGCCGTCATACATCGAGGCATTGGAGATGTCCATGCCAGTCAGTTCAGCCATCATGCTCTGAAACTCAAAAATGTAGTGTAAGGTTCCTTGCGATATTTCTGCCTGATAGGGAGTATAGGATGTAAGGAACTCAGAGCGCTGCAACAGGCTCGGAATGACAGAAGGAGTCGTATGGTCATAAACGCCATAGCCCGCAAAACAAGTCAATTGTTTGTTCTGCGCGCCCAGCATATCGAACACATGGCGCACACCTTCTTCGGTAGATGCCGAATCAATCTGATAATCGCCCTTGAAACGGATGTTCTCCGGTATTTGGGCATAGAGTTCATCGAAGTTCTTCACCCCAACTCGCTCCATCATCTCCTTCAGGTCATCCTCCGTATGCGGAAAATATTTAAACATCTTAGAAATAAAGAGTTAAGAGTTATAATTAGTGCGCTTCTTTTTCGCAGAAATCCTCGTATGCAACAGCATCCATCAGGTTTTCAAGTTCTGATTCGTCACTCATCTCCACCTTGATAATCCAGTTTGCATAAGCATCTTGATTAATGAGTTCTGGAGTATCTTCCAAGGCTTCATTCACCTCCACCACTGTGCCGCTGACTGGTGAGTTCAAGTCGCTGGCAGCCTTCACGCTTTCCACTGCGCCAAACTCTGCACCAGCTTCCACCTCGTCATCCACGTCAGGCATGTCCACATAGACCACATTGCCCAGAGCATGCTGTGCATAGTCTGTGATACCGATGATACCAATGTTGCCTTCCACTTTCAAATACTCATGTGACTCAGAATAATAGAGTCCTTCAATTACTTTTGCCATAATTCAATATTATTATTTGTTTTTATTTCTTGTAACGCTTCTCGTAGAACAGTTTCTTCACCACTTTCCCTGCAAAGGTCTTCTTGCGGATTTGAATCTCCACTTCTGTACCCAATGCTGCATACTGGCTATCAATCAATGCCATGCACACACTCTTGTCAGTAGAAAGTGTGTGGTAACCCGTCGTCACCTCACCAATCGCCTGTCCATCTTTCAGCACTGTATAACCGTGACGTGGAATTGCCTTGTCCGCCAATTCGATGCCCACCAGTTTCTTCGCCACACCCTCTGTTTTCTGTTTCAACAAGGCATCGCGACCAATAAAGTCCTTGTCCAGTTTCACAAACATTGACAAACCAGCCATAACAGGCGAAATTTCTTCTGTGAGTTCATCACCATAAAGTGGAAGTCCTGCCTCAAAACGCAAGGTGTCACGGCATCCCAAACCACAAGGCTGCACACCTGCAGCAATGAGTTTGTCCCAACACTCACGGATATACTCAGGGGTAGCATACACTTCAAAACCATCCTCACCCGTATAGCCTGTGCGCGACACAATCACGTCACCCACCGTCTTGACCGTGTAGAACGTCAATTCGCTGCAAGGAATGCCCAGCACAGATTCCATCACTTGTTCCGATTCTGGTCCCTGCACTGCAATCTGGCCATAGAATTCTGAGCGATTCTGCAAATCGATGTCAAAACCAATCGCATGTTGCTGCATCCATGCCCAGTCCTTGTCAATGTTAGCGGCATTGATGACCAGGAAGAAATCATTCTCCCCCATCTTATACACCAGCAAGTCATCCACTGTGCCACCATTCTCATAGCACATCATTCCATAATAAATCTTCCCCACAGGAGCACCCGCGATGTCATTCGTGAAGATGTGCTGTACATAACGCTCTGCATCCTTGCCACGAACTGTCACCTCACCCATATGGGACACATCAAAGAGTCCCACCTTTCCACGCACAGCCTGATGCTCCACTGCAATACCCGCATACTGGATAGGCATCTCAAAACCGCCAAAGGGAGACATCAATGCCCCCAATTCCACGTGCTTGTCATACAGACAAGTCCGTTTGTCCTTCTTTTCCAAATTTTCTTCCATCTTCATTATATCATTTTTTTCATTTCTTTCTCTCATTATTCATTAATCATCTTTCATTCCCTCATTCTTTCATTTTTCCATTTTTCAAAGATATTTCTCTTCCAACCTTTCAATCTCATCCACCTCTGACAGAGTAAGCACCCGCTCCCCCACACAAAGCGTCGTTCTGATGAGCGACTTCACCTCCTCCAAACTCATGTCCGTATAGTCTTTCAGCAGCGTGATGCGCTGACGCACACTCTCCACACCTTTCCGTTGCAACTTCTCCCTGCTTGGGGTAATAGCATGCAACATATTCTCCATATCCGTATCATACAAGAAAGTGCTATGCACGATATTCCTGCCTGGCAAATGATAAAAGGCCGTACCACTCACCTTCCTCTCACCAATCATCACGTCATTATGACTTGTGCTCGTAGCCTCCACGCCCATGCGCCGAAGCACCAACAACAGCATATTGATGAATTTGTTGAACGTGAAGCCCACATTATCCCCGTCACACACATACGACAGCATCACGTTCCCCTTATCAGCATACACACATCCACCCCCACTCTTACGACGAAACATCAGAATACCCTTCTCGTGGCAATAATCCACATTCACCTCATTCTCCATCACCTGATTGCGACCAAAGATGACCGTCGGTGCCACCTGCCACATGAAGAAACACTCAGGTTCGTCCAATCGACGTGCCACCCACTCCTCCATCGCCAAATAGAACGACAGACGGCGCTCCTTCTCTTCAGGCAAAGCGATATACTTCATCCGCTATCTCTAAACTCTAAACTCTAAACCCTAAATCCTAAACTCCAAGCCCTATACGCTCAACTCTTTTTCTTCTTCCCCACAACGCCTTTCACCCATCCTCCGACAGCCTTGGCACCACGCTTCGTCTTCCACACCGCCACTGTCTTCTGGTATTTCGCTTTCAAGTTGTAATACTTCTCCAACTGAATCTGCGTCATCTGCTTCTTCACGCCCTTATACTCCTTCGTGAATTCCTTATATACCAACTTGACAGAGTCCATTGTTTCGGGCTTCAGTTCCCCACTATTGAGGGCAGCCACTCCATCCACGAAAAGCTCGTATTTGTTGATGAAATCACTGGCAGGGTCAGCCATCATAGACGACACACCCAACATCGCTGTCACACACCACACTAAAAGTCTTTTAATCATCATTTTCTATTTTTTAGTTTTATCGTGAAGGAAAGCCGGCATCCATACGTGTCGGCTTTCCTTTCCTATCTTACGTCATCAGGTTCTTACCACAAGAGACCATTGATCTCTGAGTCAAAGTCTGTCAGGTCTTCCACCTCATCGAATGGGTCTGCTTTGATGCCAATGTCAGGAGTACTTCCTCCCGGTGATGATGGCAGATTAAACTGCTGAGTTGCCACCAGAACGATGTCCAATTCTGGTTTGATATATGCTTTCTTTTTCATTGTCCTATTCCTTTTTATTGAATGATATATTTGCGTCCGTTATGGATGTACACACCCTTCTCGGTTGGCTTGCCTGTCAACTTCACACCATTGATGGTGTACCAAGCATCGTCAACAGACTCCTGTACGTCGTCAGTCGTCAACTCAACAATGCCCGTTGCTTCGTCATGCCCAACAAAACCGATGGCAAGCGCATCAGCCTGTAAGTTGTGAGAAGATGGGTAGAAGTATGCCTGGAAAGCAGGAACCGTGCCCGAAGCAGTAGTCTTAAACTTATTGCCCTCATCATTCAGTACATAAGCATCTGTAACACTTTGCTTCTGCGAGCCACCAGTGAACATATAGTAGAAACCACTTTGGGTGTTCTTCTCGTTCGACTTGATGACAGCATCAGTAGCCTCAAAAGTGATTGGCGTACCCGTCAACTTATACTCTACACCCCAATGGTCACTTGGCATGGTGATCAGGTAAGGTGTATTTGCCTTCATAATGTTACCAGCATGGTCAAATTTCACTGTACCCTTTCCATCAGTAATGAACTTATACACCCAGAAGTCTTTATCTGTGTCAGAACTGCTCGTGAACCAACGGATAGGAGTGCTACCATTCTTCACACCACCAGTAGAAGCATCCACATCGAATGGCAGAATAATGGTGCTCCAACCATTGCCTGAGCCATCAGCACCTTTTGAGAATTTACGTGTATAACTAATCTTCGTTGCAGTGAAGTCAATTGGAGTGTAGAAATCATAACCGTCGGTCAACTCAATATTAGCAGCCGTTGTACCCTTCACCCAGTTTTTGGTGATACCACTGATTGGGTCTGTATCTGCCAGATAGAGACAGTTAGGACTAGCAGCAGTTGTGACAAGAGAAGTGACCACCGATTGACCACGTAAGTCAACCACAGCAGCATCAGCTGGTACGTTATATGAAGCTGCTGCTTTCAGTAATGTTTCTGTACCATCAGCTGCAATTGTCGTAATAGCAGGAGTAACAGTGTATTTTGTAAATGCGACATCAGGCAATGCGTCAGCCCATGAACCACCATGATAATAACGAGCACGCACGCTATAAGTACCATCAAATTCCACGTCTTTCTCAAAAGTCACCACAACGGAAGAACTTGGTGGAATGATGACATGTTGGCTCTCAAGAGTTGTTGGTGAACCAGAACTGCCAGTCCACTTATATACGGTCGTTGAAACCCAGCCATCGTATGCTGTAGTCGGGCTCTCATTCGTAAATCTAACTTTATCTACCAGTTTTTTGCCTAAGATTTCCATTCCACTCACATTGAGTTGATGAACAGAAGTTAAAGTTGGCGTATTGTCACTCGGCACTCCCGATTCAATCTTAATGCTTTTACCACCACTGATAGGCTTTAAGCCCGATTCATCAGTAGTAAATTGCAGTATCTGCGTACCTGCAACAGTTGGTTTGTAGCTGAAAGAAGCGAGAACCGATTCACCTGGTTCAACATTAACATCAGTGCCAGACTTCTTTTCCCCATCCACAATCAGATAGAGAATAGAGCGATAAGGCGCCGTACCTGTATTCTTGATTTTGGCTGTAATCGTCTGTGCTGTATTCACAACACCATCAGTAGTCAACGTGATATCAGAAGCCGTTAAATTGTAATTTGGACTTACTGTTGTAAATGTTACATCCGACTCATCCACTACAGCTTGCACGTAATATGCATCAGAACCATAACAAACATTCCAATCAGAAGAACTCGACAAACGGCTCATTTGCTTAAGAGTATAAGTTTTACCTGCCGTTAAACTCTTAAGATTCAAATAAACACGATATGTAATATCTGATGCACCAGAAGGAGGGAACTCGAAGGCTCCCGTATATTCCTTTATTTCGCCTACAAGATGGTCTTCATCATCATATACACCCACACCGAAAACAAATGTATGGGTAAAAGTCAACTCACTCTTCACATGAGTAGTGAAATCAAATTGGAAATTTGTTTGATTCTTAGCAACCGTTGCAGTACCTAAATAATCAAATTGCTGGCATGACACGACAGCAGCTTCTGGAGTAGTGTCACCCGTTGACTTTTGAAAACCTATGATTGCATCCTGTTTCATCGCATATCCATCTACTGCAGAGCCACTACCAGCACCACCTTTTTCTGGATTCACAACAGAAAGAAGGTAATAGCCATCATGCAGACCACCCCAACCCCAATTGATATGGAAATAGCCGTCTGCATCATAACCATCACAAATGAAGGCATGACCGCCACCTGATGACTTTCCACCATATAGCACAGGACGATTTGCTGCCAATTCTTGATAGATAATGTCTTCCCATTCTGTATTCGTATATAGATTACGATAGAGGTTCTTCAAATGGTGGTCGAAGCCAAAATAAGTGTTCAAGGCTTCAGACACAAACATCGTAGTAGCCGATGAAGTCGAAGCGTATCTCATACGCACAGCAGCACCGCAATACTGCATCAGTGTGGCAACAGCTACAGCTTCTGGAGCAGTCGTTAACTCTGAGCCCGTGTAAGTCTTCTGCATATTCGCCCAATCGAAAGAGGCTTTAGTACATGCAGACACATCATGACCATTGCCATCATTATATCCTGCAATATCCGCAATGGTTCCCATAGGGAATCCTTCTTTCTGATTGCAATAATAAAGCATCTGTGCCATTGCACTAGCGACACAACCTGTCGCACAGCCAGAAGGAACCTGATAGTTATAAGGGGCAACTTGATTCCACTTCGTCTGAATCAGCGGGGCAATCGCAGCCTTCACACCTGCAGGCGCCTTTCTCACCTTGCTTGCAGAAGCAGTTGCTTCACCTTGTTTCTCCATCCAAGCAATCTGGTTGGTGTATTCCTGAAGCCATTCCTTCATGTTGTCGGGAATGTTCTGAGCGTCGAACGCACCCTCGTCGGTGTAACCGATGATGTCGGGTGTGAGGTCTGAACCACTCACGATAACAAAACCATTACTTGCACCAATGTTAAACACGTGATAGGCGTCGCCAGACGATGCCAACGACAAATCCTGCAGACGACGAGGCGCCTTAGCCACACCTGCCCTCTGACTGACAGTTCCATTTAAGAATGCCAGCGCTTTCGCCTTCGCTTCTTCCTTGCCGACTGGCCCTGCGAAAAGGGAGGTGGTCAGCAACAAGCCAAGGATGAGAAGTAGAGATTTCTTCATGTTAGTAATAAAAAAGTTATACAATTGTTTCTGTTAGTTTCTTCGGTTATTTCTTCGAGGAAAAAGACTATCACTCACTGCACACTCATTTCTCTGCAGGAGCAGTTTCAAGGTTCTTATACTTTGCTGCCCAGAACTGTGCCTTCTCAAGGTCTTTAGGTACAAGTTTCCCCTGCAAATAGATGGAGGCAAGGTTGAACTGCGCATCCTTATGTCCCTGAAGCCCAGCCTTCGTAAGCCATTCGATGCCCTTTTCAGTGTCTTGCACCACCTTCTTACCCTCAATGCAAAGAAGTCCAAGCAGATACTGAGCCTCTGCATGTCCTGCATCAGCAGACAGCACATAATAGGTCAGTGCCTTGTCTATTTCCTTTGCCTTCCAATACTTGTTTCCCTTCTCATAGTTTTCCTCAGCTTCCTTCTTCACAGCTTCCTGGTCGAACACTACAGCGACAGTATCCGTTTGTTCCTGAGCCACCACACCCATCGTCATGCACACAGCAGCGACAAGCACTAATATTCTGTTTCTCATCATGATTTTCCTTTTTATGATGTTAATAAATAAATGCGTGTTGCAAAGATAGCACAATTTGCAGACACAAACAAAACAAACCCCACTTTTTTTGCAATACCTCGAAAAAAATGCCACTTCACAGAAATTATGTTGCACAAGAGCACAAAAATGAAGTTTCAACTTTTCTCGCCGCAAAGTTACGACTTCTATAACGCGTCTCAAAATTTGTATCCAAAAAAGTGTTATTATGGCTACATGTAACCAATTTCGCTCAAAATGGCAGGTGTATTTCGTAAGCATTGAAGTGTTTACGAGGGAGTGACTACCGCTTTTACGAGGGAGTGACAAGGGTGTTTATGAGGAAGTGACGATAGGGTTTACGGGAGAGTGACAATGACGTTTAGAGGGAAGTGACGTTGACGTTTGCGAAAGCGAAAGTGTGAATTTGGTGAATTGTGAATTTTGTGAAATTCGTGTGCACGGGCACGCTATTTTAAACTTAACTTTCGGAAGTGACGAAGTAATCGAAGTTACTCCGAATTAGGAATGGAATCTGTCAACTCTCAATTGTCAATTGTCAATTGTCAACTGTCAACTAAGCAAACGTCGATCACTTCGAGCGCAGCGATAACTCCTATAACTCCTTAACTCCAAAAAAGTTGAGCACTTGCGAAACTTTAGTATTTTATATCTTCATTTTGTATTGTTTTCATTTTTATTTCGTATCTTTGCCACACTTATGCACTCCAACTCAACTTTCTGAAGTTAAAAGGAAACATTATATTCTCACTAAAACAATAAAATGATAAACTAATTCAACCATGAAAGTTTTGATTTTACAGGCTTCGCCACGTGCGAACGGCAACACCGCCTGGATGGCGGAAGAGTACAAGAAGGCTGCTGAGGCTGCCGGTCATGAGGTGACACTGGTGAATGTGTCAAAGAAGAAGATTGCGGGCTGTCTGGCTTGCGAGTATTGCCACAACAAGGGCAATGGTGCCTGCATTCAAAAGGATGACATGCAGGAACTGTATCCTCTGATGGCTGAGGCTGAAGCACTGGTGCTGGCTGCTCCCATCTACTATTTCACGCTCTGTGCACAGATTCAGGCTCCCATTCAGCGCATGTACTGCGTGAACAAACCAGCCAAGGTGAAGAAGATGGCACTGCTCATGTCTTCTTACTCACCCAATGTGTATGACGGAGCCACTGCTGAATTCCGCGACATCTGCAACTATTGGAGCACAGAGAACATGGGTGCTGTAACTGCCAAGATTGACGAACAGAAAACTGAAGAAACCAAGCAGAAGGTGATTGCCTTGACAGGTAAGCTGTAAAGCCACGTCAGTTCGATGAATTATATTGCGGCAAGCTACTGAATGAAATTTCGGTGGCTTGCCGCAATATGTTATGGCGAGCTCAATGTAAAGCTATATCCGTTTCAGAATCAGGGTGAAACTGTGGCTAATCTGATTATGGATGTACTTTATCTGCAAATTCGTTGTAGGTGATGAATTCATGACCTTGTTCCAGAAGCATTTTGATGAGACGGTCAAGACGTTGGCACATCTGCTTACCGCTGTGGTTTCGGATAATGAATGGCATCTTGAATTCGGGGTGCTCTTTCAGGTCGAAGAATTCCCAAGGGTGGAAGTAGGTGACAAAGTAGCCATCACTCTTAAGCACGCGACGCACCATCCTGTGGTACAGTCCTTCAGGCAGGTTGTGGAGAGCAAGCCAAAACAAGGGGAAACGGATGAGCGGTGTAACGGATGCGGGAATCTGCATCACGCCATCTTTCATGAACCATGTGCGAGGCTCGGAAAGGTGCATGTAGCGACCTGGTATGAAGGCAGGGTTGAGCGATGAGTTGTAGCGGTACCCCACCCTCTT
The DNA here is from genome assembly GCA_900316505.1 of uncultured Prevotellaceae bacterium. Lineage (GTDB taxonomy): Bacteria > Bacteroidota > Bacteroidia > Bacteroidales > Bacteroidaceae > Minthosoma. The sequence continues at coordinate 34,252 of ONDH01000028.1, forward strand.
GATTTCTGACTCCACCACAGGAAACATACGGGGCTGACGATAACCATAGACGGTGCGACCAGTGACGCGCTCGACAATCTCCTTCGAACGAGCGAAGTCTGTGTCTTTGGGCTGCCAATGATCCACTCCGTGACATGCCACCTCATGCCCTTCTGCCATGATGCGCTGCATCACTTCGGGGGCGTTTTCTGCAAAATTGCCCGTGCAGAAGAAGGTAGCCCTGACACCATTCTGCTTCAGGATGTCGAGAATGCGGTTGGTGCCCACTTTCGACACTGCCATACCTTGCTCCAAGGTGAAGTCAACACCATGTTCGCGAGGCACATCAAACTCTTCCGTGTCAAAACTCAAAAGTATCATACAATTATATCTTTATTAAAGTTTCACCCATCGCGTGGCGCTTTGCTCGCAAAGAACCTTCACTTTCTTGTAGTTATCGAAGTTATAGAAGTTATTGCTTCGCTCAGTTGACAATTGACAGTTTAGGGTTTAGGGTTTAGAGTTGAGGGTTGAGGGTTTAGAGTTTAGAGTTTAGGGTTTAGGGTTTAGAGTTTAGAGTTTAGAGATTCAATTCCTAATTCCTCATTCCTAATTTTCATTGACTGAGTATCGTCGTTCACTTCGACAACTTCTTCAACTTCGGCAACTTCTATCTTTTACTTCAAATTCTTTCTGAAGAACTCCTCCAGCTTCTCCCAAGGAATCATGTTCTTAGGTTTACCCTTGCCTTGTAGTTCCTCGTAACCACCATCGTAGAGGTCGCAGTGTGAGGCATCAGGAATGATGAGCAGCTCTTTGTTTTCGGGGTTGGGGTTGGGCTCACCCACAAACTTGTAGCCTTCTGCCTTCCCATCTACCATATAGTGATAGGCTGCCTCGCCAAAGTAGCGCGAGTGGGCATCGGCACCGTGCATCACAAGAACGGCAGAGCGGATTTCGTTGATGTAGTAGAGGAAACGGCTGTTGGAATATGCCTGTGTACCAATGACGCGCCAACCATCGTTCGAGTTGCCAGAACGCTTATGATAACCGCGTTCCGTTTTGTAGTAATCATAATAATCATGAACGAAACGTGGTGCTTGAGGTGGCACTGTATCCAGCACACCACCTGCCATCGCCATCGGGTCGTCCAGACGTTGCTTGGAAAGTTTCTCACGGGCGGTATGACGAGCTTCCTCCACATCGAACGCATCGTTGTAGTCGTTACCGCTGACACGCGTCATGTCGTACATCGTAGAGGCTACGGTAGCCTTGATGCGCGTGTCGGCAGCGGCAGCATTCAGAGCGATGCCTCCCCAACCGCAGATGCCGATGATGCCAATTTTTTCGGCATCCACATTCTCCTGCTTCGACAGAAAATCGACAGCAGCCATAAAGTCCTCTGTGTTGATGTCGGGCGAAGCCGTTCGACGCGGTTCACCACTGCTCTCACCCGTATAGGAAGGGTCGAAAGCCAGCGTCACGAAACCACGCTCAGCCATCTTCATCGCATAGAGTCCACTCGACTGCTCCTTCACGGCTCCAAAGGGACCAGAAACAGCAATAGCCGCCAGCTTGCCTTTGACATCTTTCGGCGTGTACATATCAGCAGCTAATATCAGCCCATACTGGGTCTTAAATGTCACCTTCTTGTGGCTAACCTTCTCACTCAGCGGGAACACCTTGTCCCACTCCTGTGTCAATTCCAGTTTCTGTTCCATATTCTCGTCTGTAGTTTGTTTGTTACTGTTGGTGCAACTTGCCAGCATTCCGCCCAGCAGCATTGCGAAAAATAACACTTTTTTCATATCTTCTTTCCTAATTCAAAAGCCTCTTGCAGTTTCGGGTTTCCTTCTATCTCGCGAGCCTCATTCACGCCTCCGCAGAAAAGTGTACCGGCCAAACGACTTTTTGGATAGCAGTCTATCCAACCAGTCAGTCCTGTCTCTGCACGCTTCGGAGTCTGCTCTTCATCTTCAGCAGCCGTGGTCAGCAGATAGACATCACGAAACGCATAATCCTGTTCGTACATTGCATTCATGCGGTCTATGAGGGTCTTCATCTGTCCACTCATCTCATAATAATAAATAGGTGTAGCCCAACAAACCACATCGGCTTTCATCACCTTCGCCATGATGTCGTTCACATCATCATTGATGACACAACGTCCCAACTTTTGGCAACCGAAGCAGCCTCTGCAAAACTGGATATTTTTTCCGACGAGAGAAATCTTCTCCACCTCGTTACCGGCAGTCTTAGCTCCTTCCACAAACTGGTCAGCGAGCATGTCGCTGTTTGAGCCTCGTCTAAGGCTCGTAGAAATTACAATTACTTTTTTCATGTTGTTTCTTATAATGTCCAACCATTGTCGCCATAATCATCTATACGCCACTTTCGCAAGCTTCAGTCAATACTAATTTACTTCGCTGCAATCCAACAACCGACAACCATCAGGATTGATGGAAGTCATCATATTGGCGACAAAGGTACGAAAAGAAAAACAAAAACGAAAACAATATGGGGACAAAAGGCTTATAATGTCTTACAGTCTTATACCTTTTTCCCTTTTATTTCAGTGAATGATAGGTAGCATCGTCCACTGGCTCGCACCACTCATTAGATGCTCCCTCCTGCACATCTTTATGATATGTCAGGTGCTGGAACCAAGAGTCTTTCTGTGCGCCATGCCAGTGCTTCACCTCAGCAGGGATGGCGATGACGGTGCCGGGAGTCATTGGGATAGGAGCCTTGCCCCATTCCTGATACCAGCCACGACCTGCAACACAAATCAGCACCTGCACTTGCTTGTGGTGGATGTGCCAGTTGTTGCGGCAACCAGGCTCGAAGGTGACGTTCATGACGCCACCACCGACATCTGCCAGATAGCTCTGACCAATGAAATACTTGCCGTAGGGATTAGGTTCGCCCTTGGGCCATGGAGAGTTCAAAGACTCAAACGTCTGACTGTTCATTGTTACCATCGTCATTGTTGCGATTAAAAATAAAACGATTCTTTTCATATCATCCGTAATTTGAAATCAGATATTTCACAAACTGTGGGTCACAGAAGTTGATGGTGCCCGTGTCGTGCTGGTTCATCTGAGCAATCTGAGCCATGTCGGCATCGCTCAGCGTAAAGTTGAAAATGTCGAAGTTCTGCGCCATACGTTCTTTGTAGCTCGACTTAGGAATGGCAACGATACCACGCTGGGTGAGCCAACGAAGGGCTACCTGGGCAGCACTCTTACCATACTTCGCTCCGATGGCAGTCAGCGCCTCGCTTTTCACAATACCATCAACGCCCTGTCCGCCAAGTGGCCCCCATGCCATGACCTTTGTTCCAAACTCTGCATGAATCGGCTCGATGCCCGTCTGCTGGATGAGTGTGTTGCACTGCAGCTGGTTCACCATCGGCTTCACCTCCACATAGTGAGCAAAGTCGAAGAAACGTCCTGCCTGGAAATTGCTCACACCGATGGCACGCACCTTGCCGGCACGATAGGCTTTCTCCATCGCCCGCCATGTGCCGAACACGTCGCCATAGGCCTGATGGATGAGCAGCAGGTCGATATACTCCGTCTGCAACTTGCGCAGGCTCTCGTCGATGCTCTTGGCAGCCTTTTCCTCGCCATTGTTCGATATCCACACTTTCGTCACGAGAAACAAGTCCTCGCGCTTCAGTCCACTCTTGCGCCAGGCATTTCCAACGCCTTCTTCATTCTGGTAGGCCTGTGCCGTATCAATCAGGCGATAGCCCACACTCAGCGCATCACTTACGCAACGTTCACACTCATCAGGGCTCACCATAAACACACCGTAGCCCAATGTCGGCATCTTGACACCGTTTGATAATTTCATGTACTCCATATTATTTCAATCCATTAATCCATTTCTCCACTTTCGCTTTTTCTGTGCGTACCTCGTGTCCATAGATGCTGAAGCCCTTTGTAACATTGGCACCAGGAAAGGCTTCCTTCACATCCTCCACGCAGTTGGCCAATCCACTGCCTTCGTGAGTGGTGAAGGGAATGACGGTCTTGCCCTTCAGGTCATTGGCGTGTTTCTTGAAGAACGTGAACATTACTCGTGGATAGGTTCCCCACCACACAGGACCACCGATGAAAACGGTGTCGTACTTTGAAAGGTCCACGTCTCCTTCATACTCGGGAAGTTCACCATTATTAGTCTCTTCTTTCGCCAGATTGGTGAGTTGGTTATAGGCCATACCGTCGTACTTATGTGTCACGATTTCAAACTGCTCTGCACCCGTCAACTCTGTGATATAGTCTGCCACAATTTTTGTATTGCCCACCGCGATATTTCCTACTGAGTAGTTGTCTCCTGCATGTGAGAAGAACACTACAACTGCCTTTCCGTCTTTGTTCATTTCTTTCTCTTGTTTAGCGCCGCCACTGCATGCCGTAGATGCGAACAATGCTACTGCGGCTATAAAAATACTCTTAATATTCATTTTATATACTCTTTATAAACTTTGCAGGGTTGCCGCCAACGATAGTGTTGGGAGCAACATGGACATATCGTAACATTCATACCTATCCAAGCGTTCTTCCTGATGGTCACCTTGCGGTATGTGTACTTAGTGTGACGTTCATTGAAGTCGTGGTTGATAGTTGCTATTCTGACTCCCGGAGCAACCTGCACGCCGTCCTCAAACTCTATGCCGCCTGATGCACTGAGTATTGCCGAGTGGTTGATAAACACACCTTTACCCATCTTCACCCTATTGCCGAAGTCGCAGATGAAGGGTGTGAGGATTCTCACATCGTCCAGCTTGCGCCCAAACAGTTCTTCCAGTTCTTCCACGTAAGAAGGGTCGTCAGGCATCTTTGCATTAGCCTTTGCACACAACACACGTGAACGCATCATCTCATCTATGGCATCCATGAAATATGGCTCTCTGATATCAGTAGGACCACCATTCGCCATCAATTCAAAAACATAACCTTTTGGATATTCCATAACTTTTCAATTTTCAACTATCAACTATCCCAAAGCCTGATTTGTTGACCACTCAAAATGCTGCTCACGCTCACTAATCCACCAGCGGCCGTCAATCTTCTCATATTTATCGTAATAACGTACTGCATGAGTTGTCAATACATCTTTGCCGTCCTGCTCTGTCACCAGTGTTGCCAGCGCGTAGCAAGTACCTGTGGCATGTGTATCGTCAATGAAGTCCACGCTTTGTTGTCCGTTCATGTGGAAAGACACCTTAGCTGCACCAAAAGCCTTGTACTGACGAATCATGTCATGCACGTCGTTTGCTGTCATGCCCAACTTGCCA
>ONDH01000004.1 GCA_900316505.1 uncultured Prevotellaceae bacterium
CATTTCAAATTGCCAAATAAAATGTACATTGTACATCGTCAAATTGTAAATACCTTAACTCCTTTAAATGATACTTGCTTATTGTTCGGGAGACATCAATTTGGTATTTTGGTCCCATTTTTGCAAATCCTTCTTGTTTCTTTGCGGGCTTCTTTCCAACGTGGAAAATATTTATCCATCAGCATATGAAAACGAAGACTGTGATTGGGTTCCAACAGGTGGCAAAGTTCGTGAACCACAACGTGTTCAACGCACCAAGTTGGCAATAACAGCAGATAGATGGAAAAACAGATGGATTTGCTGCGCACGTTGCAGGCGCCCCATCTGGAAATCATTGGCTTATAAGTAATCGCAAGGGGCTTTACACCCATGACTTTTGCATGGTTCTCGACCATCGGTTCTATCAAAGTGTTCAGTTTGGAGATGGCTTCGGCTTTCTGTTCTTTTGTGTGCAGCGGCAACTGACTGTAAAATGCTGCTCTATTTTTTTGCTGCTCGTCAGTTTTCTTCCGCGCCTTGACTATCCAATCACGATGTTCCCTTATGAAGCGAACCACCTCCATTTTGGGCATGCCATAGGGGGCTGACACATGCACATCACCACCTTTTACAATACGCATCGACAGTCTTTTTGTCCACCGGTATGTCACTTGTATGGCCATATCAGAAGTATCAACGGAATGAGATGAATAACACTATTGCAATCTGAGCAAACAGTATCAACGGAATGCCGTACTTGAACTTTTTGTGCATCGTCTTGTGATGCCATACTTTCATACCTATCCAAGCACCAACACTACCTCCAATAACTGCGATACTCAACAAAGTCATTTCAGGGATGCGCCACTTAGAACGTTTCGCCTTCCACTTGTCAATGCCGTACAAGAAGAAGGCGAACACGTTGATTGCCAAAAGATAAATGAGTATGAGCTGCATTATTGTATTGCGGCTTCGTCATAGACGCTCTTCAACTCGTCCATCACAACCTTGCCGTTCTCCATGTGAAGCTTAATCTTGTTCTCACCATGCCAACCACCGTCAGTGAACGTGTAGTGATACCATCCTTCGTTGTCTTTTGTGATGCTGAGAACCTTTGATTTGACATCCTCTGCTCCTGGCTTGCCATCGTTTGAACTAGTGCGGAAAAGCCAAACTGCATAACCCTCACCATCATACTCATATTGGTCTTTAAGATATTGCAGAAAGGCTTTTGAGCAATGTTTTTCAAGGAAGTCATATTCAGTGTAGAGACCTTTCTCATACATATTGGTGATAAAGTCTTGGATGGCAGATTCATCCTCTGCATCCTCAGCAGAAGCAGCCTCCAGCCTATCCTCTTCAACAACTTGGGCTTCTTCTACCTGTTGTTCTTCCTTCACCTCATCAGGTTCAGTTGACGCGTTTGTACTATTTCCATTATTACAAGAGGTGGCACATGCCAAGAAAGATGACACAGCCAATACAATCATTGATTTTTTCATAATTTTATAACATTTTTAGACGACAAAGTTAAGAATAATCAGGGAATTATTGCGATATTTGTACCCAAATTCATATAACTTTATTGTCAAACACGACAAAAAACAGCAATAACAACGCATTTGAAATGAAAGTAAAGATTCAAACCATGTTGGGCGACATTGTAGTTCGCTTATACGACGAGACACCTATCCATCGTGATAACTTCATCAAATTGGCAAAGGAGGGCTATTATGATGGAACGCTTTTCCACCGAGTGATTAAAGACTTTATGATTCAAGGTGGTGACCCCGATTCGAAAGGTGCACCTGCAGGAAAGATGCTGGGTGTGGGAGGTCCTGACTACACGTTGGAAGCAGAGATAAAGGATGGTTTGTTCCATAAGCGTGGAGCATTGGCTGCCGCAAGACAAGGAGATGAGGTGAATCCACAGCGCAGAAGCAGTGGTTCGCAGTTCTACATTGTTTGGGGACAGGTATATAACGAAGGACAACTTCGCCAGTATTCCAAGCAGTTGAGAATGCAGAAAGTACAAGCTGTCTTCAATGACCTTGCAGCCAGTCATCGTGACGAAATCATGCAGATGCGCCGTGACAGAAATCGTGACGGACTTCAAGCCCTGCAAGATAAATTGGTGGCAGAAGCAGAAAGCAAGGTCGGCAAGAATGGTCTGACAGAGGAACAGTTGAAGGTTTACTCAACAATCGGAGGCACCCCACATCTTGATGGTCAATACACCGTATTTGGCGAGGTAGAAGAAGGACTGGATGTTGTGGAAATGATTAAAAATTCAGCTACAGGACGTGCTGACAGACCTGTTGATGACATTGAAATGCGGATGGTTGTTGTTGAATGAAGATAGGGTGAATCTTTGATTACACCACATTGAAATGTCTTAAGGCATTGAGAATACCGTCATCATCGACAGAAGTGGTGACATGATCTGCCAATTCTTTCAGTTCATCGATAGCATTGCCCATCGCAATGCCAATACCAGCCTGAACAATCATTGATGTGTCGTTGCCACCATCACCAAAGGCAATGGTTCGCTTGGGGTCAAAACCTTCATGACGAGCCATCGCAAGAATGCCTTTCCCCTTGTCTGCACCATTAGCTGTGATGTCTGTAAATTCAGGATGCCACCTTCCTGACACGCACAGCGGTATGCGAGCCATCAGCTCCTGCTCGTAATCAGACCGGAAAAAAGGTGTCAACTGAAGAATGTCCTGCTGGAGCACGTCTTCCAATAGCGAGGCATTTGCCAGTTCATTGACTGCCAACATCTGGTGAAAAATGCGCTCAACATCCCCCGTCGGATCAAGAACTGCCACGTCCTTACGTCCGACCACAATAAGACTATAGCCCTTCGCTTTCGCATCTTCCACACAGGTCATTACATCCTGTTTAGGAATTGGTTGACAGCAAACCAACTCATCCCCCACATAGCATAATGCTCCGTTCGTGGTGACATAGCCGTCAATAAGGTGTTCGATGGCTTTCAGATTCGTGATGATAAGTGGTGGACGTCCTGTTGCAATATACACCCTGGACCCGTTTGCCTTTGCCTGAGTTAATGCAAGAAGAGTGGAAGACGGAATCTCATGTGTATTGAAACTCACGAGTGTCCCATCAATATCGAAGAATAAGGCATATTTCTCTTTAGATTCCATTACGCTAAGCAGGGTTTCAACAGCGTCTTACAGTGTCATGTTATCGAATTTCTTCAAGTTCTCCTGTTTCGGAATCAATAATGAACCCACGAACAACAATGTCCTTTGGAACCAAAGGATGTGTCTTGATGGTCTCGACGGTCTTACGGACAGATTCAGGTGTGTCCTTGAAACCCTCCAGCCAATGATGCAGGTCTATTCCGCACTTCTGAATGGTGTCGAGCGTTTCGTCGGTCACACCACGGGCAATCATTTCATGGTGAAAGTGGTCAAAACTCATGTGACAGGCACCACAGTGTGAATGAGCCACCACCATGATTTCCTCCACACCCAATTCATAAATGGCAACAATCAAACTGCGCATGGCTGAGTCAAAAGCAGAGATGACCAAACCTCCTGCATTCTTGATAATCTTTGCATCGCCGTTCTTCAAGCCCAATGCGGCTGGAAGCAATTCGGTCAATCGTGTGTCCATACATGACAGAACGGCAAGTTTCTTGTCGGGATACTTGTCCGTGATATACCTCTCGTAACCTTTCTTTTCCACGAAGGTCTTGTTGTAGCTGATAATCTGGTCAATCATAAGTTGTAGTTCATTCTCTGTCGTGGTGACTGTTTTGTCTTTCCACCACGCCGTTAATAAAATTGTCGTCTATTATCTTCGTCATATTACCGTTCGTCCTGCTTTTTGAAGAATCCTAAAATCCGAAGAACTCTTTCAGCCCTACTTTTTCCTTTAGGTCATCTACAGTAAATCCAAAATGAGAGGCTGAAGCAAGGGTAATGACGCGTTCGAGAAACTCATCGTATGAAAACGAAAACCACTCCTCTGGAATATCCACATTGATAGTTCCTCCTCCATTGTGACTACCCTCATTCCAGGCTTCGTCAAGTTCAGCCTCATACGTACCGCCCTCCTTCTTGTTGAAGCAGTACCACGAAACCCATTCTTCCTGTCCTTCAACATTGTGACCTACGAATAGAGGGGCGGAGTACGACTTTGACGAATAGGCAGCCTCACCCTTCTTCGCATACCTGTGATAGATCATGAATTTGTCTTTTTGCATAAAAACATCCATTTCTTGAAATAATCCTTGCAAATGTAAGAATAATCATGGAATTATCCCTATATTTGTACCCGCTTTTATGTAAAAACATTCTCAAACACGACAAAAGAACTGAAACTATATATGATTAGACTAAACAACAACATCGAAATTCCGCAGATGGGTGTCGGCACATGGACACTCAGGGGCGAAACTGCCATCAACAACGTATGCATGGCACTTAAGACGGGATTCCGTCATATTGATACGGCTCAGATGTATGAAAATGAAGCCGAAGTTGGTCAGGGAATTATTAACAGCGGAGTGACTCGCAAAGAGATCTTTCTCACCACGAAAGTTGCCCCACCTACGATGCGTGAAGGCGAAAATGCTGTCAGAAAGTCCATTGATGACAGTCTTTCACGATTGAACACCCCCTACCTCGATCTTCTGTTGATTCATTGGCCGGTGAAAGATTGTGTGAAATTCACATGGCAAATTATGGAATCGTATGTGAAAGATGGAAAAATTCGTTCCATAGGTGTCAGCAACTTCAATCCCAACCATCTGGAGGATTTACTTTCGTATGCGGAAATCCGTCCTGTCATCAATCAGATAGAGGTTCATCCCTATATGTCCCAAGTGGAGAATATTGAATTCAATCGTAACCTCGGCATTCAAGTCGAAGCATGGGGACCTTTCGGACAGGGGGACATAGACATTGCAGGAAATCCTGTACTGCAAGCCTTGGCAACAAAGTATCAAAAGACCATTCCTCAAATTGTGCTCCGATGGATTGTACAAAGGGGACTCATCACCATTCCCCGATGCAAGCCCAACCATTTTGCCGAGAACCTTGCAGTCATGCAGTTCTCGCTCACAAATGAGGATATGCAAGCGATCAATGCGCTGAATCAGAATCATCGTTCTGACCCAAGAAATAATCCAGACAATTTCCCTTGGTAATAATAATGGCAATGGCATATACAGGAAGATTTGAGCAACACGAGGACTATCGTCGTGAAGAACTGATACGGAAGATAGAACATGCCGTGGCAAATCTGACTCTTCAAGAGTTGGAGGCACTCTATTACGACATGAGCACGAAGAATTATATTAACGATTAATTGAGTGGTGATTGAACAGTACATATGACAGAACTGGAAAAATGCAACACAGAGATGGAATGCTGCTATGCTTCAAGCACAACTGACACGAACTATTGAAAAGGATATAGAAGAATGATTGAGATTGGACTTAAACATACCAGTGAATTGACGGTGGACGAATCCGTCACCGCCATTCAGATGGGGTCAGGTGACCTGCCCGTACTTGCCACACCAGCCATGATGGCGTTGATGGAAAACGCAGCCATGCTGGCAGTTAAAGACGAACTTCCAGAAGGCTGCACCACGGTGGGTGGTCATATTGCATCCTCACACCTGAAACCTTCCAAGATGGGTGAAACGCTCATCGCCACCGCAGAAGTCACGAAAGTTGAAGGAAAGAAAATCGAGTTCAATGTGGCAGCTTACACCGGCGAAACGTTGTTGGGAGAAGGCACCCATCTAAGGTTCATTGTGGACAGGGAACGGTTCATGTCAAAGTATTGAATAGATGGAGCATCCCAAATTCATTATCACCAAGAATGGTCATTTCCGTTTAGGCATGGTTCATTTACACAAAGACCTGCTCAAATCAGGAGAGGTTTGTCTTGGAGGTGGCTATTATCAATTTGATTACACATCCAACCGAATCATCCTCAGCCGTTCGTCATACGACTATGGAGAGCCTCGCTGGCATCTTTTGGAAACGCTGAAAGTACCCTCTGTGTATAAAGGGTTGCGGTTGGTGTACTATTATGATGACGGTCAAGAATTCGATATTAGTCAACAACTTAAGTTAGAATATTACGACTAATTGAAGATAAAAGAAATCAAAAATGGGTAGCCTTTCGGCTACCCATTTTGCGGAAGGAGGGGGATTCGAACCCCCGGTACGGTAACCCGTACGTCAGTTTAGCAAACTGGTGGTTTCAGCCACTCACCCATCCTTCCGGAACTGTGCGTTCTGAATTTGCTCCGACAAGTGCATTTCTCCTTGGCTAAAGGTGCTCCTTTGTCTTTTGCGAGTGCAAAGGTAGTGCAAATTTTAGACACTACAAAATAAAAGAATACTTTTTTTATATTTTTAGTGTTAAAATGCAGCCTGCCTTATTCAACGGTAGTGCAAATTTTAGACACTACAAAATAAAATTGAGGAAAAAATCGTACCTTTGCGGAAAATTTATGCTGCACATTATATATAATAATAGAAATATGCATTCAAGACAAGAAAAGATGGAGGCTTTCGGACGTTTGCTTGACGTAATGGATGACCTCCGTGAAAAATGCCCTTGGGACAGGAAACAAACCAACGAGTCGTTGCGCCCCAACACAATTGAGGAAACATACGAACTTTGTGATGCCCTCATGAAAGAGGACAATCTCAATATCTGCAAAGAATTGGGAGATGTGTTGCTCCACATCGTCTTCTATTCGAAGATTGGTGAAGAGAAAGGCGCTTTCGATGTGGCAGATGTGTGCCATAAGCTTTGTGACAAGCTCATCTTCCGTCACCCTCATGTGTATGGCGATGTAAAGGCAGAGACAGCCAGCGATGTGAAACGTACATGGGAACAAATCAAAACCAAAGAGAAAGACGGCAACAAGACCGTACTGTCAGGAGTGCCCGACGCTCTACCCTCTCTCATCAAGGCTTACCGCATTCAAGACAAAGCTCGTAATGTGGGCTTTGACTGGGAAGAACGACGCGATGTGTGGAAGAAGGTGAAGGAGGAAATCACAGAGTTTGAAGCAGAAGTGGAGACACTTTACAACAATGCTGAGACAGATGAGGCAAAAGCGGCCGCCAAGCAACATGCCACCGAAGAATTTGGCGATGTGATGTTCAGTCTTATCAATGCTGCACGTCTCTATAAAATCAACCCTGACAACGCCCTCGAACACACTAACCAGAAGTTCATCAAGCGCTTTAACTACGTGGAAGCCAAAGCGAAAGAAAAAGGTCAGGACTTGAAAGACCTGACCTTGGAACAAATGGATGCTTGGTGGAATGAAGCCAAGCAGATTCCAACAAAGGGATAATCTTACTTCACATACACCTTCTTGGTCGTGCCGTCTTCCATAAGAATGATGTTCAAACCTTTCTGCAAGGTGACAGCAGGAGTTCCTGATGGTGTGTAGATGCGCTTCGGCGTGACATCGTCATTGGTTGTAACACTTTCAATCGCATCAACGAAAGTGAAGGTGCCCGTGATGGTCACATCCTCGTTTGGCATCGTCTCAGGAATGTCGCTCCAGCCAGAGAAGGTGTAGCCATCCTTGGTGGGTTCTTCCTCAGGAGTGATGGCAGAGCCATGAGGCACTTCGTAAGTCTTGTAGATTTCTCCGTCCACCATATAAGTGAGCGTGGAACATTCCACAACAGCAAACACCTCTGTGATGGGGTCGCTCCATCTGCCCTTCGAGTCGGAGACATACCACGTGAAAGTATGGTCGCCCTCCTCCAGGTCGCCTATGTCGAAGGTGAGGGAATGGCTGTCGTCAATGGTGCCCATCACCTTATGCTCCTTGTCACCGTCTATCCAGTAGAGGTAGTTGACGAGGGTGGCATCCGAAGGTTCAGGAGTTGAAGCCACGTAGAACATGCGTGCCATCTGATTGCTCCACACGCCATTGTTGTCCTGCACGCGCATGGTGAGCATGTGAAGACCTGCCGGGAGGCTGCTGATGTCGATGACAGCAGGGGTGTCGTCTATTTTCTGACGGTCGGCAATCTTGCCGTCAATCCAGAATTCACGAGCCGTGATGCTGGTGGCATCGGCATAGGCAGCAGATGACACGAAGAAGGTGCGGGTCATCTGGTTGCTCCACACGCCCTTGTTGTCCTTCACACGCACAATCAGTTTATGCAAGCCATCATCCAGTTGGCTGATGTCGATGACTTGTGTGTTGAGTGTTGTGGCTGTTGTCTGTTTCACATCGTCAATCCAGTATTCTGCTGCCGCGACGCTGGTGGCATCAGCATGAGCATCTGGCATCACGTAGAACAGACGCGCAATCTGGTTGCTCCACAAGCCCTTGCTGTCTTTCACGCGCACGGTCAACTTGTGCAACCCAGGCGAGAGGCTGCTGATGTCGATGGTGGTGCCCGGCGAGAGTGCCTTGCGGGCAGCGATGTCACCGTCTATCCAGTACTCGCCTCCAGTTATTTGTGCTGTAATAGAAGTGCTGAAAATCATCACCACAACTAACAGCATCGTTTTCATTATGTTTCTCATCTGTTAGTGTTTTTGTTTGTTAGGTGATGCATGTTTATCGAGTCTCAGCCTGATAGTCCACTTTCAGTTGTTTGCCGCTGATGGTCAACTTCAAATCCTTCACAACAGGTGTATGAGGCGCCTTGTTCCAAGGGTATTTGCCACCATTGATACCAATTTGTGTGCCGTCATCGCCCATGTAGGCATCCGGAGTTTTCAACTCATATGTGCGGGTGTCTGAATAGGCAAAACCTCCTGGGTCATTGAAAGACTCTTCCCAATTGATACCGAAGAAGTTGTTGGTGCTGCCAAGCATACCTGCATCAAGTGCCTCGTCTTGCATCATACAATATCTGTAGATCTGGTTGGCTTCCTTATCAGCCAGCCAAACAGTACTATTCAGACATACAAATGGGCCATGTCCACCATATGAACTATACCAGCCACAGTTAACCAAACAATGATTGAACACGAGGTTATTGCCCGCTTTGGTGGTATGTCCTATAAAGCTGTTACCAATACCAACATAGCAGTTTTCTAATGTCATGTCATAAAATGCACACAATCTGCCAACAGAAAGACAACATTGAATTAATTGAATATTTTTATGTTCTGTTTCATAGAAAGCCACGCCGTTATTCCCGAAATCACCTGTAATATAACATTTCACCAACTCCAGACCATCGATGATGTTTGTCTTTTCACTGGTGGTAACAGCGTTAAAGCCATTGTTGAACCTTAATCCTTCAAGGTGAATGTTGTGGGGAGGTGTCAGTGTTTCTGGCAGGTTGACATCCACACGCCCAGTGATGTTTGTTGGACGAATGCTATTGTCAGCCGTATTCTCATTGTTCTTTGGCGTGTTGTCTGTCACCCATCCTGCTCCATAGATATTCACGCACTTGGTGATTTCGCAGGCATTGAACGTACCAGCGGAGAGTGTGATGGTGGCACCACGGTCAGGGGCAGCCTCCATCGCGTCCTTCAGCGCATCTTCGCCATAGAAGATTTGGGCGTTGTCGCCATTCTGCAAGATGGCACTTTGTTCGTCAGTCACTTGCGCGTTGCCCATCATGGCACCGCAAAGCATTGCTAAGGTAAAGAAAACTTTTTTCATTGTTCTTTCAGATTTAGAGTTAATATTAATGTTATTTTTTACTAGTATTCAGGATGGTCGTGCAAACATTTTTCTGCCACAAAGTTAAAGGATACAAGGTGAAAGACGAAGAAAAAGCAAATAAAACGACCGACAAATTCGGAAAATGTCGGTCGTTTCTTATTTTTGGTCGTCGTTTTTCCACTCTGTCGGGGTCTTGCCTGTATGTTCCTTGAAGTAGCGGGTCAAAGCTTTGTCGTTGGAGAAGCCTGATTCCATCGCCACAACGGAGATTTTCTTATCGGGATATTGCCGCATCAAATTCTTGGCATAATCCATACGGTAGTCGTTAACAAACTGCAAGAAGGAACATCCTTTGATGGCTTT
This sequence comes from uncultured Prevotellaceae bacterium, assembly GCA_900316505.1. Lineage (GTDB taxonomy): Bacteria > Bacteroidota > Bacteroidia > Bacteroidales > Bacteroidaceae > Minthosoma. The sequence goes on from ONDH01000004.1 coordinate 10,000, forward strand.
GATACAATCTGACACATACCTACTATTGGTACCCAAGGCAACAGCAATATCAGACACTTTCAAACCCGGACGGAGGAAAAGTTGCTGCTCGTCCATCAACTGGCAGATGCGTTGCATCAGTTGTTCATCACTCCTGACAGGTGTGGCATTGAATGATTCTTTTTCGGATGCTGTCGATGGCTCTTTCTGAGGTCTTTTGAGTTTGACAATCAGGAATACGCCCACTAAAATTAAGATGAGCAGTGCGATTCCTCCCCACAACCAACCACTCATGCCATCCATACCATCTTTTGAAGCGGTCCGAGTTTCATGGCTGAAACGTAGAAGCCAGACTTGAGCTGATGAAGAAAAGTTCCCATTAGGCACAGGACTAACACCACCTGTCAACATCAAATCTCCGTCTTTCGTCAATATGGGAATGGTCATCAATGCTGCATCTGGCAAAGGATCGGTATGGTAAAGCGTTAGTGGTGCAGGACTTTTGGCATAGTCGATGCATAGTGCATAAAGACGGTGGCTATTGTCAAATCCCACAATGTAACCCCGTTGACGTAAACGGTCTACAAAGACAGGACTGATGTATTGAATCTGTCCGCCAACACCATTCATCGGAACAGGACACACCGTGGAAAGTGGTGAAAACAACGTATCGCGCACTTCAACGATTGCCACCTGACCGCTTTCATTCTTCACAGGCATCAGGTAGGCATAAATGCCTTTTGCCTCGTCGCCAATGAAACTATCATCACTATGGAGTGCCAAGTCGTATTTCAAAGGACGCCATGTCTCAAACAAAGGGGCATTGAACGCATCGCCTCGCAAACGATCCACCATGGGAGTCTTGATTTGCTCGCCATGTATGTCGTAACCAGCCACAATGACAGCATCGTTATTGGAGGTGCGAAAAACATGAGGCAGACAACGTGTCTGTGACACCTCTTTTATATGCGTGAAGTTGAAAGCCCCATCGAACATCTCCATGCCGTCATCTGCATACCAATTGCCCACTATCAACACTTTGCCACTATCTAATTCGACGGCACCTGCTGAAGCCCTGTTTTGATCTAGACAGCCAAATCCCATGAAATGATGCGTATCAGGGTCATACATTTCAACCTCATAAGTCTGTCCTATGCCCAAATTATCCTTAAATCCTCCTGCTATCAGTACTTTCCCTGATTTCATAACAACAGAAAAGCCTCCATCATGGATATAAACTGTTTGCAACAAATGCCATTCGCCATCTTTGTAATACTCAGCCGTAGCAGTAGGAACAAAGCCCGATGTGTGTCCACCCACCACCGTCACTTCGCCATTGACGACAAAAACAGAGTGCCCGCTACGAGGTACATTCAGGTCAGGCAACCGCTCCACCTCAATTTTGACAAAAGGGCAGTCGGTTGCTTTGTCACCACTCGTAGCCATCGTCCGCGTCGTCACTACCAGTGCAATACATAATAATATGAAATGTAATACTGATTTCATCAGTTTTTTAGCGAATCTTGTCGAACTACAATTGATATTTGTGACAAAGGTAGCAAAAACTATGATACGGGAAAGGATAACACCCTATAAAACAACAGACAAATTCGGAAAATGTCGGTCATTTCTTGTTTTTGGCGGTTGTTATCCCACACGGCAAGACATTCTTGTGTCTTTTTCATCCAAAGAAATCAGGTTTTCTTTTTCGTGCTTCATCCAAACTTACCATGCCGGACTCTTCTTCCCCTCTCTCGGAACGGAGTTCGGCATATTTTTTATCCAATTCATCGGCCAATTCCGCTCTGGTGTCGGGATTGAGCAATTTAGCGCTGGCAATCACATTCTGTGAAGCATCCTTCATCCAGAGTACAGGACCATGATAGACGGGCGCAATCTTCAAAGCGGTGTGCAATTCGCTGGTGGTGGCACCACCAATCATGATGGGGATATTTGCTCCACGTTCTTCAAGGGCGCGTGCCACATTCACCATCTCTTCTAACGAAGGGGTGATAAGACCAGAAAGTCCGATGATATCGACTTTTTCTTCGATGGCTTTTTCCACAATCGTCTCCGTAGGCACCATCACACCGAGGTCAATGATTTCGTAGTTGTTGCAGGCGAGAATCACGTTCACAATGTTCTTGCCGATGTCATGCACATCCCCTTTCACGGTTGCCAACAACACCCTTCCTGCTTTCTGCGCACCTTCGGAACGGCTTGCCTCAATGAGTGGTTGCAAAATGCTCACAGCCTTCTTCATTGTACGTGCCGTCTTCACCACTTGTGGCAAAAACATCTTGCCCGCGCCAAAGAGTTCTCCCACCGTATTCATGGCATCCATGAGAGGACCTTCGATAATCTTAACAGGGTTGTCATAACAATGTGCAGCTTCATCCAGATCTGTTTCCAGATAATCACCCACACCCTTCACTAAAGCATGCTTCAAGCGCTCCTCAACCGTGGCGTTTCGCCAATCATCTGCTGATGTCTTAGGTAAAATTCCGCCATTTTTAAGTACTTCCTTTTCAGCGTCTTTCTCAGCTTTTATTCGAGCAGCAATTTCAATCAGTCTTTCCGTTGCGCCAGCATCACGGTTGAGCAGCACATCATCAATCGCGGTCAGCACATCTTCGGGAATATCGCTATAGAGCACCTGTGTGGCAGGGTTGACGATACCCATGTCCTGTCCCTTTCCGATGGTATGATACAAGAACACTGCATGCATCGCCTCACGGATGTAGTTGTTGCCCCTGAATGAGAACGAAAGGTTGCTGATACCACCCGACACATGCGCTCCCGGCAGATTCTTGCGAATCCACTCGGTAGCTCGGATGAAATCGAGCCCGTAGGCATTGTGCTCCTCCATGCCCGTCGCCACCGCCAATACATTGGGGTCAAAGATGATGTCAAGCGGGTTGAAACCCACCTTGTCCACCAGCAGATGATAGGCACGTTCGCATATTTCAATCTTCCGTTCATAAGAAGTTGCCTGACCTTGTTCGTCAAATGCCATCACCACCGTCGCAGCACCCAACCGTTTGATTTCACGAGCTTTTTCAAGGAACTTCTCCTCCCCTTCCTTCAGCGAAATGCTGTTGACGATGCTCTTACCCTGCACACACTTCAAACCAGCCGTAATCACCTCCCAATCGCTTGAGTCAATCATCACTGGCACCTTCGCAATGTCAGGGTCGCTCATCAGCAGATTGAGGAATGTCACCATCTCACGCTTGGCATCCAAGAGTCCGTCGTCCATGTTGACATCAATGACCAACGCCCCGTCTTCCACTTGTTTTCTTGCGATGGAAAGAGCTTCTTCGTAGTTCTTTTCGTTGATAAGTCGCAGGAACTTGCGCGAACCAGCCACATTGCAGCGTTCACCAACATTCACGAAACGGCGTTCGGGAGTGAGTTCCAACAGCTCCAATCCACTCAGCCACATGTTCTTGGGCTTTCCGACAGGGACATGAGGTTTCTTCCCTTCAACTATGGATGGATAAAGTTCGATGAATTTTTCCGTTGTTCCACAGCAACCACCCAGAATATTCACAAGTTCCTCTTCCACATACTCCTTCACTTGCTCCGCCATCATTTCAGGCGTTTGGTCATAGAGTCCCAACGAATTGGGCAATCCAGCATTCGGGTGTGCTGAGATATAATAAGGAGCCTTATCAGCCAATGCCTTCAAGAATGGTTTCAGTTGGCGAGCACCGAATGAGCAGTTCAATCCGATGGAGAAGATGTCAGCATGTTGCACACTTGCCAAGAACGCCTCCAAAGTTTGTCCGGAAAGGGTTCGTCCGGCGGTATCGCTCACCGTAATGGAGAGCATCAGAGGCACACGGATTTTAGTCGATTCCATCGCCTTTTCCGCCGCATAGATGGCAGCTTTGGCATTGAGCGAATCAAAGATGGTTTCTATCAAGAGTGCGTCCACGCCACCCTCCAGAAGTGCCTCCATCTGCTCCACATAGGCAGCCACCAATTCGTCGTAAGTGAGGCTACGCAAAGCAGGGTTGTTCACATCGGGCGAAATGCTCAGCGTCTTGTTGGTTGGTCCTACATCACCCAACACAAAACGCGGTTTCATCGGAGTTTCTCGGGTGTATTCATCAGCCAGTTGACGGGCAATCCTTGCACCAGCCAAGTTCATCTCACGGCAATACTCCTGCACATTATAGTCAGCCATCGACACTCGCTGAGAGGAGAAAGTGCAGGTGGTAATCAAGTCAGCCCCAGCTTCCAGATACTTCCTGTGGATGTCGGCAATCACGTCAGGGCGAGTCAGGCAAAGGATGTCGTTGTTGCCCTTCATCAATCCTGACACCTCTTTGAACCGTTCGCCTCTGAAGTCCTCCTCCACAAGTCCGTACTGCTGAATCATGGTGCCCATCGCACCGTCCAGCACAAGTATCCGTTGTTTGATGATGTCGTGTATCTTCACCATTCGCGCTTCGTTTTTAACTTATAAAATTCTTCTTTGCCCTGTCTATTTCCCGTCTATCCTCTTTCTCCTTCAATGTCTGTCGCTTGTCATATTCTTTCTTTCCTCGCGCCAACGCAATGTCCAGTTTTGCCAAGCCTTTCTCATTGATAAACAGACGGACAGGCACGATGGTGAAGCCAGGGGCTTTCGTATCCTCTTGCAAGTTGCGTATTTCCTTTCGATTCAAGAGCAACTTGCGTTCTCTACGCTCCACATGGTTGTTGTATGAACCCTCCGAATAGAGAGCCACATACATGTTCTTCACCCAAATCTCCCCATTATTGATGTAGCAATAGGTGTCCACGAGGCTCGCTTTGCCTGCACGTATGCTCTTGATTTCCGTACCTGTCAAGACGATACCAGCCGTGAAAGTGTCGATGAATTCATAGTCAAACGACGCTCTCTTGTTCTTGATGTTCACCTGCTGCGGTTTCGCTATCTTTTTCTTTGCCATAATCTTACATATACTCATCTAAATTCTCCACTATCATCTTCGCCACTGCTGGGGTCACCTCCTCCTGATGCTCGTCAAGAAAGTCGTCACCCAACTCGTTCAGTTCTTCCAACTGCTCATACATTGCCATGAAATCCTCGTCGCTCATGTCTTGTGAAAGTTCCTCTTGATGCTTGTGGTACTCCTTTTTCACCTCATACAACAGTTTCGAGAAGTCCTTCATCACCTTCTCCTGACCTTCCACACTTCCCCACTGTTTCTTCACCACCATCGGGAACGGTCCTTCCAGCACATAAGGTGCATAGCCGTTCATAATCAGTTGGATAAATCCACCTTCCATCACCTCGTCAAGCACATATCGGTAGCACAACACAGCGTGTTGCTCTGCACTCAGCATGTCCATGTTCTCGGCAGTCAATCCACCACCAATTGCCGCCAGATACCCGTCTGTCACCCATTCGATGAAGGCGATGCCATCCTGCGTTTCATACTTCGTCTGTGCCTCTTGCTTGTCCAAATGTACCATTGTTGTAGCTTTTAAGAATGCAAAGGTACGTTTTCTTTCCCAAATCATCAAAAACTTGCCACATAAAGTGGACAAGAAAGCGGTTGTTTTGTGTTTTTCCTCTATAAATTTGGGTATCTATCAAAATCGTCGTATATTTGTGGTGAGTTTTACTACTAAAAAGTTTTTATCACCCCAAACAAAACGATAATGAAAAAGACAACTTACATTTGGGCATGCGGATTGGCACTTCCCCTGCTTTTCTGCAGTTGCAACAGCAAGAATGCTGCCGAAAAGGGTGGCGAAGAAGATTCGACGGCTGTAACTGTCGTGAGTGACCAACCAACAGATGACGAAACATCCGCTGATGAATCCAGCAACAAAGCGTCGGTATTCGAAGGCTGGTCAACCCGTCCCATCACGGTGAAAACCGAAGGCGGCAAAGTGGACATCCATGCTTTTGCCAAGGCATTCTGCCAAGAATATTCGGCGGCTGAGCCTTGTGCTAAGATGCTTTCCTATTTTAAGAATCCTACCGATTTCGAGAAGCCGGAGGAAGTGTTCTTTGTAAAGGACTATCCAAAGAACGGCTATATCGCTTGCGACTGGAGATTCGAGTCTGTCAATAACGTGACATTATGCTATTGGAATCGCAAGAACGGGCACCAGCTGGTAGGTGTGACAACTGAGTGTGGCATGGAAGGAGAAGGAATGATGGGTCAGTACATGTTTTACGATTATGACAAGGCAACAGGACTCATGACACCAGACATGAACGTCGTGAAAGTGTTTGACAAACTTGCCGCCTCATACGAGGACATCGTCCTGTATCTGCCCGAAGAAGGCAAAGACATCGTCGTGTACGCTTTCAACTATGGCGACGACGAAGAATCGGAAGATGACGACACATTAGATTCTTACAGCGGAAAGTGGGACGGCGCATCCTTCTCCATCGTAAAGGAGTGAACAAAGCATTAAGGCATAACATAAGGCGACACTCACTCTCGTCGTTGTCCAAGAACAATACGTCCCTTTTGCTTTTCTCACTTTTCGCAATCAAAAAAAATCCAAGAAGAAATGAAATCCTTGCAATAGTGCAAAGTTTGTCGCAAAACTTTGCACTATTCCAATGGATGCAACTCGTTTGTGGGCAAGACTTACGTTCGTTTACGGGCAAGACTTACGTTCGTTTGTGAGGAACACTTGCATGCGCGAGTGGAAGTCACTTAAATGCGCAATCTCCGAATCAGTATTTTTTTTGAGAGATTAGAGTTGAGAGTTGACAAGTGACTGTTCATCTCTCATTTATCACCTCTCATTTTGAAAAGTGCATCTTTTCCGCCGACTTTTCACTCCTTCATTTTCCATCCTTAATAGTTTTTCGTACCTTTGCAAAATCTTAAAGACTTAGTACATGAACAATACTGAAAAGTACCGATTGCCTCACCCACTTGTGGCTCTCATTCCTGTTATAGTGCTCATTGTCTTCTTGGGCACTGTCATTTATCTTTTTGGAAGCGATTCGCTGAGTGGTGGCAGTCAGATAGCCCTCATCTTTGGTGCAGCAGTGTGCATCTCCTTATCCATGCTTATTTATCATGTGCCATGGAAAAAGTTCGAGGAGCACATTGCCAAGATAATCGGCGACATGGCGATCATGCTCTTCATCCTCTTGGCTGTGGGTATGCTCTCGGGAGCGTGGATGATTAGCGGTGTGGTGCCCACATTAATATATTATGGTGTACAAATCATGTCGCCTCAGTTCTTCTTGGTCAGCACTTGTATCATCAGTGCATTGGTGTCCCTGCTATCAGGCAGTTCGTGGACCACAATCGCCACCATTGGCGTGGCATTGCTGGGCATCAGCGAGGCTCTTGACATCGATGTGGCATGGACCGCTGGTGCTATCATCTCCGGAGCCTACTTCGGCGACAAAATGTCACCCCTCAGCGACACCACCATCCTCGCCTCATCCGTCTCTGGCACTGATCTCTTCGTACACATCCGCTACATGATGTACACAACTGTGCCCACTTTCCTCATCACCCTCATCATTTTTCTCATTGTCGGATTTGGCCATGACGAGGGAACAGACATGCAGGTGGCAGAATATACAGAGGGGCTTGACCACACCTTTAACATTTCCTTGTGGACATTGCTCGTCCCAATCCTTACTGCTGTACTCATTGCCAAAAGAGTGCCATCCGTCATCACCTTGTTCGCCTCTGCTATCATGGCAGGCATCACGGCACTTATCCTTCAGCCGCACATTCTTCACCAGATAGCAGACACCAACGAAGTTTCCTCCATCATGTCACTGTTCAAAGGGCTTGCCATCACCTACTACGGTGCCACAGCCATCGACACGGGACACGCTGCGCTCAATGACCTTGTATCCACAGGAGGCATGGCAGGCATGCTCAACACCATCTGGCTCATCCTTTGTGCCATGTGTTTCGGTTCCTGCATGGTGGCAAGCGGCATGATTGAAAGTCTTACTCGAGTCATCATCCGCATGGCTCACAACCGATTCACCCTCGTTGGCACCACCGCGTGCTCAGGACTATTCCTCAACATCACCACAGGCGACCAATTCATCTCCATCGTTCTCACTGCCAACATGTACCGAAACGCTTATCGTCAGCAGGGTTACGAATCACGTCTCCTTAGCCGCACCACCGAAGATGTTGCCACTGTCACCTCTGTTCTCATTCCTTGGAGCACCTGCGGCATGACTCAAGCAGCTGTCCTCGGTATCCCCACACTCGTCTATCTCCCCTACTGTTTCTTCAACATCATCAGCCCCCTCATGACCTTGCTTGTGGCTGCAATAGGTTGGAAAATCTACAGAACCCCACCTACCGAGGCGTTAGAGAATGAAGAAAAAGAGGACGTAAATGAATAAAAACGTGAGGATATGTCAAAAAAGGCATATCCTCACATTTGTTTCAAACACAAAAAGAGAATATTTTAAAAAAAATCAGCAAAATGATGATTGTTCTTTGAAAAAATGTTTATCTTTGCAAATGAAATCTGTTTTTCCAACCTAAGTGACACCTGTGAGACTATGAGAAGGGAAGACATATTGTGAAGCACACAACAACCTAAATTTAATGATATATGAATAAAAAGAATTTTTCCAAGTGGGCCTTGGTAATCGGCGCAGTGGTCGGTGGATTGACCTCATGTGGCCTGGACATTCCTGAGGAAACACAATCATCGTTTGAAACGATGACTGTTTCAAAAACAGACGTTGAGATTCCTGCAAAGTTTAGTGCCAAGATGAAAGGTCAGGCTGACGTGAACATCATGCCGCAGGTAAGTGGTCAGCTGATGAAAATCTATGTGAGTGAAGGTGAGCAAGTTAAAGTGGGACAAACACTCTTTGTCATTGACTCGCGCAATGCCCAACTGGAACTGGAAGCTGCTCAGGCTAATTTGCAGGCAGCTTTGGCTCAGGAAAACTCGGCTAAGCTGGAGTTTGACTCCAACAAAAACCTATTTGAAAAGAAGATTGTAAGCAGCTACATGCTCGAAAACTCGCAAAACACCTACCGCCAAGCTCAGGCTTCGGTGGCTCAAGCCCGTGCCGCTGTGAACCGCGCAAAGGTGAATCTTGGTTTCTGCACCATTAAAGCTCCTGTTTCGGGCATTATCGGTGAGATTCCTGTACGTGGTGGCGATCAGGTGACACCTATGACTCAACTGACTGTGCTGAGTGGTAACACAACGATGGAGGCAGAGTTCTCGGTGACAGAAGCTATCGTTGAGGCCATGGTGCAGGAGGGCATCAATGCGGAAGACAAGGAGAAGTATATTGCCAATTTGCCTGAGGCAACTTTCGTGATGAAGAATGGTACAGAATATCCTCACAAAGGTCGTGTCACCAGCCTGACAGGTGTGGTGAATGCTGCTACTGGTTCGTTGACCAGCAAGGTGTCGTTCCCCAACCCCGATGGACATTTGTACTCTGGTGTGCAGGGCACAATCGTGCTGCCATTTGTGGAAAAAGACGTAATTGTCATTCCACAGCATGCAGTAGTGCGTTTGCAGGACAAATCATTGGTTTACAAAGTGCAGGCTGACAGTACCGCAACTGGCATCGACGTGACAACACAAGATGTCGGCAATGGTAAGGACTACGTCGTGACCAGCGGTCTGAAAGTGGGTGACAAGATTGTGACCGTCGGCGCCAATAACGTAAGTGAGGGACAGAAGGTACTGTTTCCCGAACAAGCAAAGAGTGAGAAAAAATAAAAGTTAAAAACTAAAAACTAAAAGTGAAAGTTACCTGCCATGCGGTATGTTGGCATTCTGTTTGCAAGGATATTTTTACTTTTAACTTTTAGTTATTCACTTTTAACTTTGAAAGACTTTCAATTATGAAGAACAATATTTTTATCAACAAATACGTGATGGCATGTGCCATCTCGATTGTGATTGCGCTGGTGGGTTACATCTCGATGAACTCGCTGCCAGTGGAGCAATATCCTGACATTGCACCGCCAACGGTGCTTGTCTCCACCACTTATTCGGGTGCCGACGAGAACACCATCATGAAGTCCGTCATCCAGCCGCTCGAAGAGGCAATCAATGGTGTGACTGACATGACTTACATGACTTCAAAAGCCTCATCCAATGGTTATGTCAGCATCAATGTGTATTTTAAGCAGGGAGTGGATGCCGACATGGCAGCTGTGAATGTACAAAACCGCGTGACCCGCGCACAAGCCCTCCTACCTGCCGATGTGAACAAGGTGGGTATTACGGTGCAGAAAATGCAGAGTAACATCCTGCAGATTTTTGCCGTGAAGAGTGTTGATGGAAAGTATGACGAGGATTTTGTCTCGAACTATGTTGACATCAACATCAAGCCACGTCTGATGCGTATCCCCGGTGTGGGTAACGTGCAGAGCCTCGGTAACACTTACGCCCTGCGCATCTGGCTGAAACCTGATGTGATGGCTCAATATGGCTTGACACCAGAAGAGGTGTTCGCAGCCATCGGTGGACAGAGTTTCGTTGCCGCTACAGGTTCATTAGGCGAACAGTCGGAAAACGCCTACCAGTACTCGATGCAGTACAAGGGTACATTGAAAAGCGTGGAGGAGTTCAACGACATCGTATTGCGCACCAGCGATGGCGGTCACATGCTTCACTTAAGCGATGTGGCAGAGGTGAAGATTGGTGCCATGAGTTACAACTACACCTCAAACATCCAAGACCGTCCGGGTGCCCTCTTCATGGTGTTCCAAGCACCAGGCGCTAACGCCACCGAGGTGAATGCCCGCATCAACAAAACTTGTGAGGAGATGAAGGCAACGATGCCTGCTGGGTTGGAGTTCGTGACGATGATGACCAGTGATGACTTCCTCTTTGCCGCTATCCATAATGTGGTGGAGACGTTGATCATCGCCATCATCCTCGTGATTCTCGTGGTGTTTTTCTTCCTTCAAAATTTCAAAGCCACTATCATTCCTTCCATTTCGATTATCGTGTCACTGTTGGGCACATTCGCAGTCGTCTCCTTGGCAGGCTTCTCGCTCAACATCCTGACACTGTTCGCCCTTGTGCTGGCCATCGGAACCGTGGTGGACGATGCCATTGTGGTGGTCGAAGCTGTGATGGCGAAAATGGAGGGTGGTATCAGCGATGCACGTGAAGCCACCCGTCAGGCAATGAGTGAAGTGTCGGTGGCTGTTGTCTCCTGTACCTTGGTGTTCATGGCGGTGTTCATCCCCGTGACCTTCATGCCTGGCACGTCCGGTACATTCTTCACTCAGTTCGGTGTGACAATTGCATCTTCCGTAGGTCTGTCCTGCGTGTCTGCTTTGACGCTCTGCCCTGCCCTCTGCGCTATCATGATGAGGATGGAGCAAGGCAAGAAGGAAGGCAAGAGCCTGACCTACTATACGAAGAAAGCCTATACGGTGAGTTACAATGCCATCTACAACAAGTATGCAAAGAGCGTTCAGAAGTTCATCAAACGCCCTGTGCTTGCATGGAGCTTGTTGGTGGTTGCAGCCATTCTGTTCGCGTTCTTTATGAAGAACTTGCCGTCAGGTCTCGTTCCACAGGAAGACCAAGGCGTATTCTTGGCAGAGATTCGTGTGCCTGAAGGTACCACCTTGCAGCAGACCCGTGAGATTGTGAAGAAAGTGGAAGCCAAAGTGAAAAAGATTCCAGAGCTGGAGAGCTTTGCAGTATGCTGCGGTTATGGTATGGCATCTGGTGAAGGTTCGAATTTTGCCACGCTGATTGTTCGTCTGAAGAATTGGGACGAACGTCCAGGTATGAACCACATGATAGACCTCGTCATCGCTCGTTTCTATTATGACTGTATGGACATCAAGAACGTGCAGGTGCTGCCGTTCCAGATGCCACAGATTCCTGGATATGGTACGAGTAACAGTGTGAATCTGGTGGTGGAAGACCCCACCGACGGCAATATGTCGGAATTTGCCAAAAAGACCGAGCATTTCCTGAACAAGCTGGCAGAACGTCCAGAGATTGGTTCCGCCATGTCATCTTACTCTGAGCGTTATCCCAAGTATCAAGTTGATGTTGATGCTGTTCAGTGTGACCGCGCTGGTGTGTCGCCTGCAGAAGTGCTCAACACGCTCGGTGCCTTCTGCGGTGGATCCTATATCGGAAACTTTAACCAGTTCGGTAAGGTCTATCGTATCATGGCATGTGCTTCTCCAGAATATCGTCTCGACCCATCCTCACTGCACAACATCTTCGTGCAGGTGAAGGGTGGCAAGATGGCACCTATCGCTGAGTTTGTCACATTGAAAGAGATTGTGGGTCCTTCGAACATCGAACACTTCAACCTGTTCCAAAGCATCACTTGCTTCGTCACTGCAGGTAGTGGTTACACAGAAGGTGACGCTCACAACGCTATCGCCGAGGTGTTTAAGCAGGAAATGCCTTCTTCTGCCACATATGAGTACAGCGGTATGTCGCGTGAGTTGGAGGAGACTTCCGGCTCCAACGCCACAGCACTCATCTATGTCATTTGTGCTATCCTGATTTATCTCATTCTGGCATCTCTCTACAACTCATGGTTCACTCCGATGGCTGTGCTCCTGAGTGTTCCTTTCGGACTCATGGGTGCTTTCTTATTCGCCTACTTCGGTTCACTGCTCCATCTGCCAGGCATGGACAACAACATCTACCTTCAGACGGGTGTCATCATGTTGATTGGTTTGCTTGCCAAGACTGCCATCCTGATAACGGAGTTCGCTTCTGAACGTCGTGCGCAAGGACTGAGCATCGTCGATGCAGCCTTCGAGGCATGCAAAGAACGTCTGCGTCCTATCCTAATGACGGTGGTGACGATGATTGCAGGTATGATACCGCTCATCATCGAAGGCGGTGCTGGAGCTAACGGAAACCGCGCCCTCGCTCTTGGCGTGGTGGGTGGCATGACTGTGGGCACCATTGCCTTGCTGTTTGTAGTACCAGCATTCTTCATTGTATTCCAGAAGCTACATGAGAAATTCCAAGGTAAAACACAGAACGCTGAATCTTAATCTCGATGAAGTTAAACTGAAAACGAGTAAGTTATGAAAAGAATAATATCTATTTTTGCCGCCGCCGCTTGTTTCGTACTTTCTGGGTGTGGCATATACAACAAATATCAATCCACAGCAGAAGTGCCAGTCAATGCCTATGGTAATGACGTCGTAAACACTGATGGCATACAGTTGGCAGATTTGTCTTGGCGTGAATTCTTCACAGACCCATTGCTCCAGCAACTAATTGACACTGCTCTGGTGCGTAACACAGACTTGAACTCTGCCCGTATTGCCGTGGAGAAGTCGGAGGCAGCGCTTCGTGCTGCAAAACTGGCTTATCTGCCATCGCTCTATTTCTCACCTTCTGGCACATTGTCAAGTTTTGATAACAGTCCAGTTTCGAAGGCATATGATTTGTCATTGCAAATGAGCATGGATTTGGATGTGTTTGGATCCATCACCAGCCAGAAGCGCAAATCGAAGGCTGTGCTGCTGCAAGCTCAAGCTCAAGAGGAGGCAATACGTGCCAATCTGATTTCTTCTGTAGCACAGCACTACATTCTCCTGTTGGTGCTTGACCGTCAGATGGAGATTCTTACAGCGACCGACAGTCTTTGGAACGCTTCGTTGGAGACTCAGAAAACGCTGTGGGAAAACGGCAAGTCCTACTCTACGGCAGTCAATCAGATGGAGTCTTCTTATTTGAACGTAAAAACTCAGCTGGTAGATACAAAGCGTAACATCCGTCAGGTGGAGAATGCCCTTTGTCGTCTGCTGGCAATCACCCCTCAACACATCCAGCGCAAGCGTTGGGGAAACTATGAATTGCCTCAGCGATTCAGCGTCGGTGTGCCGGCACAACTGCTTACGCGTCGTCCAGACGTGCGCATAGCTGAACATGCCATGGAAGAAGCCTTCTACAATACACAAGCAGCGCGTTCCGCCTTCTACCCATCCATTACCTTGCAGGGGGCATTAGGATGGACGAACAATGCTGGCGTCGTGACCGATCCTGGCAAGTTGTTGTGGACTGCAGTGGCTTCTCTCACACAGCCTATTTTTGCACGTGGAAAATTGCTCACAAACCTCAAAGTGAGCAAACTCACTCAAGAAGATGTGCAGAACAAATATGTGCAGACAGTCATCGATGCGGGTAACCAAGTGAATGAGGCTATGGCGGATTGCCAAGCAGCACTGGAGAAAGATGGCTACTACAAACGTCAGGTAGCAGTGCTTCACGATGCCTATAACGGCACCCATGAGCTGATGGATAATGGTAAGGCAAACTATCTTGAAGTGCTCACAGCACAAGAAAGTTTGCTCAGTGCCCAGCTTAGCGAGGCAATGAACCTTTACGATGGTGCTCAAGCCCTTATAGCTTTGTACATCGCTCTCGGTGGAGGAACGAAATAAGTGAAGACTGTGCGTTTTGCAGAACAACAGATTACACCCAATTAATAATACTAAAACGAAACTACATGAAAAAAAATTTTTTATGGATGATGGCAACCATCCTGACATGCGGTCTCACTGCAACAATGTTAACCGCATGTAACAACGATGATGATGACAACACTGGCATTAACAATCTCGATGAAACAATCAAAGGTAAATGGATGATGGCTGAAGCAGATGGTAAGCTTGTGCCAACGGATTCCAAGCAGGTGGTGACATACGAATCTGCTTCGAAGTACTATTACAGCCTCTCCATCAGCGCTATCAGCGACTTGAATTTGTGGGTAAACCACTGTGAAGGTCAATACACTAACAACGGCAACAAATTGTCCCATTCTGTGGAAGTGCCAAATACAACACCACATATCTCATTTGAACAACAATTTGAAGTTCTCTCCATCACTAATGACGAGATGAAGCTCATCGCCAACAACAAGACATTCAAAGATGGTGAATTATATAGAAACACGAAAGACTTGAAGGAGCGCAAAGTACGCGTGACTAAAGACTACAGCAAAGACATCATCGGCACATGGGAAGGACAACAAACAAGTGAAAAGGACACACATAGCGACGGAAAACCACACCGTTGGGAGTACAAGGCTGACGGAACTTTCGTCTATTACAGTCAAAACGACAAAGGAGAATGGGTAAACAGAGAAAACACCATGGCAGAATACTTTGTTGATGGCATCTTGCTTTGTTCGCGTTGGAAGAATGTGGGCGACGACACTGAGAAACGTGAAAGTTGGGAGATTGCTTCCATCAAAGATGGCAAGATGGAATGGACAGCCCTTCGCCAAGCTGCTGATGGTTCCTACTATACAGCCACTTTCAGTATGACTCAAGTGAAATAAAACATAAACTCAAGTATAACAAAAGAGATGCACCCCCGACAATGGAGGTGCATCTCTCATCTTTAGCACTTTTTTCCTTAACTTTCAACAACGGCGAGAAGAACTTCTGTAACGGAGGAACAAGAAGAGCAGGAACATTACCACAATACCGAATAAAAGAGAGAGCATGGCACTCTTGGTGAAGCCTGCCACAAGGAATGTGAGGAATGACACTGATGCTGCCGTTAGCGCATAAGGCAACTGAGTGGTGACGTGGTTCAAGTGTTCACATTGTGCTCCTGCCGATGACATGATGGTGGTGTCGGAGATGGGAGAGCAATGATCACCACACACCGCACCTGCCATGCAAGCAGAGATTGAAATAATCATGAGTTGAGGGTCAACATCATGGAAACAAGACACCACGATGGGGATGAGAATGCCGAAAGTGCCCCACGATGTGCCAGATGCAAATGCCAACACTACGGCTACGACAAAGATGATGGCAGGAAGGAAGCCCATAAGTCCGCTTGCAGAGTTTTCCACCAAACTTGCCACATAAACTGCGGCTCCCAAACTGTCAGTCATGCTCTTCAGTGTCCATGCGAACGCCAGAATCAACATGGCAGGCACCATCTGCTTGACACCATCTGGCAAACATTCCATGCAGTCGCTGTACAACAACGATTTGCGCGACAGGTAGTAGATGATGGTGATGACGAGTGCCACAGCAGAGCCCATCACTAAACCCACTGAGGCATCGCTGGCAGCAAAGGCATCGACAAAGCTCTTGCCACTGAAATAACCACCAGTGTATATCATACCGATAACACATCCGACAACGAGAAGCACGACAGGGATAATCAGATCCGACACCCTACCCTTTTTACCTTCCTTCTGTCCCTCTCCATCAGATTGTTTAGCACAGCTCGTTGTGAAGAGGTCACCCCTAAGCGCATTGTTCTCGTGGAGCGACATGGGACCAAAATCAACTTTCATGAAGATGATGAAGAGCATCATCAGCAAGGTCAGCAAGGCATAAAAATTGAATGGGATGGATTGAATAAAAATGCTGATGCCGTTCTCCTCTTTGACAAATCCCGACACGGCTGCTGCCCACGACGAGATAGGTGCAATGATGCAAATGGGTGCTGCCGTCGAGTCAATTAAGTATGCCAGCTTGGCACGGCTTATCTTATGCTTATCAGTGACAGGGCGCATGACAGAGCCAACAGTCAAGCAGTTGAAATAGTCGTCAATAAAAATCAAGCAACCCAACAACATGGTTGAGAACTGTGCACCAGCACGGCTTTTAATGTGGTTGGCTGCCCAAACACCGAAAGCTGCCGAACCACCCGTACGGTTCATCAGTTGCACCATCGTACCTAAGATGACAAGAAAGACAAGTATGCCGACATTCCACTTGTCAGACAGCACGGTCATGATACCATTGGGAAAGAGTTGATTGAGCCCTCCCACAAGGTCAAAGTTTGCATTGAGCAACGCGCCTGTCACCATACCAAAGAACAACGAACTATATACCTCCTTGGTAATTAGCGCCAGCGAGATAGCTATGAGAGGTGGAGTCAAAGCCCATATAGTATTCTTTACGGGCATGTGATTGATGCCCACTGCATAAGCCAACCAACCTATAAACAAAACTACAACCAATTGAGCCAAGTATGTCAAGCGTTTAGACTTTTCTACTTTTACAGATCCAATGATTTTCATCTCGTAATAATACTATTTCTTTCTTTGTTTCGGAATATTATTTTCGGAAAGGATAAAAAGTGGCACCAACACTTACTGCTCGGTTTTGATAAAGACAAGAGAGTTGTTCCCATGTACCAGTCATATAACCGCCCAAGTCGTGGTATTCGGCAAAGACATTACATTTCTTGCCAATTTGTTTATTTGCCTTGACAGTGGCAAAAAGATGGGCATGGATGTTATCCATTGAGCGCCTACTGCTATAAAGGAGCACCGAAGAGAGACGAACTCCGTGAGGAAGGTTGAGGGTTGGTGCAGCCTTAAGTGTGACGAAATTGTCGTTTTCAGAAGGAGTATCAGCACCTTCCTTTTTATGTTTGTGGTAGTAGTTGGCGCCAAATGTCAGTTCCCATGGACCCGTTTTCCAAAAGATAGAGCTTCTGATGCCCAATTGCTGGTGGTTAGGGCTAGAAAGGTGGCTATACCATGTGTTTTCAACACTTGAGTGCAAGAAAAAGTTCTTCTGCTGATAGGAATAGCGCAGCACTCCTTGATGCACGAGGTTTGTACGGTAATCGGTGGCTGAATATTTCAGTGATGTTCCTGGCTCTGTTTCGTCAACTAGAAAATCACTCATTTCAGGCACGTAGAAGCGGCGAGTGAACAATGTCTGGAAGAAATTGCGTCCAGCCTTGTAACCCGCACTAGCAAGGTATGAGTGATTGTTGCGCGCATGTTTCCAGATGCTGCGGTCTTCAGAATCGTACTGACGATTCCAATAGTGCATCATGCGGTAGCGGTCACCAAAAGTCAACAACCATGGACCATGAGCATAGTCGAGCTGAGCGTAAAAGTCAGCCTGCATGAACTGCTCACGACTCTCTTTGAAAGACAAAAGGTTATCGTAATCCAACTCTGTACCGACCATCAGCCAAAGGTCTGGTGTGAAGATAGGAGTGTTGAACTCCGCGAAAACGTAGGGATAGCTGTCGCCCGTCCTTTCGCCTTGATTAGAACCGCTGGTGTAGTCGCCACCCATCTCTGCAAATAGAATAGCATCGTTCTTGAATGTGTGGGAGTATGACAATACAAGATCCACATAACGGTTGGAGTTAGCATGAGTTACCATCCAACCCGGATTGAAGAGTTTTGTTTTGCTGTCGCCATACTTTTGAAAAGCTTTGATAATGAGCCTGTCACTCTCACTGATTTTCCAGTCTAAATTGAGATGCAGGTTTTCAGCCAATCCACGATCAGTCATGCGCCACTCATCCGTCGGGTATGCTTTGCCGTAAAAAGTGTGTGCCATGGCAAAAGCCTGCACCGTCAGTTTTTCACTCCTGTTGGTCACGTCGGCATAGAGCATGCCATTGCCGTAGGTACTACCTGCAAGAGACACCTTGCCGTCTCTCTTGATGTCCTCACGATAATAGATGTCAATCACACCCTTCGTACCGCTCACAGCCTTAGCGACCGAACTGTTGCTGCAAATATGGATATGGTCTATCTCACAAGCCTTTACATTCGACAAAAATGTTTCCAAATCTGCTACGATACCGATGTTATCAATACGCAACGAATAATTTAGATCCAGCTTCTTTCCGTTGATTGATAAAAATTCGGGGCAGGTATGCAATACATCAAGTAAAGTCATTTCGCTGTCGGGATTCATCTTGTCCACATGGATCACATAGCGGTCGCCCTGAAACTCAATAATGTCATTGTCATCAGCTGCACATACAGTTAAACTTCCCATGCAGATCATGCATAGGAAAATACTGTTCTTCAAATAGTTTTTCATTCTTCTTTTACTTAACTCTGAGTGATTTTATTGATATATTAAAGATTAATTATTCATTTTGGAATGTACTGGTAAACCCATAACCATTGGTCAATCCACCGATGAGTCCATTCTGTGAAATGGGTACAAGATAGATGGGAGCAGACTTGCAATCCCAACCCTTGAAGAGGTCATTATAGTAAAAGCCATTGGCTTCTTCCTGTTCAACCAGCGCTTTACCCCACGCTTTCTTGTAGTAACCTTCTGGAGTGTCAGTGATGCGTGAAAACAATCCCTTGATGGCTATGTTGGAATTAGGGAATTGACTCTCAGCATAGTACGACCAGTCATGTTGTCCACGCCATCCTGGGAAGAGAGTGGCTTCCTCATCCGTGGCAGGCTCATAACCACCCACCAGCATATCATCAGGAGTTGGTCCTGTCACACGGGAGGAAAGACCGAGGTCTGTTGGGTTTACACCCTTGTAGTAGATGTAATCGGCAATGGTGTTTCCATTCTCAAAAGTATAATATCCTTTTGCTTTCAGACCGTCAATCATCTTCTCGGTCAGTTCCTTGACGGCTTTCACTTTCTTGCCAATGAAACCAGTGCGTATCAAGTTCCAACGGCGGTCTCCTTCGCCAGCATATTCAAAGCCACGTTCATCGACAACATCTTCCAGCGTTACTCCACTCTTCATATCCAATCCAGCTCGCTGATGCGTCTTGTTATAATAGGTGTCAGCCACAGTTTGGTCGGGGGTGGTCTTCATCAATGCGGCTTCTGCAAGTCCAAGGTAAACCTCCGAAATTCGCATATAGGGAGCGTTAATGCCCGACTGACGCTGTTTCGTGATATAGGGGTTCACTTGGCGGTTCTCGTCAAACTTTCCACAGGCAATGCCCGCACCGTCTGCTGAAGTCTTCATGCCGAAACCTAAAAGCACCTCATAGCAGCATCCGCTACCATCATAACCGCTCAGGTCTTCTCGCTGACTGGATGCTTTCAGATAGGAACCCGTCACCACACATGAGATGTCACGACGCTTGTCGCGTGGGTCAAAGATGCCATAGTAGAAAGCAGGATTGATACGGGTCTGCCCATAAGACTTGCACACTCCGTATTTGTTGGAACTGGTGGCAGGACGTCCGATACTGTAAGGTCGCTCCTGATTACCCGTTGTTGATGAACCCTGCACGTTCTCATCTTCGAAAATGGATTCATCTGCCAATCCACCATCCTTTGCATGCAACTGCGTGAAGAACGTGGAATAATCGTTGGCATCGAATAGTGCTGCTCCCGGATGCTCTGCCACATACTTGAACGCATCGTAGGCGATGTCGTAGTAATGCTGATAGTTTTTAGGACGAGCGTATGCAGCATTGTTGAAGTCGGTGTAGTCAGGATGTCTTTCCAATCGTGACTCGTCAGTCACATCCAACCGATAGGTCTGATAGCCTCCTGCTTCCATCGCAATGCGTCCCAGCAGCGCATAGGCATACTGTTTCGTGAACATCCTTTTGTTGGTGTTGGTCAATTCCGGACACAAATCCTTGGCTTTGTCCAGTTCCTCAATCATCTTGTCGTAGATGTCCAAACGTGACGAGAAACTTTCCGGCACGTCAGACAATGAAAAGACGGACATCACATCGCCATAGTACTTGATGAGTTCACGGTAGCAAGTCGCCTTCATGCACACTGCCTGTCCATATATCTCGCCATAGGCTTCACCATCCTTTTCGTTCTGCAACATCTCAGGCGTGATGCCATCCGTGAGCATGTTCATGGTGGGGATGATGCCGTACAGCAAGGCGAAAGCAGTCTTGCCGTCTGCCGTTCCAAGTTCCTGCTGAACGGTGAAGGTCGAAACAATCGCCTGATCACCTCCGTTATAGAACGTCTCGGCTTTCAGACGTCCTGTGTGCTGTTCACCACCGTGACGCTCAATATCCGAGCCGGCAGCATCAAGGGCATAGAACAATCCGTTTCCGAACACTTGGTCACGCAATGCCACATGGAAATCCGCGTACGCACCATCCAAAGTGGTCTGACAACCATCCAAAGACGATGTTGCCAATTGGGCTGTAACAGTTGACGGTGAATTCGTTTCGAGATAGTCACTGCATGAATTCATTGTGAGCAGTCCTGCCACACAGAGGGCAGCACCCATTATTCTATTACTATTCATAGTAGTCATCATTTCAGGTTGAGTTTAGAATGTTACATTGACGCCGAAAGTGAAGGTACGGCTACGTGGATAAGAGTTATAGTCAAAGCCCGGTGTCGGGAAGCCAGCATAGTGGCTGTCCATCGCTGCATTGGTGTTCACGTCAGGGTCAAGACCGTCATATCCCGTGATGCAGAAGAGGTTGCTGCCTGTGAAGTACACACGCAGGTTGCTGATGCCAATCTTGCCCGTCAGCGTTTTGGGGAATGTGTAACCGAGCGTCAGCGACTGCAGACGCAGATAAGCGGCACTCTCCACATAATGGTTGCTCACGATGGGCGCATCGTTGGAGACATAACCCAGCAATCCATATTTAGCCCCTTCATTGAGACGTGCCAGTTCAGCAGGGTCAGTCACAGCATAAAGGTCACCCTCCTCATTGGTGTTGTACATACGCCAATGGTTATCAAACTTGGTGGCAAGACGGCTCATGGAAGACCACTTGGTGTTGTTGCCGCTATGCACCGTACGGGCATAATTGGCATTGAACACCTTTCCATCCAACTGGTAGGTGAAGTTGGCTGAGAAATCAAAACTCTTATAGTGTCCCGAGAAATTGAAGCCACCCGTATGTTTCGGCAACATACGTCCGATGATGGTCGCATCCTTGGCATCCACAGTTCCATCGTTGTTGGTGTCTTGGTATTTAG
This sequence comes from uncultured Prevotellaceae bacterium, assembly GCA_900316505.1. Taxonomy (GTDB): domain Bacteria; phylum Bacteroidota; class Bacteroidia; order Bacteroidales; family Bacteroidaceae; genus Minthosoma. Next base: position 31,605 of record ONDH01000004.1, read on the forward strand.
GCATACCGGGGAATGCCGACTGACCTTCCGGACGTTGATAGTTCTCACTGCCATGATAGGTGGTCAAGGTGCAATCCTCCACACCATCCTTCAAAGTCCACACACCGTCTTCCACATTGAAATCCTCCACCTTGTAGAATCCGTCAGCCTTGTAACCGATAATCAGACCTACAGGCTCATCCTCTCTGATGACATAAGGCTTAGAGGGGTTCATCGAAGTGGTGGCAAATCGCATCTCGCCATCCATGTTCGCGTCAGCAGGAACCTTCTCCACCTTATTTACATTATAATTATAGACCAACCCTACTTTCAAACCAAAGTCTTTCCTTTCGACGATGTTGTAGTTGAGCGCAAACTCTATACCCTTGTTAGAGGTGGTGGCGGCATTCATGAACATATACGAGAAACCCGATGTCGAATTGACAGGCACACGCATCAGACAATCCTTCGTCGTGTTCCAGTAGAAATCAACCGAACCGTTGAACTTGCCATTCAGGAAACTGTAGTCAATACCCATGTTGCGTGAAATGGTTTTCTCCCACTTTAAATCAGGATTACCCTTCAGGTTCCCCGTCGTATAGATGAAACTGCCATCCGCATTCTGTGAAGTCACCCACTCGTCATTGAAAGCACTGGCAGAGATGCCATCGTTACCAGCCATACCCAAAGAGAGGCGGAGTTTCAGAATGTCGAGCCATGAGCGGGTTTCTGCAAGGAAAGGCTCCTCCGAGATGCGCCATGCCACAGCACCTGCAGGGAAATAGCCCCAGCGGTTACCCTTAGCAAATTTCGACGAACCGTCAGCACGCAAAGTGAACGTGAAGAGGTAGCGGTCCATCAAGGTGTAATTCGTACGTCCGAACCATGAAATCGTATGAGAAGACACACCGATATCGTTGTTGGAATAACTCTGATTGCGGTTTTGTGCCATCTGAATCTGTCCGAAAGCCTCTTCCTTGCCCCATGATGCAGGGAATTGGTAACCATACATCGTCGAGTTGTTTGAACGGCTTCCCAACACTTCATTACCCACCAGCACATTCAGCGAGTGGATGTCGCTTTGCAGCAGTTCCTTGAAATCATAGTTCAAGGTGGTGGTCCATGCTGAACCATAACCGTCACCTTGATTCAGTTTGGCTGACGAAACGAGGTCACGCCCTGTGTTAGGACCTGTCCATGTTTCCGATTTTGTCCAGTTGCGCGACAAACTGAGTTCTGTCTTTGCCGACAGGTTCGGAATAATCTCCCATGTCAGGGCAGTATGGAGACGCACACGCTGGCGTTTCCTCACAAAGTCATTGTCATTGATGACCGCCACAGGATTATACTGCTGTTCCGCAAAGTAATTGCCCTCACCGAAATTGGTGGTGCCCCCCTCTCCGAGCGGTTTGTCTATCATATTGAACATCCACGGATACACCACCGTATTGCTGATGTTGGACGAAGAGCCGTTGAAATATTTGCCCAGCTGTGTCCTCGCCTCATTATAGCGGGCATCCACATCCAGTTTCAGGTTCTTTGTGATGCTCTGCTGCAACTTCACATTGACGTTCCAACGGCGGTGACCGCTCTTCTTCATCGTGGAGACATCATCCAGATAATTCACAGCCGCATAATACCTTGTCTTGTCTGTACCACCGCTCAATGACAAGTCGTGGTTCCACACATGACCAGAACGGTACACATCATCCATATAATTATGCGAATCCACCCCGTGGTAGTCATTCAGATGGTTGCCCTTTTCAGAACCAAGACCGTAGTAAGCCGCCATGTTGTCACCATATCCCACAGCCTGCATATATTCCCATCTGTCACGCACATACGTGTAGGCATCCTGCAGTTTCAGCAATTTAGGTTCAGCCTTTATCTGGTAGTACATGTTATACTTGACCACAGGCTTGCCATCCTTCGCTGCTTTGGTGGTCACAAGAATCACACCATTCGCACCACGAGCACCATAAATGGCAGTGGAAGATGCATCTTTCAGCACGTCGATGCTCTCGATATTGTCAGCAGGAATGTCATCAATGGAACTGACAGCCACACCGTCAACAATGAACAGCGGGTCGTTCGATTGGGTGATGGAACCACCACCTCTCACACGGATGGACATCTCACCGGCAGGACGACCATCCTGAGCCGTAATCTGCACACCCGCCAACTTTCCTTGCAGCGCCTCAGCCACATTGGCAACAGGAACAGCCGCCAGCTTATCACCCGTCACCGATGCCACAGCGCCTGTCAAGTCTCTGCGCTTCATCGTGCTGTAACCCACCACCACCGCATCTTCCAGTGTGGTGTTATCCTCCTCCATGACGATGTTCATGTTCGTCGAGCCCTTCAATTTCAGAGGCTTAAAACCAATATATGTAAACTCCAAAGAAGAACCTGCTGGAGCATTGACACTGAAATTACCATCAAGGTCAGTCACAGTGCCCTGTCCTTTTCCGACAATCACATATACACCCGTCAGCGGGTCTCCGAATTGGTCTTTGACGGTGCCCTTAAACGTAGTTTCTTGGGCAAACCCGATCATTCCCCATGCACAAAACAGCATGGCAAAAAATAGTCTTTTTTCGAACATATTATTAGAGTTTTTCATTAGCGAATGGTAAAGTAGTCGCAAATTTAAGGATAATTAGGTAATCTACCAAAAGATTTCCACGAAAAAATGAACATTGACAAACATTGATATTTAAGGTTCTCCTTTCGGTTCAAAAAATTATCACTTTACGCTTTTTCCCTCTCATTGATTAAAAAAAATAGATAAAAAAGATCCTGCCTTTTTATATTTTTCTTTTGGCGGCTTGCCACAATAATGCACTTTCTTTTATACCAAACAGATGTAGTTCAAACAAGTTTGTCTTCTGTACTCACTCAATCGCATTTTTCATTTGTCATTTATCATTTAGCGCAGCGAAATATACCCTTTGAGGATAGCCCTTACACAGGATTGAGAATACCCCATGAGCAGAAGTGAGAATAGCCCTTAAGCACGAGTGAGTATAGCCTTGACACAGAAGTGAGTATATTAGTGACATCGAGCTGAGTATATTAGTGACGCTTGATGTTGTATACGAGTGACGTTGAAGTGTGTATACGAGTGACGTTGAAGTGTGTATACGAGTGACGTTCAAATGTGTTTATGAACTACGTGCGCACCGTGCGCATCTCATTTCGTACACCCAGCGCATAATATTTCGTTATTACAGCGCGTATTATTATGCGCTGAGTGCCCGTATTTGATGATACAAGTACAATCATTCCGTCATTTCTTCAACAGCACAGTTGCACATTATGAATCTGGTAAAGCAAGAGAGAGGTGACTTTTCGAGAATATTTTTGTCACCCCATCATATCGCCGTAACTTTGCAGCAGATTCAGTTGAAAACTAAAAACTAAAAGTGAAAAGTATATTAACCCTAAAGCCCTTTCATGCTGAGTTGCATTCTTCCGCGTTGCAAATCGACTCCTATCACACGCACGGTGACATGCTGATGGAGTTGAACTTCTTCTGCGGGGTCTTTTACGAAGTGGTCTGCCAATTCGCTGATGTGGACAAGACCTTTGGTGTGGACACCTACATCAACGAAACATCCGAAGTTGGTGATGTTGGTGATGATGCCGGGGAGAATCATGCCGACCTGCACATCTTCCAATTCCTTCACATCTTTGGAGAATTCGAATACGGTCAATTGTTGACGAGGGTCACGACCTGGCTTGTCGAGTTCCTGCATGATGTCTTCAAGGGTGGGAAGACCTACTTTGTCTGTCACATATTTGCGAATGTCAATACGGCTGCGCACATCTTTGTTTGCCATCAGCTCTGCCACGGAACAATGTTGATCTTTTGCCATCCGCTCCACAATGGGATAGCTTTCAGGATGCACGGCACTATTGTCCAAAGGTTGTTTTCCTCCACTCACACGCAAGAATCCTGCAGCTTGTTCATATGCCTTTGGACCTAATTTCGGCACTTTCAGCAATTCCTTTCGAGAGGCGAAAGCACCGTTCTCTGCTCGGTAGGTGACAATGTTCTGGGCAATGGCAGGACCTAGACCTGAAATGTATGTGAGCAGGTGCTTGCTGGCGGTGTTCACGTTCACACCCACTTTGTTCACACAGAGTTCTACGGTTTGGTCGAGCGAGTGTTTCAGTTCTTTCTGATCCACATCTTTCTGGTACTGCCCCACTCCAATGCTGCTGGGGTCTATCTTCACCAATTCCGCCAATGGATCCATCAGGCGACGGCCTATGCTGACAGCACCACGCACCGTCACATCATAGTCAGGGAATTCTTCTCGCGCCACCTTCGAGGCAGAATAGATACTGGCACCATCTTCGCTCACCACAAATATCTGAATCTCTTTAGGCAGTCCCAAACCACGCACAAACTCTTCAGTTTCACGGCTGGCTGTTCCATTGCCGATGGAGACAGCTTCGACCTTATATTGTTTGGTGAGTGTCCACAGTTTATCGGCAGCAGCACGACGTTCGTTCTTGGGAGGATGAGGGTAGATGGCCTCGTTGTGGAGCAAGTTGCCTTCAGCATCAAGACACACCACCTTGCAACCTGTTCGGAAGCCCGGATCAAGTGCCAAGACACGTTTCTGACCTAATGGAGGCGACATAAGCAACTGTTCAAGATTCTTTACAAAAATACGGATAGCTTCTTGGTCAGCACGCTCTTTGGAGATGTTGGCAAATTCAGTTTCAATGCTGGGCTTGAGCAATCGTCTGAAGCCGTCTTCGATGGCATTCCAGACAAGTTCGGCACTCTTGCTGGAGTTGCGAAGGAATTGTCTGTCCAACCTATCAAGGCACCGCTCATCGTCACCACTGATACTCACCCTCAGAATGCCCTCTGCCTCTCCTCGCCGCATGGCCAAAAGACGGTGAGAGGCACACTTGGCAAGCTTCTCCGAGAAGTCGAAATAGTCACGGTATTTCTGCGCCTTCTGTTCCCATTCCTCTTCTTCCTCCTTATTCTTTGTCTTGGGCTTCACCTTGACAGAGGTAATAACGGCATCCTTCTTGAAGTTGAAACGTACAATATTTCTGGCTTCTTCACTTTCACTCACTTTTTCAGCGATAATGTCCTGTGCACCTTGTATGGCTTCCTCGATGCTTGCCACACCCTTCTCCTTGCTGACAAATTCTTTGGCTTTCTTGTCCACATCGGCAGATGGGTTCTGCATCAACAGGAAAGTTGCCAAAGGCTCCAAGCCCTTTTGCCGTGCCACCTCAGCACGAGTCTTGCGTTTGGGTTTGAACGGCAGGTAGATATCTTCCAATTCCGTGCTGTCCCAGGATGCTTCAATACGAGTCTTCAACTCGGAAGTCAGTTTGCCTTGTTCCTCGATGGTTTTCAAGATGGTCTCCTTGCGTTTTGCCAACTCATTCAACTTCTCCAGTTGGTCGCTCACACTTGCCACTTGAACCTCGTCAAGCGCACCTGTCACTTCTTTTCTGTATCGACTGATGAACGGGATGGTGCACCCCTCTTCCAATAGTCCTACAGTTCCTGCCACCTGACGTTCACTGATGCCAGTTGCCTTTGATATGAGTTTTGTGAAAATGGTAGTCATGAAAGATTTAATGATTTTATATTTAGGAGTTAAGGAGTTAAAGCCAAATGTTATCTTGGTGGGAACTCCTCATGTACAAGGTATCGGCTTAACTCCTTAGCGGAGCGATAACTCCTTAACTCCTTTAATTCCTAATTTTGATTCTTCTTTCTCCCCCTATACACAAAAGTACCGATGGCTATGAGAAGTATGAGGAGCGTGACAACATAAGCCCAAATATTCGTGACACGGGAGGTGGCGCTGATGGTGTAGTCACCAGGAATGAGACGTTCGCCTGTGAGGGGATAATAGATGATGCCATCCTTAAGAACGCCTGTACCTGGATTCACCACTTCGCCGGGCATTGATAGCGAGTATGACACCGAGAACCAGAATATGTTCAGTTGGTGGGCAAGCTCCTCTCTCAGTCCTTTCCCGAAGGGATTTTCTTCATCGAAGAAAGGCGCATAGGCGTTGGAATGGAAGAATTTCTCGAACTCTTCCATAGGATCCACATTGGCAATATCCTGTCCATCCTTCAAGAGCGCGATGGAGAGCGAATCGTGCAATGCCACGAACTGTTCCTTGCTCACAGGAGGATTCTGGATGGAGTCGTAGTGCTGCACCATGTAGTCAAAGCACATCTTGAAGAGATTGTCATTCATCCATCGTGTCACGAACGGTTCCATCTTGCTGATTTTCTCCGAAGCCTGTCCCCCGCTGAGCCCCTCAAGCAGGTTGGGCTGACCTGTGAACCAGTAGCTGACCACATCCTTGTCGGCATAGTCGGTGGGTGAAAGCTTGAAGGTGTCAGCCACGGTATTGAAAGTCTCCGTGTAGGTGTATTCCGTGTAGAACCAGCGGAAATGCTTCTCAAGATTGGCATTCGATTTCAGACGCGCGCCATTCAGTTGCAGAGGGGTATATTGACACATATCCTTCACGTCCTTAAATTCACGGTATTCGAGCGTAGTGGTCACCGTGTCGTTCTCGCCGATGTCGGTGTGAGAACCCATGAAGCCCTCCATGTTGACGCATTCCGGAACGGGAGCCAACGGGGCAGACGTGCTGTCCTTGCCCCACAGGAAATCTCTTTCTTCCTGCGGCATCACATGGCGATAAATGACTTCGCGCTTACAAGTGCCGTCTTCGTGAATGGTTGTGTGCAATCTGACATCCTGCTTTTCACAGGAGAAGAAGAATACCACTGATGCCAATAGCATCCAATATGAACTAATTGTAGTTTTCATACATCATCATTTTTAATTGTGTGTAACTAATAGGTTTTGGTTGACTTGCCTCTAAGTAGCGTGTGTACATGTTCTCGAGCGTGCTGCTTCGTGGAAAGTCTGTTGTATAGGCATGGGCACGTGGTGCCTCTGTCTTTACAGGTTGGTTGACATAGATGAAAAGCCCTATGAGCAGGATGGCTGCTGCAGATGTGATAGTGCGAAGCATCCTCAGCACCAGATGAGGCGTGTCACTCTCCGGTTCCTCACTCCTTGTCCCATGCACCTCTCTATCAGGCAGGTTTGCCATGATGCTTTCCAGCATTTCATCAGGATTCTCCAATTCTGGCTGCTGTCCTTTCAATCTGTCAAGTATGTCATCTATTTGTGTCATATCCTAATTGTTTTAATCGTTCTCGTATGGTTTGCCGTGCCACATACAGGTTGCTCTTCACCTGTTTGGCATCCAAGCCTGTTATCTCTTCCACTTCTGATGAGGAGAGCCCTTCCAGATGACAGAGCGTGAAAACCATCCGTTGCTTCTCCCCCAACCCATCTGCCAGCATCCTCACAATCGAAACCCACTCTTTGTTTTCCAATGCCCTGTGCGTATCAGTATCGGAAGCATACCGTCGGAACACCAACTCATCGTCTGGCATGGAAACCACATGTTGTATACGTTTCAATCTATCCAAACATAGGCGTGTGGCAATCGTATAAATCCATGTGGTGAAGTTCTTCCGGGTGTCATATTCTCCCATTCGCTGCCACACACGGATGAAGGTCTCCTGCACCATGTCCCTCGCTTCTTCCTCGTCACACAGCAGTTTCAACGACAACGAAAACACCATCCGCTGATACGTCTGCACCACTCCACGAAAAGCTGCCTTCTCGCCTTGCCGGCACCTGACCACTATGTCTTCTGCTATCTGAATCATTTGCTGTGTCTCTTTGCCTATTATACGATTGAGAATGGCAAAGGTCAAATGAAATGTTGAAAATTATCTATTTTTTTGCAAGGGCAATCCCCCTTCCTCTTTCAGCAGTGCCCGCTTCTTCTCTATCATCTCTCCCGTGCGTTGGCCATGAAAGCCGCCGAGGGTGCCATCGGAGGCAATGACGCGGTGGCAAGGCACTTCGGGGGCAAAGGGATTACGCTTGAGGGCTTGTCCGACGGCTTGGGCGCTTCGACAACCGATGCGTCGGGCGAGTTCACCATAAGTGACAGTCTTGCCACGAGGAACACGAAGCAATTCCAAATACACACGACGCTGGAACTCTGTGATGTGGGTGGCTGTGAGGACCCGATGGCGGATGTCGGACATGATGGTATTAAATCAGATGGTTCTCGGCGATGTAGCGCCAAAGGGGGGCAACCATGAGTGACTGTTTCATCTCGTCATGGCGAAGCAGGTCGATCAACTCGTCTGTTTTGAAAAGGTGGACACTGATTTCTTCGGTTTCGTCGAGGTTCTGTCCAGCCACTTTCTCCACTCCCTTCGCGATGAAGGTGTGATTGAGGTTGTTCATAGAAGTGGGATTGGCTGACAAAGCGGTGAGTTCCGTCCATTCGCCTCCTGCATAACCAGTCTCTTCGAGAAGTTCCCGTTTGGCTGCATCAAGAGGAGATGCATCGGAGGCTTCCATAGTGCCTGCACAGAGTTCGTATTCGACGATGCCCAAGGCGTGACGGTATTGGCGCACCAGCACAAATTCACCTTCTGTAGTGATGGCGATGATATTGACCCATGTGGGATATTCGAGCACATAGTATTCGGGGACAATCTTTCCGTCAGGCATGCGGAGCACATCACGACGCGCTGTGAGCCACGGACGCTTGATGAGATATTCGGAACTGACGGTTTCCCAGGGCTGTATGTCTTTTGGCTTGTCCATCATCCAATGATTAATAGATTAATAAAAGATAAAAGAGGGAAGAAAGCACTCTGCCTTCCTCCCTTTACTCTTGAACTTTCATTTCCTTTTTTCATCTGAAAACCAGTTTCCGATAAAAACGTAAAAACGGAATGAAATCTTGAGCCTCTTGTCGGATTAAATATCCGAAAAACCTGCCGGTGGCTGGCTTTCAAGGCTTTCATCTTTCGCTGTCAATTGAAAGTGAACTTTCATTGCCATCTCAGATGAAATTCTTGAGCCTCTTGTCGGATTCGAACCAACGACCCCGAGATTACAAATCACGTGCTCTGGCCAACTGAGCTAAAGAGGCGGGTGGGTAAGCTGACTACATCGCGCCGCTACAACCGAGTACCCTTGCTGCGGTCAAGCCCTGGGGGATTCCAAGGGAGCTGGCCGTATAGGACTTACCCATGTTTTTTTGTTTAGCGGGTGCAAAGGTAGTACTTTTAATTGATAATTGACAATTGATAATTAAGATTTTTTCTGTTTCAAGCGATTTTTTTTGTTTTTCGTATCTGATTCACACTTTTCTCCGTTTCGGAAGTCAATTATCAATTGTCAATTATCAATTATCAATTTTTTTTCGTACCTTTGCACCCATTATGGAAGAAATCATCCTCAATTTGACGAATGGAGCGCTCGACAACCTGAACTATGGTTGGGTCATATTGTTCATGGCCATCGAAAGTTCATTCATTCCTTTTCCCTCAGAAGTGGTGATGATACCTGCAGCATACATGGCAGCAGAGACGGGCGAGATGTCTTACCCGATGATCATCTTGTGTGGCACGTTGGGTGCCTTGATTGGCGCTTTGATTAACTATGGACTTGCTTACTCTTTGGGACGTCCGATTGTGTATGCATTTGCCAACAGCAGGTTCGGACACATGTGTCTGATAGATGCAGAAAAGGTGGAGAAGGCTGAGGCATACTTTGACAAGCGGGGTGCCATCTCCACTCTGATTGGCAGAATGATTCCTGCCATCCGTCAACTCATCAGCATCCCAGCGGGATTGGCAAAGATGAACCTCTTGTCGTTCTGCCTCTACACCTGTCTGGGTGCAGGACTCTGGAACAGCATCCTCGTGGGCATCGGTGCAGCTTTCCATTCGACGATGCCGAAGCAGGAACTCATCGATATCATCGCGCACTACTCCCACATCATCGGCATTGCTGCCATCATCATCGTCGTGGCGATTGTCGCATACCTTATATATAAAGGGGTTAAAAAGTGAGTGCGAGCAAACCGAAAGGCAAATTGTACATTGTACATTGTAAAATTGTAAATGAAAAGATATGTTTGAAAATTTAAGCGAGAGACTGGAACGGTCTTTCAAGATACTGAAGGGTGAAGGCAAAATCACCGAAATCAATGTAGCGGAAACGCTGAAGGATGTGCGTAAGGCACTCCTGGAAGCTGACGTGAACTATAAGGTTGCCAAGACCTTTACCGATACGGTGAAGCAAAAGGCACTGGGTCAGAATGTGCTGACAGCTGTGAAGCCTGGCCAGATGATGGTCAAGATTGTACACGACGAGTTGGCAGAACTGATGGGTGGTCAAGCCACTGACTTGAATCTGACAGGACATCCTACAATCATCTTGATGGCAGGTTTGAACGGTGCTGGTAAGACAACCATGTCAGGCAAGTTGGCATTACGCCTGAAGGCTCAGAATCACAAGAAACCGCTCTTGGCAGCCTGCGACACGTTCCGTCCTGCTGCAATGGAGCAGCTGCGCGTGTTGGCTGAGCAAGTGGAGGTGCCTTGCTATCTGGAGGAAGGAGCCACTGACCCCATCGCTGTGGCGAAGAATGCCATTCAGGAAGCTAAAGCGAAGGGATATGATGTAGTGATTGTCGATACAGCTGGTCGTCAGTCAATTGACGAGGAACTGATGCAGCAGATTGAGCAGATTAAGGCCGCTGTCAATCCGAACGAGACCCTGCTCGTGGTGGATGCCATGACTGGTCAAGACGCAGTCAACACAGCCAAGACCTTCAACGAAAGGTTGGAGATTGACGGTGTAATCCTCACTAAGCTGGACGGTGATACCCGTGGTGGTGCTGCCCTCTCCATCAGAACCGTCGTGGATAAGCCCATCAAGTTTGTGGGTACGGGCGAGAAAATGGAAGCCCTCGACGTGTTCCATCCCGAACGCATGGCAGACCGCATCCTCGGTATGGGCGACATCGTCTCATTCGTGGAACGTGCTCAGCAGCAGTTCGACGAGGAAGAAGCAAAGCGTTTGGAGAAGAAGATTGCGAAGAACAAATTCGACTATAACGATTTCCTCGGACAAATAGGTCAAATCAAGAAGATGGGTAATATCAAAGATTTGGCTTCGATGATTCCAGGTGTGGGCAAGGCACTGAAAGATGTGGACATCGATGACAATGCGTTCAAGTCTGTTGAGGCTATGATTGGTTCGATGACTCCTTATGAGAGAGAACACCCTGAATGCATCAACATGTCGCGCAAACAACGTATTGCGAAAGGTGCAGGTGTCTCAATTGACGAGGTGAACCGCATCACGAAGCAGTTTGAGCAGATGCGCAAGATGATGCGTCAGATGACCAGCCCCAAGATGGCTCAAGCGATGGCGCAGATGCAGCGAATGAGAAAATTCTAACACATATAATATAAAATAACATGCAACTGATAGACGGAAAAGCAACAGCGGCAGCCATCAAGGCTGAAATCGCGGAAGAAGTGAAAAGGATTGTGGATGCTGGAGGTAAGCGTCCCCATCTTGCCGCCATACTTGTCGGACACGACGGAGGCAGTGAGACCTACGTAAAGAACAAGGTGCTGGCATGTGAAGCATGCGGCTTCACCTCCACCCTGCTTCGCTTCGAAGACGACATCACTGAAGAGTTCCTTCTCCAGCAGGTGGAAAAACTCAACAAGGATGCCGATGTGGACGGTTTTATTGTGCAGCTTCCACTTCCGAAGCACATTTCCGAGCAGAAAATCATCGAAGCTATTGACTACCGCAAGGACGTGGATGGTTTCCATCCCATCAATGTAGGACGTATGGCTATCGGACTTCCCTGCTACATCTCCGCCACTCCACTGGGCATTGTCACCTTACTGAAACGCTACAACATCGAGACCAGCGGAAAGAAGTGCGTCATCCTCGGACGTTCCAACATCGTTGGCAAACCCATGGCGCAACTGATGATGCAGAAGCAGTATGGAGACGCCACCGTCACTGTTTGCCACAGCCGTTCGAAGACGCTGAAAGAAGAATGCCGTCAAGCTGACATTATCATCGCAGCCATTGGCAAGCCCAATTTCGTGACAGAAGACATGGTGAAGGAAGGTGCTGTCATTGTTGATGTGGGCACCACTCGTGTTCCAGATGCCACTCGCAAATCTGGTTTCCGTCTTAATGGCGACGTTGATTTTGAGCACGTCGCTCCCAAGTGTTCCTTCATCACTCCCGTACCTGGCGGCGTAGGTCCCATGACCATTTGCTCCCTGATGAAGAATACCCTCAGCGCTGGTCGCAAAGAATTCTATAAATAGGCTTATTTCCTGCTTACAGAAGTTCTACAGGGACATAAATACAGAAAAAACGAGGAAAAGTGAGGCTAACCCTCAATTTTCTTCGTTTTTTATTTTGTCATTCCCAAAAAACTTCCTACCTTTGCACTCGCAAAAGGGAAATGACCCTACATGGTGGATGTAGTTCAGTTGGTTAGAGCGTCAGATTGTGGTTCTGAATGTCGTGGGTTCGAGTCCCACCCTCCACCCTCCAAGAATCCTTGAAAACCAAATGGTTTTCAAGGATTCTTCTTTTCTTTATTTCATTCCCGACAGACTACTGAAGTTGATACGCACACCCTTGTCGTCAACCATCATGTCCATTCCTCCGTTATTACCGTTGCTGAGAGTCGGCTTGCGTTCACCGTCCAGTATTTCGCGGCACATGTTCTTGATGTCGGTGACCCGCTGGAGCGTTTCCAGATTGTCACCACTGTAATGAATAGTGATTTTTCTTTGTTACTACAAAAAATCATTGTAAAACATACGAGGAAGCACATCCAAGTTAAAATAGACGTGCTTTTTGTATTTCACAGATGCTTCCGACTCTTCTTCGCAAACATTTATGATGCTACTGCGTAAGCAATTAGAAGGCTTGCCCACACCAAATATAATTTGAAACTTTGAATTTAAAATTTGAAAGTTTCAAATTTATTTTTGAAAGTTTCAAAAATTTTTTTGCAACTTTCAAAATAAAACGCGATACGGCAACACGACAAATTGGATACGTAAGAGTCACGAAAATGGCTGTAGAAGACACACGGCCATACAAATATAATACTGACACCCGTAAAGCTCACAAGTTTTACGGGTGTCAGTTTATAACTCCTACCTTGTTGTTTAATTTCTTCTCACAGGAACTTGTATGTTGACAAATTATTCATCAATTCATACAAATACGCTGGGCTTTGTACGTAAAGTTCGCCCTCCTCATCTTGTTATGTTCATGTTTCGTTCGTTAGTTCTCAAATTTTTGAATTATTATTTTGCAGAGAGAAAAGGAATTTGTAACTTTGCAAATAAAATCAAAAGAGAAGAGTATGGCAACTTATGCAATCACAGTGAATGAACGCACTATCAATGGCAAGGCGTTGATGGCTTACCTGAAAACCTTGGGGGTATTGACTCATAAATTTTCCTCCAAAGAGAAAGGCAGTTTTCTTCGTTCAAAGGAAGACAAATTGGCTGGGCGCATAGAGAAATTTGCATCTTCTGAAGAAATGTTCCAATCATTAGGCATCTGAACGTATGTACGAAATCCGAATGACAAAGACTTTCCGTAAGGATACGGAGCGATGTCGCAAACGGGGATATGATATGGAACTGCTGAAGAAGGCTATCCGTCTGCTTGAAGTGGATGGACAACTGCCTCAAACCTATCGACCACATAAATTGTCGAGTGATTATGCAGGATGTTGGGAATGCCATCTTAAAGCCGATTGGCTCCTAATATGGGAACAAAACGATACGGAACTGACACTGCTCTTTACAGGCACAGGCACTCATTCCGACCTCTTCGGATAAACATAATACAGACACCCACAAGGCTCACAAGCTTTACTAGTGTCTGTTTATAACTTCTACCCTATTATTTTATTTCTTCCTCACAGGTGCTGTTGTGTTGACAACTTAGTTAGAAGATTATCATATAAAAACACTGCCCAATGTGTATCATTTCATGTTTCTCCATACAATATCTATAAAAAGAAGACAAAGCGTTCAGAAATTGGTGATTATTTTTATTGTTGGACCTTTGACACCATAATTTGAAAAAAAATCCCAAATTGCTGCTGCTTTTTGATGATGAGTAAGCTCTGTCACACGTTTACTTCTTCCTTACAGGTGCAGGTGTATTAACAACGTTGTATTCGTACAAGCTATCGTTATAATCCACCACGAAAAGCTTCTCAACGTTGCCTTTCTTCTGGAGCTCCATATACTCCACTTTGTACACCATTGGAATCTTGCTGTACTGCTTGCCGGTTTTCTTGTCAAGCATGAAGAGGAATTTCTTCTCGCTTGTGAAGCCATAGGAACAGAATACATATTTATCGTCGAGGATGAAGATATCGTTGCTCACCAGATAGTCAGTTTCCCACACGATGCGCTTGTCCTTAATGCTGTAGCTGTACAGTTTACTACCCTTTCCATCAATTTGCTCCGCATAACTGGGGCATGCCATATTGAAGAGGATGCACTGGTTATCGCTGTCCCAACGCACATCCTGCACCTCGCAGTAGTGGTTGTCTGTCACATAGCCAAGATTCACGGTCTCCACGGGCTGCTTGTCGTGATTGTAGAGCACCACCACAAAATCATACTCGTCGGCACTTGTGGGGAGTCGATAGAAGGCGAGCCATCCCATGTCGATAGGTTCTGCGATGAAGAGTTCCTTGTCTTCCACTGCTGACACCTTGGGTAGATCGTTGCATTGCACATCCTCACGCAGACGATACATGAAACCGTTAGGTTTGTTCTTGGAAGAAAGCATCGACTTGTCCCAATTCGTTCCATACCCCTTAAATGCAACCAATCGCTGGGCACTTATCGTGGAGCATGCCACCAATGCCATCAGGCAGAAAATCATTTTTTTCATTATCATACTATTTTTTAATGGTTAGGTTATTTATCAAACACAAGGCAAATGTAAGGATTTTAGTTGAGAGAACGGCACAGTTCCAACTATTTTTATAAGGAAAATGAGTTTTTATTGGTAAGACTGGGGTATAAATCAGTTTCTTGGGCAAAATTAAGATAAAAAGTAATTTTTTTACGAAATTGTTTTGTGGTTTCACGGAAAAGCATTTACTTTGCATCCGAATTACAAATTCAAAGAACATGACACATACGTTTAACGCATATTGGTGGTGGCGTAACTTGGGATTCAAAAAATCGTAAGTCAAATGGTCATACCCCTATGCGAAGACAAACATAAAGCATAGCATAAAAGAGCCTGTCGTACTTACGATAGGCTCTTTTCTTTTGAAATAGCACAATCATAAAATAAACAGTAAATCGTAAATCAAAAAAATATAAAGTATATGGTGACATACCAAGTAGATGAAAATGGTTTCTACGGACAGTTCGGAGGAGCCTACATTCCAGAGATTCTCTACAAGACAGTGGAGGATTTGAAAAAAGCTTACCTCCCCATCTTGGAGAGTGAGGAGTTCAAGCGCGAGTATCACGCCTTGCTGAAAGACTATGTTGGACGCCCTTCTCCACTCTACTATGCTAAGCGTATGAGTGAGAAGTATGGTTGTCAGCTCTATCTCAAGCGTGAAGACCTCAACCACACGGGTGCCCACAAAATCAACAATGCCCTCGGTCAAATTCTCCTTGCCAAGAAGATGGGCAAGAAGCGCATCATTGCCGAGACAGGTGCAGGTCAGCACGGTGTGGCAACAGCCACCGCTTGTGCACTGATGGACATGCCCTGCACAGTGTATCAAGGAGCCCTTGATGTTCAGCGTCAGCACGTGAACGTGGAACGCATGAAGATGTTGGGAGCCACGGTGGTGCCAGTAGAGAGTGGCAACAAGACGCTGAAAGATGCCACCAACGAAGCCATCCGCGACTGGTGCTGTCATCCTGCCGACACATTTTATATTATAGGCTCAACGGTCGGTCCTCATCCTTATCCCGACATGGTGGCACGTCTGCAGTCAGTCATCTCCGAGGAAATCAAATGGCAGTTGCAGGAAAAGATTGGCAGAGACTATCCTGATGTGCTGATGGCATGTGTGGGTGGAGGTTCCAATGCCGCTGGCACCATCTATCATTACATTGACGATGAGCGTGTAAAGATCATCTTGGGAGAGGCAGGAGGACTTGGCATCGATTCAGGTCAGACAGCTGCCAGCATGCAAGTGGGTACCGTTGGCATTCTTCACGGAAGCCGCATCAAACTGATGCAAACGGAAGATGGTCAAATCATCGAACCTTACAGCATCTCTGCAGGTCTTGACTATCCAGGCACAGGTCCCATTCACTGCAACCTCTACGAGACAGGTCGCGCACAGGTACTTCCCGCCAACGATGACGAGGCACTCCGTGCGGCCTTTGAACTGACTCGCATGGAAGGTATCATCCCCGCCCTTGAGAGCGCCCACGCATTGGCATTGTTGCCCAAAGTGAAAGATCAGTTCACAAAAGACACCGTAGTGGTGTTGACCGTGAGCGGAAGAGGCGACAAGGATTTGGACACCTATCTCAAACATCAGACAGCAGTGAGCTAGTAAACAACTCAACAATCTGGAGTTATCGCTGCGCTCGAAGTAATCGAAGTTTATGGAGTTAACGACATTCAGTAATAGCTACAACACAACAAACAACATGAAATACAACTATCATACCGTCTCGAAAAAGATTCTTGGCGACCTCAACACCCCCGTGAGCGTCTATCTGCGAGTGCGCGATGCTTATCCACAGAGCGCACTGATGGAGAGTTCCGACTATCATGACGGCAAGAACTCCCGTTCTTTCATCTGTGTACACCCCATTGGCAGTGTGTCAGTGGAGCATGGCATGGGCGTGATGAGATTCCCGAATGGAGAGGAGACACGCAAGCCTCTCACCGACGAATACGACACAGCCACATTGATTAACGAGTTTCTGCAAAGTTTCGACATCACTGGCAAAGACAAGAGTGAATGCGGCATCTTTGGCTACACGACATTCAATGCTGTGCGCTATTTTGAACACATCGAGGTGAAGGACGAGACACAAGAGCAAAATGATGCGCCCGATTTGCAATACATCCTCTACAAGGACTACATCGTGTTCGACCATTTCAAGAATGAGCTGAAACTCATCGAGCTGTTGGAAGAGGGCGAGGAAGATGACCTCGATCAACTCGAACACGATGTGAACAACCGTCCCTATCAGAAATACGGCTTCAAACCCGTTGGCGACTATTGGTCCACACTGACAGACGACGAGCACCGTGAGAACATCCGCAAGGGCATCAAGCACTGTCTGCGTGGCGATGTGTTCCAGATTGTGCTCTCACGCCGCTTCAAGCAGAAGTTTGAGGGCGATGACTTCAAACTCTATCGTGCCCTGCGCAGCATCAACCCCTCCCCCTATCTCTTCTACATGGACTTCGGAGGTTTCCGCATCTTCGGCAGCAGCCCTGAAACGCACTGTCGCATTGAAGGGGGACGTGCTTACATTGACCCCATTGCTGGCACTACGAAACGAACGGGAGATGGGGAGCAAGACCGTCAGAACGCACTTTATCTGAAGAATGACCCGAAAGAGAATGCAGAGCACGTGATGTTGGTGGACCTTGCACGCAACGACCTGAGCCGCAACTGCCACGATGTGAAGGTGGACTTCTACAAGGACATGCAGTTCTACAGCCACGTCATTCATTTGGTGTCACGCGTAAGTGGAGAGTTGAACGAGGGAGCCGACCCTGTGAAAGCCTTCATCGACACCTTCCCTGCCGGCACCCTTTCTGGTGCGCCAAAAGTGAGAGCCATGCAACTCATCTCAGAATATGAGCCGCACAACCGTGGTGCTTATGGTGGCTGTGTAGGAAACATCGGATTTGACGGAAGCCTCAATCAAGCCATCACCATCCGCACCTTCGTAAGCCGCAACAACGAGCTGTGGTTCCAAGCAGGTGGCGGCATTGTGGCAAAGAGCAATGTCGAATATGAGTTGCAAGAAGTGAACAACAAACTGGGTGCATTGAGAAAAGCGATAGAAATTGCTGAAAAACTATAATGTCATGAAGGTAGTAATTATAGATAACTATGACTCATTCACATACAATTTGAGTCATCTCGTCAAGGAGCTGGGAGCAGAAGTGACAGTGTATCGCAACGACCAGTTCCAGATGGAGCAACTGGAGGAATTTGACAAAATCATTCTCTCGCCAGGTCCTGGCATTCCATGTGAGGCAGGATTGCTGCTCGATGTCATCAAGACATACGCAGGCAAGAAGCCCATTCTGGGTGTATGTCTCGGTCATCAAGCCATCGGAGAGAGTTTCGGTGGGCACCTGACCAACTTGAGCGAAGTGTATCACGGTGTGGCAACACCCACAACCATCACCCAAAAAGATTACCTCTTTGAGGGACTGCCCGAACAGATTGAGGTGGGACGCTATCACTCTTGGGTGGTTGACACCAAAGAACTCCCCGCTTGTCTCGAAGTGACGAGCGTGTCGGACGAAGGCTTCATCATGTCACTAAGACACAAGGAATACGACATCAGAGGCATCCAGTACCACCCCGAAAGCGTACTGACAAAAGACGGTAAAACAATCATCAACAACTGGTTAAAACATTAAACACAATATGAAACAGTATCTTTTACAACTCATTGACGGGCAAACTCTTTCACAGGAAGACACCCACCAGATTATGCTCAACATCGTTGAGGAAAAGTATAACGTACAGCAGATTGCAGCCCTGTTCATGGCAATGCAGACACGCGGCGTGACAGTCGATGAACTGCTCGGTTTCCGTCAGGGACTGCTTGAAACAGGTAAATATCTGGACTTCTCAGAATACAACACGCTCGACATCGTGGGAACTGGTGGCGACGGAAAGAACACGTTCAACATCTCCACTTGCTCAGCCTTCGTCATTGCAGGTGCCGGCTATCAAGTGACCAAGCACGGCAATGTTGGCTCTTCATCCGTCAGTGGTGCCAGCAATGTGCTGCAAGGTCATGGTGTGAAGTTCACCGACGACATCAATCTGTTGAAGCGTTCTCTCGAAGAGACTGGCATCTGCTACTTCCACGCTCCCCTCTTCGCCTACGGCATGAAGTTTGTAGGTCCCACACGCAAGGCATTGGGCATCCCTACCTGTTTCAACCTGCTCGGTCCCCTTGTCAATCCCTGCCATCCGAAAAACTCTCTGCACGGCACAGCCAACCAGGCACAGCTCCGTCTCTATACAAATGTACACCAGAAGATTGGCGACAACTTCGGTGTCATCACGTCATACGACGGTTGTGACGAGATTTCGTTGACCAGCGGTTTCAAGATTTGCACCAACAACTTCGAGAAAGTGCTCACACCTGTCGATTTAGGTTTGAAATACATCGAACAGAGCGACATCTATGGTGGTGAAACACCCGAAGAAGCCATGAAGATATTCGATGCAGTGCTGGAGGGTACTTCTACCGAAGCACAGAAGAATGTGGTCATTGCCAACTCTGCATGTGGCATCAGCGTGATGGACAGAAACCTCTCCATGGCAGACTCAGTGGCTGTGGCACGTGAATCACTGGAAAGCGGAAAGGCATTGCAGGTGTTTAAGAAATTCGTGGAAATCAACTCCTAAGAATCAGTATGGCAAAAGACATATTAGAAGAGATTGTAGCCCACAAGCGCATCGAGATAGAGCAGCAGAAGGCCATCATCGCACCTGCCATATTATACAGCAGTGTGGATACTCTGATGGCAGAAGACACCAGCAAACATCGCTCCATGCGTGAGAGTCTTGCCAACAGTGCCTCAGGCATCATTGCCGAGTTCAAGCGCAAAAGCCCATCCAAAGGCTGGATCAAGGAAGAAGGCAAGCCAGACGTCATTCCAGCCTCCTACAGTCAGAATGGTGCCAGCGCCATCTCCATCCTCACCGACGAGAAATACTTTGGTGGCAGCCTTAGATACCTCCGCACCGCCCGTCCTACGGTCACCTGCCCCATCCTTCGCAAGGACTTCATCGTGGATGAGTACCAGCTCTATCAGGCAAAGATGGTGGGTGCCGATGCCGTGCTGCTCATCGCTGCCGACCTGACCAAGGAAGAGTGCAAGACGCTTGCCAAGAAAGCGCACCAGCTGCAACTCGAAACCCTGCTCGAAGTGCATGCTGAGGCAGAACTGGAATATGTGGGTGAAAACATCGACATGGTGGGTGTGAACAATCGCAACCTTGGCACCTTCCACACCGATGTGGCAAACTCCTACCGCCTTGCCTCACTCCTTCCCAAGGACTACCTCCTTGTCAGCGAAAGTGGCATCAGCAATCCGCAAACCGTGCGTGAACTGCGCGAAGCTGGTTTCCGAGGCTTCCTCATTGGTGAGACCTTCATGAAGACCGAAGACCCAGGAGCTGCCCTCAAGGAATTTATCGCCCAAGTCACCCAATAACTGTCAACTTTCAATTGTCAACTATCAACTGTCAACTGTCATGATTATCAAAGTCTGTGGCATGCGAGAACCCGAAAACATCCGTCAAGTGGATGAACTCGGCAAAGTCGATTGGATGGGATTCATCTTCTATCCCCCCTCATCGCGCCATGTCAGCGAAGTACCAGATTATCTGCCCAAGCACAGCAAACGAGTCGGTGTGTTCGTCAATGCTACACATGAAGAGATACAGCGACGACAAGAAGCATTCGGTTTCGACATCATCCAATTGCATGGCAACGAATCCCCCGACTTCTGCAAGGAGCTGCATCATCATCTGAAAGCTGGCACCCAACTCATCAAGATGATAGCCATCACATCACCCGAAGATTTGGAGAAGACACACCCCTACGAAGGCATCGTGGACTATTTCCTCTTCGAAACCAAATGCAGTGGTTATGGAGGCAGCGGACAACAGTTCGACTGGAACATCCTGCAGCACTACACAGGCAAGACACCCTTCCTCATCACGGGCGGCATAGGTCCCGAAGACGCCGAACGCATCAAAACTGTCAACTGTCAATTGTCAACTGTCAACTTCATCGGCATTGACCTCAACTCACGATTTGAGACAGTTCCAGCCCTCAAGAACCCCACTCTCCTCCACGACTTTCTTGAAATCGTCAAATAACTCAATCTGAGATAAATAGTAAATTGTAAATCGTAAAATTGTAAATGATATGGTGAACAGAATAAACAAACTCTTCGCCACCAAGAGCGAAAAAATCCTCTCCATCTACTTCTGTGCCGGACACCCCACGCTGGAAGGTACGGTAGAGACCATCAAGACATTAGAGAAAAAAGGGGTGGACATGATTGAGGTAGGTATCCCCTTCTCCGACCCGATGGCAGACGGCCCCGTCATTCAGGATGCTGCCACCAAAGCACTCCGCAACGGCATGAGCCTCAAGAAACTCTTCACACAACTGGAAGAGCTACACAGAAGCCCCCTCCTAACCTTCCCCAAAGGGGAGGAAAACCATCCGGACAGCACATCATCTCCCCAGAGCAAGGAACCCTGTCCGAATGGCAAATCATCCCCCCTTGGGGGGACAGGAGGGGGGCTCCCATTGATTTTGATGGGCTACCTCAACCCCATCATGCAGTTCGGATTCGAAAGGTTCTGCCAACGTTGCACCGAAGTGGGCATCGACGGTGTTATCATTCCCGACCTTCCCTTCAAGGATTATCTGGAAGAATACAAGCCCGTTGCCGACAAGTACGACATCCGCATCATCATGCTCATCACCCCCGAAACGAGCGATGAGCGCATCCGCTTTATCGACGAGCACACCGACGGTTTCATCTACATGGTTTCCTCTGCAGCCACCACAGGTGCACAAAAAGAGTTTGGTGACCAGAAGCAAGCCTACTTCTCACGCATCAACGCCATGAACCTCAAGCACCCACGTATGATAGGTTTCGGCATCAGCAACAAACAGACGCTCGAAGCAGCAGGAGCCAATGCAGCAGGAGCCATCATCGGCAGCAAGTTTGTCAAACTCATGGAAGAGACAGGTGATGCCGAAACAGCGATGGATCAGCTGTTGGAAGCATTAAAGAAGTAAGACCCAATAGAGAATATTTCCCTACGTGAGCACCGTGCGCATCACATTTGCCTAACGGCGAGCGAAAGGTTCGCGCACCCAGCGCATAACATTACGGGCACCCAGCGCATATTATTTCGTGCTGAGTGCCCGTCTTTGATGACTGAAACAACAACAATTTAACCTTTTAACCATTTAACCATGCGCTGCGCTAAATGATAAATGAAAAATGATAATTTGGAATCAAAAAAGGGGAAGAGAAGCATGAAAATTGATAATTGGAGGTCAAAAAATGAGGGGTGAAACATCAAAAGTGAGGCATTTTTGGAATTGCTTTGTGATACGCCCTTTTAGGGTTTAACTCCTACAAGGTGTTGTGAATCAAGAAGAAAAGACATTAATGGTAAAATGGTAAAAAGGTAAAATTTGCAAATTGAGGTTTGGGGGATAGTTTATAGGGGGGAATATAGGAGGGTTTTTATTATTATTATAATTATATTATTATTACAGCTCTCTTCAATCTGTGAAAAATGAAATTTTACCATTTTACCTTTTTACCTTTTCGCTTCACTCCTCTAAACTCTAAACCCTAAACTCTAAACACAAGTGTTCCTCACTCGCGCTTGCAAGTGTATTCCACAAACGAACGTAAGTCTTGCCCACAAACGAGTTGCATCCTTTGGAATAGTACAAGATTTGGGGACAATGTTTGCAAAAGTACAAGGATTTCATTTTTTCTTGGATTTTTTTGGTCACTCTTTTTTTGTGCTGTAACTTTGCACTCGAAATTAAAAAACAGGATGGATATGAATAGATTGATTTGGATTGGAATGCTGTTCGCTCTCTGCTTGCAGGGAATGGCGCAGACAAATAAGACAACAAACGGACAAACGCTTGTGGTGAGGAAAACAACTGTGACGAAGAAGACTGTGCCTGCCAACACAACGAAGCAGGGCAGCACGAAACAGGCACCGGCAAAACAGACAACCACAAAGCAGTCAACGGCTAAAACTTCGGGGAAGACGGACAAGACCACCTTCAACCAGAAGACTGCGGCTGACACGCAGGCTCAGAAGGAAAGTGCAGCTTTGCAGCAATCTACGGGCTATCTGTACAATGCACCTCTACCCTACTTGCCACAGAAGCTGGATGTGCTCTTCATCGGCAATTCGTTCTCGATCGACACCAGCGCGGCATTGCCTTCCATTCTGAGTTCGCTGGGCATGAACAACGTGAATGTGTATGTGCTCTACAAGGGTGGCTGTTCGATGAAGCAGCACTACGAGTTTTACAAGAGCGGAGAGAAAGTGTATGAACTGTATCGCTATAACAGTCAAGGTGAGGTGCAGCTGGAGAAGACGACGAGCATCGGAGAGGTGATGCAACGGTTCCCTTACGACGTGGTGGTGTGGCAGCAGTATTCATTGGAATCGGGTGATTACACGTCTTACGAACCTTATCTGTCGAAACTGATTCAGGCATACAACATCACCAAGCTGTCGGCTCGCACCACGTTTGCCTTCAACGAGACTTGGGCGTATGCTTCCAATGCCAAGAACCTGACGAGATACAAGAATCAGAAGAACATGTGGAAGAGCATCTGCACAGCGGTGAGGAAGATGAAGGCGGCATCGGGCATCGATTTGGTCATTCCATGTGGAACGGCTGTGCAGAATGCCAGAGAGGTGGAGGCACTGAAGGTGGACAACGAACTGACGCGTGACGGCACGCACATCAGCAACTATGCCGGACGATACCTGCTGGCATGCACGTTCTTTGAAAGCATCATCGCTCCCTGTATGAACCGCAGCATCCGTGAGGACAACACCACGTATGGCAAGAGCACGGATGTGGGACAGGTGAACGACACCAACCGACGATTGTTGCAAAATTGTGCGCGTCTGGCTGTGGCTAATAATTACGAAATCAGCGAGTTTGCAGGGCAATAAGTGTTAAACATCATTAAGAAACAAACATTTACGGCATTTTCTGTCAGTTTTTTCGCTGATAAAGAGTAACTTTGCAACATCTTATTGATAAAGTAACTGATAACGATATGAAAAAAATCATTCTCTCTTTGCTTGTGCTGATGGCATCAGTGGCAAGCGTTCAGGCGCAAGACCTTTTCAAGACCGTACGCGACAACGCTACGAAAGTGGTGAACAACCCAGCATCTTCTGACGAGGAAATTCAGATTAACCAGTTCAAGGTGACTGCCCTGAACTACCTTTCCATGATGGTGCAGAAGCGCGGCTTGAAGAAGGACACTTACTTCTATGACAGCCAGGCTGTGAACATGACTTCGTTCATCACCGACTTCCAGGTCAATCTGGAAAAGGCTCGTGCCATCTCTCCCGCCAAGCGCTTGGAAATCATCAAAATTTATACAGATGCCAGTAAGTTCAACCCCATGTTCAAGGACACAGACAAGGAAAGAGCCAATGCCTATGTGAACGACAAGACCACGATGACTCCTTTCTGCCTTGACACTGACTGGGAAAAAGCTTACGACCAAGCCACCACACTCACCAAGGCTGCGCTGAAGTAGTCGGAGAGATGAGTTGCTAATTCATCTGCAATGAAAACAATCAAGATCAACCCTGCCGACAATGTGGCGGTTGCCATCGAGCCTCTCAAAAAGGGCGAAAGCATCCACATTGACGGACAAAACATCACGCTGAACGACGACGTTCCAGCTGGACATAAGATTCTCCTCTCCGACCTTGTCGAAGGGGAGAACGTCATCAAATATGGTTACCCCATCGGACATCTGAAGGAGAACCACAAACAAGGTGACTGGATTTGCCATGAACATATCCAGACGAATCTTTCTGGTTTGTTGGATTATGAGTATCAACCTGTTGACAAGAAGGAACTGACCAATCCCGCCTATGAGGAGTGGTTCACCAAAGAGCAACTCACCTTCCAAGGGTATCGCCGCAAGAATGGCGAGGTGGGCATCCGCAACGAAGTGTGGATTGTGCCAACTGTAGGATGCGTGAACGGCATCGTCAACCAGTTGGCTGAAAAGCTCAAGCAGGAAGTCAACTCTCAACTGTCAACTGTCAACTGTCAACTGCCAACTGTCAACTGTCAACTGCCAACTCTCCGCATCGTGGCTTTTCCGCACAATTACGGTTGTTCGCAGCTCTCCGATGACCACGAGAACACCCGCAAGGTGTTGCGCGACTTGGTGTTGCACCCCAATGCTGGTGCTGTGCTTGTGGTGGGTTTGGGATGTGAGAATAACCAACCCGACCAGTTCGAACAACTGTTAGGCGACTACGACAAGGAGCGCATCCGTTTCATGGTCAGCCAGAAAGTGGAGGGTGACGAAGTGGAGGAAGGCATGAAGATTCTGCGTGAACTCTATGCCATCGCTTCTAAAGACCAACGTGAGGCGATTCCACTCTCAGAGCTCCGTGTGGGCTTGAAATGTGGCGGTTCTGACGGTTTTTCGGGCATCACAGCCAACCCGCTCTTGGGCGTGTTCAGCGACTTCATCGTGAGTCAAGGTGGCACCACCGTGCTCACCGAGGTGCCTGAGATGTTCGGTGCAGAAACCATCCTGATGAACCGTTGCGAGAATCGTGCATTGTTCGATGAAACCGTGCATCTCGTCAACGATTTCAAGCAATATTTCCTGTCGAATGGTGAACCAGTGGGTGAAAACCCATCACCGGGCAACAAGGCTGGCGGCATCTCCACACTGGAAGAGAAAGCGCTGGGTTGCACACAGAAATGTGGCAAGAGTGCCGTGAAGGGTGTGTTGCCCTATGGCGAGCGTCTTTCCGTGAAGGGGCTGAACCTGCTTTCCGCACCCGGCAATGACCTTGTGGCATCCACCGCTTTGGCTTCATCTGGATGTCATATCGTGCTCTTCACAACGGGACGAGGCACACCATTCGGCACTTTCGTTCCCACGCTGAAAGTGAGCACAAACTCCACACTCGCCAAGAACAAACCCACATGGATTGACTTCAATGCAGGTACCATCGTGGAAGGTGAACCAATGGTTGAGGTATTTAAGCGTTTCTGTCAGAAAGTCATAGCGATAGCAAGTGGAGAACTTACATGGAACGAGAAGAAGAACTATCAAGAAATCGCCATCTTCAAGAATGGCGTGACACTATAGTGAAGAATGAGAAAATGAAAGAATGAGAAAATGAAAGCGCTCAGTCCACTCATCGTATTCCTTGTGCTCTATCTGGTCACCAGCATCATTGCGCAGGATTTCTACAAGGTGCCCATCGCTGTGGCATTCTTGGTCAGTGCCACTTATGCACTGTTGACCGTGAGCGGAACGATGAGCGAACGCATCAAGATTTTTGCCAAGGGCGCAGGAAACTCGACGATGGTGCTGATGCTTGCCATCTTCATCCTCGCCGGTGCTTTTGCCGCTTCTGCCAAGACGATGGGCGCAGTGGATGCGACGGTGAATCTCGCCTTGAAATACTTGCCTGAACAAGCCATCTTGCCGGGCATCTTCCTGGCTTCATGCTTCATCTCGCTGAGCATAGGCACCAGTTGTGGCACCATTGCCGCACTCACCCCTTTGGCAGTGGGCATCGCTCAGCAGTCGGGCATCTCCACCCCTATGATGATTGGTCTTGTAGTGGGTGGCACATACTTTGGCGACAATCTCTCCTTCATCAGCGACACCACCATCGTGGCAACACAGACACAGGGTTGCAGCATGAAGGACAAATTCCGTGTGAATATCAGCATTGTGGCGCCTGTGGCTTTGCTGATGCTCATCGTCTATTTCTTCTTGGGCGAAAGTGTCAGCACCCCTGCAGAGGTGGGCGAGGCGAATTTCTGGCTGGTGCTCCCCTATCTGGCAGTCGTCATTCTTGCCATCTGTGGCGTGAATGTCTTGCTGAGTTTGGGCATCGGCATTTTCCTCACAGGCATCATCGGCATGGTGATGGGCACGTATGACGTGTTTGGCTGGTTTGCCGCCATGAACGAGGGCATGATGGGCATGTCTGAACTTATTATCGTCACAATTCTTGCTGGCGGCATGCTCGAAATCATTCGCCACAACGGGGGCATCGAACTTATCATCAAGGCTTTGACGCGCAACATCCAGAGCAAACGGGCTGGCGAGATGAGCATTGCAGCACTCACCTGTCTGGTCAATGTATGTACCGCCAACAACACGGTAGCCATCATCACGACGGGTCCCATTTCGAAAGACATTGCCCAGCGTTTTCGCATTGACCCTCGCAAGTCAGCCTCCATCCTCGACACGGCTTCCTGCTTCACGCAAGGACTCCTCCCTTATGGTGCACAGGTGCTGATTGCAGCGGGATTGTCAGAAGTGAACCCCATCGCCATCATCCCCAATCTCTACTACCCCATGCTCATCGGTGTGGCGCTCATCTTGGCGATTCTCTTCCGATATCCGAGGAAATATTCTTAAAAATGAAAGAATGAAAAAATGAGGAAATGAAAAGATTAGGCATACACATAGCGTTTCTACTGGCACTTCTGGTCATCACAGCATGTGAACAGGAAACAGCATATAAAACTTACGAGAACGGACGTCTTCCATACATCCTTGACGTGCCAGAAACATGGGAGATGGATGAGTCTAACCCGCTTTTCATCAAGTTCCTCAATGCCGACCACACCCTTTCCATCAGTTGTGAAATCGGTGAATTCACGTTGATTCCCGAAGAGCATTTCGAGGCATTCTACGATTTCCTCTACGAGGAGCATGAAGACTCCATCTTCAACAAGGCGAGCATCCAGAAGACTGACAGTCTCTACATCCTCAACTGGAAGGGTAAAGAGGGTGTCTATGTGTTTGACGGTTCCAAAACCATGAACGGTTATCTGTGTGGCATCCAAGTAGCCGCCACCGCTGAAAGGCTCGAAGAGGGACAAGCCATCTTCCAACACGTATTTGAAAGCATACGTCCCAACCCCTACTTCATGGCACCTTCCCACCACCAAGACAACGACGGCGATTTCTAAGAAAAAGCGGTCTATATCACCACAAAAACAGCTAAACGAGAAAAAATTATTGTTTTTCGATAATTTTTTCTCGTTTTTATTTGGAAGTTATTAAAAGATGTTTTACCTTTGCACCGAAAATAATTATCGAAAGACGATAAATGAGTCAAATAAAACGATAAAATTCATAATAATACATTAATAATAATAATAACAACCAAAACAAAGAAACTTATGAAAAAGAAATTTAACTTGTATTGCGGGTTGCTGATTGCAGCTATCGTATTTGGCATCGGTATTTCTATGTTCCATACTTGTTACTGTATGTACACAGGAGGTAAGGCTGGCATAGAATTAGCAAAGAGTGATAGGGAAACGGGTGTAAAGAGAGACCCCTTCTGGGCTTTGAACATGGTGAACCAGATGGTACCTGTGGAGATGATGCGGAAAAATCCATTGGAGATGTCCGGTGACAGTATCATGAATCTGAAAACTGGTGAGAAAATGCCTATTCAAACCGTTGTGGGCATCGTCTGGACAAAGGATGCGGGAAACAGAATGATGATTTTATCTAGCATCGGTCATTTCAATTGGATCTTCCTCATCGTATTTTTTGTGGCATTCATCAAGTTTGTCATCGGAGTGAACAAGGGACGCCTCTTTGAGAAGAGTATGGAGAAGCAATTGACTTGGGGAGGTTGGGCTGTACTCGGCATGTACGTTTTAAGTTGGGTGACAATACTAATCAACCATATTATGAATGTACAGACTTTTGAGTTTGCTGACTACAATCAACTCATCATGCAGACACCTGACACTGCCCTGCTCTATTCTGCTTTCGGCATGCTGTTGATGGGACAGATTTTCAAGATTGGACGAACCATGAAGGAGGAGCAGGAGTTGACGATTTGAGAATTTATAATTGACGGTTGAGAATTGATAATTGATAATTAAAAACATTGCAGATTATGAAAAAGAATCATATTTTATGGGCTTGCTTCATTCTGATAGCAATGGCAGTCGTTGCTTTATTGGGAGGGGTCCTTTATAGACTTCTGACAGGTGACGAAGTGACTACCAACACATGGTGCTGCATAACCATAGCTGCTTGCAGCCTTGTGAACACCTATTTTATTCTTTCTCACAATCAAAGAACACCGGAACTATGATTATAGTGAATTTAGATGTAATGATGGCTCGACGCAAGATGTCGTCGGGTGAATTGGCTGAAAAGATTGGCATCACGCAAGCAAACTTGTCGGTGCTGAAAACAGGAAAAGCGAAGGCTGTGCGTTTCTCCACTCTGGAGGCTATCTGCAAGGTGCTGGATTGCCAGCCAGGAGATATTTTAGAGTTTAGAGATTAGAGTTAAGAGATTAGAGTTTGAGATATGAAGAAAGTATTATATCCTATTTTAGCTGTGATTGTATTCTTTACGATACAAGTTATCGCAGGAGTGGGTATGGCAGTCATAACCATCGCCAAGAACCCCTCCATGTTTAAGACGATTGCACAGTCAGGAGACATCAATGCGATAACGAACAATATGCTCACAGGTGATACACTTCCCTGGACACTCATTCTAAGTGGCATTGCAACAGTCGGTGTCATCGCCGCATTGAACATGATTCATTGGAAAAGTGTGCTGAACGTCAAGATGATTGACTGGAAAATCTGCTGGTTAGCGATACTCGGAGCTGTGATGGTCATCTTCTACACAGATTTATTGTCTGAGTTCATGGAGTTTCCGGACGAAATGGGGAAAATCTTCAACAGCATGGCTTGCTCTGTGGTGGGTGCGTTGTCCATTGGCATTATTGGTCCGATTGTGGAAGAATTCATCTTCCGCGAGGCGATTCTCGGATGGATGCTTAGAGGGGGTGTGAACAGATGGGTGGCTATCACTGCGAGCGCGATAGTGTTTGGCCTTATCCATGCAAACCCTGCACAGATCCCTTTTGCCACGGTGATTGGTTTTATCTTCGGCATCATATACTATAAAACGGGAAATATCGTTATTACAAGTATCCTGCATATCCTGAACAACAGCACGGCTGTGTTACTGATGGTTTTGCAAGGAGAAGAGGCGGAAGACACAAAGTTAGGAGACTTGCTGGGTGGTCCCGTGATGTCTCTTGCTATCTGCATACCGTTACTTGCCGTTGGCTTTAACTGCCTCAGGGTGTTCTGGAAGGAATCTCGCACGGAGCATTTTCCAACACCCCAACCAGAACAGACTGAAACAATTCTTATCACTCAAGAAACTGAAACTACAAATCAAAACCTCATAAACGATGAAACAGTTCTTTAAGTATGTATGCGCCACGGTAGTGGGCATCTTATTGGTGGTTGCCATCATTACCATTCTCTCCATCATGAGTCTGGTGGGCATGGCATCCATGGGCAGTGTGACTGCCAACGTGAAAGACAACAGCGTGCTGGTCATCCGGTTGGAGGGCAGCATCAGCGAACGTAGCGAAGAGAACCCGCTGAGCGACCTGCTGGGCAATTCCGCACTGACCGAGCAGGGACTTGATGACATTCTGAAAGCCGTGGAACATGCCAAGACGGATTCGAAGGTGAAGGGCATCTATCTGGAAGCTGGCGCTTTTGCCGGTGCAATGCCTGCCTCGTTGCAGAGCATACGCAAGGCTTTGCTCGACTTCAAGAAAGAGGGTAAATTCATCGTAGCCTATGGCGATGAATATACACAGGGTGCCTACTACCTCTGTTCTGCTGCCGACTCTGTGATTATCAATCCTCAAGGCATGATAGACTGGAGCGGTATGAGCAGCACCGTGGTGTACTATAAAGATTTGCTTCAAAAGGTGGGCGTGGATATGCAAGTGGTGAAAGTGGGCACGTACAAGAGTGCTGTGGAGCCTTTCCTGCTCAATGAGATGAGCGATGCCAACCGTGAGCAGATAGAGACTTATGACAATGAAATCTGGAGTGAAATCACCAAGGCGGTGAGCAAGAGTCGCGGCATCAGTGAGGCAAAACTGAACGAGCTGGCAGACTCCATGATGCTGCTGCGTGAGGCAACCGTCTATAAGAAGGAGAAACTGGTGGACAAGATTGCTTACAGCGATGCCGTGAAGCAGACAATTGCCAACATGATGAAGGTGAACAGTCCTGACGACTACAACACCATCTCGGTGAAAGACCTTGCAGGTGTAGCAAACAATGAACCTAAGGGCATCAGCGGTGATGTGGTGGCTGTGTATTATGCAGTGGGCGACATTGTGGAGGAAGCAACATCTGACTGGAATTACGAACCTGAAATTGTAGGAAGGAAAGTGTGCAAGGACTTGCAGAAACTGGCTGACGATGATGATGTGAAGGCTGTGGTGCTGCGTGTCAATTCAGGTGGCGGTTCAGCTTATGCAAGTGAACAGATTTGGCATCAAGTGATGAACATCAAGACCAACAAGCCCATCGTGGTGAGCATGGGTGATATGGCTGCATCGGGCGGTTACTACATCAGTTGTGCTGCAGACTACATCTATGCAGAACCCACAACCATCACGGGCTCCATCGGTATCTTCGGCATGTTCCCCAATGCTGGCGAACTGCTGAACAACACGCTGGGTGTGCATTTCAGCACGGTGAAAACAAACCAGTTCTCAGATTTTGGCGATGTGTCACGCCCATTCACCGAACAGGAACGTGCGCTTGCTCAAAGGTACATCAACAACGGTTATGAACTCTTCACGAAGCGTTGTGCTGACGGCAGAAAGATGAAGCAAGACGACATCAAGAAGATTGGTGAAGGTCGTGTGTGGACAGGCGTTCATGCCAAGCAGATTGGATTGGTAGATGAGTTGGGGGGACTCGACGCTGCCATTGCCAAGGCGAAGAAATTGGCAAAACTCGACGAGGCTTCCATCATGAACTATCCTGCTAAGAGCAACGTGCTTGACCAACTCATGGAGGAGATGCAGGGCAACAGTTATGCTGACAAGCAACTCAAACAAGCTCTCGGTGACTACTACCCTATCTTCACCGATTTGAAAAACATTGGTCAAAGGACAGGCATCCAAGCAAGCATACCTTACTTCCTGAAGTTCAGACTTTAAGCCCCCTCTGACTCCCCAAGGGGGAGGGAGAGCCATTCGGGATGAAAGTTTGAAATGAAAAGGGAAAAGTGAAAAATTTGCTACCGCACATGTACGTCAACTATTGGCGAACTGCTGCGGTAGCAAATTTTTTTACTTTTCAATTATCACTTGTACCTTCTTTTACCTCACTGGTGAGATGATATAAGTATAGGTGTAATCTTTGTATGGCATCTGATACTCTTGACGTGGCCATGCACCCCATGAGTTCACACAACCCACACCCATACTGCGGGCAGCAATGTGAAGGTCGGTGAAAGGACGTTCGATGAGGTCACCGCTATGCCATTGTGCCTTGTTGCGGGCAGGTTGGAGGTCATCCTCTGTGTAGTTGAGGGCTTGCATCTCGAGTGGCTCAACACCTTCGAAACGGAGTCCTTTACCAGCTTTGTTAGTGATGTTCCAATAGCGCACCTGAGTCTTTGTGCCAGTCTCCTGCGGACGCACGTAACCCCAGAACTGCTCAGCCACCGTCTGTTTCCAGACACCAAGATTCTGGCTGTTGTTGCGGTCAATGTAATTCTCATGAGGTCCCCTTCCGTAATATTCAATCTGTGAGAATTCTTTTGGCATCTGCATCTGCATACCAAAGCGCAACAACTGAGGCATGTTCTTGGCTTCAGGATTGGTGGTCAGCTCTTGCTTCACCACAAGCTGTCCAGCAGGAGTCATTGTGTAAGTGAGTTTCACATTTGCCTCCACTGCCTGTATGTTGTAGTCAGCAGTCACCACATAGTTAGCACCATCCTGCTTGATGTTGAATCCTTTACGCTCCAGACGAGGGTGTTGCCAAGCTGCCAAACGATTCTGCATGCCAGCACCAAAGTCATTATCGGTGCATGCTCGCCAAAAGTCAGGAATCAATTCAGCATCATCTGTCATCATAGGCGTACCATCCACATCAATGTATGCCACATATCCTGTGCGCTTGTTGAAGGTCACCTTCACACCATTGGCTGAAAGCACGGCAAATACAGCACGGTCATCGAGCTTGACAGCCTGCTTGTCCTGCTGCTGAGCGGTAACAGCTTCAGCCGTTGGGAAGGTGTAAGGAGCGACGATAAACTGCTGATGGGCGATGGTGGTGCCTGCCTTGAGGAGAGGCTCGTCCTGTTCCAATTTGAATTCGAGGTTCAACAAGATTTCCTTGCCCTTGAAGGCATCGTTGGCAAGGATTTTATCCAACCAGTCAAGTGTGATGGTGGCACGTTGCTGGGGTTGAATGTCCAAATGATTATTAGAGCCAGAAGCTTCCACTTTTCCGTCCACCACGATGGTATAGTTCAAAGAAACACCTGTCAGCGAACGGAAGAAGTTCTCATTGAAGATCACCAGTTCACCTTTCTTGGCATCCTTCATGGCTGTCCAGATGTTCTGGTAGTAGTACTGAATCTCATAGGCATGAGGGTTAGGCTCACGATCAGGATTGATGACACCATTACAGTTGAAGTTGTTGTCCGAAGCAGGGAAACGTCCATAGTCACCACCATAAGTCCAGATGGGCTTGCCAGTAATCTTGCTCTTGCCACGAAGACCCTGGTCGATAAAGTCCCAAATATAACCACCCTGATAGTTAGGAATACGACGAATCAAATCCCAATACTCCTTGAAACCACCTGCTGAATTACCCATCGTATGGGAATATTCACACTGAATCAATGGACGGGCATTACCTTCCTTGCAATATCTTTCGCAGTGTCCATAATCAGCATACATTGGGCAGTAGATGTCAGTCTTGCCCCAGTTTCCCGCTTGCTCATACTGACAAGGACGAGACGAATCATATGCCTTCACAAAGTCATAGGAATCCTCGAAATTCTTTCCATAACCTGCCTCATTACCAAGACTCCACACAATGATACTGGGGTGATTCTTCAGCACATAAATGTTATGGCGCTGACGCTCGATGTGCATATCGTGGAAACGAGGATCCTTACCCAGCGATTTCTCGCCATAACCCATTCCGTGGCTCTCAATATTTGCCTCTGCTGTCACATAGATACCATATTCATCACAAAGCTCATACCAACGTGGGTCATTGGGATAGTGAGAAGTACGCACTGCATTCACATTCAGCTGCTTCATCACCTGAATGTCCTGAATCATGCGGTCAACACTCACCACATAGCCACCATCAGGGTCGAGTTCGTGACGGTCCACACCCTTGATGAGGATGGGCTGACCATTCACCAGAAGTTGCTGGTTTTTAATCTCCACCTTGCGGAAACCCACGCGTTGAGGGATACATTCCAAGAGCTTGCTGCCATCATACAGGGAGATGCAGAGATTGTAGAGGTTAGGGGTCTCGGCTGTCCACTTCTGCGGATTGGGGAGGAGAATCTCGGCTGTCCCTACCCCATCCTTCTTGATGGTAAGGTCACCCACTTGCAGAGGAGTGACATCTTTGCCCGATGGGTCGAAAAGCTGAACTTTATAGGTCTTGCCAGCAGCGGTAGGAGCTGTCAACTTGATGGAGAGTTTACCATCCTTGTAGTTGTTGGTCAAATCGGGCGTGATGAACACATCGTCAATGTGTGCCTGTGGACGTGCATACAGATAACACTCACGTGCAATGCCACAGAGACGCCAGAAGTCCTGGTCTTCATTCCATGAACCGTCACACCAACGCATCACCTGCATAGCGATGAGATTTTCCTTGCCTGGCGTGATGTATTTCGTGATGTCAAACTCTGCAGCCACCTTCGAATCTTCTGAGTAACCCACATATTTACCGTTCACATAGAGTGTAAGGTTAGACGTGGCAGAACCAATATGGATATACACATTCTCCCCCTTCCAATCAGCTGGAATGGTGAAAGAACGACGATAACTGCCCACATGATTACCCTTGTCCTGCACAACAGGTGGTTCTCCTGTCCAGTCGCTACGCCATGCATAATGGTTGTTCACATAGATAGGATCGCCATAACCATTCAGTTCCCAAATGCCAGGAACAGGCATGGTGCCCCACTTGGAATCGTCATACTTCAACGTGTAGAAGTCAGTTGGACGTTCGTTGGCACTCTCCACCCAATGGAACTTCCACTTGCCTTCAATGCTCATGTAACGACTTGACTTCGCCTTTGCGTTGACTTTGGGCGATTGAGATTGCTGCGCCAATGCTTCGCTCTCATAAGCGAAATAATGCGCAACATCCATCTTACGGTTGATTTCGTTGACATTCGGGTCGCACCACACAGGAGTGTTCTGTGCCTGTGCAGTCAAGGCACCCCATGCCAAAACCGATAACAGAATTGTTTTCACATTCATAGTTAATAATTGGTTTTTTGATTAGTGTATATTATTTAAGTTTCGCAAATTATATTTATTTGAAGTTAATGAAGTTACCGAAGTGAGCGCTTCGCTCGAAGTGAGCGACGTTTGTTATGCTGGTGGGAACTCCTCATGTGCAAGGCCTCGTCGTTAACTTCCCCAATTCCCACCCCGGATGGCTCTCTCCCCCTTGGGGGAGTCGGAGGGGGCTTTTCACCTTATTCATGATGATAAGGCTCACCACGCATGATGGTCATTGCCCGATAGAGCTGTTCCACAAAGATGAGACGCACCATCTGATGCGAGAATGTCATCTTGGAGAGTGACATCTTCTCATTCGCCCGAGCATACACATCCTGCGAGAAGCCATAAGGACCGCCTATGACAAACACCAGCCGCTTGCTCACCGTCTGCATCTTCTGCTCCATATAGGCAGAGAACTCCACACTTCTCATCTCCTTCCCATGCTCATCCAGCAGCACCATGTGGTCACCTCCCTGTAGTTGTTTCAGAATCAGTTCACCCTCCTGTTGCTTCTGCTGCTCAGTGGACAGATTCTTCGTATTCTTCAATTCGGGAATCACCGTGATGTCAAAACCTATATAATGCTTCACACGTCCAGCATAATCATCTATCAACTCCACAAAATGCTTGTTCACCGTCTTTCCTACCAGTATCAAAGTGGCACGCATGGTTAAATGGTTAAATGGTTAAAAAGTTAAATTTACTATCTCGAAATATTCTTCACGCCCTTCACCGTGCTGAGTTTCTTGATGAGTTGTGTCAGCTGGTTCTGGTCATCAATCATCACCGTCAACTGTCCTGAGAACAACCCATCCTCCGAAGACTGAATGCTCAGTCCACGCATCATTACATTCTTCTCCTTGTTCAGAATCGAAGTGATGTTGCTCACTATACCGATGTCATCGTGTCCCACCACATGCAACGTCACAGGATATTGTTTCGAGCCTTTCCCTGCCCATCGGGCACGGAGCACACGATACCCCATCCGTTCACGTAACAGCTGTGCATTGGGACAATCTATCCTGTGTACCTTGATTCCACGATTCACTGTCACAAATCCAAACACATCATCACCATATATCGGGTTGCAGCATTTAGCAAGACTGTAATCCACGCCCTTCAGATTGTTGTCCAGCACCAGCACATCGGCATGTCCTTGTGCATGATCATCTGCCACATTCGCCACAAAGCCGTCAGCACTACGCTGTTCTGTGGAGAAGGCACTCGGATTGGCATCACGCTCCTGCAACTCCTGATACTGCTCAATCACGGTGTTTACATCCAGCACTTCCTCTGCAATTGCCTTGTAGAATTCCGACACATGTTTGTAGCCCATCCGTTTGATGAGACGCATCATCAGTGACTCCTCTGGCTCAATCTTCTTGTTCTTGAACTTACGTTCCAATGCCTCTTTCGCAAAGGTCGAGACCTGCATCTCCTGCTCCGTCAAAGACTGACGAATCTTGGCTCTTGCTTTAGGTGTGATGGCAATGTTCAGCCAATCACGCTTCGGCATCTGCTTCTGCGAGGTGAGGATTTCCACTTGGTCACCGCTTTGCAGCTTTGTGCCAATGTGTACGTTCTTTCCGTTCACTTTACCACCCGTGCAATGGGCGCCCACATTCGTATGTATCTGAAAAGCGAAATCCAACACCGTCGCACCCTTCGGCAACTTGAACAAGTCACCCTTGGGTGTGAACACAAAGACCTCATCACTGTATAAGTCCACTTTGAACCTATCCATCAACTGCTCATCGCTCTCCACCTCATGATGCTCCAAAGCAGAACGGATGTCCTGCAACCAGTCTTCCAACTTTGCACCGCTGTCTTTCACACCCTTATAGCGCCAATGAGCAGCCAGACCTCTCTCCGCAATTTCATCCATCCGCTCTGTGCGAATCTGTATTTCCACCCACTTGCCTTCGGGCCCCATCACCGTGATGTGCAGTGATTCATAACCATTCGACTTCGGCACACTCAACCAGTCCCTCAGACGCTTGGGGTTCGGACGGTACATGTCTGTCACAATGCTGAACACCTGCCAGCACTCCTGCTTTTCTTTCTCAGGCGCTGAATCCAAAATTACACGGATGGCAAATAAATCATAAATGCCCTCAAACTGGCACTTCTGCTTCAGCATCTTCTGCCAGATGGAATGAATTGACTTTGTCCTTCCCTTGATGTGGAACTTCAAACCCGCCTCCTTCAATTTCTCCTCCACAGGGGCAATGAAATTGGCAATATAGAGGTCACGCGCCTTACGGGTTGCGCTCAGTTTCTCCTTAATCATGTAATAGACATCAGGCTCCAGATACTTCAGCGACAAATCCTCCAGTTCACGCTTAATCAAGTATAAGCCCAACTTATGCGCCAATGGAGCATACAAGTGCGAAGCCTCAGTCGCCACCCGTCGGCGCTCTTCATCTGTACCCCTATCCTTAATCTGACGCATCAAGTTCACCCTGTCAGCGATGATGATGAAGATGACACGCATATCCTCCGCAAACGACAGGAGCAAGTCACGGAAATTCTCCGTCTCAATGGAAGGATTTTTTGCATACAGTTCATTCACCCTCAACAATCCGTGAATGATGTGCGCCACATCCTCGCCAAACGCCCGCTTCACATCCTCCATCTTAATCACACCCACCGACACACAATTATGCAGCAAGATGCTGATGATAGACGCACGGTTCTGTCCAATCTCCTCAGCCGTAATCACCGCAGTTTGCAAGTCAAACAGAATCGGGTGCAACCCAAACTGGTCACGATGCAGTTGCTCCGTCTCGACAGCCCGAAACAGAATCTCCTTCACTTGATGAAAATCCTCAGGATTCAGCACCTCCACCACCAGTCCCTGCAAGCGCTTCACCGTCTCCACCAACAGCACCTTCTCATCCTCCCTCAGAGTCGCCATTTCTTCCATACTCATCCTTTATAAATGATTTACGGGACAAAGATAAAGAAAAGTTAGGAGTTAGGAGTCAGGAGTAAGGAGTTATTTGCCATCGAAGTTGATTTTTTATTGAAAAAAAGTGACAATTCCTCATTCCACATTCCTAATTCCTCATTTTTCACTACCTTTGCATCGCAAAAGAACGTAACTATGATTTCATTGATACAGACGCTATTCATCGCCCTCCTGACCAAAGTGCTCGTGTTGGGAGCACAGGTCACCCCTCAGCAGTCCACACCCGTTCAGGCAGGAGACGAGATTTCCAGCACAGTGAGCATCACCCAGAATGCCAGTGGAAGGCTCGGCGCGCTGGATGCCGCAGACGAACAAGCCTACCGACAAGCCAAGGAAACACTCCGGAATCCCCACTCCACCAAGAAGCAACTCCGCAAGGCAGGAAAGACCCTAAAAGGCATCTACCACAGGAGAAATGCCGAGATGCGGCGCATCCTGAAAGAAGTCACCGCGAAGACTGGAGCCACCTTCACCCTGGAAGAAGCAGGAGGAGCCTGGTTGGGAGGTGAAGAATACAGTTTCAAGGTATCCGTGCAAGCCCCCACACAAGCCTCCTACGACAGAGCCCTCCAAGCCATCAGTTATGTGGCAGAAGCAGCACGGCAAGACGCCTTCATCGAGAATCTGGGAACCATCCCCGACACAGAAGTGACAGACGAAAAACTGCTGCGTCAGGAATGCACCCTATTCCTCCACATCCCCTTCAGCAAAACCCTCAACCAGCGCGAGATGGCAATCGTGCAAGACGTCTTCACCCAAGAAAGCACCGAAGACCTCCCACTTGACGCCACCATCACCGACAAAGAGATTTACTTCTCCATGCCCACATGGAAATTAGGCGACAACCCCACAACAGAAGGATTCAAGGAATTAGCAGACAACTGGACACAAAAGATCATCAGCGTATTCACCCATGGAAAAGAAGGGAAACTTAAAGGACTGGTTGGACAAACTTGTCAACCAACGTATGAACGAAGCAGGTTTCACAGTGCAGACAACGCCTACTCAGAAGACCCCACCCGAAACTACGCCAGTCAACGGAACCATTACCTTTCTGAAAGGCACATTAGCCAAGAAAGCGGAGCAGCACTTTCAGCAGCAGAAGGACAAGAAATAAAGTCCCATGTCGAAAAGACACTTACTCCAAAAAAGAAGTGAACGTTCTACGAATTTGCAGAGGTTTGCTTTATATTAAACGATTCAACATCTATCCCCAAATAGTCGAAGAACTGGTCGGGTGAGTAGTTGAGGATAAGTTCGTCGGGGAATTGGATCTCTTCGAGAAGAGGCTGCAGACGGGAGTAGTCGGCAATCTGGAAAGAAATATGGGCGTCGCTACCAAGAATGGTAGGGACGTCATACTTTTTGCAGAGTCGTAGGAGT
Organism: uncultured Prevotellaceae bacterium; assembly: GCA_900316505.1. Classification (GTDB taxonomy): domain Bacteria; phylum Bacteroidota; class Bacteroidia; order Bacteroidales; family Bacteroidaceae; genus Minthosoma. The sequence goes on from ONDH01000004.1 coordinate 71,298, forward strand.
TCGAGGTTGTTGGCACGGGCTTCTGCCTTGTGTCGCTGAGGTGCCAAGGAATGATTGTTGATTTCAAGCAGGGTGTTGGACTCTTTGGCAGCCAGAACGAGGGGCTCGAAGTCGAGTTCAGCCGTGCCATCGCCTGGATGACTGATGATGTGAATCTTAGGATTGCGTATTACGTTAAGCATCCCTTCGGTATTCACGGCTTTGGTGCCTGCATGATAGCAACGTTCATGGATGCCTGCAATGGCGATGTCAAGACGGTCAAGGTATTCGTCATCGAGGTCGAGAGTGCCCTTGGTGTCGAGGATGTTGACTTCGCACCCCATCAGAATGCGGATGCCGTACATTTGACGAGGTACAACGAACATATTACGGAAATAGACGATGGGGCAAGTGCCCTGAATGCTGGGACCATGTTCGGTGATGCCCAACACTTGCAGCCCTTTGTCGGCTGCTGCCTGTGCCATCTCTTGCAGACTGCTGTATGCGTGTCCTGATGCCACCGTGTGGGTGTGTGCATCAATCAATACTTTTCTCATGCTGCAAATGTACATATTAGTTGACAGTTGATAGTTGACAGTTGACAGTTATTTTTAGTTCGAAGTTGAATTTGTCACTTTTCTCCTCCAAAAAACGCCTCGAATGACAGAAAATTGTCAACTGTCAACTATCAACTGTCAACTTTTCCCTATCTTTGCAACACAAAAACTGAACTTTCCATGAAGATAGGAATCATACAACACCGATGCGAAAAAGAGGTTGCAAAGAATCTCGAACGCATTGAGGCTGGCATCAGAGAGGTGGCTCAAAAGGGTGCGGAACTGGTGGTTTTGCAGGAACTACACAACTCGCTGTATTTTTGTCAGACAGAGAATACGGAACTGTTTGACTTGGCAGAAACAATCCCTGGACCTTCGACAGAACGTTTCGGACGATTGGCGAAGGAGTTGGATGTGGTGATTGTCACCTCGCTGTTCGAACGACGTGCCACTGGACTCTATCACAACACAGCCGTAGTGATTGAACGAGATGGCACGATGGCTGGCAAGTACCGCAAGATGCACATTCCCGATGACCCTGCCTATTATGAGAAGTTCTATTTCACACCAGGCGACCTCGGTTTCCATCCCATCCAGACGAGTGTGGGTTGTTTGGGTGTGCAGGTGTGTTGGGATCAGTGGTACCCAGAAGGTGCCCGACTCATGGCACTGCAAGGAGCACAATTGCTCATCTACCCTACTGCCATTGGCTATGAATCATCGGACACGCCCGAGGAACAGGAACGTCAGCGTGAGGCATGGATGACGGTGCAGCGTGGTCATGCGGTGGCAAACGGATTGCCTGTCATTGCGGTGAACCGTACGGGACATGAGCCTGACCCGTCAGGTCAGACGAAGGGCATTCTATTCTGGGGTAGCAGTTTTGTGGCTGGTCCACAAGGTGAAATACTTTACCAAGCCCCGAAGGATGAAGACACGGTGGCTGTTATTGACGTAGATATGCAACGAAGTGAAAATGTACGCCGCTGGTGGCCTTTCCTCCGTGACAGACGTATTGAAGAATATGATGGACTCACACGAAGATTCATCGATTGAGAAAGGTCAATCGTTTTTCTGATATTAGAAAACAAAAGTTGGAAAATTGAAAAATAATTGCGCTTTTCTGTAGCATTCTGGTGTGGTTTTGAGCAAAAAAAGTGTCAAAACCACACTTTATGTTTTATAACATGTTTTTTAGCGTCTTTAACAAAAGGAAAAGCCGTACCTTTGGCGAACAGTTTATAAACTAATCAATTTCTAACCAAAATTATGAGAAATCTTAAAACGATTTTGATGGGCAGTGCTGCGGCCGTAGCACTCCTGTGTGCGTGCAACTCTGCACCTGAAGTTCAACTAACCAAATCCGGTATCAATCCTGCAGATTTTGACACTTGCATTGCTGTCACATACGACGCTGAAGCAGGTCAATTCAAGGCAGACCCATCTGCAGCGAAAAATGTGAAACTTTACACGCTTACTAACAAGAATGGCATGGAAGTTTGTATCACTAATTTCGGTGCCCGCATCGTAAGCATCATGGTTCCTAACAAGGACGGCGAGTTCGTCGATGTTGCTTGTGGTTTTGACAAGATTGAAAACTATTTCCCTTGGAACTTTGAGACTGACTTCGGTTGCTCTGTCGGCCGTTACGCTAACCGCATCAACAATGGTGAATACACCTACAACGGCGAAAAGGTGACACTTCCAAAGAACAACAACGGTGTAGCATGTCTTCATGGTGGTTACACTGGTTGGCAGTACCAAGTATATGACGAGGTGGAAGCTACCCCTCAGTCTGTAGCACTCCAAATCACTTCTCCTGATGGTGACAACCAATTCCCTGGCGAGGTGGTGGCTACAGTTGATTTCAAACTGACCGATGACAACGAGATCATCATCAGCTACGATGGTGTAGCAGACGCTCCAACAGTGCTGAACATGACTAACCACACTTATTTCAACCTTTCTGGTGACCTGAACAACACAATTGACGAATCTATCCTCTACGTGAACGCAGACAACTATACACCTGGTGATGAGAACTTGATTCCAACAGGTGAAATCAAGCCTGTAGAAGGTACTGTGTTCGACTTCCGCACTCCTAAGGCCATTGGCACAGACTTCGGCAAGAACGACCCAGAGATGGAATCTGTAGGTGGTGGTTATGACCACAACTGGTGCCTGAACACGAAAGGCGACAAGAAGGCTATCTGCATCACCATGTCTGACCCACGTTCTGGCATCAAGATGGATATGTACACCAACGAACCCGGTGTTCAGGTTTACACTGCCAATTTCCAGGATGGCACTCGTCCAGGCAAGGGCGGCATCATGTATCAGAAGCATTGCGCTGTCTGCCTCGAAAGCCAGAAATATCCAGACTCTCCTAACAAGTGCATGATGCCAGGTTGGGAAAAGAGCAACCCATTCGTTTCTCCAGAAAAGCCATATAAGTCATATTGCAAATATGCTTTCTCTGTGGAAAAATAAAGTTTGATCAGTAATCCTAAATAATAATAACATCAAAATTTAACATGGACAAAATTTTAGAAGCACTAAGCAACAATGGCTTTGAAACAGTCGACTATCTAGTTTTTGTTGTGTACATCATCATTCTTGTCAGCATGGGACTGTTCTTGTCTCGCAGCAAGAAGGGTGAAGAAAAGTCATCAACCGACTATTTCTTGGCCGGTAACACACTGACTTGGTGGGCTGTGGGCGCATCGCTCATTGCTGCAAACATTTCAGCCGAACAATTCATTGGTATGTCTGGTTCGGCTTACGCATCAGGTATCGCACAGGCTGCATACGAGTTAATGGCTGCAGCCACACTGCTTGTAGTAGGTAAGTTCCTGCTGCCACTGATGATTGAGAAAAAAATCTTCACAATTCCTCAGTTCCTGCGCGAGCGTTACAACTGGGGTGTAGGATTCGCATTCTCTCTGCTTTGGCTGTTCCTCTATGTCTTTGTCAATTTGACTTCAGTGGCATGGTTGGGCGCATTGGCAATCCAGCAGATTCTCGGTCTGCCTACTGACATGACTGTCATGGTAGCCGGTATGGAAATCGACCAAGTTCGTATGGTGATTATCCTCAGCCTCTTCCTCATCGCAGGTATCTACTCCATCTACGGAGGTTTGGCTTCTGTGGCATGGACCGATGTGATGCAAGTGACTTTCCTCGTTGGTGGTGGTCTGCTCACTGCTTATGCAGCACTTTCTGTTATTGGTAGCGAAATGGGCATCGGAAATGCATGGGATGCTTTGATGCACATTAAAGACTATCTGGCATCCATTGATGGTGACAAACACTTCAATCTGGTGGTTACCAGAAATGAGGAGCTCTATCCTGTCATCAATGGTGTAGTTGATGGTGCTGGCAATACCATTCAGAAAGAAGACCCATTCTTCACCAATCCTGGTATTGTGCTGATCTTCGGTGCTCTGTGGCTGACTAACCTCGGCTACTGGGGTTTCAACCAGTACATCATCCAGAAGGGTTTGGCTGCTAAGTCTCTCGACGAGGCAAAGAAGGGTATGGTATTCGCAGCATTCCTGAAGATTTTGATTCCATTCATCGTATGTATCCCTGGCGTTTGTGCATTCTACATCATGAATGCTCCTGAATGTGAAAGTTTGCGTCAGCAGTTGGCTGGTGCCATCACTCGTTCAGACGATGCATATCCATATTTGATTCGTAACTTCACTCCTACCGTTGTCAAGGGTTTGAGTTTTGCCGCATTGGCTGCTGCCGTTATTTCTTCATTGGCATCCATGTTCAACTCTACCTCTACCCTCTTCACGATGGATGTTTACAAGCAGTTCATCAACAAGAATGCTTCTGAGAAGAAACTCGTGAACGTAGGTCGTCTCACTTCTCTTTGCGCACTGGTTATCGCCATGATAGCTGTGTACCCATTGATGGGTGGTATTGACCAGGCATTCCAGTTCATTCAGGAATACTCTGCATTCGTTTACCCAGGCGTTGTGGTTATTTTCGGTCTTGGCTTGTTGTGGAAGCGCTCAAGTGGCACAGCTGCTGTTGTCTGCGCAATCGGCACATTCGCCTTCTCTATCATCTACAAGTTCGCCTTCCCAGAAATGCCATTCTTGATCCGTTCAGGTGTTGTGTTCATCACACTGGTCATCCTTTTCGTATGGATTTCTCTGTCAAGCAAGAAGGCTGTTGCTGCCGATGTGCTTGATGCAGACACCATCAAGACTCAGCTGAGATGGAGCACCATCATGTTCTGTATAGCTGCTGTTTCATTAGTGCTCTCTATCTGTGGTTTCTTCAACGACACCATGCACATTTACGGTTTCGAGGGTGCAATGATCTTCTTTGCTGCTATCACAGGTACCATCGGTCTTTACCTCCGTTCTAACGCAAAAGACAAGGTACAGGATCCAAAGTTGGTACCAATCGACCTGAACATTTTCCACACAGACCGTATCTTCAACATTGGTGCTATTGGCGTGATCGTCATCCTCACCGTGCTGTATGTTGTTCTGTGGTAATCGGGAAATAGACTGACACATTATTTATAATAATAAAATGAAAGCCTCCAATCAATGACTGCTTACAAATCAAACCCAAAGTTCTACGTGTCTGTGGATTGCATTATCTTCGGATTCGAGGACGGACATCTGAAGGTGCTGATTCATCAGCGTCCTTACGAGCCTGGGAAAGGTGAGTTGTCACTGATTGGAGGTTTTGTTCAAACCAACGAGAGCGTGGATTCCTCTGCTCAGCGCATCTTAAAGAAATTCACAGGACTTGACAACGTGTATATGCGACAGCTGGCCACATTTGGAGAAGTGGAACGTGATCCGGGCGAGCGAGTGATCAGCATTGTGTATTATGCACTTATCGATGTAAACAACTACAACACGCAGCTCTCTGACATTCACAATACACAATGGGTGGATGTGGATGAGATGCCCATTCTCTGCTTCGACCATAACGAAATGGTTCAGAAGGCACGCCGAATGCTTGGCGAAAAAATCAAAGACAATCCTATTGGCAGTAATCTTCTGCCACAATATTTCACGCTGAGTCTGCTTCAGACATTGTATGAGAGCATACTTGGCACTTCGATAGACAAGCGGAACTTCCGCCGAGCTATCTCCGAAAAAGAATATATTCAGGCAACAGGCATGATAGACAAAGAGTCTTCACGCCGAGGAGCCACACTATATAGATTCAAGAAATAAGTTCCATCCGTAATCGATGCACATCAATGACAGATGAAACTTCATCAGCAGTTGAAATAGGCACAATAAAACTATAAAAAACAGTAATACTATGTTAGAAGAACTAAAAGAAAAAGTATTTAAGGCAAACCTTGACTTGGTAAAGCAAGGTTTGGTCATCTTCACTTGGGGCAATGTGTCTGGCATTGACCGTGAAAAAGGTCTTGTGGTCATCAAGCCATCTGGAGTGAGCTACGATGAGATGAAAGCAAGTGATATGGTTGTTGTTGATTTGGAGAGCGGAAAAGTTGTTGAGGGCGACCTCAATCCTTCTTCTGACACCCCAACCCACCTTGTGCTTTACAAGGCATTCCCAAACATTCAGGGTGTTGTTCACACACACTCCACTTACGCAACAGCCTTTGCTCAAGCAGGCAAGGACATTCCCAACATCGGCACCACACACGCCGACTATTTCTATCAGGCAATCCCCTGCACTCGTGATATGACAAAGGAAGAAGTGGAAGGTCAATACGAATTGGAAACGGGTAATGTCATCGTAGATGAAATCCTCAACATCCGTAAGATTAACCCCGACCACACTCCTGCTGTGCTTGTGAAGAATCATGGTCCTTTCTCATGGGGAACATCTCCTGACAATGCGGTATATAACGCAAAAGTAATGGAACAGTGCGCTAAGATGGCATTCGTTGCCTTCTCCGTCAATCCTAATTTGACCATGAATCCTCTCTTGATTGAAAAGCACTACAATCGCAAGCATGGTCCTAATGCTTACTATGGTCAGAAAGGTCAGAAACATTAATTTAATTCATAATTCATAATTCATAATTCATAATCGGACGGCGCATGAAGACAGACAATGTTGTATAAGAAAAGAGTCTATCTTTTGGAATACGCATTGTAAAGATGGTTCGCCATCTCCTGAAAAGCTACACATACGCAGAGCATCCCATATTCACCCAGATTCTGAAATGCGGAACAAGCATAGGAGCTAACATCAGAGAATCAGAACACGGAGAAAGTATTGACGATTTCAAGCATAAACTGAAAGTCGCACTCAAAGAAGCCAATGAGTCTTTGTATTGGTTAGAAATACTCTATCAAGCCGAATATATAGATGCTTCACAATATGAGAGTATGAAAAATGACTGTATTGAATTAAATAAACTATTGATTTCAATCATCAATACACTAAACAAAAGAAATTAAAATAAATAAATGTATAACCTATCATAATCATAATGAGTTCCTCATACAAGCACAATTGGTTTAACGAACCGAATGGCAATTATGAATTATCAATTATGAATTATGAATTAAATTTGAAAAATTATGGCATTTGAAAATTTGGAATTATGGTGGGTGACTGGTGCTCAGTTGCTCTATGGTGGTGACGCAGTCATTGCAGTTGACGCTCACTCAAAGGAAATGGTAGAAGGTCTTAACAAGGGTGGTCTCATCCCTATTAAGGTTGTTTATAAAGGTACAGCAAACTCTTCCAAAGAAGTGGAAGACGTTATGAAGGCAGCTAACAACGACGAAAAGTGTGCTGGTATCATCACTTGGATGCACACCTTCTCTCCTGCCAAGATGTGGATTAAGGGTTTGCAGGCTCTCCAGAAGCCACTCCTCCACTTCCACACACAGTACAACGCTGAGATTCCATGGAGCGAAATTGACATGGACTTCATGAACCTCAACCAGTCAGCTCACGGTGACATCGAGTTTGGTCACATCTGCACTCGTATGCGCGTTCCTCGCAAGGTGGTTTGCGGCTATTGGAAAGACGAAGCTGCTCAGAAGCAGATTGCTGTTTGGGCACGCGTGGCAGCAGGTGTTGCTGATGCCAAGAACGTGCGCTGCTTGATGTTCGGTATGAACATGAACAACGTGGCTGTGACTGACGGTGACCGCGTGGAGTTCGAACAGCGTCTCGGCTATCATGTTGACTACTACCCTGTTTCTTCTCTCATGGAGTACTTCAAGCAGGTGACTGATGCAGAGGCTGATGCACTTGTTGAGGAATACAAGAAACTCTACACCATCAAGATTGATGAGAGTGGAGAACAAGTATATTGGGAGAAGGTGAAGAATGCAGCTAAGGCTGAAATCGCTCTCCGCCGCGTGCTGAAGGATGAGGGTGCCACAGCTTTCACCACCAACTTTGATGACCTCGGTGATGCCGACATCAACGATCCTAACTTTGTAGGTTTCGACCAGATTCCAGGTCTTGCTTCACAGCGTCTCATGGAAGAAGGTTATGGTTTCGGTGCTGAAGGTGACTGGAAGACCGCTTGCCTCTATCGCACGCTTTGGGTGATTCAGCAGGGTATGCCTATCGGTTGCTCCTTCCTCGAGGACTACACTCTCAACTTCGCTGGCGACCGCAGTTCTTGCCTCCAGAGCCACATGCTCGAGATTTGTCCGCTCATCGCAACCGACAAGCCAAAGCTCGAAGTACACTTCCTCGGCATCGGTATCCGCAAGCAGCAGACAGCCCGCCTCGTCTTCACTTCTAAGGTAGGTCGTGGTATCAAGGCAACTGTTGTTGACCTCGGCAACCGTTTCCGTCTCATCTCTCAGGAGGTTGAGTGCATTGAGCCAAAGCCCATGCCAAAACTTCCTGTTGCATCTGCCCTCTGGGTGCCACAGCCAACCTTCGAAATCGGTGCTGGTGCATGGATTCTCGCAGGTGGTACACACCACAGCGCATTCTCTTACGACATCACGGAAGAGTACTGGGAAGATTTCGCAGAAATGCTCGGCATCGAGTATGTGAAGATTAACAAGAACACCACCATCAGTGAGTTCAAGCATGACCTCCAGATGAACGAGGTGTACTATATGCTGAACAAATCTTTGAAATAAATTCAAAGCACAGAGAACGCAGAGAACACAGCGTCCATGATACAACAAGAGCGTTTAGAACAATTGAACAAGATATCGGAGGCCGTTATAGGCGCAGCGATAGAAGTTCACAAATATCTTGGACCAGGATTGCTTGAATCTGTATATGAAATCTGTCTCATAGAAGAGTTAGAACAAAGAGGTTTAAAGGTTCAACAGCAGGTACGTCTGCCTTTGTATTACAAAGGACAACTTACTAAGAAGTTCTTTATCATTGACCTCTTGATTGAGAATGAGATTATATTGGAGTTAAAGGCTGTGGACAAAATGCTCCCCATCCATGAATCCCAACTTATGACCTATCTCAAACTGACTCAGAAGGATTTAGGATTACTCATCAACTTTAATGTACCACGATTAGTTGACGGCATTAAAAGAAGACTCAACGGATAATCCTCCTCTGTGACCTCCGTCTCCTCTGCCCCCTCTGTGCATAAATACAAAGTTTTATGACCGCAAAACAAACGATAGAAGCAGGTAAAGCCATTCTCGGTATCGAGTTTGGCTCTACCCGTATTAAGGCAGTTCTCATTGACGAAGAGAACAAGCCAATAGCTCAGGGAAGCCACGAGTGGGAAAACCAGCTCGTTGACGGCCTTTGGACATACAGCACCGAAGCTATCTGGTTCGGTCTTGAGGATGCTTACGCAGACCTTCGCAAGAACGTAATCAAGGAATATGACTGTGAGATTGAACATCTCGCATCAATCGGTATCTCTGCCATGATGCACGGATACATGGCATTCGGTCCTACAGGTACTGCAAGCAAGGGAGCTCCGGCTTCTGAGGCAGAGAAGATTCTCGTGCCTTTCCGCACATGGCGTAACACGAACACTGGTGCAGCTGCAGCAGAGCTTTCAAAGCTATTCAACTATAACATTCCACTCCGTTGGTCAATCTCTCACCTCTATCAGGCAATCCTCAATGGTGAGGAGCACGTGAGCGACATCACATACATCACTACCCTCGCCGGTTACATCCACTGGCGTCTCACAGGTGAGAAGGTTCTCGGTGTAGGCGATGCTTCAGGTATGATTCCTGTTGATCCAAAGACCAAGTCTTACAACGCTGAGATGGTTAAGAAGTTCAATGACCTCGTTGCTCCAAAGGGTTACCCATGGAAACTTGAGGACATCCTTCCCAAGAGCATCTCTGCAGGTGAGTATGCTGGAACGCTTACTGAACACGGAGCACAGCGCCTCGACATCTCTGGACACCTCAAGGGTGGTTGCCCACTCTGTCCTCCAGAGGGTGACGCAGGCACAGGCATGGTAGCCACAAATGCCGTTAAACAGCGTACAGGTAACGTGTCTGCAGGTACATCTTCATTCTCAATGATTGTACTTGAGAAGGACCTCTCCAAGCCCAACGAGATGATTGACATGGTGACTACACCTGACGGCTCACTCGTTGCTATGGTTCACTGTAACAACTGCACTTCAGACATCAACGCATGGGTAAAGCTCTTCAAGGAATATCAGGAACTTCTCGGTGTACCAGTAGATATGAACGAGGTTTACGGCAAGCTCTACAACCACGCTCTTACAGGTGATGCAGACTGCGGTGGTGTACTTGCTTACAACTACATTTCTGGTGAGCCTGTAACAGGTCTTCAGGAAGGTCGTCCTTTGGTTGTACGTTCAGCCAATGACAGGTTCAACCTTGCCAACTTCATCCGTACAAACCTATACGCTACTGTAGCAGTGCTCAAACTTGGTAACGACGTACTCTTCAAGGAGGAGAAGATTAAGGTTGACCGTATCACTGGTCATGGTGGTCTCTTCAAGACTCCAGGCGTAGGACAGCGTGTACTTGCAGCAGCCCTCAACTCCCCTATCTCCGTGATGGAGACAGCTGGCGAAGGTGGTGCATGGGGTATTGCTCTTCTTGCATCTTACCTCGTGAACAATCCAAAGAAGCAGAATCTTGCCGACTGGCTTGAGAGCGTAGTATTCGCTGGCAACACTGGTGTTGAAATTGCTCCGACCAAGGAAGATGTAGAAGGCTTCAACAAGTACATCGAAGTTTACAAGAAAGGCTTGGCAATCGAACAGGCAGCTGTGGACAATAAACAATAAATTAAATAATCAGGAATTAGGAATGAGAAATTAGGAATGGATGCCATTGGCTCCACAAACAATTCCTCATTCCTGATTTCTCATTCTAAATTAAACAAAGTTTTTTATGGCAAATTCAATTCAAGTTTTGAATCATGCTGCCGATAACATCCGTATCTTGGCAGCAAGTGCAGTAGAAAAGGCAAAGTCTGGTCACCCCGGTGGTGCTATGGGTGGTGCCGACTTCATTAACGTTTTGTATTCAGAGTATCTGAAATATGACCCAAAGAACCCTGAATGGGTAGGTCGCGACCGTTTCTTCCTCGACCCTGGTCACATGGCTCCAATGCTCTACTCTCAGCTCTGCCTCATCGGCAAGTTCTCGCTTGAAGAGTTGGCACAGCTCCGTCAGTGGGGTTCTCCTACTACAGGTCACCCAGAGTTTGAGATTGCTCGTGGCATCGAAAACACATCAGGTCCTCTTGGTCAGGGTCACGTGTTCGCCATCGGTGCTGCCATCGCTGCCAAGTTCTTGGCTGCTCACACTGGCAACCCAACTTTCGCCAAGGAAACTATCTACGCTTACATCTCTGATGGTGGTGTGCAGGAAGAAATTTCTCAGGGCGGTGCACGTATCGCTGCCGTTCTCGGTCTTGACAACCTCATCATGTTCTATGACTCTAACGACATTCAGCTTTCTACTGAGACTAAGGAAGTTATGACTGAGGATACTGCTGCTAAGTATCGTGCTCTCGGTTGGGAAGTGATTGAAATCGTAGGTAACGATGCTGCACAGATTCGTGCTGCTCTCGACAAGGCTCAGAAGGTGGAAGGCAAGCCAACCCTCATCATCGGTAAGTGCATCATGGGTAAGGGCGCCCTCAAGGCTGACGGCACTTCTTACGAGGCAAACTGTAAGACTCACGGTGCTCCTCTCGGTGGCGACGCTTACATCAACACGGTGAAGAATCTCGGTGGTGACCCAGAGAATCCATTCCAGATTTTCGACGACGTGAAGGAGCTGTATGCTAACCGTGCCAAGGAACTCGAGGCTATCTGCGCAGAGCGTTATGCAGAAGAGAAGGCTTGGGCTGCAGCTAATCCAGAGAAGGCTGCTCAGCAGGCTGACTGGTTCAGCGGCAAGGCTCCAAAGATTGACTGGAGCAAGTGCGTTCAGAAAGACAACGACGCCACTCGTTCTGCATCTGCAGCATGTCTGTCAGTACTCGCAGAGCAAGTTCCTAACATGATTTGTGCTTCTGCCGACCTTTCCAACTCTGATAAGACTGACGGCTTCCTCAAGAAGACTCACGCCTTCACCAAGGGCGACTTCTCAGGTGCCTTCTTCCAGGCAGGTGTGGCAGAGCTGACTATGGCTTGCTGCTGCATCGGTATGGCTCTCCACGGAGGTGTCATCCCAGCATGCGGTACTTTCTTCGTATTCTCTGACTACATGAAGCCAGCAGTTCGTATGGCAGCCCTCATGGAGCTTCCAGTGAAGTTTATCTGGACTCACGACGCATTCCGCGTAGGTGAAGACGGCCCTACTCACGAGCCTGTTGAGCAGGAGGCACAGATTCGTCTCATGGAGAAACTGAAGAACCACTCTGGTAAGCCATCAGTGCTCGTTCTCCGTCCTGCTGACGCTCAGGAGACTACCGCTGCATGGGCACTTGCTATGGATAACATGGCTACCCCATCTGCCCTCATCCTCTCTCGTCAGAACATCAACAACCTCCCAGCAGGCAACGACTACAGCCAGGCAGCCAAGGGTGGCTACATCGTGGCAGGCTCTGATGAGAACCCCGATGTTATCCTCGTGGCAACAGGTTCTGAGGTATCCACTCTCGTGGCAGGTGCAGAACTGCTCCGCAAGGACGGCAAGAAAGTTCGCATCGTCAGCGTTCCATCTGAAGGCCTCTTCCGTCAGCAGTCGAAGGAGTACCAGCAGAGCGTTCTCCCACAGGGCGTGAAGAAGTTCGGTCTTACCGCAGGTCTGCCTGTAAACCTCCTCGGTCTCGTACCCGAGGCAGAAGGCACCATCTGGGGTCTCGAAAGCTTCGGTTTCTCTGCTCCCTACAAGGTGCTCGACGAGAAACTCGGCTACACCGCAGAAAACGTTTACGCACAAGTAAATAAACTCTTTTGAAAAATGAGGAATTAGGAATTAGGAATGAGGAATTGATACTCTGCTAAATGGGAGTAAGACATTCAATTCCTCATTCCACATTCCTAATTCCTAATTCAAACAAGTTTATATGGAGCCAACCGACAACATAATCGCTGAAAAGAGTAAATAATTTGCTATTAGAATAGTGAATTTATACAAATATCTTCTGAAAGAGAAGAAAGAATTTATTCTTAGTAAGCAATTAGTTCGAAGTGGTACAAGCATTGGCGCCAATGTGGCAGAAGCTATCTGTGCTATCAGCAAGAAGGACTTCACGGCAAAGATGTACATCGCATACAAGGAATGTTCTGAAAGTCTTTACTGGATAGAATTGCTACATGAAACAGAATACTTAGACAAGAAAGCCTTCGATTCTATATGGAACCAATGCAAAGAACTCCATAAAATCCTAAGTAGTATTACAAAATCGTCTGAGGAACGGATTGAAACATTAGCCTAAACCCATTGACCAGGTATCAATTCCTCACTCCTCATTCCTAATTCCTAATTATAATTTTAATTCTAAATCCTAAGTAGTATTACAAAATCGTCTGAGGAACGGATTGAAACTCTATAGCCAAGGTATCAATTCCTCATTCCAAATTCCTAATTCCTAATTTTTAATATGAAAGTTGGTATCGCATCCGATCATGCGGCATTCCCATTAAAACAGTTCGTCAAGAAATATCTCGAGGAAAAAGGCTACGAGTACAAGGACTACGGCACCTATACCGAAGAATCCTGTAACTATGCCACCTATGGCCACGCATTGGCTGAAGGCATCGAGAAAGGCGAAGTATATCCTGGCATCGCCATGTGCGGTTCGGGCGAAGGCATCTCCATGACCCTCAACAAGCATCAGAGCATCCGTGCCGGTCTTGTTTGGCAACCCGAGATTGCTCACCTCATTCGCGAGCACAACAACGCCAACGTGATTGTCTTCCCTGGTCGTTTCATCAGCGAAGACGTATGCCGCCAATGTCTTGACGAATTCTTCAACACAGAGTTTGCTGGAGGTCGTCATCAACAACGTATTGAAGACATCCCCTGCAAATAAAGTCAAACAATAACAGCTAAGAAGGCACATCCGACATCCATTTGTCAGATGTGCTTTTTTTATTTGCCCCACCCTTCCTCTGCTGCATCAACGTATTTGCATGAAAGTGACAATGACTTATTCGCGTTAAGATGCAAGACCTAACTGCATTATACATTGTAGTCCTATTCTGTTTAGTGTTAAACAATTTCTGCCACACTCTGTTAGCTCATCCACAGATGTTGAGGTGTCTCACCCATACAGGTGTTGGTGTCTCACCCATACAGGTGTTAGCGTCTCACTCATACAGGTGTTTGTGTTTCATCCATACACCCAACGAGGTCGCACTCATAGAACTTTCAAAGCGTGAAGAAGGAGTGCTCGGTGCTGCAGTGAATACCATCAGTGGCAAGGTTGACAACATCAATGAGCACATCGATCAAGTTATGAAAGATGCGCCCACAAAGTTGAAGGTGTCAGTGAATGTCTCTGATGCTGACTGGCAGAGGATGCAAGAACTCCATAACCAATGGATGGTACAGGAGAAACAGATGCTTGCCGACCAATACAAACAGCAGGAAACGCTATTGCGGAAGCAAGGTCACAGACTTACGGACATTGTGAGGAATAACGAGGGTGTCTGGCTGTCACAACATCTGTTTTACATAGTCGGTTCCCTTTCCCTCCTGTCAATCATAACGATTGTGTTGGAGATAGCCTTTTATGTGTATTTCCACTGGACTCAATAAGCCCCCACCCTCCGTAGCTACTGAGCGAACGGGGAGGTACGCATCATAGAAACAATTATGGGGTTATTTCTTCTTTGGCTCCTTGTTGAAGCGATAAATCACATGCAGGAGACCATAGGAGGGGATGACATTGTAGAATGTCTCGCTGCGACCCTGGGCATTGACATAGCGGCGCACATTGGAAAGTTTGCCCAACAGGTCGAAGCCGTCAAAGAGGATGGTCAGATTTTGCTTGGGCAATCGCTTGGACACGCGGGCATTCCACACCAGTTCGTTCGTGTTCATCGAGGCTTCGCTGTACCCTCTGCGGCTGTACATCGTCAGGTCTGTCGCCACCTGCATGTTCCAAGGGAGTTCCACTTGTCCACGCACACCATACTGATAGGTGAAGGCATTGATGGTGGTGAAGTTCTCGCGGTCACTACCTGAGTGCTGATAGTCCAACTTGCCCTGAGTACCAAATTCCAGTTTATCGGAGGGGCGCCAAGTCAGCGTGAAGTCTTCCGTCACATAGTTCGACACCACCACCGACTTCGTGGCACCCACACTTTCATCCGTTCCACTCAGATCGACGCTGTTGGTGTGCGTATAGCCCGCCTTCTGCTTCACGCGCCACTTGTCGTTCTTGTCTATGGCGAAGTCAACACTCGGTGACACATTCATCGACCAGTTGCCGTCCACATTCTCTGGTGTGACCGTTTGCACACCCGTCTGTTTGTTGTAGATGTAGCCCCAAGCCTCTGCGTTTTCTGTCAGGTTGGCATTGAGACTGACATTGAAGAGTGTTTTGCCGAACTTGTCTCGATAGTCTCCATGCACCGTATGCCGACGCTCGTTCTTCAGGTTTGGATTGCTCAGGGTGATGTAGAGCGGGTTGCTGTCGTCGCGGATGTTGAGCAGGCTCGTCATCGAGGGTGCTGACAATTCCATATTGTAGGAGACATTCAACGAGCGTCCCTTTCCCCATTTAGTATAATAGCAGGTAGCGTCAACGTTCATGAATGTGGTGTTGCGATGCAGGAGCGTATCCACCTGTGTGCCCCGATGATAGTCAAGTTTTTCGTGGGTCATAGGAAACGACAAGTTCGTGATGAAGTATAAATATCCTCCCTTCTTCAGCGATTTGCTATAGCCGTAACTCAGCATTGGCTCATGCCTGTATTGGTTCTTGACGGAATGGGAACTGTTGTTGGCATCGAGTGTGGTGAGCAATTCATCCTTCGAGGGAAGCGATCCCAGCGGATGGCTTTCCACATCCTGCCAGTCCTCCAGTTTATTGAGCAGGTAGAGCGGGTTGTCTGTTTTTTCGTAATTGTATTGCAGACGATACCCTACGCCCAAGCGGTGATCCTGTTTCTCATCGAGATCAAACGTAACACTCGGATGGAGTAATGCCGTATGATTGCGATTCAGTTGAGGTTGATATCGGTTGCGGAAGTCAGTGGGCTGCTTGCCCTTGGGGTAGTCAATCCGATTGTGATTATACGAGTTCGACGTCCATTCGTAGAAATCGTAAGAACTGCTGATGTTGAAATGGATGTAGTCATTGTGCGCCGGCGAGAAATTCATGTAGGGACCCACATTCGCCCAAACCGTGTGACCGTTTCCCTTCGCCCTCGACTGCGTCCTGTTGATGGCATAGCGTCGGAGCAAATCCCCTGCATCGGGTGCCATGATGCTGTCTATCCACGCTTTGCCCAGTTGCTCTTCCACATCGTCGTCGAATGTAGCGTTGCCATTCAGCATCGTGTTGTTCTGATGCCGCCATCTCACCAATGGTTCTATCGTGAAGTACAGGTTCTTGATGAGGTCTGCCCAAGGTTCTGAGCGTTGCAACGTCAGTTCATGCTGCGTGTTCAACTCCCACTCATCACTGCGACGATTGTTAAAACTACGAGAGTAGGTGTCGCCTCCTTCGAGGAAGGTTGCGCTACTGCTGTGCTGCACATCCTCCGTCTTGGTGTAGGATGCCTCCAAATTACCCTGATAACTGTAGTGGTTCTCTTCCTTCTTCATATAGTTGCCACCCAACTTATACGTGGTTTTCAGTCCTTCCGACTGCTGCAAAGGTGTCCACTCGCCCTTCTCACCTGGTGTGCGATAGTCGTTCAGGTTGTTGACATTGGCAAAGAGCACCAGACGCTCGCGGTCGGTGAAGCGCATACCGAAGATACGTCCCAAGTACTTCGTGTCGAATCGCCCCTCGTCATTCCTGAAGAACGTGGCGCCAACACCCCCTTCGGCATTGGCAATCCAGCCTTTGGCATATTCCTTCTTCAGTTTCACGTTCATGACAAAAGCCTTCCTCGTCGTCTCCTCGCGTGGCGTTCCCTTCACCTCGTCCGGCACCTTCTCATAGGTCTGGATATTCTTCACCATATACGAAGGCATGTTCTCCAAAAGCAGTTCGCGGTCGCTGTCGAAGAAGTCCTTGCCGTTCAGCAGCATCGCATCAATCTGCCGACCGTTCACCGTAATGACGCCACCCTGTTCCACTTCCACCCCTGGCAACTTCTTCATCAGTTCGCCCAGCATCGAACCCTCTGCCAGATTGAATGCGTCGGCATCATACACCAATGTGTCACCGTCCATGTAGAACTTCAACTTTGTCGCCTTCACCACCACCTCGTCCAGCATCATCTCATTTTTCTTCGGCACAGGCTTCAGATAGACGGTTTTCAGTTCACGAAGCGTCTCACGTTTATATATCTTTTTCAGTTCAAACGGCACAAACATCGTCTGGTAGCCATCTGCCTCCAACTTGAAGAGATACTTTCCCGCCTCCTTGAAGCCCTTATAAAGATGCGAACTCTTATAGTCCTCCTCATTCTCATAATACGTAGGCACAGTATCCACGAACGCACTGTCTGCAGCCATCAGCAGCGTCACACACCTCATCTTCACGGGGTCATGCGTAAAGTGGTCCTTGATCTCCGCATACACTCTCATCCCTTCCTGCTCCACATACGTGTCAGCCTTGACGGTATCAGCAGTCAACGAATCAGCAGCCACCGTGTCCACTTTCACCTCCTGCCCCATCGCCACCACGCTCACAAGGGCAAACAACAATGTCACAATCTTTCTCATTCTTTTATTTCGTTGCCTTTTCCAATTCTTTCTTCATGGCCTCTACACCAGGGAAGCCTGTAGTCAGATACGTCCTCTCTCCCTTGGAGTTATAGATGGCGTAGGTGGGGTATGCCTGTTCACCATATTGCTGAAGAATATGATTTAACTGTTCCTCCGTCAGGTAGTAGTGCTCCCCGTGTATGTCAGGGATGAGGTCTTTCCATGTGTCGAACTCAGAGGTGGATGAGGTCATGTAGATATACACGATGTCCTTGCCCTCCAGTTCCTGCTTCATCGGCTTCATTTGGTCAATAGCGACCCTGCAGGGACCGCACCATGTAGCCCAGATGTCGATGAGCGCAGTCTTGCCTTTGTAGCGGTCAAGGATGGTTGACAAGATGCTGTCGGGTGAGATGTCTGTCATATCCAAATAATGTATATGGTCATCACCTGTAACCTTCTCCTTGTTGGATGCAACACGCTGTTTGTATTCCGTCACATACTTGTCGTACAAGTCCGACAGATTCTTGTCCTCGATGAGCGGTTTGGGAACATCCTTCCCATCGAGCACTTGGGGCAGATAGTAGCAATAGCGGGCAAGGTCGGCATTGATGCCCCTTGCATCAGCCATCACATAGTATTTGCTGGCATCAACAAAACCGTTGCCAAACACGGCTTTGGGTGAATAAAGATTCTTTGTGTAGTATTGTCGGATATAATCTTTGAACCCTTTCGTTTGTTTCAACGAGTCTGCAACATACATGAGGTCCAAAGGCGGTGTATACGCCTCAGCAAAAAAATAATCCATTATTGTTTTACTGCAGGATAGCCCCTTATATATATCCAAGTCAATGCTCATTTGTTTCTTGCAAGCGTCCATTAGAGTCTGGACATCATGGATATCTTCCCACTTGGGATATTTATCCTTCTGCTCCTTGTATCCGCTTTCGACATCCTCTGCCGTAGAATCGAACTCCTTGTCGAACCTGGCAAAATATCCCTTGAACCCCACGAACTTACTATTGATCCCACTTTCATCCTGCAACATATCAATCAACACCGTCACCTCCTTGCCTGGAGCAAGATAAAGAACACAAAACGAAGCCCAAGGTATATTGTAAAGGGTGGCGTACACAACTTGTGGAAAACAGATGGGCAGACTCAAATCCGCTTCCCCATCATCGTTCAGCCGCACCTTCGCATCCACAGGTTCAGCAGGGTTCTTCAAATCCACATACTGAACCATGGTGGCAGGTTGGTCGCTATACTTCAAGTCCTCCATCACATCATCCTCTGCATAGTCCGCCAGGTATTCCTCTGGCACAGGGGTGACAGGCATCGTGTAACTCTTCTCGTGGATGCTGAACACCTTGAAATCGTTGGGTGCCGTGCCCTCCATGAAATCAAACTCTTTGGTGTCAGGCGGAAGCGGCTTGAAATAAAGGACAAATTCCTTTGTCCATGTCTCCTCATCGGTGTGGTGCTGTTCTCCCAGCGTGATGCTGTCACTTCCGATGATGGCATACTTCTTGCCATCCGATTCCAGATAACTCTCCTTGGAAATCAGGAACCACGAAGTTGGTGAATTATTATAAGAAGCATACAAGGTGGTCTTTTCAGGGGTGAGTTCCACCTTGTTAATTTCAAACTGCGGATTGGGAGAATAACTTTTCATCAGGTCCTCCCACACAACCTTTGTCTGTCCCATTGCCACCAATGCGGCAACAGCCAGCACGAAAGTGATAATTGTTCTTTTCATATTATTTGCCAATTGCTTTCTCCAATTCCTCCTTGATGGTCTCCACACCTGGGAAACCCGCTGTTGTGTATGTCAAGTTCCCGTCCGATGAATAGATGGCGTAGGTGGGATAACCATCGGATTTGTGTTGCTCCATCATGAAGTTACGTTGTTCATCCGTTAGGTAGTATTGCTCGCCCCCGATGTTTGGACTGAGTTCCTTCCATGTATCGACAGGCGAGGTAGATGAGGTGATGTAGATATATACGATGTCCTTGTCTGCGAGTTCCTTCTTCAGCGGTTCCATCTGTTCGATGCCATACCTGCAAGGGACGCACCAAGTTGCCCAGATGTCTATCATCACCACTTTGCCCTTGTAGCGTTCGAAAAGTGTGGGCAGCACATCCTTGGGCTCCACTTCTGTCATATCCAGATAATGCACATTGGCTTGATCGGCAAACCCTTCTTTGTTGGAGGCGATGCCACTCCTGTATTCTTCTGCATATTTGTCGTACAGGTCGGATAGCGCTTTGTCTTCGAGGAGCGGTTTGGCGATATCCTTCCCTTGCAACACTTGAGGCAGATAGTAGCAGTAGCGGGCAAGGTCGGCATTGATGCCCCTTGCATCAGCCATCACAAAGTATTTGCTGTCATCGACAAATCTGTTGCTAAACACAGCTTTGGGTGAATACAGATTCTTGGTGCAATGCTGAAGGATATAGTCAATGAATTCCTTCGTTTGCATCAGCGAGTCAAGAGCGTTTTCGAGGTAAACAGGGGGATCGTCTATCTGGCTTACCATATACTCAATCACCGTTTTGCTGTAGGACAAGCTCTGGGGCAGTTCCTTCCAATATGAACACACCTTCTCATAAGCGTCTATCAAAGTCTTCACATCGTGGATATCCTCCCATTTAGGACTTTGTTCCATTTTCTCACTCACTGCTTTTTCACACTCCACCATCATAGGATACAACTCCTTGTCGAACTTGGCGAAATATCCTTTGAAGCCCACGAACTTGCTATTGATTCCACTATCATCATGCAGCATGTCTATCAACATCGTCACCTCCTTGCCTGGAACAAGATAAAGACCACAATGTGAAGCCCACGGAATATTGTAGAGGGTGGCGTACACCACTTGTGGGAAACAGATGGGCAGACTCAAATCCGCTTCCCCATCATCGTTCAGCCGCACCTTCGCATCCACAGGTTCAGCAGGGTTCTTCAAATCCACATACTGAACCTGAAATGGATGGTGGCTGGTTCATCGCTGTATTTCATTTCCGCCAGCACATCCTCCTCCGCATAGTCGGCTTTGTATTCATCTGGCACAGGAGTGACGGGCATCGTGTAACTCTCCTCATGGATGTTGAACACCTTGAAATCATACGAATCCGTGCCTTCCAGAAAGTCAAACTCCTTCGTGTCAAGAGGCAAGGGCTTGAAATAAAGGACGAACCCCCTGGCCCAAGTCTCCTCGTCGGTGTAGCACTCCTCATCCAGCGCGATGCTGTCACTCCCGACAATGGCATACTTCTTGCCATCCGATTGCAGATAACTCTCTTTGGAAACCCGAAACCACTCATCTGGTGGATACTGATATACGACATGCAGCGTCGTCTTCTCCTTCGAGAACTCCACCTTTGTTATCATAAACTGAGGATTGGGAGAATAGCCTACCGCCAACTCTTCCCACACCACCTTCTCCTGTCCCATTGCCATCAAAGTGGCAACTGCCAGCACAAAAGTGATAATTGTTCTTTTCATATATTTATTTCTCTTTCTTATCCACTTTATTGAAGAATATTTTCATCGCGCCCACATTGCGAGCATCAGCATTGATGTCGTAGAGTTTTCCCTCTTTGTCGAAGATCTTATAGTAGGGGAAGCCACCCACTTGCAGGAACTCTTCGATGGCACGTTGCTGTTCTGCGGGCAGATTGTAGTGAACAATGTTGTCGCCCGTCAGGTTGTATGCCTTGATAACGTTCTTCCACTCCTCGTCGGACGTTTCATTCGCCAGATAGAGATAGACGATATCGTGGTCTTTCAGCGCATCCTTCAGTTCGTGCGACTCCTTTAAGGCAGCCTTGCATGGTCCACACCAAGAACCCCAGATGTCCAAATAAACGAACTTTCCCCGATACGGCTCTATCAGTTTTGCCAACAAAGCCTCTCCATCATCGATACCCTCCACTTCGTCTGCGGAGCGAAGGCTTTGGGTGGCAGTGAATTGCTGGTTCCGAAGTTCAACAAACTTCTGGTACACTTGCATCACACACTCATGCAACGTCGGAACTGTCACCAGTTCGTCCACATATGCCAGAGCCGCATTGGGTAACGGACGGATGCGCTCATCCATCCAGTTGTTCATATGCCGTGCAAACATCAGCGACTTGATGAATGAGTCCACCTTCATTCCTTTTATATATTCATAGAAAGATGTAATCTGTGCCATCATGAACATCTCGCGAGCCTCTTCTTCAGATGAAGCTGAATTGGTGATTCGTTTGGTTGGGGTGAAGAACTCAAGCAAACTTGTATAATAAGACAGCGGATAGTTGATGCGATCTGTCGCCAAAAGTGAGGTGTTTAAGTGTCTCGGCAACTCATCATTGATGAAATCGACCGCAGCGGAGGGGAGGGTGTCATTTTTCATGCAATCCATACTGCGATAGATGAACCAACTTACAGCACCAGAACGTGCTATGTTCTCCGCTTGAATCCGAAAGCGTTCCGACAAAGTGGGATTCGCTTGGCAGACACTGTCAACTGCCGCGAGATCTGTGCGGATGCATGCCTTGCAAACATCCATGTAGTTCACGATATCGGTGGCAGTGATGGAATCCTTTTCCTCTGGAGGTTCCGATCTCCACGGCACATGATGGGCAAAGAGTTCGTTCTGCAAACGTGCATTCTTTCCCATCACCAGTTGCTGTCCTGTCTCTTTGTCCCAAAGCATGAAATAAGTCTCTCCTGGCTCCACTATAACATCCCATTGGTCCCAATCAGAAAGGGCAATCGTTTGCAGATTCACCACAGGGATGGTGACTTGGAAGCGTCCCAACGAATCAAGGGGTATCTTTTCATCATAGACACTCAGAAATGATCCCTCATACAAATCGGTGAAATAACTGACTATATGAACGTTGTCCATCTTCTCCTTCGAATGGAGGACGGCTCCCACAATGGTGACCGAATCCCCCTGTCGGAAAGCATTGTCGTGAAACTCGGTACTCATGTCCTTGGTGGGGTAATCGGGCAGAAATCTATCTGTAATCATCGAATACACTTCTTTCTTTCCTTGCTTCGTGTCAATCTGTATGATGCGCTTGCCCTGCTTGTCTTTGCCTACCTTCACATCCAGACATCTGATAACAGGTTTGTCGTAACGGAATTCATCTTTGCCAATCTTTACATTCAGCCATCCTGACTCATTCCATATCGTGAATTTGGCATTATCTACAGGCTTGTTCACATCTGGTTTTTCCATGTAGTTCCAGAACTGACCATCATAAATCACAAAATCCTCCAAGAAAGCAATGTCCCAATCTCCTGTTCTCTCATTTCTCCAATAGGAAGGAAAGAACTGTTTCCATCGCTCCTCCACAGGCTTGATGCCCTTGATTTGGAAAGCCCCCTCTCCGTCGCCTTCAATGAAGTCGAAAGATTTTGTGCCCCGAGGCAGTGGCGGGAAATGAAACACCACATCACGTTTACCGTCTTTATTTGTCCGTTCTTGCTTGTTCAATTCTATTCCATCAGCAGAGAGAACGGTGTAGCGGTTATTGCCAACTTTCAGGTAGATGTCACTTGCAAATAGGAACCAATAATCAGGGATAGGAGTTTGCATCACGGTTATGTACACCAAGGTCTCCATATCCATTAGTTCAACCCTCGTCACATCTAAGAATAGCCCGGTTCCAGTACCATTATGTGACCTAAACTCTGTGGTGGGCTTTTCCCACACAACCTTTGTCTGTCCCATTGCCATCATTGCGGCAACGACCAGTACGAAAGTAAGAATTGTTCTTTTCATTGTTCATTTGTTTGTTCTTATATTTTCATATAATGATCTATCACCTTTTTCATCCTACCCTCAAAAATAGATTGTGGAATCATCCCTTTCAATGTTTCTTTGGAAATGGTGTCTCTCATGGTTTCATTGATGAGTACACGGCGCATTATATAATACATGGCACAACCCTCCTCATCACCATGTCGCTTCAGGTAGTCTTTTATGATGAAGTCTGATTCTGTTCTGTGAATGTGTGGTCCTCTCACCAGTTCGTCCGCTTTCTTCCATTGCTCATAAAGACCAGTGCCGCTTAAATAGAATTGGTCGTCCACCACCTTCAATTCTGCTGTTTCTCCTGGCACGCAAGGAAACATCGTGCCATAATTGCCGATAGAATCATCGGAGAATATGGTTCCTATGACTGCAAAATATACATTATCGAGATAGACGGAGTAGGAAGCATCCTTTCCATCTATGAAAATGGTGTCAATACGATCAAGTTTTCCATCAACCTCCTTGCTGAGAAATACTTTATAGCCTTTCACTACGGGCTCGTGGCCTTCAACAACATGGATGTTCAGCTTAAAATCACCCGAAGCGGCATCCTTTTCCTGTTTGCCAACACAAGACGTGAAGATTGTCATTCCAAACACATTCAGGCATAATGCCATCAAGATAAAAAATAACTTTTTCATTGTTGTTTTGTTAAATGATTGTTTTTTCTTTATAGGTTTTGCGCCTGCAAAGTTATAGAAACATCCAAAACCCGACCAAAGAAAAACACGAGAAAATGAGGGCATCCCTTCATTTCTCAAACTACTTTGAGAGAAGGTCTTAAAAAGAGTTAAATTTCTATAGGATTGGGAAAGACTTGCTATCTTTGCATGACAAAAAAAGAAATGAAGTATGGAAGGATTTAATATCTACAAAGAAGGGATTGACCTGCAGCTCGTCATCGATGCGTGCCAGAAAAGAGGGAAAGTCAGGCACCTGAAGAAAGGCGAAATCTTTGAGCATGAAGGAGAGCCTGCACAATGGATAGGTTATATAAAGAGCGGCTACTTCAAATATGTGGTGCACAATAGAATCATAGGGAAAGATTACAGCATGGCATTCGTCTTCAATGGAGAAATGGTGGGAGACTATCCCTTCTGCTTTTATGGAGACATGTCTGATGTGGACATTGTGTCAGGCGAGGACAGCACGGTCTATGTGATGGATGGAAAGGATTTCAACCAGTTATTTGAAGAAAACATTGACACCATGCGCTTGGGGAAGCAATATGCAGAACACTTGTTCATACAAGCCTATACCCGTCTCCTCAACTTCTACCGTACCGATGCCTCCACCCGTTACAAACAACTCCTGCAACGTTGTCCCAACATCGTACAACAACTTCCCTTACAGGAAATCGCCTCCTATCTTCGTGTCACTCCAACCACCGTCAGCAAAATCCGCAAGGAACTGCTGGGATAGGAGAAGGGGGAAACGGGGTTAATTGTCGTTGACGTTCAACTTCAGCAAATCGAAATACATCAAACGGGTATTCAGAGGCAGGCGACCTACGCCGATACCCATGTACTTGGCTTCCAGTCGTTCGTCAGCAATCAAATAACGGAAGCCATTTTCTCGTAGTAATGGAGTGTGTCCGGACGGTTCAGCGCATCGACAATAAGGAAGCGATACCCTGTGCGGGGTCACCCTCTCGCTCCAGTTGGTCACCCTTGCGGTAAGCAATCTCCTCACCCTCTTGCTCGCAGAACTCTCGCAGCACCTGCAAATCCAAGCGGTTATTGTTGAATTTCTGTTCCATCTATTTGATATTATACCATGTTATATTTGTCGTTCTGACTGAGGTCTATGCACTCAAATCATTTTGATATTTTATACACACGCCGAATGTCGGACACACTCTTAGTTCTAATTCGACTGTGCAAATTTACGAATTATTATGTGATATCGTTCCCTTTGCCTATACCTTTTATGTATTATTAGGTGAAATTTGTTTGTTTTGAGGAATGATATAAATACTGCTATAATCATATGAAATCGGAGTTTATTCAGGAGATTATTGAGCGCACTATGTCCGTGTAGTCCTTTCCCGACAAAACTACAAATTGCAGCGTTATTATGTAAAATATCGCGTTCTAAAACGCCATTTCTTGTAAAATATCGTATTCTGATGCTATGTTTTTATGTAAAATATCGCGTTTTACGTTTCTTCTTCGTATCTTTGCACCCAAAATTTCATCATTATGGTTGACAAAAGGACATTGGAATTCATCCTCACTGACCAGCAGGAGGAAATGGAAGGCAGAGCTGAAGAGGCATTATGCCAGCGGCGTGAAGAGAGTCTGATTGACATTAAAAGCACTCAGGCACAGGTAGTCATTGGTGTCAGGCGAAGCGGTAAGTCAACGCTTTGCTATCAGGCTATGCACAATCACAGCCTGAAGTTTGCATACGCTGACTTCGATGATGAACGGTTGGTTGACCTCAAGGCAGACCAGCTGAACGACGTGCTGGAGATTCTGTACAAGATATACGGCGACTTTCAGTATCTTTTCCTCGATGAGATACAAAACGTCGAAGGATGGCATCTGTTCGTCAATCGTATGCTGAGAAAGAAAATGCACGTTATCATCACAGGCTCTAATGCCAAACTGCTCAGTGGCGAACTGGCCACACACCTCTCTGGGCGTAGCAAGGAAATATCACTTTATCCTTTCTCTTTCAGGGAGTTCTGCACAATGAAGGTGGTGGATACAGAGCGTCGCACCACGAAGGCAGAGGCATTCCGCAGGGCGGCTTTCGACGAGTATCTGAAGCAGGGCGGCTTCCCTGAGTTACTGATGATAGACGACAACAGAAATTACGTGAGTTCATTGGTGGACAACATTCTGAAACGCGACATCGAGCAGAGATACAAGATTGCCTACAAGGCTGCA
>ONDH01000009.1 GCA_900316505.1 uncultured Prevotellaceae bacterium
GCTATTGCAATGAGAGCTTCAAGGCTGGGCTGGGTGGTGTTGGTAACCCACTTGGAAACAGTAGCAGGATCCTTGCCGAGTTTGTCGGACAGCCACTTATTGTTCAGGTCACGTTCTGCAAGAACGACTCTTATACGATTTAACTTTGCCATGATAGATTTCTGTTGTTTGACGGCGAAGTTACAAAAATTAATCGAAACAAATGCTGATATGCTCAAAAAACTCCGTAAATAAGCCAAAACTTGATTAAAAGACCAATCTTTTGATGAGCACATGATGGTCTTAATGCATATTCCTATATATAATGTGTATTTGAAATGTCTTTTAAATGGCCGACTACCATTTGATGTTCTGAGTGACAAGTGTAGGCTTTACGTAAAAAAGAGGATGTGCCATTTTGACACACCCTCTTTTTGCCATGAGGTCAAGTTGTTGTCAACTTGGATGACCTTGGATGGATTAGTATGTGAGCACTGGCTCCAGCTCCTTTGCCTGTGCAATCATCTTCTCCAATTCTGAAACGCTGGGAACGCGGTTGCAGAGATTCTTTTCTTCGTTCACCTCAACGAGTTTTGGTTGGAGGTTGGCTGCTACGCGGTGACGGAATTCCTTGACAGTGTCAACACCGGCAGCTTCGAGCAGTTCAGCAAACTGGCTGGCGATACCGTTAATACGGAAGAGGTCTGCATGGTTTGCCCATTTGAGGATGAGCTTAGGGCTAATACCTGTCTCTTCAGCCAATGCCTTGCGGCCAGCGGGGCTTGCACACTTTTCCAGATACTCTTCGGTGGTCTTGAGACCAGCGGCTTGCAGCTTTTCTGCATAAACGGGACCAATTCCCTCTACATCAATGATTTTGTAGGCCATAGTAGTAAAAGTTTGAAAGTTGATAAATAAAAGATTGAAGTTGTTTGGAATCTTTTGGGTGCAAAGGTACGAAAATAATTGAGAATTGATAATTGAGAATTGATATTTTTTTTGTTTGTCGTTTTTTTTCCGGGTATTCTTCTGTTTTGTTAAAAAAACTCTAAACTCTAAACTCTAAACTCTAAACTTTTCCGTACCTTTGCAACTGCATAAGAAATAGTGACGACATGCAGAACTTGTACCCATTCCTGTTTGAGCCTAATCTTCACACGATTGTGTGGGGAGGAAGACGTTTGCGCCCATACAAAGGCTTGGAGGCGTCGGATGAACCGATAGGAGAGAGCTGGGAGGTGAGTGCCGTACCATCGAGTACGAGCATCATCAGCAATGGTGCTTTTGCAGGACAAGACTTGAACAGTGTCATCAATATGTCACCTGCTCGCATTTTGGGTGGCAAGGTGGCAAGGAAATATGGCGGGAAGTTGCCTTTGCTGGTAAAGTTTATTGATGCAGAGAAGGATTTGAGCATTCAGGTGCATCCGAATGATGAAATGGCTCAACGGGAACACGGCAAGTTTGGCAAGAGCGAAATCTGGTACATCATCGATGCGAAGCCTGGCAGTTATCTATATGCCGGTTTCAAAGAGGAAATCACACCGCAGGAGTATAAACGGAGAGTGGAAGACGGCACAATTGTGGATGTGCTGGCAAAGCATACGGTAAAGGCTGGGGATGTGTTCTATTTGCCTGCGGGAAGGGTGCATGCTATCTGTGGCGGCATTTTGTTGGCAGAGGTGCAGCAGTCATCGGATGTGACGTACCGCATTTTTGACTATAACCGTCCGGGCATGGATGGAAAGCCTCGTGAGTTGCACACGGCATTGGCTGCTGAGGCGCTCGACTTCCATGTGGAGGATGAGTATCGTACACAATACAGCGATGTGGCTGGACGTGCCAATCGCATCATTGATTCTCCCTATTTTAGCGTGAGGGTGACGGAGATGACCTCGATATTCCACCGCAACCTCATCAAATATGACAGTTTCATCATCAGCATGTGCATCAAGGGGGACTGCACCATCCGTATGCGCACCACAGGTGACGAAATCCTTCTCCGTGAAGGGCACAGCACGCTCATTCCTGCTGCCATTGCTGATTATGATGTCATTCCGCTACATGGCAAGACGCGTATCCTCGATGCCTACATCGACAATATGGATCGAAGTGTGGGCAGCATGATTACCCGTTTCTTGCACATTAGTGAAAAATGAAAAAATGAAAAAATGAAATTGCCATTCGGCTTGCAAACATCGCGTTAGCCAAAACTTCATTTTTTCATTTCTTCATTCTTTCATTTTTATTTTCCCTTGTACCATTCCTGCAATACATAGAAGGCTTTTTTCTTCTCGCCGGCATCGCTCACGAGCCCTTTGCGGTTGTAGTATTGCTGAATGTCGGGCAGCACACGACGGGGTGAACGGAAGTCCTTGAGAATCCAAGGAGTAGTTCCTGAGAGCCCTTCAATCTTATCAATCATGCCGATGTTTTCACGGTAGAGGTTCTCTTGGAACTCTTCTGTCCAGCGCTGGTTCTTCTCGCCATGATAGCCCGCTTTGGCACCACCACCAAACTCACTGATGATGACGGGTTTGTCGTAAGGAATCTCCCATTTCATCTTGGGGGCATCGTTCACATCACGATACCATCCGATGTATTGGTTGAAGCTCACTACATCCACGTATTTGTTCATGTTGTCGTTCAGACGATTCACGTAGTTGGAAGCGCCAGTCACCTCCATCGCCATCGAGATGAGGCGGGTGCTGTCTTGTGTGCGTGCATATGTAGCGAGTCTGCTGAGGAAAGAGTCACGCTGAGGGGAGTGGGGCGTCTCGTTGGCGATGCTCCAGATGATGATGTTGGCACGGTTTTGGTCACGTGCAATCATGTCGCGCAATTGTGCCTGTGCATTGTCGAAAGTCTGGGTGTTTGTCCATGCAATTGTCCAATAGACAGGAATTTCCGACCATACGAGGATGCCCATGCGCTCAGCCTCCTTGATGGCGTATTCGTTGTGAGGATAGTGTGCCAGACGTACGAAGTTGCAGCCTAGTTCCTTTGCCCATGAGAGTAGTGTATGGGCGTCTTCTGTGGAATTGGCACGACCGCCTCCATTGGGTTTCTCCTCATGGATGGAGATGCCTTTGAGGAAGATGGGTTTGCCATTGAGCAGGATTTGCTTGCCGCGTGTCTCGATAGTGCGGAAACCGATGTCATCGGTTAATGTTTCACCATTGAGCGTGAGGTTGACACGATAGAGCTTGGGATTCTCCGGTGACCATAATTGTGGCTTTGCCATGAAGTGCCATGTAGCCTTTCCTTCTGCGTCGGTGGTGACGGTCTTGCTGAGTTTCAGTTCTGGAATGCTGAATGTCACTTGCTGCCCTGCTTCTGCCTTGTTCAGCTTCATCTGGAACTGTAACTGTTGTTGTGCATTGAGTTTGTCCCCCTTCATGGAGAAAGGCTTCTGAATGTACAGGGAGTAGTTCTCTATGTAGAGTGGGGCAACATCGACAAGGAGCACATCGCGTGTGATGCCTCCGTAGTTCCACCAGTCGAAAATCTGTGTAGGAACATCCTCTGCATGACGCTTGTTGTCCACTTTTACGATGACGGTGTTCTCACCCTCCTTGAGCTGTTTGGTCACATCGAAGTTGAAAGGTGTAAAGCCGCCAATGTGGTGTCCCACTTTCTGACCATTTACATAGACGTGGCAATCATAATTGACAGCACCGAAATAGAGCAGGGTGTTGCGGCCCTCAGCGGGATGCCAATCAAAACTTTTCTTGAACCATACTGTGCCTTCGTAGAAAAACAGGCGCTCGTCTCTTGTGTTCCAGTCAGATGGGATGGGCATGGTGGGGGAGGTGTCGAAGTCGTACTCGACAAGGTCTTCTGGACGTTGCGGTTTTGCATTGCGGAAAAAGCCCCATGAAGTGGGGTTCATGCGATAGTCATAGTAACCTTCTTCCTGCACGTCCACGATGTAGTTCCATTCACCATTCAATGAGGTCGTTTTGCGAGCCATCACATTGCCCACCAATGGGAGAGTGTCTGCTTGAACAAATGTGGGGAGAAGTGCCCCCAAAGTGAGTGTCAAAACAAGTCGAAAAAATCTTTTCATGTCAGTAATAAATCAATAGGTTTGTGATAAATTTGGGCACAAAGATACGATTATGTGGGCACACTACAAAATGTAAGAGGAAGATTTTCATTTTTATTGTTTTTTGTCGGGCATCATGACATTCAAAGAGAACAAATTTGTGGACATAATTGTATAAATATTTCTTTGTCTGTTAAAGTTCCATAAATTAAGAGCATCTTTATGGACTTTACCCCTTGTGGTAGGTCTTTTATTATTATTTTTGTCGAAAGTTTATTTATTTTATGAAGAGAGAGATTCTACTCTCAGTGCTGCTCGATTCACAATCAATGAAAATTAGGAATGAGGAATGAGGAATTAGGAATGAGGAATTGCCATGCGGGGTGTGACTCTCCACCCTAAACTCTAAACCCTAAACTATCAATTATCAGCATGACAAACGTCGCTCACTTCGATAACTACATTAACTTCAAATAAATATAACTTGCGAAACTTAAATAAATAATACTAACCCAAAACGATAAAGAAATGAAAGATTTTAATTACTATGCGCCGACAGAAGTGGTGTTCGGCAAAGAGTCAGAGGAACAGGTGGCTCGTTTGGTTAAGAAGTATGGAGGAACGAAAGTTCTGGTGCATTATGGTGGTCAGAGCGCCATCCGTTCAGGACTTCTTCCTAAGATTTTTGACTTGCTCAATCAGGCAGGCATTGACTTTGTGAAATTAGGAGGGGTAGTGCCTAATCCCAGACTTTCATTGGCACAGAAGGGCATCGAATTGTGCCGTAAGGAAGGTGTTGACTTTATCCTGGCAGTAGGTGGTGGAAGTGTCATCGATTCTTCCAAGTGCATTGCATACGGAGTGCCTTATGAGGGCAATGTGTGGGATTTTTATCTTGGCAAAGCTAAAGCGACAGCGATGTTGCCCCTTGCAGCTGTGCTAACCATTCCTGCAGCAGGTAGTGAGATGAGTGAATCAAGCGTCATCACCAATGAGGAAGGCGATGTGAAGTTGGGCTATTCCAACAACCTCTCACGTCCAAAGTTTGCCATCATGAATCCTTGTCGCACATTCACCTTGCCACCTTATCAGACGGCTGCAGGTGTGACTGACATGATGATGCACACCATGGAACGCTACTTCACCAAAGACGATGATATGGATTTGACGACAGAGATTGCAGAGGCGATGTTGCGCAGCATGAAGAATGCTGTGTTTGCAGTGCTGAAGAATCCTGAGGATTACCGCAACCGTGCACAGATTATGTGGGGAGGCAGTTTGATGCACAATGGCTTGACCGGCTGTGGCGTGAGCGATGATTGGGCTACCCATCAGTTGGAGCATGAGCTAAGTGGTATGTTCGACGTCACACATGGAGCAGGTTTGGCAGCCATTTGGCCAAGTTGGGCACGTTATGTGATGCATGAGAACGTGAGCCGTTTTGTCCGCTTTGCCGTCAATGTCATGGATGTTCCTAATGACTTCACCGACCCTGAAGGAACAGCGCTGAAGGGTATTGAGGCGATGGAGCGCTTTTACCATGCTATAGGCATGCCCATTAACATCAAGGAACTCATTGGACGTGACATCACCGATGCAGAAATTAAGGAGATGACTCGCAAGTGTAGTCGTGACCATCATGCCACTTGTGGTTGTCTGAAAGTGTTGGAAGCAAAAGATATGCAAACAATCTATCAAATGGCAAGAGGATGAAAAAGTTCATGTTTTTAGTATGTGGCTGCTTGATGGCAATGAATAGTGTCGCACAGCAGCAATTTGGTCAGCGTGCCCGTGTGCAGTCTCCTGTGGTGAATGCTGATGGTACAGTGACTTTCAATTTCTACAGTCCTTCCGCACAGCGTGTGAGTGTCAGTGGTGACTTCGATGAAATTCGCAACCAGCGCTTGGAGATGACCAAGCAGGAGAATGGTGTCTGGACAGTGACGACCAAGGCTTTGAATCCAGAGTTGTACTCTTACAGCCTTTCAGTTGATGGGCAGCGTTTTGTAGACCCTGCCAACAGTTACGTCAATCGTGACATTTCCACGTTGAGCAACATTTTCATAGTGACAAAGTCCAACGATGACAAAGGACATCTTTATTCTGTCAATGATGTGCCACATGGCACGTTGAGCCGTGTGTGGTACGACAGTCCCACATTGGGACAGCAGCGCCGCATGACAGTCTATCTGCCTGCTGCTTATGATGGCAAGAAAGCTTTTCCTGTCATGTATCTGCTTCATGGACATGGTGGCGACGAGACCGCATGGGGTGACTTGGGACGTGCTTCACAGATTATGGACAACCTCATAGCTGAAGGCAAATGTGTGCCCATGATTGTCGTCATGCCGAATGGCAACCCCACCTGCAATGCCGCTCCCGGTTGGTGGCATGAAGGTATGTACACTCCTGATGGCAATGCCTTCAATCAGCGTGGCGCTAAAGCTTCGATGGAGGAGAGCTTTATGGATATCGTCAATTTCGTGGATAGCCACTACAAGACGGTCAAGAAACGCTCTGGACGTGCTGTGACTGGACTTTCAATGGGCGGAGGTCACACGTTTGGTATCTCGCGCTTATATCCCGAGACGTTTGACTACTATGGTTTGCAGTCAGCTGCGGCACGTGTGCAGCAGAACGATGCGAAGTTCAACGAGCAGATGTCCCGTCTCTTTTCTTCCAAACCCAAGCTCTTCTGGATAGCCATTGGAAAGGAAGACTTTCTCATCCAGCAGAACAATGGACTTCGTCAGTATTTGGATGCACACAACTATCCATACGAATACTACGAGAACGATGGAGGTCATATTTGGCGCAACTGGCGCATCTACCTCTCGATGTTTGCCCAAAAGATTTTCCGTGACTGACATGTGTCATCCCATATAACAATCAATGACCTAAACAAACAGACAAATACAGAATGAGACATTTGTTTTCTCTCCTGTTACTGATAGCGGTGAATATGGTTCACGCACAGGATCTGCAGCTGAACGACCTTGAGTATTTTGAACGTCAAGGTGTGAACGTTCTCGTGTTCAGCAATAGCTTCAATGGTGGTTTCAACGACGAGAAGAACTCTGGCATCGAAATCATCCACCATGGTGTGCGCACTGTGCAGGGTGGTGCTGTGCGACTCAACAACACCCCTGAGCAATGGGACTTGGTGCCCAAGATGACCAGCCGTAAGGTGAATCGTGAAGACGGCAGCATCGAGGTGGGTATGCGCTATGATGACTACGACTTTGACAGTCGTGTGGTGGTCACAGCAAAAGGTAAAGCTGTGGAGATTGCCGTTTGGCTCGACAAGCCTGTTCCGGAGAAGCTGGCAGGTGATGCAGGCTTCAATTTGGAGTTCCTGCCTTCGCAATATTGGCTCAAGACCTTCTCAATGGATGGACGGTTAGGACGATTGCCTCGTTATGCAACCAGTCAGACGGTGACTCGTCCCAACAGTGAGAAGCCCCGTCAGTTCAAAGGCTTCAAGACTTACGATGATCGTGGCACTGACCGTTTTGTTGACCCTCTGCCCATTGAGACAGGCCATAGCCTCATTTTGGCTTCCGATGCTCCCGAACGCATGATTCGCGTCAGCAGTGAGGACAGTGAGTTGCGACTCTACGATGGACGTATGTTGGCACAGAACGGATGGTTTGTGTTGCGCAGTGTGCTTCCTAAAGGCAAGACCGGCAAGGTCATCACATGGACAGTGGAGCCTCATGCCATTCCCAATTGGATTCGTGAACCGAACATTGGTTTCTCACAGGTGGGTTACAGACCTGATCAACCGAAAGTGGCTGTTATTGAATTGGACAAGAAGGATAAGCCCAAGTCAAATGCAACCCTTATGCGCATCAATGAAGACGGCACCATCTCCGAAGCATTCCGTGGAGGCATCAAGGAATGGGGTGCATACTTCAAATATAACTACGTGAAGTTCGATTTCTCTTCTGTGAAGCAGCCCGGTGTCTATTACATTCAGTATGGTGACACAAAGACCAACGACTTCCTCATTGATGAGCATGTGTATGATAAAATCACTGATGCCACCACCGATGTGTGGGTGCCTATCCACATGAACCACATGTATGTGACCGAAGGTTACCGCACTTGGCATGGAGAGCCCTTTAAGGAGGGCTATCTGCAAGCACCAGAGAGTGACCACTTCGATTTGCACCGACAAGGAGCATCCACCGATACGAAATACAAGCCTTTAGAGCTTATTCCAGGGTTGAACGTGGGTGGTTTCTTCGATGCTGGTGACTTCGACATCGAGACAGGCTCGAATATCAGTGTTGTGCAGAACTTCATCCGCACATGGGAACTCTTCAAGCCTCAACGTGATGAGACCTTCGTGAGTCAGCAGCAGCGCTATGTCGATTTGCATCGTCCTGATGGTGTACCTGATGTGTTGCAGTTCATCGAACACGGCACCCTCAATTTGGTGGCACAAGCAGAGCAGATTGGACACATGGCTTCAACGCTTTCCAATTCAGTGTTGGACAACTACCACCACTTGGGCGATGCAGCCAGCATCACGGATGGTCTGCACTATGACCCAAGTTTGAAACCTTATGAAGTGTCTGCTGATGGCAAGTCGAGCGGAACACCCGATGATATGTGGGCATTCACGACTCGCAATCCAAGCCTTGACTTTCAGGCAGCCACGATGTTTGCGGCAGCCAGCCGTGTGCTGAAAGGCTACAACGATGATCTTGCTGCCCGTGCCCTCACACAATCCAAAAGACTGATGGCAGAGGCGACGGAGCTGATGGCAAACAACAATCGTCGTGCACAGCAACGGGGTAGAGGAAGCGACCTTGGCACGAACTTGCAACTCTATGCTGCCACACGCGAACAGCAATATCTTGACAATTTCAATGCTCAGATATGGACGGCACTTGACCGTAATGTCAACTCCACCATCCAGACGGCGCTTGATGCCATTCCTTTTATGGATGAGGCTTATCGCAAGCGTTTACGTCCCTATGTGCAGAAATATGCTGTTTATGTGGATAGTTTGGGCACACAGAATCCCTATGGATTGCCCATCGGATTAGGCAATTGGGCTGGTGGTGGTCAAGTGCTCAGTTTTGGCACCACAGTATGTTTTGCCCACATCTATTTCCCCGACATCATTCGTCGTGATGTTGTCTTCCGCACAGCTGACTGGCTCTATGGGTGTCATCCTTACCACAACTACTCTTTCGTGGCTGTTGTGGGTGCAGCTCGTCCCAAGCAGGTGTTCTATGGCAACAACCGTGCAGACTTCTCGTTCATCCCCGGCAACGTGGCTCCTGGTTTGCTATTCCGTCGTCCCGACCATTTCGAGAACTATGACGACTGGCCATTCCTGTGGGGACAGAATGAGGGCACCATTGCCGGCAACACGCAGTACATCATCTTCGGCTCTGCATTGAAGAATATCGTGAATGCCAATAAATAATGATAAAATGAGAAACGTTTTTTTGTCCATTGTGTGTTTCCTGTCGTCTGTTGCTTATGCTCAGATACAGGTTCGCTACAATCAAGTGGGGTGTTATCCCAATCAGGAGAAAGTAATCGTTGTGGAGGGCGCGAATCCCGAAGGGAAAGTGCGTGTCACCACTCCCAAAGGAAAGGTGTTGACTCCCTCTGTCATGCGAGAGGCTGTTTCGCCTTGGTCGGGCAAGACACGCTATCTCATCAACCTTGAAGACCTCACCGCCACAGGACGTTATCATGTGAATGTGGAAGGGCAGGAATGTGACTTGCTGGTGGCAAAACGTCCCTATCAGGACATGGCTAAAGCATCCCTCCGTTTGTTCTATCTCATCCGTTCTGGCATCGCCATCGAACAGGGTGGGGTATACAATCGCCCGTTGGGGCATCCTGACACCCACGTGCTGGTGCATCCCTCTGCGGCTACAGAGAAACGTCCTGCCGGCACTGTCATCAGTTCTCCCTACGGTTGGTACGATGCGGGCGACTACAACAAGTATGTGGTCAACTCTGCCTTCAGTATTGGATTGATGTTTGCTGCTTATGAACAGCAACGCGACTATTTCAATAAACTGAAGACAGACATCCCCGAAAGTGGCAACAAGACACCCGACTTCTTGGATGAGATGATGTTCAATCTGAAGTGGCTGCTCACCATGCAAGATCCTGACGATGGGGGTGTGTATCACAAGCTGACCACTCCCAACTTCGAGGGTTTTGTCATGCCTGCTGACTGCCAGCAACCTCGCTATGTGGTGGCAAAGAGTGTCACCGCCACGCTTGACTTCGCGGGTGTGATGGCTGATGCGGCACGCCTTTTCGCACCTTATCGGAAAGACTACCCCGGCTTTGTGAAACAAGCAACAGAGGCGGCTGAACGTGCCTACCAATGGGCAAAAGACCATCCCAATGCTTTCTATCGTCAGGAGCAACTGAAAGACCCTGCTGTCAGCACAGGCACTTATGGCGATGGCAATGCGCGTGACGAATTCTTCTGGGCATCCTCGGCACTCTTCCGTTTGACACGTAAACCCTCCTATCAGGCAGACGCTCGTCAATATCAACCTCAACGCTTTTCCACCCCTTCATGGGGCAATGTGTCAGCCTTGGGCACTTTCGAGTGGTTGGCAGATGAAGAGCAGCGAATGACAGCAGATGGTCTTTTGCTGATGACGCAACTGCTTGTCTATTGCGAGGAAGCGGTGAAGGGAGCTGATACCTCTTGTTTCCAATCACCTTTTGGCAATAGTTCCCGCAACTTCGGTTGGGGCTGTCTCGCAGAAAATTGCTGCTGTCAGGCATTTGTGCTCCTTTGTGCCGACCAACTCTCTGGCACAACCAAATATCAACGCTATGCCTTGCAGAATGCCGACTACCTCTTAGGACGCAATGCCACGGGTTACTGCTACGTGACAGGCTTTGGCGACAAATCGCCCATGCATCCCCATCATCGCATCTCTGAAGCAGACAACGTGGAAGCCCCATTCCCTGGCATGCTCGTGGGAGGGCCAAATCCTGGACAGCAAGACAAACGTGACATGAAGACTGCTGTCTATCCCTCCAACCATCCCGATGAATCCTACATTGACAACATGGAATCCTACGCTTCTAACGAAATTGCCATCAATTGGAACGCCTCCCTTGTTGCCTTCCTCTGCACTCTTGATGCCCTCAAGATGTAATCCAACTCTAATCTCTAAACCCTAAACTCTAAACCCTAATCTCTAAACCCTAACCCCTAAACCCTAAACCCTAAACTCTAACCCCTAACCCCTAACCTCTCAACCCTAACCTCTCAACCACATGAAACTCTTTCGCGTTGGCATTATTGCTACAGGCTGGATAGCCGAGAAGGCAGCCATCACATTGAATGGACTTGCCGATTGTGTACCCTACGCAGTAGGATCGCGAACATTAGAAAAAGCGCAGGCATTTGCCGAGAAGTGGAACATTCCCAAGGCATACGGCTCATATAGTGAACTGATAGCTGATCCTGACATAGACCTCGTTTATGTTGGAACCCCTCATTCTCACCACTACGATGTGACGAAGGAGGCAATATTGGCAGGAAAGCCTTGTTTGGTGGAGAAAGCCTTCATGGTAAACTACCGTCAGTCAAAAGAAATCATCGAATTGGCACATGAGCGCAAGGTCTTTCTTGCCGAAGCTATATGGACACGCTATCAGCCAGTCGTTCAGATGGTGCGTGATCTCATCAGTAGCGGGCGAATCGGCACTCCACGCATGGTGACTGCCACGCTTGGTTACAGCATGGGCAATAAGCCTCGCATCATGCGTCCCGACCTTTGCGGAGGAGCCTTGCTCGACCTTGGTGTCTATGCGCTCAACTTTGTCCGTATGTTCTTTCCTGCCGACATCGTCAACATTGAGAGCCAATGTGTGAAGAGCGACACAGGCATGGATTTGACAAATGCCATCAGTCTTGTGTTGGCAGATGGCATGCTTGCCAATGTGCAGAGTAGTGCCGCTTGTGTGGGCGACAATATTGGAGTCATTGCAGGCACCGACGGCAATCTGATTATAGACAACATCAACAATCCTCAGCGCATCACCGTCAACACCCATGACCGTGAGTTTGTCGAGGACATTCATGTTCCACAGCAGATTACTGGCTACGAATACCAGTTCCTTGCGTGCCGCGATGCACTTTCCGAAAGGCTTCTCGAACCACGCGAGATGCCTCATGACGAAACGCTCTACATCATGCAGTTGATGGATGACTTCCGAAAGAAGTGGGGCGTCCATTACCCCTATGACGATTGATGTGTTGTGATGTCAAAGCATCATGAAACAGGGATGGTCATCATCCCTGTTTTTTCTTTGATTTCGAAGGCTTCTCGTCAAGGCAATTGTCCGTCCAATTGCCCGACAATACCTGACCATTGGCGGTTCGGTAGATTCCATACCCATGACGTGCGCCTTCGTGGAATTGTCCTATATAAACAGAGCCGTTGGTGTAAAGATAAGTGCCTTTCCCCTCAAATTTGGAAAGCATGAATGCACCTTCGTAGATGTCGCCATTGGCATAGCGGTAGCAGCCATATCCATCTTTCTCTCCGTTCACCCAATGCCCGATGTACACATCGCCATTGGCATAGCTGTACGTGCCTTGTCCGTTGCGAAGGTCATTCGACCACTCGCCCATATAGACATCGCCCGTCTTTGAACGGAAAATGCCGAATCCCGTGCGTTTGTCATTTGCCCACTCACCTTCGTAAGTGTCACCATTCGACATGCGGAGCACACCTTTGCCGTGCCTCTTGCCTTGATGCCATTCACCTTGATAGACGTTGCGCTTATCCACATAGAAGGCTGAACCCTCTTTTTCTTGCAACCCCTCATGGAAAAAACCTTGATAGAGATTGCCGTCTGCCCATTGATAGACGCCATACCCTTCAAATTTTCCGTCTCGGATGGCACCTTTGTACACATCGCCGTTGGCATATTCATAGAATACGTTGTATTCATCTTGTGCTTTCTGTGTCTTCTTCGGTGCTATGCCTGTCGTGTTCTTAGGATGGGCATTTCCTGCATTTTGAGCCATAACATACCCTGGCATCAGAAAAGCATAAATCAGTAAGTAAAGAACTTTCAAAGTTACAAATTAGTTTTAGGTGGAAATAGGTTGTCAGTGATTTCTCTCTTTTCTCCTTAAAAAGGCGTGCAAAAGTATTAAGACTTCCCCAAACCCACAAGAAAAACAGGGAAAAAACCGAATCTGTGTCCAAAAATAATGCATGATTTCTGCAAAGTTTACTGTTTAAGGGCGTTTTTCCTAAACTAAACCTGTTTCATCATGCTGAATTGAGGGGATGCACCTTCATGCAAGGTTCCCCGTCTTCCCTGCTATATGTATGGCACATCCATTTCATCATGTATGGCACATCCATTTCTTTATGAGTGGCGTATTCATTATATCATGACTTCCACATTCAAAATATTTTCAAAGTTTCAAAAATAATTTTGCAACTTGCAAAATATTTTTTCAAACTTTCAAAATTTTTTTTGAAACTTACAAAACATTTTGTTTATTCCAGTCGCACACATTTGTTTTACCCACTCGTCACTCAATGATTCTTCAAGTTATCATCATGTGATGCCCTCATTCTTCCATTCTTTTATACGAGTGAGGGTAAAGGTTGAAAAAGTGAAGAAGAATGTGGTAGAGTAAGAAAAAAGCAGTAACTTTGCCATCGAAATGTTAAAAAATGGGTTTTTGACAAAAAAAGTTTGTCTTTTATTATACATTTTTCAAAAAAAGGGGAATATGGCGGTAGAAGACAATACGAATGAAGCGAATAGCAGACAGTAGACAGATTATCACCGTCGAGGACACGGTTCTCATCAGGAATGTGCTTGACGGACATACAGAGCAGTTCAGACCACTCGCCGATCGACATGGACCAAGTGTGCAGAAATTTGTTGCACGCATGATTCCGTCGCCAGAAGATGCAGAAGAAGTGACACAGGATGCCTTGGTGGGTGCCTTCCAATGTCTGCACCGTTTCGATGCGGAAAGGGCGAGTTTCAGAACGTGGCTGCTGCGTATCGCTTATCACACGGCGTTGAAACGTCTTCGACATGAGTCGCGAAAGCGGTGGACAAAAATGGAAGTTGAGGTGGAGGAACTGCCTGACCATACTACCGACGAACTGCTGAACGACACTACTGACGAACGCCTTGCACGGCTCCAACAGGCTGTTAGTCAGCTGGCTCCAGAAGACCAACTGCTCCTCAGCCTCTACTATCAAGACGGGCATCCTCTCCGAGAGATAGCCTATATAGTTGACCACCCGGATTCTTACCTGCGATCACGTCTCCAGTGGCTCAGAAAGAAAATACATCAAACCATCATCGACCTCGAAGAAACATGACAACGGATCATAACATACCTCAAAAGGACAAGGCGTTGCGTATCGTCATGCAGCGCATAGATGAGCAAGCTGAAAAGGCGAAACTTTCCGAGGGCTTCACCGACCGGCTGATGGAACGCATCAGACGAGAGGAGGAGGCAAAGAAGATGACCATACGTCGTCGCCGACGTGTCGGGTTTGCTATAGGCATCGCAGCCGCATTAGCGCTTTTGGTGGGTGTGGCACTCCATGTGATGCATAAGGATGTGCATAATCCACTGCAAGCAACGGCGAAGAATGACGATGCACAGGTGGCGAATGTGAAAGATTTGGTGGAAGATAATATTGAGTCTGTTGCTGAACATGCGGAAAGAATACCAGGAAAGAGGGTTGGAAATCCGATACCATCTATTTCTGTGGCAAAAACTACGGTGTTGGGAGAAGAAGGACTGAAGGAGAAAGATGAAATGACTGTGCAAGAACCGCTCGTGGCAGAATCTGTCATTGCCGAACCTCTTACTTCAGAGCCTGCCGTGACAGAACCTGCTGTTGAGGATATGGATGTGTGTTGGCTTTTGATTCCCAACACGCCTTTCGCATTGCGCTATTCGTTGACATGGGAACCGGACAAGGATGAGGAGACGAAGGCGAATGTGTCGGCAGTGGAGTGTGTGACGATAGAGGAGAATGACACGGTGCTCATCAAATACCCTTCCGGTAAAATTGACAAAGGGCTGATGTATGTCTATAAAGGCGAGAAGAAGGAGAATGATTTCGTGTATGTGCAGAATGGCCGATTGTTGACGGCTGATGTGCGTATCTACTATAAGAAAGCGGTTTTGAATCCGGATGGCAAGACGTATTCCTACAAGGATGCTTTGGCACTGCTGGATTTCCCTACGTGTAGCTTGTGTATGAATGATTAAAAATGCTCGCTGTATGAAAAGGGTTCTTTACATTATATTATTAGCGCTTTCGGTTTCGATGCTTCATGCACAGAGTGGCGTGAAGAAGGGAAATCTGCTGACATACCTGCAGAAGGCAATGAACTTCAACAAGGTGGTGCCGCAGGAGAAGGTGTATCTTCACTTCGACAACGTGGGCTATTTTGAGAATGAAACCTTATGGTTTAAGGCATACGTGGTGAGGACAGACATCGGACGTGCCACTGATTTGAGCAAGGTGTTGTATGTGGAACTGCTGAACCCTACGGGAGATGTGGTGAAGTTGCGCAAATATCCCATCGACTCGCTGGGTGTGGCGCATGGCGACATGAAGTTGGACACGCTGTTCGGTTCCGGTTTCTATGAGGTGAGGGCTTATACACGTTACATGACGAATTGGGGTACGAATGCGGCGTTCTCACGGGTGTTCCCGATATTCAAGGCTCCAAAGAAGGAGGGCGACTATTCCGAGCCGACCATCAGCAGAAGGCTATATGCTAATCGTGACCCGAACAATCGCACCAGCGATGATTCGCTTTATCAGAAGGCGATTGACGAGGGTATCTATTCCGATAATCTGATGAAGACCATCAGTGTGCAGTTCTATCCGGAGGGGGGCAATCTGATTGTGGGTAAACGATGCCGTGTGGCACTATTGGCGGTGGATGATAATGGACGCCCCCATCAAGGTGAGGGTTTTGTGATGAACGAGGCGGGCGATGTGCTTGCCGCTGTGGAGACGGATTCGTTGGGAAGGGGACTCTTTGAGGTGGTGCCTGATGCGGGCGAACTCACCTACCAGATGAAGAACTTGAAGACGAATGAGAAGAGTCAGGTGCAGTTTTTTACGTTGCCTCGTGCATTGAAGCAGGGGTGCGCTCTCTCGGTGGATGCCATCAGCGAGAGGATGATTGCCACCTTGCAATGCTCAGATAGTGTGTGCGGTAATCTGCTGGGATATGTCTTGATGAACAATGGCAACATCATTCGTTGTGACACACTGACAGCTGTGCCACTCGTGGAGATAGAGATGGGCAGGCAATCGATGCCGGATGGAGTGAATCAGATGACTGTGTTTGACTGCTTAGGAAGAATCATGGCGGAACGCCTCTTCTTCAAACGTCCAGAACCGGACCCTGCTGACGATATCCGCGTGGTGGCTAAGACTACAAGACT
Source organism: uncultured Prevotellaceae bacterium (assembly GCA_900316505.1). Lineage (GTDB taxonomy): Bacteria > Bacteroidota > Bacteroidia > Bacteroidales > Bacteroidaceae > Minthosoma. Next base: position 16,500 of record ONDH01000009.1, read on the forward strand.
GAAACCATGCGGAAAGGTGGAGATGGAGTTGCAGACACGGCCTCATGCAAACCTGTCGTTTTCTGCCATGGATGCTCACACGATGACGAACGGAAAGCAGGGCAATATGAAGACGTGGATGTTGCTGTCGTCGGAAGTGAGAGGATATATTCCCCATGTGGATTATTACTTTGAGGAGGATGATGCTGAACACCGCAGAAGTGCCGACATGCTGATGTTGACACAGGGGTGGAGGCGCTATGACTGGCGGTTGATGACGGAGCGTTACGTTTTCCGCAAGCCTCAGCCCATTGAGGACAAGATGTATCTGAACGGTACACTGAAGGAGTATCGCAAACATAACCCTGTGAATCATGTTCACATGTATGTCGTCATGTGGAATCAATATGGGCAGAGCATGTTGGGACAAACATACACGGACTCGTTGGGGAATTATGCCTTTGAGATGCCGTTTATGAATGGGGAATGGAGGTTGTGTATTTACACGACGAGAAAATTGAAGGAGGAGAAACGCAAGACTTACCTTGTGGGTATTGACCGGCAGTTCTCTCCGAAACCCAGATACATCACACCTGCAGAAGCGGAAATCCAACATCCTTTGGCTCCCAATGCCTTTGTGTGGAATCCTGCCGATGCGTTTGAGGATGATGAATATGTCCCCATTACGGAGAAGGAACATGTGCTGGAGAATGTGACGGTGAAGAAGAGATATTTCACGAATGATGACTGGAGATATAAGAACGAGGCATATGGCCGTCAATACGCAACCCAGTATTACAATATCGACAGGGAGTTGGACAATGCCCTTGACGAGGGGGAACGGGATCCTTATATGTTGGACTATTTGAAAAAGAGAAATCCGCTCTTCACTTATCGCGAAGAGCCGGAACCGACAAATATCTATGGCAGTAGTGTCCCGTATAATTATTCCCTGTCGACGACATATATGGCCACGGCTGGTACTTCGTTGTCGGGTTATGCGCCCATTTCCCGAAGATATGTTTACCAATATGATGGGAAAAGCGTTGAATGGATTTTTAACAATGGAGAACGTCAAAATCTTGCAGATGACGTTCATCGTGTTAGCGAAAGACCAGAGGGACTCTTCTTAAGTGACGTCAAATCCATCTATATTGTTCCGGATGACCCCAGAACTGATGATAATAGGGTACGCATCTATGTCTATCTGCACACGACGTTCACCACAGAAAGCAGCAAGGGCTTAAGGCGTACTTATTTCCAAGGTTTTAACGAGGCGTCGACTTTCCAAATGGAGGACTACAACGTGGTGCCTCCGATGGCTGACTTCCGTCGCACCCTTTATTGGAACCCGGATATCATCACAGATGATGAGGGAAAAGCCAAAGTGGAATTTTTCAATAATTCCTCTTGTAAGGAAATGTATATTAGTGTAGAGGGTATGACACCAGATGGAAAGGTGTTGATGAATCAATAAGATGTTCTTGTGAAACGAATGTCGTCACCAATGTCAAATGGCCATAACTTTGCCAACGACCTTTTTGAACTAATACTGATAAAATTTGGGTGGTTGGTAAAAAAGCAGTAACTTTGCAACAACAATGATAGCAAGTTAATTCGTATGAAACGTATCGCGGTCATATTGTCATGTTGTTGTGTGGCGCTAAGTTTGTTCGCTCAGAAGAATGTGCAGCAGATAGCTGACTCCATCGTGAAGTATCAGATGAAGTCGGGTGGATGGCCAAAGAACCAGGACTGGCTGAAAGGGGTTGACCCGAAGGAGGCATGGAGCTGGCGGAAGGGCGTGGGCGCCACGATTGACAATGGCGCTACAACCGGTGAGATGGAAATATTGGTGAAGGCAGTGGAGAAGCTGGACAAGGCGATGGCGGAGAATTTCAGAACGCTGGATAAGGAGGTGGTGGCAGAGAAACGTGAGCGCTACACGAAGGCTTTCATGTTGGGCGTGGAGTATTTGCTGAAGATGCAGTATAAGAATGGTGGTTTTCCTCAGTATTTCCCAGAGAGGAGGGCAGAGGCTTATTCCTCACAAATCACGTTTAACGACAATGCGATGGTGAATGCACTGAAAATGTTGCGTGATGTGGCTGTGGAAAACGGCAGATTCCAGCTCATGGGTGTGGAGAAGGGTTTGAGGAAAAAGTGTCAGGTGGCTTATGAACGGGGTTTGCAGTGTGTGTTGGATTGCCAGATTCGCGTGGATGAGCAGGGTAGGGTGTTGGAGTATGGCACGGAAGCATGGAAGGAAGGGCACCGAACGGTGTGGTGTCAGCAGCATGACAAGGTGACGCTTGCGCCGGTGAAGGCTCGCGCGTATGAGTTGCCTTCATATTCGGGCATGGGTGAGACGTGTGGCATCTTGGAATTGTTGATGGATGTGGAGAATCCTTCGGAGGAGGTGAGCGAGGCTGTGAGATGTGGTGTGGAGTGGCTGGAGTCACATGTGATGAAGAATGTGATGCTTGAGCGTTTCACGAACGAAGAGGGAAAGAAGGATGTGCGTCTGTTGGAACGTGAGGGTGCGGAACCGCTATGGGCGCGGTTTTACGATTTGGAACATGCGGAACCGATGTTCTGCGACCGCAGTGGAGTGCCCCGCAAGAAATTGTCGGAGGTGGATTATGAGCGGAGGAACGGTTATACTTGGGTGGGCAATGACCCTCAAAAGGTGATTGACCGATACAGGGGGATGAAATGATGTATGAAGCGTTGAATAAGTACTTTAAACTTAACAAATAATATTATTATGGCAGATAACAACAATCAACAGCTTCAGATTGAGCTGAAGCCTGAGGTGGCAGAGGGTACATATTCTAACCTCGCCATCCTTACTCATTCAAGTAGTGAATTTGTGGCAGATTTCATTCAGATGATGCCTGGAATGCAGAAAGCGCAGGTGAGAAGCCGTATCATCATGGCTCCCGAACACGCAAAGCGTCTGCTCATGGCGTTGCAGGACAACGTGAAGAAGTACGAACAGCAGTTCGGCACAATTCGTTTACAGCAGGTGCAGCAGCATGACGATCGCACAATCGCTCCTTTCAACATCAAGCAAGGGGAAGCGTAAGTGTACTTCTTTTCGCGCGTACATTTATATAATATATAACGGAAGGGTGTTGGAACGACTGTTTCCAACACCTCTTTTTCCTGTCTTGATTCTGCTCTTTTGGCAGGCTTTTGCCACATGATGGGTGTGTTTTATGCATTTCTTTTGTTAAATAATGCTAAATATTCACTTTTTTATCGTGTTGGTGAGAAAAATGTTCCTTCGGAAACATGCTATTTAGCAGAAAATGCGTAACTTTGCACCACTTTTTGGAGTAGTGCGTGCCTTAGTTAGGTACATAGAGTGTCGTGAGAAGTGATATGTCCGGTGGAAATCGGGGCGTGGAATTGGTGAAGAAGAAGCGACACTACATTTAGCACGAAGCAAAGCGGGTAGCTGACCATAAAGCGATGGTTCCCCCTTCGGGTGGAAGGGATATGGTAGGCGCTCGGACAAGATTGCATATCATTAAATAATAACAATAAATAATTAAACAAAATGCCTACTATTCAACAATTGGTAAGAAAAGGCCGTAAGGTGTTGGTAGACAAGAGCAAGTCTCCTGCATTGGATTCATGCCCTCAGCGTCGCGGTGTTTGCGTGCGCGTGTATACCACTACTCCTAAGAAGCCTAATTCAGCGATGAGAAAAGTCGCTCGTGTTCGTCTGACAAACAAGAAGGAAGTGAACTCCTACATTCCCGGAGAGGGACACAACTTGCAGGAGCACTCAATCGTGCTGGTTCGCGGTGGTCGTGTGAAGGACCTTCCAGGTGTACGTTACCACATCATCCGCGGTGCACTCGACACAGCTGGTGTGGCAAGCCGCACACAGCGTCGTTCTAAGTATGGTGCTAAGCGTCCTAAGGCTAAGAAGTAATCCTTTTTCTTACACAACAAAAGAAACAACAGTTTTTTCACAACGTTTGGTTTGACGGAAATGCTTGAAGGGTTGAGTAAATGCCCCTCAAAGTGGGCGTTGAAGACACACACACAAATGCAGCCTCAGACTAAAAAAGATTAAATCAAACAAAAAAATGAGAAAAGCTAAACCAAAGAAGCGTGTGGTACTTCCAGATCCAGTGTACGGAGATGTGAAGGTGACAAAGTTCGTGAACAACCTCATGTACGACGGCAAGAAGAGCGTGGCTTACACCATCTTCTACACAGCGCTGAAGAATGTAGAGAACAAGATGAAGAATGAGGAGAAGTCTCCACTTGAAATCTGGAAGACTGCTCTTGACAACATCACTCCTCAGGTGGAGGTGAAGAGCCGCCGTATCGGTGGTGCCACATTCCAGGTGCCAACTGAAATCCGTGCTGACCGCAAGGAGGCCATCTCAATGAAGAACATGATCTCTTTTGCCCGCAAGCGTTCAGGCAAGAGCATGGCTGACAAGCTGTCTGCCGAAATCATGGATGCCTTCAACCAGCAGGGTGGTGCATTCAAGCGTAAGGAGGACATGCACCGCATGGCCGAGGCTAACCGTGCATTCGCACACTTCCGCTTCTAATACAACTCATTCATTGAACATTTAGTTAATAAGGTAAAAAGGAAAAAAGAGTATGGCAAAGCAAGATTTGCATCTTACGCGTAACTTTGGCATCATGGCTCACATCGATGCTGGTAAGACTACCACGTCGGAGCGTATCCTGTTCTACACAGGTAAGACGCACAAACTGGGTGAGGTTCATGACGGTGCCGCAACTATGGACTGGATGGCGCAAGAGCAGGAGCGTGGTATCACTATCACTTCTGCCGCTACAACAGCATATTGGACTTGGAACGGCAATAAGTACAAGTTCAATCTGATTGACACTCCGGGACACGTGGACTTCACCGCTGAGGTGGAGCGTTCACTCCGTGTGCTCGACGGTGCCGTTGCCACTTACTGCGCAGTGGGTGGTGTGGAGCCTCAGTCAGAGACTGTGTGGCGCCAAGCTGACAAATATAATGTTCCACGTATCGGCTACGTGAACAAGATGGACCGTTCAGGTGCTGACTTCTTCGAGGTGGTTCGCCAGATGAAGGAGGTGCTGGGCGCAAAACCTGTTCCAGTGGTGATTCCAATCGGTGCCGAGGAGAACTTCAAGGGTGTGGTTGACCTCATCAAGATGAAGGCTATCCTGTGGCACGACGAGTCGCTGGGAGCAGACTATGACGTGGAAGATATTCCTGCTGACCTTCAGGCTGAAGCTGAAGAATGGCGTGGCAAGATGCTCGAGTCTGTTGCAGAGTTTGACGATGCCTTGATGGAGAAGTTCTTCGATGATCCTTCAACCATCACAGAGGAAGAGTGCATCCGCGCTCTCCGCAATGCAACCTGCGCTCTTGAGTGCACTCCAATGCTTTGTGGTTCTTCGTTCAAGAATAAGGGTGTGCAGACATTGCTCGACTATGTGTGCGCTTTCCTTCCTTCTCCTCTCGACACTCCAAACATCGTGGGTGAAAATCCAACAACGAAGGAAGAGGAAGACCGCAAGCCATCTGAGGATGAGAAGACTTCAGCATTGGCATTCAAGATTGCCACTGACCCATATGTGGGACGTCTGACATTCATCCGCGTTTATTCTGGTAAGGTAACTGCCGGTTCTTATATCTATAATACTCGCTCAGGTAAGAAGGAACGCGTGTCTCGTCTGTTCCAGATGCACTCTAATCATCAGAACCCTGTTGAGGAAATCTCTGCTGGTGACATCGGCGCAGTTGTAGGCTTGAAGGATATCCACACTGGTGACACACTCTGTGATGAGGACGCACCAATCGTGTTGGAGTCTATGGACTTCCCAGATCCTGTGATCGGTATCGCAGTTGAGCCTAAGACTCAGAAAGACCTCGACAAGCTGTCAATTGGTTTGCAGAAGCTGGCTGAGGAAGACCCAACCTTCACTGTGAAAACTGATGAGCAGTCTGGTCAGACTGTCATCTCTGGTATGGGTGAGTTGCACCTCGACATCATCATCGACCGTCTGAAGCGTGAGTTCAAGGTTGAATGTAACCAGGGTAAGCCTCAGGTGAACTATAAGGAGGCTATCACGAAGACTGTGAATCTCCGCGAGGTATATAAGAAGCAGTCTGGTGGTCGTGGTAAGTTCGCTGACATCATCGTGAACGTGGGTCCTGTTGATGAGGACTTTGAGGGCACAGGCCTTCAGTTCGTTGACGAGGTGAAGGGTGGTAACGTGCCTAAGGAGTTCATCCCTGCAGTGCAGAAGGGCTTCGCTGAGTCAATGAAGAACGGTGTGCTGGGTGGCTTCCCAATGGACAGCCTGAAGGTGACACTCGTGGATGGTAGCTTCCACCCAGTCGATTCTGACCAGTTGTCTTTCGAAATCGCTGCTCGTCAGGCTTACAAGAACGCTTGCGCTCAGGCTAAACCTGTACTGATGGAGCCTATCATGAAACTTGAAGTGGTTACTCCTGAGGAGAACATGGGTGACGTGATTGGTGACTTGAACAAGCGTCGCGGTCAGGTGGAAGGTATGGACAATGCCCGTTCTGGTGCCCGCATCGTGAAAGCAATGGTTCCGCTTGGTGAGATGTTCGGCTATGTGACGGCGCTTCGCACCATCACTTCCGGTCGTGCCACTTCATCCATGCAGTATGACCACCACGCTCCAGTGTCAAGCACCATCGCCAAGGCTGTGCTGCAGGAGTGCAATGGTCGCGCGGATCTCGTATAATCAAGAATAGTTTGGGGGTGCAGGCAAGCATACGACTCTTTGCCTGCATACCCTCTTACTTATATATAATAATTACTTAAATAGTTAAAACAATGAGTCAACAAAAAATTCGTATCAAACTGAAGTCTTACGACCACAATCTCGTTGACAAGTCAGCAGAGAAGATCGTGAAGGCAGTGAAGGCTACTGATGCTATCGTGAGCGGTCCTATTCCACTCCCAACGCACAAGCGCATCTTCACAGTGAACCGTTCTACATTCGTGAACAAGAAGTCTCGTGAGCAGTTCGAATTGAGCACTTACAAGAGACTGATTGACATCTACAGCTCTACAACTAAGACTGTGGACGCGCTCATGAAGCTTGAACTTCCCAGCGGTGTGGAGGTAGAGATTAAGGTCTGATGAATTAGAGAACAATTAAAAGTTTATTGAAATGCCAGGATTAATTGGAAGAAAAATCGGAATGACATCCGTTTTCAGTGCTGAGGGCAAGAATATGCCATGCACTGTTATCGAAGTAGGTCCTTGTGTTGTAACTCAAGTAAAGACTGTCGAGAAAGATGGCTACGCTGCTGTGCAGGTGGGCTTCCAGGACAAGAAGGAAAAGCACACTACCAAGCAGATGATGGGTCACTTCAAGAAGGCTGGTACAACACCTAAGAGACACTTGGCCGAGTTCACTTATGATGAGGAACACAACCTCGGTGACGTAATCACAGTCGAACTTTTCAACGATGCTGCTTACGTTGATGTAACAGGCACATCTAAGGGTAAAGGATTCCAGGGCGTCGTTAAGCGTCATGGTTTCGGTGGTGTAGGTCAGGCTACTCACGGTCAGGACGACCGTCTGCGTAAGCCCGGTTCTATCGGTGCTTGTGCCACTCCTTCTCGCGTGTTCAAGAACGTTCCTATGGGCGGTCAGATGGGTAACGAGCAGGTGACTACACACAACCTTCAGGTAATTAAGGTAGTTCCAGAGCACAACCTCCTTCTCTTGAAGGGTAGTGTTCCAGGCTGCAAAGGTTCAATCGTTATAATCAAGAAGTAAGCAATGGAAGTTTCTGTATTAAATATCAAAGGCGAGGACACTGGTAAGAAGGTGGTTCTGAACGATGCAATCTTCGGAATTGAACCTAATGACCATTGTATCTACCTCGCAGTGAATCAGTACCTCGCTGCTCAGCGTCAGGGTACTCACAAGTCTAAGGAAAGAAGCGAAATCGCTGGCTCTACTCGCAAACTCATCCGTCAGAAGGGTGGTGGCGGCGCTCGTCGCGGTGACATCAAGTCTCCAGTGCTTCGTGGTGGTGGCCGCGTGTTCGGTCCCCGTCCTCGTGACTATTGGTTCAAACTGAACAAGAAAGTGAAGGCTTTGGCTCGTAAGAGCGCGCTCTCTTATAAGGCACAGCAGAATGCTATCGTTGTCGTTGAGGACTTTGATTTTGAGGCTCCTAAGACAAAAGACGGTGTTGCTATGTTAAATAATCTTAAAGTTGAGGGTAAGAAGACGCTCATCGTTTTGCCAGAAGTTAAAAAGAACGTAAATTTGTCAGTCCGTAACATTCAGCGTGTTGAAGTTATGACAGCCAGTGCACTCAATACTTACAAGGTAATGAATGCAAATGTGCTTGTTGTGACCGAAAATGCGCTTAAGTTAGTTGACGAGACTTTTAACAAATAAGGTAAGGAGGTTTAGACATGGCATATATCGTAAAACCATTGGTTACAGAGAAGATGACAGCTATTTCGGAGAAGCAGAACAACAAGTTCGGCTTCATCGTGCTTCCTTCTGCCAATAAGATTGAGATTAAAAAGGAAATTGAAGCTAAGTATAACGTAAATGTAGTTTCGGTTAACACTATGAACTACGCTGGTAAGCGTAAGAGCCGCTACACAAAGGCTGGTGTTATCAAGGGCCGCACGAAGGCGTTCAAGAAGGCTATCGTTACCCTGAAAGAAGGCGAAACTATTGATTTCTATAGTAACATTTAATTAAACAAATGGGTATTCGTAAATTTAGACCAGTAACTCCTGGTCAAAGACACAAAGCTATTGGTACTTTCGATGATGTTACTACATCAGTACCAGAGAAAACTCTTGTTTTCGGTAAGCGCAGCACTGGCGGTCGTAACAACTCCGGCCAGATTACTGTCCGCTACAGAGGTGGCGGTCACAAGCGTTTGATTCGTATCGTCGATTTCAAGAGAGAGAAGGACGGAATTCCCGCAGTAGTGAAGACTATCGAGTATGATCCAAACCGCTCTGCGCGCATCGCACTCGTTTTCTATGCTGACGGTGAAAAACGTTACATTGTTGCTCCTAACGGATTGCAGGTAGGTGCTACCATCATGTCGGGTCCAGACGCTACTCCAGACCTCGGCAACACACTCCCACTTGAGAACATCCCAGTCGGTACTGTGATTCACAATATCGAGCTGCGTCCAGGTCAGGGTGCCAAGATGGTTCGTTCTGCCGGCAATTTTGCTCAGTTAACTTCACGTGAAGGCCGCTACTGTGTCATCAAGCTCCCTTCAGGCGAAATTCGTAAGGTGCTTTCAGTTTGCCGCGCAACAATCGGCAGCGTGAGCAACTCAGACCATGCACTGGAATCTTCAGGTAAGGCTGGTCGCAGCCGCTGGCTCGGTCGTCGTCCTCACAACCGTGGTGTTGTGATGAACCCAATTGATCACCCAATGGGTGGTGGTGAAGGACGTCACACCGGTGGACACCCACGTTCACGCAACGGCCTCTATGCTAAGGGTCTCAAGACTCGCGCACCAAAGAAGCAGTCAAACAAGTACATTATTGAAAGACGTAACAAATAAAGTTAACTGATTATGAGTCGTTCATTAAAAAAAGGTCCATACATCAATGTGAAGCTCGAAAAGAAAGTTCTCGCCATGAACGAGAGCGGCAAGAAGAGTGTTATCAAGTCATGGGCTCGCGCTTCGATGATATCTCCTGATTTCGTAGGTCATACCATTGCAGTGCATAACGGTAATAAATTTATCCCTGTCTACATTACTGAAAATATGGTAGGTCACAAACTCGGTGAGTTTGCACTTACTCGTACTTTCCGCGGTCACGCAGGTAACAAGAAGAAGTAATTGTGGAACAGGCTTCAACCAAGTAAAAAAGACTATTAAATAATGGGAGCAAGAAAAAGATTAATGGCCGAGAAGATTAAAGAGGCCAAAAAGACTGTCTACTTCGCCAGTCTTCGCGATGTTCCTTCATCGCCCCGCAAGATGCGCTATGTCGCAGACCTCGTGCGTGGCATGGAAGTGAGCAAGGCTCTTGCAACTCTCAAGTTCAACAGCAAGGATGCTGCTAAGGACATCGAGAAGGCACTTCGCTCTGCTATCGCTAACTGGGAGCAGAAGAATGACCGCAAGGCTGAAAACGGAGAACTCTATATCTCTAAGATTTTTGTTGACGAAGGCGCTACTCTCAAGCGTATGAGACCAGCACCTCAGGGACGTGGCTACAGAATCCGCAAGCGTTCAAACCACATCACCATCTTCGTGGACGCTAAAACTAATGAGGAAAAGTAATTATGGGACAAAAATGTAATCCAATAAGCAACCGCCTCGGTATTGTAAGAGGTTGGGATTCTAACTGGTTCGGCGGAAATGATTTTGGTGACAACCTCCTTGAGGACAGCAAAATCCGCAAGTACCTCAACGCACGTCTCTCAAAGGCAAGCGTTTCCAAGATCGTGATTGAGCGCACCTTGAAGCTTGTCACCATCACTATCTGCACAGCTCGTCCAGGCTTCATCATCGGCAAGGGCGGTGAGCAGGTTGAGGCTCTGAAGAAGGAGCTGAAGAAGGTGACTGACAAGGAAGTTCAGATTAACATTTATGAGATTAAGCGCCCAGAGCTTGATGCTGTGATTGTGGCTAATAACATCGCACGTCAGATTGAAGGTAAGATTGCTTACCGCCGTGCTATCAAGACTGCCATCGCAAACACAATGCGTTCTGGTGCAGAAGGCATCAAGGTGCAGATTTCAGGTCGTCTCAATGGCGCTGAAATTGCACGTAGTGAAATGTTCAAGGAAGGACGTACTCCTCTCCACACACTTCGCGCTGACATCGACTACAGCCTTGCAGAGGCTCTCACGAAGGTGGGTCTTCTTGGCATCAAGGTTTGGATCTGTCGTGGCGAGAAGTTCGGCAAGCAGGACCTCACACCTAACTTCTCACAGCAGAAAGATTCTGCTCGTGGTGGTAATAACGGTGGCGGACGTCGTTTCAGAAACAGAAAGCCTAATAACCGCAATTAATTAATCTGCTTGCAGACCGAAGCGCGATGTTTTTCGCGCAAAGGCGCAACTTAAGAAGCAATTAACTATGTTACAGCCAAAAAGACAAAAATATAGAAGACCGCAAAAAGGTCGCGGTCGCTGGAAGGGTGTCTCGCACAGAGGTACTGAACTTGCTTTCGGTAGCTTCGGCATTAAGGCACTTGAAACAAAATGGATTTCTGCCCGTCAGATTGAGGCTGCCCGTGTTGCTATCACACGTTACATGCAGCGTCAAGGTCAGGTTTGGATTCGCATCTTCCCTGATAAGCCAATCACTAAGAAGCCTGCTGACGTCCGAATGGGTAAAGGTAAGGGTGACCCATACCAGTATGTGTTCCCTGCTAAGCCAGGCCGCATTCTTTTCGAGATTGAAGGTGTTTCTTATGACATCGCCAAGGAGGCTCTCCGACTCGGTGCACAGAAACTTCCTACTACTACAAAGTTTGTTGTACGTCGTGATTACGATAAAAACGCTTAATTATGAAAATTTCAGAAATTAGAGAACTTACTAACGAAGAGCTCGCTGAGCGCATCGAGGCGGAGGTCGCTAACTTGGACAACATGAAGTTCAACCACAGTATTTCTCCGCTTGCCGACAATTCTCAGATTAAGAAGTTGCGTCACGACATTGCACGCATGAAGGGCGAGCTTACCCAGCGTAATAAATAAAGTATTGAGAATGGAAGCAAGAAATTTAAGAAAGCAAAGACAGGGTGTCGTTACAAGCGACAAGATGGATAAGACCATCGTTGTTTCTGCTAAGTTCAAGGAGAAGCACCCTATATATGGTAAGTTTGTCCAGAAGACAAAGAAGTACCATGCTCATGACGAGAAGAACGATGCTCACATCGGTGACACTGTTCTTATCATGGAGACTCGTCCATTGAGCAAAACCAAGAGATGGAGATTAGTACAAATCGTTGAAAGAGCTAAGTAATTATGATACAGGTAGAATCAAGATTGCAGGTCGCTGATAACAGCGGTGCTCGCGAAGTGCTTTGTATCCGTGTTTTGGGCGGTACAAGACGTCGCTATGCTACTGTAGGAGACGTAATCGTTGTAGCAGTTAAGAGCGCTATTCCTACGAGTGAAGTTAAGAAGGGTTCTGTGTCAAAGGCTCTGATTGTTCGTACTAAGAAAGAGGTACGTCGCCCAGACGGTTCTTACATCCGTTTCGATGACAACGCATGTGTTCTCTTGAACAATGCCGGTGAAATGAGAGGTAGCCGTATCTTTGGCCCTGTAGCCCGTGAGCTCCGTGCTGCTAACATGAAGGTAGTTTCTTTGGCTACTGAAGTACTTTAATCCTTAAAAGTAAAATTACAGCAATGAGTAAATTACATATTAAGAAAGGCGACATGGTGTACGTGAACGCTGGCGATGAGAAGGGTAAGACCGGTAAGGTCACCAAGGTTCTCGTTGAGAAGAAGCGTGCCATTGTCGAGGGTGTGAACATGGTCAAGAAGAGCACCAAGCCAAGCGCTGCACACCCACAGGGAGGTATTATTGAGCAGGAGGCTCCAATCCATATCTCTAACCTGAACGTTGTTGATCCGAAGACTGGCAAGCCCACTCGTATCGGTCGCAAGAAGGGTGAGAATGGAAAGTTAGTTCGTTACGCTAAAAAATCAGGGGAGGAATTATAATGAGTACTACTGCACAATTGAAGAATGTTTATGCTGAGCAGATTGCTCCAGCACTGATGAAGCAGTTCAACTACTCTTCACCAATGCAGATTCCTGTGTTGAAGAAGATTGTGGTGAACCAAGGTCTTGGTATGGCAACTGCTGACAAGAAGGTGATTGAGGTTGCCATGAACGAGATTGCCCAGATTACTGGTCAGAAGCCCGTTGCAACCAAGTCAAAGAAGGATATCTCTAACTTCCGTCTCCGTAAGCAGATGCCTATCGGTGTGATGGTTACGCTTCGCCGTGAACGCATGTATGAGTTCCTTGAGAAGCTCATCCGCGTATCACTCCCGCGTATCCGTGACTTCAAGGGTATCGAGTCAAAGTTTGACGGTCGTGGTAACTACACTTTGGGTATTACTGAGCAGATCATCTTCCCTGAAATCAACATCGACCAGGTGGATAAGATTACAGGTATGAACATCACGTTCGTAACTTCTGCCAAGACTGATGAAGAGGGCTATGCGCTCCTCAAGGCATTCGGTCTTCCATTTAAGGACGCTAAAAAGTAATATAGAAAATGGCAAAGGAATCAATGAAGGCACGCGAAGTTAAGCGTGCAAAGCTCGTAGCAAAGTATGCCGCTAAGCGTGCAGCTCTGAAGAAGGTGATTGCTACTGCAGAGGATCCAGTGGAGGCTTATGAGGCAGCTCGTTCTCTCCAGGCAATCCCTGCAAACGCAAATCCAATCCGTCTTCACAACCGCTGCAAAATCACTGGACGTCCAAGAGGTTTCATGCGTCAGTTTGGACTCTCTCGTATCCAGTTCCGCGAGATGGCATCTGCTGGTCTGATCCCAGGTGTGAAGAAGGCAAGCTGGTAAATTGCGGTTATCGGCGAACTGATTTAGTAAACAAAAATCTGATGGTTACCAGTTCGGGGGTAACCTGAAGATACTTTGCTTCTAAAAAACGGTGAAGGAAAACAGTCACGGACTAAGCCCCTTCGCTGGTAAAGCTAAGTAAAGAAGTTTTAATTCAAGTTTAAATATTGTCGGGATTTTCCCAAACACTTCCCGATTAATTTAATTCTATTATGACAGATCCAATAGCTGATTATCTCACGAGACTGAGAAACGCAATCATGGCAAAGCACAAGGTTGTGGAAGTTCCAGCCTCAAACCTTAAGAAGGAAATCACGAAGATTCTCTTCGATAAGGGGTACATCTTGAACTACAAGTTCATTGAAGAGGGTCCTCAGGGCACTATTAAGATTGCTCTTAAATATGACCCACAAACAAAAGTAAGCGCTATTCAGTGCTTGAAGCGCGTGTCTCGTCCTGGTCTCCGTAAGTACACAGGATATAAGGACATGCCACGTGTAATCAACGGATTAGGTATCGCAGTTGTATCTACATCCAAAGGTGTAATGACAGACAAGGAAGCTTCCGAACTCAAGGTGGGTGGTGAAGTTCTTTGCTATGTTTATTAATTAAGGAGGATATATAATGTCTAGAATTGGTAAATTACCTATTATTATTCCTGCAGGAGTGACTATTACTCATAAGGATGACATTGTAACTGTGAAAGGTCCTAAAGGCGAACTCAGCCAGTACGTAAACCCTGCCATCAAGGTTACTATTGAGGACGGAAAGTTGACAATGGAGGAGAATGAAGAACTGATGCAGGATAACACGAAGCAGCGTCATGCTTTCCACGGATTGTATCGCTCGCTTGTAAACAATATGGTTGTCGGTGTTTCTGAAGGTTACAAGAAGACTCTTCAGATTGTCGGCGTAGGTTATCGTGTTTCAAATCAGGGCAACGTTCTTGAATTCGCACTTGGATACTCTCATGCTATCATCTTTGAACTTCCTAAAGAAATCAAGGTTGAGACAAAGTCTGAGAGAAATCAGGATCCTCTTATCATGCTCGAGTCTTGTGACAAGCAGTTGCTTGGACTCGTTTGTGCTAAGATTCGCTCATTCCGCAAGCCTGAGCCATACAAGGGTAAGGGTATTCGCTTCGAGGGCGAGGTGATTAGAAGAAAGTCTGGTAAATCTGCAAGTGCAAAATAATTAAATTGACAAGAGTATGATTACAAAGGTTGAAAGACGTATCAAAATTAAATATAGAGTACGCAATAAGATTTCTGGTACTGCTGAGCGTCCACGTATGAGCGTGTTCAGAAGTAACAAGCAGATTTATGTTCAGGTAATTGATGACGATGCACAGAAGACATTGGTGTCTGCATCTTCTCTCGGTCTGGAAAAGATGAACAAGTCAGAGCAGGCTGAGAAGGTTGGCGAGATGGTTGCCAAGAAGGCTCTTGAGGCTGGAATCTCAGCTGTCGTGTTCGACCGTAACGGTTACTTGTATCATGGTAGAGTTAAGAAGGTGGCTGATGCTGCCCGTAATGCAGGACTTAAATTCTAAATACGATTATGGTAAATAAAGTTAAAGTTCAAAACGATGCCGAGCTTAAAGACCGCTTGGTTGCTATTAATCGTGTTACTAAGGTTACTAAGGGTGGTCGTACATTCACATTCGCAGCCATCGTTGTTGTAGGTGATGGTAACGGTGTGATAGGCTATGGTCTTGGTAAGGCAGGTGAAGTTACTGCAGCTATTGCAAAGGGCGTAGAGGCTGCAAAGAAGAATTTGGTAAAGGTTCCTGTGCTGAAAGGTACTGTTCCTCATGAGGCATTTGCTAAGTTTGGCGGTGCTCGCGTTCTCATCATGCCTGCTTCTGAAGGTACTGGAGTGGTGGCTGGTGGTGCTATGCGTGCCGTTCTTGAGAGTGTAGGTATCACAGACGTACTCGCAAAGTCTAAGGGCTCATCTAACCCTCACAATCTCGTGAAGGCTACGATTGAGGCACTCGCTAATATGCGCGACGCTAAGACTGTTGCACAGAACCGTGGTGTTAATTTGACAAAAGTATTCAAAGGATAAGGAGATACTATCATGGCAACAATCAAGATTAAGCAAGTAAAAGGCCAGGCAGGCCGTCCGATTGACCAGAAGAGCACTCTTGAGTCTCTTGGTCTTGGCAAGATTAACAAGGTCGTTGAGCGTGAGGATTCTCCATCTTTGCGTGGTATGATTCGCAAGGTGGCTCACCTTGTTGAGGTTATTGACTAACGTATTAATACATTAAAATCAGATTAGAAATGGAATTATATAATTTGCAACCCGCTGAAGGCGCTACTCACAACAGTAAGCGTGTCGGTCGTGGCTATGGTTCTGGCAAGGGCCGTACTTCCACTCGCGGTCATAAGGGTGCTAAGGCACGTTCTGGTTATAAGAAGAAGATCGGTTTCGAGGGTGGTCAGATGCCACTTCAGCGTCGCGTTCCTAAGTTTGGCTTCAAGAACATCAACCACGTTGAGTACAAGGCAGTCAACCTTGATCTTATCCAGAAACTCGCTGAGGAGAAAAACCTCACAAAGATTGGAATCGAAGAGCTTATTGCTGCTGGTTGGGTGAACAAGAATCAACTTGTGAAGGTTCTTGGCAACGGCGAGCTGACAGCTAAGGTTGATGTGGAAGCTCATGCTTTCTCTGCTACAGCAGAAGCTGCAATCAAAGAAAAGGGCGGAAACGCTGTAAAACTCTAAACCAATGAGCAAGGTAATAGATAAAATTAAAGATATCAAGCTTGTTAAGACATTGACAAACATTTGGCGTATTGAGGATTTGCGTTCGCGCATCCTCATCACGCTGTTGTTTGTTGCCATCTATCGTTTGGGCTCTTATGTGGTGCTTCCTGGTATTGACACGGATGCATTGCAAGGACTGAGAAACCAGACGGAGGGTGGTTTGATGAATCTGCTTGATATGTTCTCGGGTGGTGCTTTCGCTAAAGCATCCATCTTCGCGCTGGGAATCATGCCCTATATCTCTGCTTCCATTGTGATGCAGTTGTTGGGTATCGCAGTTCCTTATTTCCAGAAGATGCAGCGTGAAGGAGAAAGCGGGCGTCGCAAGATGAGTCAATACACCCGCTATTTGACAGTGCCAATCCTTCTCTTCCAAGGTTTCTTCTACTTAATGAACCTTCAGAATCAGACACAGGGTGCTGCTCTCTATTCGTCTTTGGATTGGACTACTTTCTACCTTTATGCCACAATCATTTTGGCTGCAGGTAGCATGTTCGTCCTTTGGCTTGGTGAGAGAATCACAGATAAGGGTATCGGAAATGGTGTGTCTATCATCATCATGATTGGTATCATCGCACGTTTCCCCGACGCCGTCGTGCAGGAATTTGTTTCACGTCTGGACGCAGGGCAGGGTGGTCTCATCATGTTCCTTGTTGAGGTCGTATTTTTCCTTGCTGTGATTGCTGCTGCAATACTTCTTGTGCAGGGTGTGCGTCGTGTTCCTGTCAATTATGCAAAGAAAATTGCAGGTGCTCGGCAAATTGGTGGTGCACGTCAGTATATTCCACTGAAGCCCTATGCTGCAAACGTGATGCCTATCATCTTCGCTCAGGCTATCATGTTTATCCCTGTCACTTTGGCACAGTTCTCTGGTAGCAAGCTGAATCCATTGGTCAACCAGTTGATAGACAATAATAGCTTTGTGTACAATCTCATTTTTGCTATTTTGATTATCCTGTTTACCTATTTGTATACAGCAATCACTATCAATCCTGTGCAGATGGCCGAAGACATGAAGAGAAATAATGGTTTCATTCCAGGAATCAAGCCGGGTAAGGAAACGGCAGACTATATCGATAAGATTATGTCTCGTATCACATTCCCTGGCTCTTTGTTCTTGGCACTGATCGCCATTCTTCCTGCCTTTGCTGGCATCTTTGGTGTACAGAGGGAGTTTGCCGCTTTCTTTGGTGGAACTTCCCTCCTCATCCTTGTCGGTGTTGTCCTTGACACGCTGATGCAGATTGAGTCGCACCTGATGATGCGTCATTACGACGGACTGCTTGACACGGGCCGTGTTCGTGGCGAACATTAAGCACAACTTTAGACAAGATGGTATATCTGAAAACAGACGAGGAGGTGGAGCTTCTCCGGGAGGCAAACCTGCTTGTGGGAAATACATTGGCAGAACTGGCGAAAGTGATTGCGCCAGGGGTTACGACAAAGCAACTGAATACCATAGCAGACACTTTTATTCGTGACCACGGAGCCATACCTACTTTCTTCGGATTCCCTAATCCCTATGGAAGTCCATTCCCTGCCAGCATCTGCACCTCTGTCAACCATCAAGTTGTTCACGGCATCCCTAACGACAATCCCTTACAGGAGGGTGATATAGTGTCCATCGATTGTGGCACACAACTCAATGGCTATTGTGGAGATTCATGTTACACTTTTGCGGTGGGAGAAATCTCTGAAGAAGTCAAGCAGTTGTTGACAACGACCAAAGAGGCTTTGTACAAAGGCATAGAACAAGCTGTTGTCGGTCATCGGTTGGGAGACATATCATATGCTGTCCAGACCCATTGCGAAGCTCAAGGCTATGGTGTAGTCAGGGAGTTTGTGGGACATGGAATAGGGAAAAAGATGCATGAAGACCCTCAAGTTCCGAACTATGGCAGAAGAGGTAATGGAATGTTGCTCAAAAATGGCTTGTGTATTGCAATTGAGCCGATGATAGCCATGGGCGCCAAAGACATTTACATGCAGGAAGACCGTTGGGGTATCGTGACAAGAGACAAGAAACCCGCTGCACATTTTGAACATTCAATATGTGTACGTAAGGGAAAGGCTGACATCCTGTCGTCGTTTGAAGAAATAGAAAAAGTATTACGAGATAAATCTTTATAAAGTATGGCTAAACAGTCTGCTATCGAACAAGATGGAACTATTGTCGAGGCATTGTCAAATGCAATGTTTAGAGTAGAGTTGGAAAATGGTCATGAGATCATCGCCCACATCTCAGGTAAGATGAGGATGCATTACATCAAGATTCTTCCAGGTGATAAGATTCGTGTGGAGATGTCTCCTTATGACTTGTCCAAAGGTCGAATAGTATTCAGATATAAATAAAATCACAATATGAAAACAAGAGCATCATTGAAAAAGCGTACACCTGATTGCGTAATCGTAAGACGCAAAGGCCGTCTGTTTGTTATTAACAAGAAGAACCCTAAGTTCAAGACTCGTCAGGGATAATTCTTTGGTAAGAAATTGAAATAAAAGTAAGATATGGCAATAAGAATTGTAGGTGTAGACCTCCCACAGAACAAGAGAGGTGAAATTGCGCTCACATACATTTTTGGTATTGGACGCAGCAGCGCTGGTAAGATCCTTGAAAAGGCTGGCGTAGATAAGGACATTAAGGTAAAGGACTGGAACGACGAACAGGCCGGTAAGATTCGTGCGGTAATTGCTGCCGAATACAAGGTGGAGGGTGACCTCCGTTCAGAGATTCAGCTGAACATCAAGCGTCTGATGGATATCGGTTGCTACCGTGGCATCCGTCATCGTCTTGGTCTCCCTGTGCGTGGTCAGAGTACCAAGAATAATGCACGTACTCGCAAGGGTAAGAAGAAAACAGTTGCAAACAAGAAAAAGGCTACTAAATAATCATTAGGATATGGCAAAGAAAACAGCTTCTGCAAAGAAGAGAAACGTCAAAGTTACCGCTGAAGGTCAGCTTCATGTGCACTCTTCTTTCAACAACATCATTGTTACTTTGGCTAACAGTGAAGGTAATGTTATCTCTTGGTCTGCAGCCGGTAAGATGGGCTTCCGTGGCTCAAAGAAGAACACCCCTTATGCTGCACAGATGGCAGCTCAGGATTGCGCCAAGGTTGCTTTCGACCTCGGACTCCGCAAGGTGAAGGCTTACATTAAGGGTCCAGGCAATGGACGTGAGGCCGCTGTACGCGGTTGCCATGCGGCAGGAATTGAAGTGACAGAGATTATCGACGTTACTCCACTCCCACACAACGGATGCCGTCCTCCAAAGAGAAGAAGAGTTTAATCATTACACAATTATGTCATTTGCCAACGAGTTCGTTTTGTCGCATCTTTCCTTTCTGCGGCTGCTGCTGAGAACTGCATGGCATTAAACATTAAGAATATATATGGCTAGATATATTGGACCAAAATCAAGAATTGCTCGTCGTTTCGGTGAGGCAATCTTTGGACCTGACAAAGTTTTGTCTAAAAAGAATTATGCTCCTGGTCAGCATGGTAACAACCGTCGCAAGAAGTCTTCTGAGTACGGTCTCATGCTTGCTGAGAAGCAGAAGGCAAAGTACACTTACGGTGTGCTTGAACGTCAGTTCCGCAACCTTTTTGAGAAGGCGTCTACAAAGTCTGGTGTAACAGGCGAAATTCTCCTTCAGTTCCTTGAGGCACGCCTTGACAATGTGGTGTTCCGTCTTGGCTTGGCTCCTACACGTGCAGCAGCACGTCAGCTCGTTAGCCACAAGCACATTGTGGTTGATGGTCAGGTGGTGAACATCCCTTCTTACTCAGTTAAGCCAGGTCAGGTTGTTGCTGTGCGCGAGAAGTCAAAGAGCCTTGAGGTGATTGACGCAGCTCTTGCAGGTTTCAACCATAGCAAGTACCCATGGATTGAGTGGGACGAGAACGTAAAGGGTGGTAAGTTCCTCCACATGCCTGAGCGTGCAGACATTCCTGAGAATATCAAGGAGCAGATGATTGTCGAGTTGTACTCTAAATAATAAAATTTAATCAAATGGCGATATTAGCATTTCAAAAACCAGAAAAAGTCGTAATGTTGGAAGCTGACGACAAGTACGGAAAGTTCGAATTCCGTCCTTTGGAGCCAGGTTATGGTATTACTATCGGTAATCCTCTTCGTCGCATTCTTCTTTCATCACTTGAAGGTTATGCT
Organism: uncultured Prevotellaceae bacterium; assembly: GCA_900316505.1. GTDB lineage: Bacteria > Bacteroidota > Bacteroidia > Bacteroidales > Bacteroidaceae > Minthosoma. The sequence continues at coordinate 36,999 of ONDH01000009.1, forward strand.
ATCAACACCATCCGCATTACAGGTGTTGAGCATGAGTTTTCTACGATTCCAGGTGTAAAGGAGGATGTCACCAACATTATCTTGAATCTGAAGCAAGTTCGATTCAAGCAAGTCGCTGATGGTTTTGACTCTGAAAAGGTGTCAATTACCATCGAGAATTCAACCGAGTTTAAGGCTGGAGATATCAACAAAAGCCTCAATGGATTTGGAGTGTTAAATCCAGATTTGGTAATTTGTCATTTGGATCCTCAGGCAACATTGGAGTTGGAGTTGAGCATCAATAAGGGTCGTGGATATGTTCCTGCAGACGAGAATCGCGAGTTCTGCAAAGAAATCAACGACATCGCCATTGACTCTATCTACACTCCTATCCGCAACGTCAAGTTCGCAGTAGAGAACTATCGTGTGGCACAGAAGACCGACTATGAGAAGTTGGTGCTCGAAATCACCACTGATGGTTCCATTCATCCGAAAGATGCCCTTAGAGAGGCATCCAAGATTCTCATTTACCATCTTATGTTGTTCTCTGATGAGAAGATCACGCTTGAGAATGCAGACTTTGATGGCAATGAAGAGTTTGATGAGGAAGTGCTGCGTATGCGCCAGTTGCTGAAGACCAAGCTTGTCGATATGAATCTCTCTGTTCGTGCCCTCAACTGTTTGAAGGCTGCGGATGTGGAGACTCTTGGCGACCTCGTGCAATTCAACAAGACCGACTTGCTCAAGTTCCGTAACTTTGGTAAGAAGTCACTCACAGAGCTTGACGACTTGCTTGAGAGCTTGAACCTTTCGTTCGGAACAGATATTTCCAAGTATAAATTAGACAAAGACTAATCAAAAATGAGACACAATAAGAAATTTAATCACCTTGGTCGTAAGCATTCTCACCGTAAGGCTATGCTTGCCAACATGGCAATCTCGCTGATTATGCACAAGAGAATCACTACGACTCTTCCAAAGGCAAAGGCTCTTCGTGTGTATGTTGAGCCACTGATTACAAAGTCAAAGGAGGATACCACCGCTTCTCGTCGTGTTGTCTTCAGCTACCTTCAGAATAAGTATGCCATCACAGAACTTTTCAGCACCGTTGCTACAAAGGTTGCTGACCGTCCAGGTGGTTACACTCGCATCATCAAGTTGGGACGTCGTCCTTCTGACGATGCAGAGATGGCGTTCATTGAACTGGTTGACTTTGATGAGAACATGGCAAAGACTGAGGCTAAGAAGACTCGCACTCGCCGTTCTCGCAAGTCTGCTCCAAAGGCAGAAGCACCAGCAGAAGCACCAGCAGCAGAGGCAAAGGAGGAGACTCCAGCAGAAGCTCCTGCAGAGGAAAAGGACGCAGAGTAATTATTGCCAACAATTCATATCTTGCAGACCGCATACAACTTGTGTGCGGTCTTTTTTTATGCTTTGCCAAGAATATTATGCTTTGCCAAGATATTTATGCTTTGGTATGATGTGTATTTCTTTCTGAAATGTGGATGAAATCGTGTCATTTGTAGCGAGATAGACAATTCTAGCTTCTTTTATTTGTTACATAAAATATTTTTTTGTAAGTTTGCCGCGAATTTGAAATTAGATCTATTTATGAAGAAAACATTACTGACTATTATTGTGTCCTTCGGACTTAGCATGGTGAGCGTTGCACAGGAAAGTGTGGGAGGACAGGAACAAATGGTGGAATTGACTGCCACGGAATTGAATTCCCTTTATCAAACTACCTCTCGTAATTGGAAGAGTGTCCATGATCCATCAGTGGTGTGGGATGAGGCTACGGAAACCTTCTACATTTACGGCTCGCATTATTATGGCGTCAAGACCAAAGATTTCAAGACGTTCAATGATATTACCCGGTATTACAAGGGTGCATATGAATCGAAAGATGCCTATAAAGCATTCCAAAGCAATCCTGTTCATACTGTCAAACGTTGCCTGCCAGGCGAAACCGAGGTCGAGGAAGTTGAACTGGGTTCCTTTGATGCGGCTGCATTTTGTTCCATCTATGCATCTTCAACTGCTTCATGGGTGTCAGGCGATCAGTGGGCTCCAGACATAGTTTACAATCCTAACATGAAGAAATGGTGCTATTACCTCAGCCTAAATGGCGACCATTGGGCATCAGTTGTGGTTCTGATGACTGCAGACAATCCGGAAGGTCCCTTCACCTACGAGGCACCTATTGTGTTTGGTGGTTTTGATGGCCAGTCGCATTCAGGTAAGAGTGTGAATTATAAAGACACTGATCTTGAAGTGGTGCTGGGTGCTCAGTCTTCTCTTCCGTCACGTTATAAAACGAGCGCTTGGGGCAATCTGTGGCCCAATTGTATTGATCCGTGTGCATTCTTTGATGAAGAAGGAGAACTGTGGCTCGCCTATGGCTCATGGTCAGGTGGCATCTTCATGCTCAAACTCGACAAGAATACAGGCTTGCGTGATTATACTTACACCTATGCATCCTCCACTTATGCGGGAAAAGCTCCCAATGGCACCTCTTTCACAGGCTACACCAGCGATCCCTACTTTGGCAAACTCATTGCGGGTGGATGCTATGTCAGTGGAGAGGGCCCTTACATTCAGCATATCGGCAACTACTACTACCTCTTCATGAGCTATGGTGGCTTTGCTCCAGATGGCGGCTATGAGATGCGTGTGTTCCGTTCAGCCAAGCCTGATGGCCCTTACAAGGATGCGTCTGGCAACTTAGCTACTTATACGACTTATCAACTCAATTTTGGTGCCAATGCTATCACAAACAAGGGTATGAAGCTTATTGGCGCCATGAACGGATGGGGCTTGATGCAGGTAGGGGAGTGTGCTCAAGGACACAACTCCGTCTGCCAAGACACACAAGGTCGTACCTTCCTCGTATGTCACACCAAGTTCAACGATGGAACGATAGGCCACCAAATACGTGTCTATCAACTTTACCAGAATAAAAAAGGCTGGCTATGTGCCGCTCCGTTCCAATTTGATGGCGAAGCGACTACGGACGAGTCAATTGCCTCCACTCAACCATGGAACGCGGCCGACATCGAGGGCGATTATCACATCATCCTTCATCCCTATAAACTGAATCACTCCGTGATGCAAGAATCCACCCCTTCCACCATTCATTTGTCTGCTGACGGTAAGGTGACAGGTGGCTCTCGAGGCTCTTGGTCATATACAGATGAAGGGAAATCGTACATTCTGGTGAAGTTGGGTTCAACCTCTTATTATGGCGTGGTGGCTGAGCAAACTCTTGAAGGCACTAACGCCAAAGTGCTGTGCTTTACTGCTGTGAGCGAGGATGGCGTTCCCTGTTGGGGCTATAAGTTGCAGCCGCAGCATGCCATTGCCTACAATTACAAGCAATATAGTGACACCTACTTTAAGAGAAACTACTTCTCAAGGGTATCTGGCGATATGGACATTCTCTTCACTCCTGCAGAGAATGTGACATTGAGTTGGACGTCGTCTAATCCTGATGTGCTCTCCAATACTGGCAAATTCACTGCGCCTCAGGAAGATACTTCCTTTACAATGACTGCACGCCTGGAAAGCGGCAATTACTATTGGCAAAAAGTCCTCTCCGCCAAAGCGGTTGCAGATCCTTCATCCATCCAAGAAGTTCCGTCGTCAAAGTCGGGCGCGGACAATGATGATGATGTCATCTACGACCTGACGGGACGTCGAGTGACAGCCCCATCCCATGGGTTCTATATCGTCAATGGCAGAAAGGTCTGGTACAAGTAACCGGAAAATCGACGTCGTCGACATCGACTCACCGACGTCGACGACATCGACTTGCCGATGTCGACGATGTCGGTTTAGGGGCTCTTGAAGCCCCTTTTTTGTGCTTCACTCATTCATGCAGAACCCTTTTCTCCACTTCGTTCCTTGGTCTGTTGTCAAGTGCTGTTTTTATTTTGTTTTTTTTGCTATTTAGTGTTTAAAATTACTCAAAAATGGCTCAAAAAGGAGTCTGAATTGTTAAATTTAAGTTTTATTGCAATTCTTTTAATTTTTTTTTTGCTTATATCTTGAAAAAGTCGTTTCTTTGCAAAAGTTATATGGTTAACGTGGGAATTTGGCCAAATATGACCACGGGAACAGATAGCTAAGAATTGAATAATACTTTTTACTAAAAACTTTTTACATTTAGAAGGACAAACAATCTATTCTAATTAATAATTATGTTGTATAACTTTCAGAGGAAAAAACTGTGCAGACACCTCTTGGTAGGGGGTGCGCTGTGTGCTGCAGGTTTGGGAATTTTCTCATGTTCTGACCGTTACAACTTGGATGAAGACCAGCCTTCAGGTCTGGACAACATCTATGGGTACATGAAGAACAAGGGTAACTTCACCAACTATCTGCATCTGATTGACGATCTTGGACAGGCTGAGATTCTTTCCAAGACCGGTAGTAAAACAATGTTCATCGCTGACGATGATGCGTTCGCGGATTTCTACGCGCACAACGATTGGGGTGTCAAGAAGTATGAAGACCTCTCGCTGGCGCAGAAGAAGCTCTTGCTCAACACGTCAATGATTGACAACCCGTATTCGACCACGATGCTCTCGTCAGCTCAGGCTCCAGGTACAGGTCGTCCAGCGAAAGGTGAGGTTTGCCGTCGTGCCACATCGATGTCGTTACTCGACTCCGTGATGGTCATTTCAACCAAGGAAGCAGACGGCATTCTGCCCGACAACCCGTATTTCAACGAGATGCGTGCCAACCGCGATACTATCGTCCTTTTCACGGATGCATCGAATCCAGCACCTATGCTTCATTTCACGGGTAAGTTCGTGACATCTAACCAGCTGAGTTTCTCGGACATTGATTTCATCTACAATCAGCCAGAAGGAACATTCCACTCAGATGACATTTACGTCAACAATTCTCGTGTGACCAATGCCAACATTTTCTGTAAGAACGGTTTCGTTCATCAGGTGGATAAGGTGGTTGTTCCATTGGACAATATGTCAGAAATCATTCGCAAGAGTCCAAAGATGACTATCTTCAGCAGCATTATTGAGCGTTTCGCTGCACCTAAAGACTCTCTCAATTTGCGTGAGACTTTCAACCTGTCGAAAGGAACAAACTATGACTCTGTTTTTGTGAAGCGCTACTTCTCTGACCGCTCATTCGGTTCAACGATGGCAAGCAGCGTGAAGTTCATGTATGACAAAAACGGAAACACATTCGACGGTTCTTTGAAATTCGACCCAGGATGGAACGGTTACATTCCTGAAATCGCCAACGACCGTCAACCAATGATGGAAGATATGGCAATCATGTTGGTGCCATCCGACCAGGCTATCCAGAACTGGTGGAACGGTGGTGTGATTGAGAAGTACTATGGTACAATCGAGAACACGCCAAGTTCTGTGCTTGACGACTTGATTCGTGTGAACCAGATTCAGGCCTTCACCTCTTCTGTTCCTTCCAAGTTCAACGCAGTGCTGAACGATGCAAACGAACCTCTCGGCATCACCAAGGAAGATGTGGATAGCGTATATCTCGGTTGTAATGGTCTTGTGTTCCTGACCAACAAGGTGTTTGCTCCTGCATCATACTCTTCAGTGTTGTTCCCTGCAGTGATTGACAAGACTCACTTCACAGTGATGGACAATGTCATTACACCAATGAACTACAACTACTACCTCAACTCTATGGTGTCTCGTTTCATCTTCCTTCTTCCAACCAACGATGGTCTCTTGACTTACATCGACCCTGTTTCTTATGGTCAGACCGTGAAGAGAATGTGGGAGTTCAAGTTGGATGAGAAACTGCAGCTCTATGCAAGCATCTATGAGTGCGATGAGAATGAGGATGGCACATTCACCAAGAGAGGCACAGCAACTCCTCTCAGAGGCGGTGTGAGCAACGGCATTCTCAACAACCGTATGGAAGACTTGCTCGACAACATCATCGTGGTGGAGCCATTCCGTGAAGGTAAGAAGTACTATAAGACCAAGGGCCGCAATTTCGTGAAGATTGAGAAGAAGGGCGAGAAGAACTATGAAGTTTCTGGCTCTTACCACAATAACATTGGTCAGCCATTGGTAACTGTTGACGCTTATGATGGCGAAGACATCCGCAATGGTATCACCCTTGCATTGGATGGCGTTGTAATGGGTACTCCTAATTCTGTAGCCAAGACTCTGCATGATGCAGTGGTTCCTGGCATGGATCCGGAGAATAACGATTCTATCTTCAAAGAGTTCTTCGGCATCGTTGAGGCATGTGCTGTTAGCAAGGCTAACTCGAAGAACGGCTGGCAGGCTGCTGACCAGACTTATGGAAACCTCTTCAACCTGAAGGCTCCTGGCTTGATCGGTTCAGAGGATGCAACGACCAACAAGGCAACTTACTTGTTGAACAACTACCACTATACTGTATATGCACCAACGAATGCAGCCATGAAGAAGGCTTATGAAGCAGGACTCCCAACACTGGAAGACCTTGCAGCAGCCGAGGAATATGACTTGGAAATGGGTTATACAGGTCCAGGTTCAACTGCAGAAGACAACTTGAAGTCTCGTGCAGACTCCATCAAGGAAGTGATGCTTGATTTCGTGAAGTATCATATTCAGGACAATGCTATTTTCGTTGACGTGGATACAGCAGGTGTCTTCGAAACTGGTAAGACAGAGTTGATCAAGGCCACTCAGGTGGACGAGGCAACAGGCGAAGAGTCATGGGGTGGCAAGTATTCTCCCGGACGTCCTTACAAATTGGATGTCAAGGTGGAAGGTGGCCAGATGTACGTAACAGACTGCCGCAATGGATATTCAGGTGAAAAAGCTTTGGGCGGAAATCAGACCAAGGTGGTCATCAAGGATGGTGCTTACAACCTGATGGCACGTGAATATTGGTTGGAAAGCTCCGGTGCTATCACTAATCCTAATAATGTGAGACTCAACAACTCTTCATTTGTTGTCATTCACGCTATCGAGGATCCATTGATTTTTGCAGATGGCGCTCACTACGATTCTAAGGGTAACGAAATCGCAACCCAATTCGTCTATTCTTATAAGCCACTTACATCAGAATAATAGTTCAGAATATGAAAAAAATAATATCAACCCTCATGCTTTTAGCGTGCTTCTGTGTTCAGATGAGCGCGCAAGTAAAGGCGGGCGACATTATCAGCGGTCAGGTTTGGGATGATTTCGACCCTTTGATGATGTGTAATGTGGTGGAAGTTGACCACAACAATCGTATCGTCGCCCATGGAACTACCGATATCAACGGTAACTTCTCTTTTGCAATTAAGAATCCTAAGGATAAGATCCGAATCTCTTACATCGGTTGTCAGACAGTGGAGCTGCCTATCAACAAGAAAGCTTTCGGAAAGATTGTCCTTAAGAGTAATACTGTCATTACAGACGTTGTGGTCACTGCTGTCCGCAGGAGCCCGAGCACAGGTCTCGCCATCCCAATGGACCAGATTGCCACAGCAGCTCAAACCATTGACATGAAAGAGTTTGAAGGTGTCGGTATGACATCTGTCGATGAAGCTCTTCAAGGACGTATTGCAGGTCTTGACATCGTTGCCAACTCAGGTGACCTTGGTGCAGGTACCACTATCCGTCTTCGTGGTGTATCCACCATTCATGGTAACCAGAACCCACTTATCGTTGTGAACGGTAACCCCATCACAGTGGAAGATGGCTTCGATTATGAGAATGCCAACAACGAGCGCTTCGCTGAACTCTTGCAGGTGAACCCTGATGATATCGAGTCCATCACCGTCCTCAAGGATGCTGCTGCGCAGACTATTTGGGGTTCGAAAGGTGCCAATGGTGTCATTGAAATCAAGACTAAGCGCGGTGTGAGAGGTAAGACGAGAGTCAGCTACAACTACCGTTTCACTGGCAACTGGATTTACAAGCGTTATAAGCTGCTCAATGGTGACGACTACACCATGTACATGAAGGAGGCATACTTCAATCCTCGTCAGGAGTCCAGCTTCGCTGACAAATCTTCTAACAACTTCATCCCTGAAATTGCTTATGCACCAGAATGGGCTGAATATAATATGTATAATGATAACACTGACTGGGTGGACGCCGTTACACAGTTCGGTATGCAGCATTCACACAGTGTCAACCTGAGTGGTGGTGGTGAGAAGGCAACCTTCCGCGTTTCTGGTGGTTGGGATACACAGAGCAACTACGTCATCAAGCAGGGCATGAATCGTTTCACTACTCGTGTGGCACTCGACTACAACGTGTCTGACCGTATCAAGGTTTCTACGAACTTTGACTTCAACTATACAGACCGTGACCTTCACAACACAGGCAGTGCTATCGGTATCGCTCAGCGTAAGATGCCAAACTTGTCCATCTATCGTGAAGATGCGAACGGCAATGACACAGATGAGTTCTATACGATGAACTACTGGATTACCAGACAGACTGGTGTGTATGCCGCAAGCACATATCTGGAAGACCAATACAACATGGTGAACCCTGTGGCTCAGGCATACAATTCTTATCAGAAGACGACAAGCTTGAACCTCCGTCCTGAGTTTATCTTTAGATATGACATCTTGGGCACTCAACCAGAGCAGCATCAGCTCCGTTATGAGGGACAGATCCTGTTTGATATCGCAAACGATGAGGGTAGCAGCTACATCCCAGGATGGCTGTCTTCCAACTCAATGTTCTCAGGTAACTACAACTCAGCTTCGGCTAATAGTTCAAAGCGTCATAACATGTCCACTCGCCACTCTCTCACGTTCACTCCTTATTTGAAGAATGGTCACTCTTTGATGGTGATGGGACGTTACGATTTCGGACAGGGTAATAGCTCTAACCAGAACACTGGTAAGCGTATGATGCCAACAACGGCTGACATCACTTCAACATTGGCAGGTGGTGTGATTTCTGGCTTTGGTTCAGGTGCAGGTCATTCAAAGAGCCAGAACCTGACTTTCCAGGCTCACTATTCTTATAAAGGACGCTATAGTGTAACAGGTGTACTTCGTGGTGACTGTACTACATCTTTCGGTCCAGACCGCCCATGGGGTTTCTTCCCTGCATTGTCTGGTCGTTGGAACATCAGCAAGGAGCCATTCATGGAGAAAGTAAGATGGCTTTCTATGTTGTCAATCCGTCCATCATGGGGTTATTCTGGTCGTGCACCGGGTGGTGACCTCTGGCGTTCTAAGTATGGAACAGGACCTTCCTATATGGACGTTTCATCAGTTGTTCCTAACAATATCCGTTTGGCTGGTCTGAGATATGAGAAGAAAGTCTCTTATCAGGTTGGTTTCGACTTCGGTTTCTATCTGGATGAGAAGCGTACAAAGACTATTGATGGTAACATCGATATTTACACAGCCAAGACAACTGACTTGTTGCAGAATGGTTATGGCATTCCTACTTCTTCAGGTTACACTTCTTTGAGCTATTATAACGATGGTTCTATGCGTAACCAAGGATGGGAGTTCAACATTAATGCGAACAAATTTGTGACAATCGGTAAGGATTTCTCTATGGATTTCAACATCTCTTTTGCAAACAACCGCAACCGAGTTCTTTCAATGGATCCAACCTGTCTGGATGGCTTGAATGAAGAATTTAAGTACGAAAATAAGCAGTATCTCTCTCGTGTTCAGCTGAATAACCCGTTGAACTCCATCTACGGTTTCCGCTATAAGGGTGTTTATGCTTATTCAGAATATTCTGATGAGGAAGTGGAAGGCTTGAGCGGTCCAAACTCTCCTGTGGTTCGTAATGAAAAGGGTGAACCTATCTTTGATTCGACTGGTGCTCCTAAGATGATGTACTTCAACTATGGTGGAACAACTCAGTATGCATTTGTGGGTGGTGATGCTATCTATGAGGACATCAACCATGATGGTCAGATTAATGAGCTTGATATCGTTTACCTGGGTTCATCTCTGCCAAAGATCACTGGTGGTTTCGGTACTAAGTTCCACTATAAGAGATGGGATCTCAACTTGCAGTTCAACTTCCGTACAGGCTTCAAGGTGATTAACTCTGCTCGCGCGGACTTGGAGAACATGTCCAACAACAACAACCAGTCGATTGCAGTGAACTGGCGTTGGCACAATGAAGGTGATGTTGCACCTCTTCCACGTGCTGCCACAACAAAGACTCAGTTCGACACTTACAACTATTTGGGTTCTGACCGATTCGTGGAAGATGCTTCTTTCCTTCGTCTGAACTACTGTCAGCTGTCATATTCGTTCGACCCCAAGACGCTGAAGAAGTGGGGCTTGGCTTCACTGCGTCTCAATATGCTGATCAACAATGCATTCTGTCTCACCAAGTATTCAGGTCTTGACCCAGAACACGGTGCCAGCACCTACCGACCAGCTACAGATGGTGACACGAACCCACGTTCACGTTCAATCCAATTCGGTATTAATGTTTCATTCTAATTTAATAGGCTTAAAGTCATGAAAAAGATAAAAAATAGAATATTATCGGCTGTAGCATTGGCGGTTGCGGGACTTGGTCTCAGCTCTTGCGACATCGACCTGCTCCCTCTCAATGAGGTGGTCTATGAGAACTTCTGGACCAACAAGGATGACGTGGAGAGTGTGGTTACTTCCTGCTATGGAGCCTTTCAGGATCGTGATGTCGTGGAACGAATGATTGTTTGGGGTGAAGACCGCTCTGACAATGTTCAAGCTGGACAGGATCAGTCTGAAGACTTGAGATTTTTGCTGAAAGGTAGTATTAAGACGACCAACAAATTCTGTGAGTGGAGTCCGCTCTACAAGGTCATCAATTATTGTAACATTGCCATGTTTGAGGCTCCTCAGGTGATGCAGAAAGACCCGAACTATACCGAGTCTGACTATCGCGTGAACAAGGCTGAGTGCTCATTCATCCGTGACTATTGCTACTTGACACTCATCAAGACGTTCAGGGACGTTCCTTTCACTTTCGAACCTTCTTTGGACGACACGCAGACTTATCGCTTGCCTCAGACAAAGTTTGAGGTGGTGCTGGATTCACTGATTAAAGACATTGAAGCCTGCAAGGATTATGCACCTCTGCGTAACACTAACCAGACATTGAAAGCTGGTGTGGATAACACTCAGAACACAGGTAAGGTGACTCGTCCTGCAATGTATGCTCTGCTGGCTGAGCTTTATTTGTGGCGTGCTTCTGATTACAACCTTTCCAAGGATAAGCAGAATGAGTACTACAGGAAGTGTATTGATTGCTGCGACTGGGTGCTTGCTTATAAGATGCAGCGCTATGATGAGGGTGATGTTAAGGAAGACATAGACCAGGAAGTGTACAAGGATTATGGTTACCCATTGTTGGCTGAGGAAGTTTCTGTCGGTCACAATGAGAATGGTCCTGCTGCAACAAATGCCATCTTTGGTACAGGTGCTTCTTTCGAAACACTGTTCGAGATTACTTATTATAATTCAGTTCTGAACAGAAGTTATGGAAATAATACAGCTGTGAAGAACCAGTATGGTGAAAGTTCTCGTACGCAGAATGTGAAGGCTGCTGAAGACTTGTTTGAGACCAAGCCCAACTCTACTGACAGCTATTCTGACACTCGATTGTTCTCTGTGCCATCAGATTACAGAAGCATTGCTTCTTTCTATTATAATGAAGAAAGTGGTGTGTCCAGTATCTACAAGTATATGATTGACAGAAATAGGGCAGGTGCCTCTTCTTCCACAGAATATGGAAGTGTCGGTTCTTCATTCACTGCAGCTCGTAGTTCTCAGTCATATCGTAATACGTCACCGAACTGGATTCTTTATCGTTTGACAGAAGTGATGTTGTTCCGTGCTGAAGCTGAAATCGAACTGGCATTCAACATGGATGCTTCTGAGAAGGAGGCTGAAGGTGAGAATGCTGAGGGTGAACAAGGTGAACAGGAAGGTGAAGGCACAGGCTCAGAGGCAGGTTCAAAGATGCGCAAGGCATCAGTGTTGGTACGTGGTAATTCTCTGACTACAGCCGATGAACTGAAGCTGGATGCGTTCAACCTGATTTCAGCAGTTTATCGCCGCTCAAATCCTGTGGTGCAGACCAAGAAGCAGTATGCTCCTGAACAGCCACAGACCTATGACACATTCCACAAGTTGTTGATGAATGAACGTAGACGTGAGTTCCTCTTTGAGGGTAAGCGTTTCTATGACTTGGTACGTGCTGCACGTCGCGTTGGTAACACCCAGGAGATGCGTCAGGCATTGGCTACCAAATACAGTGAGGCTGGTCCTGCTGTTGCCATCAAGTTGATTCAGATGGGCTTCATGTATATGCCAGTCGCAAGAAAGGAAATGAAGATTAATCCAGCTCTTGTCCAGAATGAAAGCTATTTGGATGAGGATGAAAATAAAAAACAGTAAGTTATGAGATTATCAGGAATTAAATTCTGGGCAGTTGCCCTCTTTGTAGTTGCGTCTATCCAGGTGGCGGTTGTGAGCTGTTCTGATGACCCTGGTGTGGAGAACTACTATACGCAGTCCCGAGAATATGCTGCCGACTACTTGAAGAATCGTGAGCAGTACTCTGAGTACTTGAAGATTCTTGAGCGCGCAAGGGGAGAATATGACCTCCGTCTTGTCGATATGTTGGGCACATATGGCTCGTACACCGTGTTTGCTCCTACAAACGCGGCTGTGGAGAAGTATCTGGCAGAGCGTGGATTGAGCTCTGTGGATGAGTTGTCTGTTCAAGACTGCGATACGATTGCGTTGAACTCAATCATCGAAGCAGCGTATTTTACGACAGACTTCAATGATGGTCAATATCCTAAGTCTAACATGTTGGAGCACATCGTTAGTGTGAAGTCTTATCAGGAGTGGGATGCACAGAAGCAAGACTCTGTCTTGGCTATGTACATCAACCAAAACTCACCTGTTATTCATGCTGACGACTCTGTGTCGAACGGTGTGGTTCATACCGTGAGCGCGATTGTGGGTTCCAGCAACGACCTGATTGGCACTGTGATTTTGAGTGACTCAACCTGTCTGTTTTATGGTCAGGCTTTCCAGGTGACTGGCATCTTGGACACCCTTCAGGATCACTATGTGGATGACACTTATGGATGGGCTAATGACAAGGATCGTATTGACTCTTGTACATGGACTAACACCAAGTTGTGTATCCCAACTGCTAAGCACTTGGATGGCTCTGGCGGTGAGTACGACAACGTGGCTTATCCTGTGAAGCGTTACTTCAATTATACAGTGTTCATGTGCCCTGACTCTATCTTGAAGGAGAAATATGGTGTCACGACGCTTTTGGGCAAGAATGATCCCAGCTCTTTGGAGTATCTGGCTCACCAGCTCTATGACCCCATGTATCCAGAAGATGCAGACAATGATGAATTGACTGACCGCAAGAACGCCCTCAATCGCTTCATCTCCTATCATGTGATTGACCGCTATGGTGACTATTACAGCCTGACGTCAATGGATAACAACGACTTGCAGTATAATTTCAACCGTATGAAGTATGACATCTGTGACTGGTATGGAACTTTGATGCCTCAGTCATTGATGAAGTTCTCCTTCCCTAATGGTCCTCAGGTCGGTTTGTACATCAACCGTCGAGGTGTCCGTCACCATGCTGACGAACGTGGTGGTTATTACCGTGGTGCAAAGATTGCTTCACCGAAGGAGTATACCAGAACTACTACGGCTTTGAACGGTATGTATCATTATATCGATGACGTTGTGGCATACGACCGAAACATGCAGGAAATAGTCATGAACGATTGTATCCGTCTTGACTGTACGACCTTGTCTCCTGACTTCATGACTAAGTTGACAGATGGTGAGGTTGCACGTGGTCACACATGGGGCGGCAATAAGAAGTATGATGGTGCAAAGAACACCAACAACCCATCGGATAACAACAACCGAAGCGTTGGTTTCAAGCCAGGTTACGCACGTAACTTTGAGATGACTGCCAACACCCACATGCACGTACGTGGCCGTTCACTTTGGTTCTGGTCATACGAGGGTGATGAGGTAATCTTCAAGGGACGTTATGACTTCACTTTGAAGTTGCCAGCTGTACCTGCAGGTACATACGAGGTTCGTATGATGACTTGTGTGGGCTTTGATACACGTGGTATCGTGCAGTATTACATCGATGGCGAGCCTCAAGGCATTCCATTTGACATGCGCCCAGGTGGACGTACCTTGTTTGGATGGAAGAATGATACAGACTTGGGTGATGACGATGCTATCACAGCATTTGACAAAGCCATTCACAACATTGGTTGGATGAAAGGACCTAAGTGCTATCATTGCGGATGGCGTAGCAGTTTCGATGCGGGTTCTGCCACCATGCGTGCTCAGGACAACACAATCCGTAAGGTCATTGGTACCTTCACTACGGATGGTAAGTCTGACCACTTCTTGAGAATACAACAGAAGATGGAGTCTGAGAACAACGAGTTGAACTTCGACTTTATCGAGCTTTGTCCAAGTTCTGTATATAACAATGAATACTTTGCGGAACCGACTTGGTAAATAACCTTTCAGCCACCTTGCCCTTCATCGGGCAGGGTAGGCTGGCAATGACAATTAAAGAAATAATATGAATAATATCAAAAATACATTCCGTGCCGGATTTGTGCTAGCAGCAGGACTCGTAGCGATGTACTCATGTTCTGACACATGGGACGACCACTACAATGCAGGTCTGTCAGCACTCAAGTTCAATGGCACAACGATGCAGGCTCTTGAAGAGACTGCACCCGATTTCGCCAAGGTTGTCAAGGCGTATGGGTTCTCTCGTGAACTTTCTTCTGATAACACATACACCGTGTGGGCACCCGCAGATGGTTCTTTTGAACTCTCGGACTATGTAGGAGCCAATGGCGAGAGAGTGGCAGATTCAGCAGAAGTGGTGAATGACTTCATCAAGAATCACGTGGCACTTTACCCGTTGTCTCTCACTCCAAAGGATCAATCTTTCAGCCTTTTGAATGAGAAGAGAGGAAGCATGACTTCTGATGGTATGTTTGGTCATATCAAGATTGATGAACAGAAGAACAATATTTCATGTCAGAATGGTATCGTTCACCTTATCGAAAGCCCATCTCCTTATGCTTACAATCTTTTCGAAATGATTGCCAAGCAATACAAGGAGGATCCTGAAGCCGGTAAGGACACGCTTTCTCTTTATGCTTATCTTTATGACGAGAAGGTGAATAAGGATACATTGATCGAGAACAAATCTGTAAGCCGCGGTGTGGACGCTGACGGTAATAAGATCTGGGTGAGCCAGTACTTGGAGAAGAACAACACTGTGCTCAAGAACTATGATGCACGTCTTTACGAAGAGGATTCTCTCTTCATCGCGATTCTTCCTTCAGCTAAGGCTTGGGGTGAACGCTACAAGAAGGCTGCTTCACTCTTGCAGTTCAATCCATCCGAGGACAATCGTGCTGCAGGCACTTGCGACTCTTTGACACGTCACTATGCAAATTCTTTTGCTATGACAGACTTGTTCTACAACAAGAATGCCAATGAGCATTGGGAAGACTCTCTGAAGTCCACCAATTATTACAATTCTTGGCATGGCGTTGTCGACTGGACACAGCATGTGTATTACAGCAAGGAGCCTAAGTATATGCCAGAAGACAAAGAAATCAATGACATCTTGGCTAAGTGCGGAGAACCAGTAGAGTGCTCTAACGGTACTGCTTATCTTGTTGATGAATATCCTTTCTCAGCAGTGGAACAGTTCTTTAAGAAAATCAAGGTGACTGCATCTGATGGAGCTGTGAACAAATTGGGTTCTGGTGACAACTGGACTTACACGAAGGGTGTTCAGAAGTCTTTCGGTGCTCGTTCAGGTATTTTTGTTTCATCCATTCCTACTTACGACGAAGAAGGTGAACAGACGGGCGTGGACCAAAAGCGTCAGAATTATCGCTTTGTAGATTTCGTTCCTACAAGTGGTAACATCACGGTTGGTTTCAATGTGCCTAATACACTTTCAGGCTTGTATGACATTTACATTGTCACTTGCCCAATGTGGTTGGCATCCGATTTCAACAATATTGACATGGCAGAATGGGATGTTCGTCCTTATCGCTTCACAGCCACTATTATTGAGCGTGAGAATGAGGGTAAGAACATCGGTCAATTCCCAACAAAGGGTAAGACACTTGAGAATCCAGATCCTATTGATGAGAAGCAGAAGACCGTCTTCTTGTCTCAGGGCATGATTTATGACGATGCTGGTCATATCATCGTGAATGATACGACTTATCTGGGTCAGTATCAGTTCAAGAACGCTTATTATGGCAGAGCTGATTATGGTGTTATCATCCAGATTGCATCATCCATCCTTTCCAGCCAGAGAAAAGACTTCTCTAACGAAATGCTCATCAGTTCTATCATTCTGAAGCCACATGATGAAGATACAGTGGCAGAAGAAGCAAAAACGAGAAAAAGTATTCAGTTGACAACTTCTAATATACGTAAATAGTTATGCAGCACTTCAATAAATATGGAATCGCAGCATTCATGTTCTTCCTTGGAACCGCACTTCCAGCTGTTGCACAGGATGAGGTACAGGAGGAGGTAACAGAGGTAGCTGCACCTATCAAAAAGGTTAAGCCAGCGAAGACATACCCAACGATTGACGTGACGGGTAAAGTGGTGGATGCTGTTACAGGCGAACCACTTGCCGGTGTTCAGCTTCAGGCTTTCAACAACAAGTATTATACTGCCATGACCGACGAGAATGGTGCATTCACCATTCAGGTTCCTAAGTTTATCACGGCACTTTCTGCTCGCCTTGAGGGTTACAACTTGAACAATGTTTCTCTCAACGGTCGCACCAGTGGTGTGAATATCCTCATGCAGTCAAACCTCTTGAAGGGTGATTATACAACTAATGCTTCTGCTCGTAAAAGCGTGACAGAAGAATCATTTGTGAACACACCCGCTTTGACCATCGACCAAGAGATTCAGAATCGTTTGGGCGCCGATGTGAGAAGCATTCAGCGTTCAGCTAATCCGGCTGAAGGCGTTGCGATGTTCATCAACGGTTTGAACTCTTTGAACTCAAACGCCATGCCACTGATTGTAGTGGATGATGTTGTGTACGACATGTTGTATGATGCAACCATGTTGCACACAGGTTACTTCAACAACCTGTTGCAGGCAATCAATGTGGATGACATCGAATCAGTAGAGGTATTGAAGAATGGAACGGCATTCTACGGCGCGAAAGCAGCCAATGGTGTCATTCGCATCAAGACCAAGCGCTGCCATTCAATGGCAACCCGCATCGATGTGAACATCAATGCAGGTCTTGAGCTCAGACCTAAGAACTTCGACCTGATGAATGCTGGTCAGTATCGTTCCTATGCTTCAAACCTTTTGCAGACAACGAACACCACTCTGACGGAGTTCAAGTTCTTGCATTCAGAGCCAGACTACTATTATTATAATGTGTATCACAATAATACAGACTGGAACAAGGAAATTTCAAGAACAGCATTTACGCAGAACTATGGCATCTCTATCCAAGGTGGTGATGACATCGCACAGTATAACCTCTCTGTAGGCTATGGTGACGCTAAGTCAACACTGAAGAGAAATGACATGCAGCGCTTCAATGTACGTTTCAATACAGACATCGTGCTGAACAAGTGGTTCTACACACAGTTTGATGCCAGCTATACGAACGTAACACGCAACTTGCGTAGCGATGGTTGGGAGAACAATCAGTTCTTGCAGGCATTGGCTTCACCAAGTGCATTGGCTAACATTAAGGCTCCTTTCTTGAGCCCTTATGACTTCGCTACAGACCGTCATGAGACAGACTTCATCGCAGATGCTGATGATTATCTGAACGAGGTTTGGGGTAGCATCAACACAACCAGAGCTCAGGTTGCCAACCCTGTTGCTGTTCTTGCAAACGGTGAGGCAAAGAACAAGAACCACTCTGATTGTACGATGATCAACGTATCTATCGCTCCAACATGGGAACCAACGAATAATTTCTCTTTGACAGAGAAGTTCAGCTACACTCTTCAGAGTTTGGATGAGGCTTACTTCACTCCAATCATTGGTATGCCTACTTATACACTTCCTGGTAATCTGGACGCTACGGAGAACTCCAAGTATACCATGTACTCAAAGCACAATGCTGTGTTCTCTGATACACGTGCAGATTGGAAGATTCTTCCTAATGGTCCACACCGTGTGGAATTGTTGGGCGGTATCCGTTTCATGAACGATATTTACAGAGCATCTTATCTGTATGCTGATGGTACTGGTAGTGATAAGACTCCAAATACCGGTAGTAAGAACAGAAAGATTGATGGTACTGACACGAACTGGAGAACTTTGGCTTACTACGCTAATGTGGATTACAACTACATGGGCAAGTATTATTTGACAGGTCAGTTGTCAATGGAAACTTCTTCACGTTTCGGTAAGAAAGCTGATGGTGGTCTGAAAATGTTTGGTGTTGCATGGGGTTTGTTCCCATCTCTCCAGGCTGCTTGGGTCATGTCAAATGAAGATTGGTTCCATACAAACAATATGGTTAACATGTTGAAACTGAATGCAGGATTCGAGTCTGTCGGCAACGATGCAATGGATAACTCAGCAACCTTGACTTACATGGCATCAGAAATGCTGTTTGGTAATGCCAACTCTTCTCTTGGTTTGAGCAATATTGGTAGCTCTTCTCTCCAGTGGGAAACCACGAACCGTTTCAACTTCGGTTTTGAGGGTAACTTCTTTAACAACCGCTTGAATTTGAGAGCTAACTACTTCTTCTCTAAGACCAACAACTTGATCACTCTGGGTACATTGGCTTATGTGGCAGGTATTCCTAACTACTACACTAATGATGGTGCCTTGAAGAATCATGGTTTCGATGCTGCATTCAATGCAAAGATTATCGATTCTAAACAGTTTAAGTTGGAATTGGGCGCAAGCATTGGTCACTACAAGAACAAGTTGACTCGTCTTCCACAAGGTATGAACTCTTACGAGACAAACCTCTACGGTGGAACAGTTCTGACAGAGGTGGGTAGAAGCGCAGGTGTCTTCTACGGCTATAAGACTGAAGGAGTTTACAAGGATACAGGTGCAGCAGAGGCTGATGGTAAATTCATCCGCGATGCATCTAACAACCCTGTATATTTCGGTGCTGGTGACATCAAGTTTGTGGACAAGGATGGTAATGGCGAAATCAATGCAAACGACCGCTTCGTCATTGGTGATCCAAATCCAGACATCTTCGGTAACATCAGCTTGAAGCTCCACTACGGAAAGAATTGGTCATTGGCTACTAACTTCAACTACTCTGTAGGTAATGACGTCTACAACTATCAGCGTGCCGTTCTGGAAGGTGGTTCAAACTTCATCAACCAGACAACAGCTGTGACTCGCAGATGGACTACAGAAGGTCAGATTACAGACATGCCAAAAGCTACTTATTCAGACCCAATGGGTAACAGCCGCTTCTCTGACCGTTGGATTGAAAATGGATCTTATTTGAAGTTGAAGAATGTTACATTGTCCTATAAGGTGCCAATCCAGAATGAATACATTCAGGGTTTGACTTTCTGGGCTGCAGCTAACAACCTCTTTACGCTGACAAAGTATCTGGGTCCTGATCCAGAAATCTCTTGTGGCAACAGTGTTTTGTATCAGGGAATCGATGCTGGCTACCTGTCTTCAGGCCGCAGTTTCCATCTTGGTGTTAAGATTAACCTCTAATTTGTATCAATCATGAAAATGAAATCTATTATAAAATGTGGCTTGCTTTTGCTTGTACTCGGAACAGCCACTGTGTCATGCGAGGATATGTTCACGGCTGACAACACGCTTGTGACAACAGAACTTGCTCCACAAGACACACTTTATCAGATGATGGGTATCATCAAGCGTATGCAGAAGCTGGCAGACCGCACAGTGCTGTTGGGTGAGGTGAGAGCCGACCTCGTCGATGTGGATCCACTCCATGCGTCAGCAGACATCCAAGAGCTTGCTGCGAACAACGTGTCTGCCACAAATGTGTACAATCAGCCTTCTGATTACTATGCAGTCATCAACAGCTGTAATATATATTTGGCTTACGTTGACTCTATGCGTAACTCACAGGGCACCCGTAAATATTTTGAGAAGGAGATACTTGCAGCCAAGTGTTTTCGTGCATGGTGCTATCTCGAACTGCTCAAGATTTATGGTGACGTTCCTTATATCCGCACTCCCATCCTGAATTCTGACAATGCTGAAGAAATTGTGGCATCTGGCAAGAAAGAGGGAATGGTCACTATCGTGACGGATATGATTAACGATCTGGCGAATTTCCGTGCAGCTGAAAATGACGAATTACGTCAGAGTTATGGTGACAGAACTTTCAATAACATTCGTTATTCTCAGATGGTTATTCCTGTACGCGCCATGTTGGCAGAGCTTTACTTGTGGCGTGGTTCCTACACTGGTAATCAAACGGATTACATCAATGCTATCCGTATGTATCATGATTACTTCACTTTCCCAGGTGAGGAAATCAACACGGGAAGAGCCAAAGCAAACTGGCCGTCTCGTGATTCCGAGCGTCCAAGTACTTCTGATTACAATAGTAACTTTCTGGCTGCTTCACAATGTGCAGGTGTGCTCCCAATGGAGACTTCCCAGTACTATGGAACAGTTTCCAAGTTGAGAGGTGTGTTCTGCTCACTTGACTCGAATAACTATTATCCTGCAGTGGTTGCTTCTCAGCGTGCAAAGGATATTTCAAAGGCACAAGACTATTGCCAATTCCTCGTAGAGGGCGGTGGTCTGCCAGAGATTTATTTCCGTGAGCACGATCCAAACCTCTATTCTGAATACAAGACTATGGAGGGTGACCTTCGCTTGTATTCAGTTTCTGATGGTCCTGACAATGTGAAGGACAACTCCTCTAACAGTCACGAGAACAGCAGCTACAACAACATGTACTATCTGAACCGCAAGTATGGTACTACAACCAATGGTAACAGCTATTTGCCATTTGTTCCATACTTCCGTAACAACATCCTGTATCTGCACTTTGCAGAGGCACTCAATCGCGCTGGTTTCCCAGAGACAGCCTTTGCTATCCTCAAGTATGGTCTTTCCTACTATACATTGACTAATCGCGACATCGTCTCTAAAGACGAGTTCGACCGTCTTAGTTTGATTACTTCTATTGGCTTCACCGTTCAGGAACCTAAGTTTACGGATGATGATCTTAAGAAGCAGACCACTGGTACTGCTGCTATTTGGAGTTCAGATGTATTCGCTACTTACTTCATCGTTCCTCTGGATCAGATGAATCCTCAGAGAATTATTGAGGGCGGTAACTACATCCAGGTGGGTATTCACTCATTCGGTAGTGGTGACTCTGAGTACAATGACAGATACTTCCTGGATGATGAAGAGACAAAGAGTGGCTTGAAGGCTTATAAAGAGGATCTCGAATTGGAAGAAGTTCCTCGTTTGAGCAGAAATTCCACTCATGAAGACTCTGTAGAGTATGACCGCGTGGTTGCTTACAATGCTTACGCAGATTCTGTGAATATCGCTCAAAAGGATAGCGTTGACTCTTACAATGCAGAGTATCTGGCATCTCCAGACATCCGCACAAAACGTCAAGCTCACGTTTCTAAGCTCATCCTTGAAGAGGAAGCTCTTGAGGGTGTGTTCGAAGGTCAGCGTTTCTACGACATCATGCGTTACCAGATGCAGGAGATGGGTGGTGCAGCTATCGGCACAACCATTACAATGCCTGCATACATCGAGGAGAAGTATGGCACTACCACTAAGATGGCTGGTAAGCCTTGGTTCCTCAAGCTACCGTCGTGGTGATGTTTTGCCTCAAATGAGGTGACAAGATAAGAAGAAAGGAAGTTCTGAGCAGAAATGCTTGGAACTTCTTTTTTTGTTTCAACAATTTTCTATATCTTTGCAACAAGAAACATCATTGTTTACCCATTCCTTATGGCGAATATAGATAACAGATACCCCACGCTCCGTGAGACGAAGTTTGTGGATTTAATGCAGCGGCGTGTCTTCAACGTGCTGATTATTGCAAATCCTTATGATGCGTTTATGTTGGAGGATGACGGTCGTGTGGATGAAAAGATTTTTGATGAGTATGCCAAGTTGGGACTGCGTTATCCACCGCGTTTCTTCCGTGCTGCCTCTCAGGAGGATGCGGCAAGGTTGATTGGCAGGACCAAGTTCGACCTTGTCATTTGTATGCCAGGAACGGCCAACAACGATGTGTTCGACATTGCTCGTGGCATTAAGACGGAATTTCCAACATTGCCCATTGTGGTGCTCACTCCCTTCTCGCATGGCATCACGCACCGTATGGAGAATGAAGACCTCAGCGTGTTTGAATATGTGTTCTGTTGGTTGGGCAATACAGAGCTGTTGCTTTCCATCATCAAGCTGATTGAGGACAAGATGAATTTGGAGAATGACTTGGCGGCTGGTGTGCAGATGATTCTTGTTGTGGAGGACAGCATCCGCTTCTATTCATCCTTGCTGCCCAATCTCTATCAGTTCGTCTTACAGCAGAGTCTCGAATTTGCCACAGAAGCATTGAACTCGCAGTTGGAGATGCTGCGCATGCGAGGACGTTCCAAGATTGTTCTGGCACGTTCTTATGAAGAGGCATGGGCGCTCTATTCCAAATATAGTGACAATGTATTGGGAGTCATCAGCGACTGTCGTTTCCCGATGAAGGCAGACAGTGCCGAGAAGGATGAACTGGCAGGCTTCAAATTGCTTCGCGCCATTCGTGAGGTGGATGAATATGTGCCTTTAGTGCTCAATTCCAGTGAGAGCGACAAGAAGCCTTATGCAGATCAGTGCAAGGCGGCCTTCATCGATAAGAACTCCAAGAAAATCAACCAAGACATCAAAGACCTGCTTTCCAAGCATTTCGGTTTTGGCGACTTTATCTTCCGCAATCCCGACACGATGCAAGAAGTGGGGCGCGTTCATAATCTCAAGGAATTGCAGGACAATATCTTCACCTTGCCGGCAGATTCGCTCAGTTACCACCTGCGCCACAATAACGTGTCGCGTTGGTTAGCATCTCGTGCCATTTTCCCTGTGGCAGAGTTCCTGAAGAAGATTACGTGGAAGGTGGAAACAGATGTGGATGCACATCGTCAGTATATTTTCGATGCCATTGTCAGTTATCGGAAGATGAAGAACCAAGGAGTCGTTGCCGTCTTCCATCGTGACCGCTTCGACAGTTATAGCCAGTTTGCCCGCATTGGTGAAGGCTCCTTGGGAGGAAAAGGTAGAGGTTTGGCATTCCTCGATAACATCATCAAGCGTCGCACCGACCTTAATGAGTTCGAGAATGCGACGGTGCAGATACCCAAGACCGTGGTGTTGTGTACCGACATCTTTGACCAGTTCATGGAGAACAATTCGTTGTACGAAGTGGCACTTTCCGACATTCCCGACGAGGAAATCCTGCAGCACTTTCTGCATGGTCGTTTACCAGAAGATTTGGCCGACGACCTCATGTCCTTCATGGATGTGGTGAATGGTCCTGTTGCCATTCGTTCTTCTTCCTTGTTGGAGGACAGCCACTATCAGCCATTTGCCGGTATCTATTCCACTTACATGATTCCACGTGCCAACGATAAGTATGTACGTCTCGAAATGCTCTCCAATGCCATTAAGAGCGTTTATGCCAGCGTGTTCTATCGGGCATCGAAAGACTATATGGTTGCCACCTCTAATGTGATTGACCAAGAAAAGATGGCGGTCATCCTTCAGGAAGTGGTAGGCCAGCGTTATGAGAGCGGTTTCTATCCCACCATTTCAGGAGTGGGGCGCAGCATTAACTACTACCCGATTGGTGACGAGACAGCCGATGAGGGCATTGTGGAGTTGGCGCTTGGATTGGGTAAGTATATCGTGGATGGCGGTCTTTGTCTTCGTGTCTGTCCTCATCATCCCGACAAGGTTTTGCAGACGAGTGAGATGGAGATAGCGCTCAGAGAGACACAGACGAAATTCTATGCCTTGGATGTGGAGGCAAGTGAGAATGGCGATTCCGATGGAGCCTTGGCATTCCAAGTGGACGACGCTTTCAATCTCAAGAAAGTGACCGTGCGCGATGCTGACCACGATGGCTCTCTCAAGTGGATTGTCTCCACCTTCGACCCTTATGACCAGTGCATCTACGACGGTTATTATGAGGGGAAGAACCGCAAGATTATCTCCTTCTCGGGTGTGTTGCAGAATGGGGTGTTCCCATTGCCCGAACTCTTGCAGAAGGTGCTCCACTATGGGCAGAAAGAGATGGCACGTCCCGTCGAGATAGAATTTGCTGTCAATCTGCACGATGACAAGTCAGGCGAGTTCTATCTCCTTCAGATTCGTCCGATGGTGGACAATCAGATGCAGTTGGATGAAGACATCACCTTGATTCCCGATGACGCTTGTTTGCTTCGCAGCCACAATGCGATTGGTCATGGCATTGTCAACGATGTCTTTGATGTGGTGTATGTCAAGACAGATGATTATACGGCAGCCAATAACCCTGCAGTGGCAGAGGAGATAGAGCACATCAATCGTGGGTTCCTCCAGCGTGGCGAGAACTATGTGTTGGTGGGTCCTGGCCGTTGGGGTTCCAGCGATTCATGGTTGGGCGTACCTGTTCAATGGCCAAACATCTCTGCAGCCAAAGTGATTGTAGAGGCAGGTTTGAGCAATTTCCGTGTAGATCCAAGTCAAGGCACGCACTTCTTCCAGAATCTCACCTCGATGGGCGTGGGTTACTTCACCATCAATGACTTCATTGGTGACGGCATTTACAACCAATCCATGCTGAAAGACATGCCAGCAGTTGAAGAGACGGAACATGTGCGCCATGTCCGATTCTCCAATCCCATTGTCATCAAGATTGATGGCATGAAGAAAGAAGGGGTGGTGTTACTGCCCGCTTAGCCGTTCCATCCGAATGACATCGTTGGTGAAATCTACCACGGCGAGTCGGTGAGTGACGAAGATGATGGTGCTACTTGCAAAATGCTGTTTGAGATTCTCAAGCAGCTTTTTTTCTGTCTCCACATCAAGGGCAGAAGTCGCTTCGTCAAGCAGGAGCACCTTGCAGGGATGTAAGATGGCACGAGCGATGGCGATGCGTTGAGCTTGTCCCTCCGAGAGTCCCCCGCCTTGTTCGGCACACTTCGTGTCAAGCCCGTCGGGAAGAGCGAAGACGAAATCAGCCATGGCAAGATGCAGTGCATGTTGCATCTCTTCTTCGGTGGCAGAGGGATTCCCCATCAGCAGGTTTTCACGAATGGTGCCGGAGAAAAGCGTGTTGCCTTGAGGAATGTAAGAGAAGTTCCCGCGTAGGGCAGGGGAGAGAGAATGATGATTGATGATTGATAATTGGGAATTGGAGGATTGGGAGTATGCCTCAGCAGTTCCCTCAGTAGGGTTGATGAGGGCCAGCATCAAGCGGATGAGCGTTGTCTTTCCTGCACCCGTTTCGCCCAATATGGCAGTGAAACTGCCGGGACGGAAATCGTGGGAGAAGTGTCGGATGACGGTGCGCCCGTTGTCAGTGTAGTGATACGACACATCATTGAAACGGATACCCACATTCCCTTCCAACCTCACAGGGCCTTTATCCTCCTCCAATGGCAGTTCCTCCAGCTCCATCAGACGTTCGCAGGAAGTCATGCTGTTCACGAAAATGGGTAACAGGCGTGCCGCATCAAGCATGGGGCGTTGAATGCGGTTGATGAGTTGGGTGAATGCCATGAGCACACCCACCGTGATGAGTCCTGCCTGCAGTTGGAACAAACCCCACACCAGTGCGATGAGGAATGCACCCGCAAAGCCGATGTTGACCAATGTTTTCGAGAGAATGGAAAAGCGTGCCCTTGCCTTGATTTGCTTGCGCAAGAGGCTTTGACGTTGTTCCAGCCTGTCCACCATGGCAGATTCACGTCCCAACACCTTGATGACCATCTTGTGTTGGATGCTTTCCTGAATGAGGGATTGAATGGCGGAATTGCTGTCCTTGATGGTGCGCACAATGCGGCGCATACGTTTGAAGTAGAGGCGTGACAGGACAACGAAGATGGGCGAGGCAATCACCACGATGAGGGCGAGTGTGCTGTCCATCAGATAGAGATAAATGAACGAGGCAATGAATTGTGTGATGACGATGACGGTGGTGGGCATGACATCTGTCATCAGATTGACGATGTCGTTCACATCGCCAAAAAGGCGGTTCAGCACATCACCGCTATGATACTTCTCAATGCCGTGCCATTTCCCTTTGATTAATTGGCGAAAGAAGAACTGCTGCATCAGGTTTTGTGTTCTCACACCCAACACTGCGCTAATCCATGTTGAAGCAATGTGCATGCACATTTCCAACAGAAACACCACACCCAGCAGTACAGCTGTCCAGATGATGCTGCCCTCCTTGACGTGGGTGGCAATGTCTGTCAGCGAGCGGAGCGTGTCCACACCCAACAAGCCCAATCCCACCATGGCAAGTCCAATGAGCACATTGAGCGTAGCTTGCTGACGGCAACTCTTGTGATGCCGCCACAACCACACCATGATTTTCCTCGTCGAATATTTTGTCTTGTTAATTCCCACCCCCAAAACTCTAAACTCTTATCTCTAAACTCTAAACTCTCAACTCTCAACTCTTATCTCTCAACTCTCAACTCTCAACTCTCTCACCCTCTGCTGTCCGTTCCCCACATCATCTTTTTCCGTAAGGTGGAGAAGAAACTTTGACCTTGTCTTGTCACCACCCTCACGCAGTAGGGTGCCTTGCGGATGCGCAGGTGAATATTGTCGGGATAGCTTTGGCTTCGCCCGTCAAGTGAGATGAGGAAGCTGTGGCTTCGGCTCTCCACACGGAGCGAGATTTCGCTGGTGTCACACAGCACCAAAGGACGCATGTTCAAACTGTGAGGAGCCACAGGAGTAAGACTGATGGTGTCACTTTGCGGCACGATGATGGGACCGCCCACACTTAGCGAGTAAGCCGTGCTGCCCGTAGGTGTGCCGATGATGAGTCCGTCTGCCTGATAGGTTGTCAGATATTCGTCGTTGATGTCCGTGTGGATGGAAATCATCGAAGAGATGTCATGCTTCAGAATGGCAATCTCGTTGAGGGCAAAAGGATAGTCCTTCAGTTCCATCTCGTCGCATGAGATGTTCAGCACGCTGTGTCGTTCCACACCGAAGTTGCCGTCGTAGATGTCCGCCATGGTCTCCTCGATATGGTCGGGCGAGAAACTTGCCAGAAAGCCCAATCTGCCCGTGTTGATGCCGACGATGGGAATTTCCTTCTCGCCCACACGGCTTGCCACATCCAGAAACGTGCCGTCACCACCCATGCACACCACATAGTCGGCAGTGAAGTTGTTGTCCTTGATGAGCTCACAATCAGGCACATGAATCTTCAGGTTGTCGCGCAAGAAAAGATAGAATGTTTCGGGCATGGCGAGTTCCGCTTTCCTTTCCGCAGCGATGGCGAAGAATTTTTGCACGGCAGCACTCTTCCGTTCCTGATGCACGTTGCCAAAGAGGGCAAACTTCAGCTTTTTAGTCATATTTAATATTTTTTATTTGTCTTGTGTGTGAAAAAAGTTGTACTTTTGCACTGCAAAGGTACATTTTTAATTTGATAAATAGTACCTTAGACATAGAAAAGGTGACTTCTAATAGATAATTGATACTAATTTACTGAAACATTATGGAAGAACTGAGCATTCTTGAGCTCGCATCGAAAGGCGGATGGATTATGATTGTCCTCGCAGTCCTTTCTGTCATTGCAGTGTACATTTTCGTTGAGCGTTTCTTGGCTATCCGCAGTGCCGGCAAGGACGACAAACTCTTCATGGACCGCATTCGCGATTACATGAAAAACAACGATGTGAAGTCGGCCATCAACTATTGCCGCAACACAAACACCGCTGCCGCCCGCATGATTGAGCGTGGCATCAGCCGTATCGGCAAGCCTGCTGCAGAGATTCAGACAGCCATCGAGAACACCGGCAACCTCGAGATTGCCACGATGGAAAAGCGTCTGCCTGTGCTGGCAACCATTGCTGGTGGTGCGCCCATGATTGGTTTCCTCGGCACCGTCATCGGTATGGTCGAGGCATTCTGGCAGATGAGCAATGCAGGTGGCAACATCGACATCAGCCTCCTCTCGGGTGGCATCTATCAGGCCATGATCACCACGGTGGGCGGTCTTGCTGTCGGCATTGTGGCACTTTTCGGCTACAACTATCTGGTGGCAAAGATTGACGGTGTGGTGAACGAGATAGAAGCGAAGTCACTCACATTCATGGACATTGTAAGCCAAGGGGAATAGCCTATGTTTAAGCGACGTACAAAGGTCAGCCCGGCGTTCAACATGGCGTCCATGACCGACATCATCTTCCTCCTGCTCATCTTCTTCATGATCACGAGCACGATGGTGTCGCCTAATGCCATCAAGGTGCTCCTGCCGCAAGGAAAGAAGCAGACCACGGTGAAGGCGACGGCACGTGTGGTCATTGATAAAGACCTCAACCTCTACGCAGCTGCCGGCAACGAACAGGAAGAGCCCGTCACGCTCGAGGAACTGCCGCAAGTGCTGAATGCACAGATGAACGACTCCACCGAGCTGTTCGTTTCTCTCTATGCCGATGAGGCTGTTCCTTATCGGAATATCGTTGAAATTCTTAGTATAGCCAACGAGAACCACTTCAAGATGGTTCTTGCCACTCGACCACCTTCCCGCGATGAATGACAATTCTCCCAAGAAAGATAAGGTAAAGGCTGGTGTCATCTCCATTTTGGTGCATGCCGTCCTCGCTGTCATCCTTGCCATCTTGACACTCTCTGTGGTGCAACCCGACAAGGACAAGGAAGATGGTGTGCCCGTGCTCCTCGGCAATGTGGAAGACGCAGGAGGCGAAGACCTCGGTGGTTTGCCTGCCGATGCATCCGGCACTCCCGAATCCACTGATGCTTCCGAATCTACCGATGTACCTGAAGAGGCTGACCCTATACCAGTCGCTCCACCACCAGCACCGAAGCCTACACCTGCTCCTAAACCCACTCCTGCTCCTAAACCGCAACCTGCCAAACCTCTCATCACACAAGATCAAGAGAAGTCCATAGCAGCGGAAGAAGCCAAGAAGAAGGCGGCAGAAGAGGCTCGCAAAAAGGCTGCTGAAGAAGCACGCATCAAAGCAGAAGCAGAAGCCAAGCATAAGGCAGAAGAGGCTGCCAAGAAACGCGCTGCAGAAGAAGCCGCTCGCAAGAAAGCCGCAGAGGAAGCCGCCAAGAAACGTGCAGCAGAAGAAGCCGCTCGCAAGAAAGCAGCAGAGGAAGCTGCCAAGAAACGTGCTGCAGAAGAAGCTCGTCGTAAGGCAGAGGAAGAAGCACGCAAGAAAGCTGAAGCCGACCGTAAGGCTGCCGCTGCAGCTAACAGCCGTGTGGCTGGCGCATTCGGTAGTGGCAACAAGGGAAACAGCGGCAACACAACAGGCAATGGCGCACAAGGTTCACCCACAGGCAACAGCAACACGGGTGCCACCACAGGAACAGGTGGTTTAGGTACAGGCACATCTGCTAAGGTGGGCAATCGCACTGTCGTCTATCTTGCCAAGCCAAACTATGCCGACCCCAACAGCGAGGGCACCGTGCTTGTTTCCATTCAGGTCAGCGCATCAGGTTCTGTCATCAGTGCCAGCGTGACCAGCAGCACCACTTCCTCCGCTGCTCTCAAGAATGCGGCAATCGCAGCAGCCAAGCAATCCCGATTCTCAGAGGGTGACCATACGGAGAGTGGCACCATCACCTACCGATTCAAACTTAGGTAGGCTCCAATAAATAGTACATTGTAAATTGTCAAATTGTACATGAGATTGTCCATTGTAAATTGTCAAATTGTACATGAAATTGTCCATTGTAAATTGTCAAATTGTAAATGAGATTGTAAACCATTATGAAGATATATACTTTTCTTGCTACAGGCTTCGAAGAAGTGGAAGCCCTTGGTCCCATCGACGTGTGCCGTCGTGCAGGTCTTGAAGTGATAACGGTCTCCATCACGGATGAGCTTACTGTGGTGGGTGCACATGGTGTGGGCATTGTGGCAGACTCCATGTTTGCCGACAACGACTACAGCGATGCCGATATGCTTTTCCTTCCGGGAGGCATGCCTGGAGCAACCAACCTCAATGCCCACGAAGGGCTCTGTAAGGTCATTCTTGCTCATCATCAGGCAGGCAAGGCGCTCGCTGCCATTTGTGCCGCACCGATGGTGTATGGCAATCTCGGTCTTGCTCAGGGCAAGAAGATGACCTGCTATCCGGGTTTCGAGCAATACCTGACAGGTGCAGACTACACAGCAGCCCTTGTAGAACGCGATGGACTCATGTTTACCGGTAAAGGTCCTGCTGCAGCGTTGGGGCTTGGTTATGCCATCGTGGAGCACTTCTGTGGCAAAGATGCAGCCGACCAGTTGAGGCAAGGCATGATGTACAAACATATCATCGAAAAGTGAACGCCGTCATCATCGTAGCCGGTGGTAAGGGGCTTCGCATGGGCGGCGACATACCCAAGCAGTTCCTTCCTGTTGGTGGCATCCCCATCTTGATGCGCACCATCGACCGTTTTCTTCAGTTCGACGAGAAGATGCAGGTGGTGCTCGTGTTGCCCGAAACGCAGCAGGACTATTGGCGCACACTCTGCGACGAATACCATTTTTCGTGCCCTTACACCCTTGCCAATGGAGGAGAAACCCGTTTCCACTCTGTCAAGAACGGACTCGCCAAAGTCTCCCTCGATGCCACGCTTGTAGGCGTTCATGACGGTGTGCGTCCCTTTGTCTCCATCGACACCATTCGTGCCTGCTACGATGAGGCTGCCCGTTCCGAAGCCGTCATTCCCGTCACCGATGTGGTGGAAACCTTACGTCAGGTTCTCCCTGGAAAATCCATCACAGTGCCCCGCAGCGACTACCGCCTCGTTCAGACCCCTCAGGTGTTCTCCGCTCATCTCCTTCGCCAAGCCTATGAGCAACCTTACACCGACTTCTTCACCGACGATGCCTCCGTGGTGGAACGTTTCGGACACTCCGTCACCCTTGTTCCAGGCAATCGCGAGAACATCAAAATCACCACTCCCTTCGACTTGACCATTGCCGCCGCAATGTGCATTCCGAATTGAGAATATCTGCAACTTGCAACTCGTTTGTAGGTAAGACTTAAGTACAAGAGTGTCCACTTTTGGACAGTGGGTGTCCAGAAATGGACACCTTTTTTGTATGTATTTACAGAAAACCAACGAGTTACGACTCAGGCACGTGTTTTGTTCTGAAAAGATGAATAATTTTATCCATTTGCGAAGTGAAGAAAAGAACATTTATCTTGACGATGGTGTGTCTCCTGACTCAGATGGGGCATGCCGAAAACGACACGCTGCGGTTGAGCCTTGATGACTGCATAGCAATGGCACGTCGGCAAAGTGTGGATGCGGCTGTGGCATTGGGCGAATTGAAGTCTGCCTATTGGGAGTGGAGGAGTTACAAGGCAAACATGCTGCCCGAAGTGTCCCTGTCGGCGAATGTGCCGACGTACAACAAACGATACAGCACGTACCAGCGAGAGGACGGCACACACTCCTATGTGCGGAACGACTTCATGGAGTTGGACGGCTCACTATATGTGAGTCAGAAAATAGGACTGACGGGAGCAACGTTGTCGGTGGAGTCATCATTGGATTGGTTGCGGCAGATGAGTGGTGAAACAAGTGGAGGGCGCAATCAGTTCATGAGCATGCCCATCGCACTCACGTTGAGTCAACCGCTGTTTGGTGTGAACTCGCTGAAATGGGACCGTCGCATTGAGCCAGTGCGCTATCGGGAAGCAAAAGCCTCTTTCCTTACCGAGACTGAACAGGTGGCTATGCGTGCCATCAGCCTGTTCTTCAATCTCCTGTTGGCGAACGAGAATGTGCGCATTGCCGAGCAGAACCTGCAAAATGCTGAGAAACTCTACGAAGTGGCAAAGGCGAAGCGGGAAATGGGCACCATCAGTCAGAACGATGTGTTGCAGATGCGGTTAGGAATGCTGAATGCCCAATCGGCACTCACCTCCACGGAGAGCAGTCGGAAGGCGCGGATGTTTGAACTGAAAGCCTTCCTTGATGTGGAAGCGGACATCGTGCCCGTGGAACCGGAAAAGATTCCAGAAGTGGTGCTTCACTATGAGGATGTATTGGACAAAGCCTTAGAGAACAATGCTTTTGCGAGCACCATGCAACGGCGGCAACTGCAAGCCGACTATGCGGTGGCAAGTGCTAAAGGCAATCTGCGAGGCGTGACACTCTATGCGCAGGTAGGATATACAGGCACAGGAGGACGGATGAACGATGCTTATCGCGACCTGTCAAGTAAGGAAGTGGTGCAGATCGGCATATCCCTTCCTCTGCTCGACTGGGGCAAACGACGCGGACAGGTGAAAGTGGCTGAGAGTAATCGTGAGATTGTGCGGAACCAAGTGCGGCAGCAGTCACAGGAGTTCCGGCAGAACCTCTTCGTGCTGACCGAGCAGTTCAACCACCAGCGCCAGCAACTCCGCATCGCCGAAGAGGCGGACACCATAGCCCAGCGCCGCTACCACACCAACGTGGAGACTTTCAAGATTGGCAGCATCTCCACCCTCGAACTGTCGGATGCACAAACCGCCAAGGACGAAGCTCGCCAACGTCGCATCTCCGAACAGTTCAACTATTGGTACTACTACTACCAGTTGCGCTCCATCACGCTGTGGGACTTCGAAAAAGGACAGAACATCAATGTGGATTTTGAAAAAATAGTAAAATGAAGACAGATAATCAAACTATGGACAGAGCCATTCCTGTCAGCGTACAGCGCAAAAGAAGAATGGTGCGATATGGCAAGTATGCCGCCATCGTGGCAGTTGTGATGGGTGTGGCAATATGGCTGGGCATACTGATGATGAGTTCAGTAGATAAGAAGAGCCTCATCACCTCACAGGCGGACAGGGGCACCATCGACGTGAGCATCACCGCCACAGGCAAAGTGGTTCCCGCCTTCGAAGAAGTCATCATCTCACCCATCAGCGCACAGATTCTGGAGGTCTATGCCCATAGCGGCGACACGGTGGATGTGGGCACGCCACTCCTCCGCCTCGATCTTCAATCGGCTCAGACCGACTACTCCAAAGCCCTCGATGAGCAGGAAATTCGTCGGCAACAGATGGTGCAACTCACCACCAACACCGAGACCCAACTGAGTGACCGTCGCATGCAGTTGGAGGTGGAGGAGATGAAGATTGGGCAGTTGGAAGCGCAACTGCGCAACGAGCAGTATCTGGACAGTCTTGGCTCAGGCACGAAAGACCGTGTGCATCAGGCTGAAATCACCCTCCGAACTGCACAAATGCAACTGAAGCAACTGAGGCAGCAGTATGAAAACGAGGTGCGGGTGCGGAAAGCTGACCTGCGCATGAAGCAGTTGCAGGATGGCATTGCCGACAAAAGTCTTGAGGAGACGCGCCGTACCCTCGATGGTGCCAACATCCGTTCGCCCCGCAAGGCAACCCTCACCTACATCTGTTCCGAAATCGGCAGCATCGTTGGGTCAGGTTCCAAAGTGGCAGTCATCAGCGACCTCACCCACTTCAAAGTCGATTGCAGCATTGCCGACACCTATTCTGACCGCGTGTTGGCAGGAGGACGTGTGCTCGTCAAAATCGGAAAGGAACGTCTTTTCGGCACCATCAACACCGTCACGCCTCTCAGTCAGGACGGAGTCATCACCTTCACGGTCTTGATGGATAATCCCAGCCACCCCAAACTCCGTTCAGGCTTAAAGGCTGAGGTGTTTGTCATCACCAGCATCAAGGAAGACATTCTGCGCATCCGCAATGGTTCTTACTATACAGGTGCAGGCGATTACACATTATTCATCTATAAAGACGAACACACCCTCGTGCCTCGCACCGTCCACCTCGGCGACTGCAACTATGATTACGTGGAAGTCATCAGCGGATTGGAAGAGGGTGACAGCGTGGTGGTGAGCGATATGCAGAGGTATAAGGGAAAAGAGAAGATTCGCATCAATGAGTGAAAAAACTCTCATCTCTCAACTTTCAACTCTAAACTTTTCATTACCTTTGCAAAAAATATTTTGATATGATTCTGATAGTTGACGACGACAGAGCCATCCGGGTGACACTGACCCTGTTGCTGGAGCGTAACGGCTACATGGTGACGAGTGCCGATGGTCCCGTGGCAGCAATGGAGGTGGTGCGTAACCATCCTGACTTGGAGTTGGTGCTGATGGACATGAACTACACCCTCGCCACCGATGGTGAGGAGGGACTCACCTTGCTGAAACAGGTGAAAGTGTTCCGACCCGATGTACCAGTCATCCTGATGACTGCATGGGGCACCATTGATTTGGCAGTGCAAGGAATGCGGAATGGTGCCTTCGATTTTATCACCAAACCATGGGACAACTCCGTGCTGATGGACAGGATAGAAACGGCGATACTCTTGCGTCGCTCTCAGCCAGACAGTGAGACGCCTCAATCCTCCTTTCAGCACCCCAAAAGGGGTGAGAGTCTCACCTGTGGTATAGGTGAGAGTCTTACCTATGGTACAGGTCAGAGTCTCACCTATATTATAGGACAATCGCAAGGCTTATTGTCGGTGCTTGCAACAGCTCGTCGTGTCGCTTCCACGAATGCTCCTGTGCTCATTACGGGTGAATCAGGTACAGGCAAGGAACTCATTGCCCAAGCCATCCACGAACAGAGCCGACGGGCTGATAAGCCTTTCGTGAAGGTGAACCTCGGCGGCATTTCCACAGCCCTCTTTGAGAGCGAGATGTTCGGACACAAAAAGGGTTCCTTCACCGATGCCAAAAGCGACCGTACAGGGCGTTTCGAACTTGCAGAGGGAGGCACCATCTTCCTTGATGAGATTGGCGAACTGGAACTGGCAAGCCAAGTGAAACTCCTGCGTGTGCTTCAAGACCAGACTTATGAGGTGTTGGGTGACAGCGTGACCAAACGGGCTGACGTGCGTGTGGTGTGCGCCACCAATGCCGACCTTCGTCAGATGGTCAACGACAAGACCTTCCGCGAAGACCTCTTCTATCGCATCAACATCATCCACCTGCATCTGCCACCTCTGCGCGAACGCCAAGAGGACATTCCCCTGCTCGTGGAGCACTTCATTCGCCAAACCTGTTTCACCAACGGTTTACCCATCGCGACCGCCTCTCCCGAAGCCATCCAATACCTCCAAAGCCTCCCCTTCCCAGGCAACATCCGCGAATTAAAGAACTTAGTGGAGCGTACACTGCTCATGAGCCCCCTCCCATCCTCCCCCAAAGGGGAGGAGAAACCATGCGGGATGCAGCTTGCAGCAGAAGACTTCCAAGCCAATATACAAGAGACCAACACACCGAAGGAGCCCCTCCCCCGGGGAGGATGGGAGGGGGCTACCCTCGAAGAAATCGAACGGAACTCTATTGCCGCCTCCATCCAGAAGCACAACGGCAACCTCTCGCTCGTGGCAAAAGAACTGGGCATCAGTCGTGGGGCACTCTATCGAAAGATAGAAAAACATGGGCTGTGAAGAGTTGGCAGTTGAGAGTTTAGGGTTTAGAGTTTAGAGTTTAGAGGTTAGAGTCGAGAGGTTAAGGTTATCGTTAAGGTTAAGGTTAGAACAAAACATGAAGATACAGCATTACTTCCTGCTGCTTGCACTCATCATTGTCGGTGTGTTTGCCGCTCTGATGTGGTTGACGTTCAGCATCCGTCCCGTCATCTTTTATGTGACAGAGGGGGTGCTGGTGGTGGTGATAGCCTATCTCATTTTTTTCTATCGAAAAGTCATCCGTCCCATTGACGCGCTGACCAGCGGTATGGAACTGTTGCGCGACCAAGACATGAGCACCACACTCTCAACCACAGGACAGAAGGAAACTGACGAAATCGTGAAGACCTTCAATGCCCTCATCACCCGACTGCGCAACGAACACCTGCGCCTTGACGAACAGAACACCTTCCTCAACCTGCTCATTGATGCCTCACCGATGGGTGTCATCCTCTGCGACCTCTCAGGCAATATCAAATCCATGAATCCTGCCGCCAAGCAGATGCTCACGCCTGCACTTTCAGAAGCGCTCAAGTCCCTGCCGTTGGGTGAGGACACGACTCTCCGACTCAGCAACTCCCAAATCTATCACATCTCCCATCTTTCCTTCCTCGATCGAGGCTATCAGCATCCCTTCTTCCTCATCGAGTCGTTGACCTCAGAAGTGATGAAAGCAGAGAAAGCCGCCTACGAGAAAGTCATCCGCATGATTGCTCATGAGGTGAACAATAATGTGGCAGGCATCGTGAGCACCTTAGACCTCATCCAGACTGAAGTACCTGATGGCACAGCACAAGAAGCCCTCGAAGCCAGTCGCGAACGCACCCAGAAGATGGCTGAGTTTGTCACACGCTTTGCCAATGTGGTTAAAGTGCCCGAACCTCAACTCACCCTCTGCGACCTGAGCGAAGAAGTGGAGACGTGCCACTCTTTCCTCGAAGGCCTCTGCCAAACCCACCACATCCGTCTGACTCTTGACCTCACTGATGAGGCCACACCTGTCCATCTGGACACCACCTTGTTCCAACAGGTGCTTGTAAACATTGTGAAGAACGCCATCGAAAGCATCAGCAATGAGGGTGAAATCCGCATAGAAACCCAACCCAAGACTCTCATCATCACCGACAACGGCAAGGGCATCTCTCCTGAAGTCGCCCAACACATCTTCACCCCTTTCTATTCCACCAAGCCTCAAGGACAAGGGCTGGGATTACTTCTGATTCGTGACATCCTCACCAAACACGGTTGCACCTTCACCTTGCTGACCAACCCAGATGATGGCTTGACACGTTTCACCATCATGTTCCCATAACAAGAGTGTCCATTTCCGAACAGTAGAGTGTCCAGAAATGGACACTTATTTTTAATGCCACTACTGATTATCAATACATTAGTATTTTGGCACGTTCTTTGTATTATAAATATGGAAAAAACAAAGAACAAGATGAACAAACTTCTTATCTATCTACGTCAAGCCCTCCACATGATGAAGGAGGAAAAGCTCTTCTCGGGCATCTACATTGCAGGAACAGCATTGGCGATTGCCTTCACGATGGTGATAGCTGTGGTGCGGTGTATGTGAAAATGTACAGAACAAGTAAAACAGAAGACTGGGGAGGGGGACCCTTTCTATTGACGCATAAGCAATTGAGAGATTGGTTTTACAACTTGAAATCGGCAGAAGTGGCTTGTTGTGTGTTGCGTGCAGAAGAATTTAACGATCTGCGGTTCTATCTGCGAACCGACGGAGGAAAGCGGCTGATACCTGTCGTGATGCGAGGGGTGGATGCCAATTTCTTCAAGGTATATCATCATAAGTTTATGTATGGTCGTCCCTTCACCCAGGAAGAGGGATTGCCTTCTGACTCCACCAGTGCCGAGAATGCGCTCATTGCCATCATCAGCAGGGACATTGCGGAACAGGTGTTTGGCAAGGATGTTGACCCTGTCGGGAAGACCATTGATATGGAAAGAATGGATCTCCGTGTTGTGGGTGTGATAGAACCCACCTCGTCCATCGCCTCCCAAAGCTACGGGCAAGTGTTTATCCCAGCCTTAGATAATGCCGGGAATGGCGTGACTGTGGTGATGAAAGAGGGGTGCACCATTGAGGATTTGAGGAAGGAGTTGACGGAGATCGTGCATCGCTACAACATGAGCGGTGTGGAGCCGGATTTCAACATAGAGATGGAGCTTTACCCCCACGCCCTGAGCATGATGGGGAGAGGAAAGCTCTCGTCATGGAGGGAAATCATTCTCTCGTTGCTCCCCAAGGTGTTTGTGCTCCTGTTAGTGCCAGCCCTCAATCTGAGTGGCTTGGTGGCGGCACGCATGAAACGCCGTCTGCCGGAGATGGGTGTGCGTAAGGCATTTGGTGCCAAACGGAGAGAACTGATGCATCAGGTCATCACGGAGAATCTGGTGCTGACACTGTGTGGCGGTCTCGTCGGACTAGTCATCACGTGGCTGTTGCTCTACATGTTCCGTTCGTGGGCATTCTTCGCCTTGGGTCATGTGCCTTTGCTGACTCCTGAGCCATTGGTGCAGGGCGAAATGCTTTTCTCTCCCTTCATCTTCCTCATTGCCTTGGGCGTATGTATGGTGGTGAACCTGATGGCAACCTTCATTCCTGCCTGGTGGAGTCTCCGTAACCCGATTGTTGAATCCATGAATCAGAAGAAATAATGAAACAGATACTGAATAATCTCTGGAGCCAACGGGGACAGAACGTGTGGCTCTTCGCAGAACTGGTGGTGGTGTGCTTTGTGGCTTGGACCATCGACCGTCTGGTGGTGGCAGAAGTGAAAAGCATCAAGTCTTTCAGGGGAGAGGGTGAAGTGGGCGATGAAGTGGATATGCGGGAAAATGAATTGTTCAGAGCACAGATGCTGATTCTCAAAGAGCATCTCATGGCGCAGGGTGATGTGGAAAGCGTCACTTGCTTGGATGACCTCGGTGGTTATCCCCGAATGGATGGGGCTCTCTGGCAATTCCCCGTCGGGAATGACACGCTGACGGTGCCACACTGCTATTATACCGAAGGAGAGGCATTCTTCGAGACCTTCGGCATCCATCCCGTGGCAGGCAGTCCTTCTCAGCACGAGATTTCAGCAGACTTTCATGGCAACCAAACCCTTATCATCACACGTTCGCTGGCAGAAAGGGCATACGGCTCGGCTGAGGCGGCTCTGGGCAAGCAGATTCGTTCGGAAATCAGATACGACGGGGTGTATTTCACTCAGACTATTGGAGGTGTGGTGGAAGATGTGAGTGCTTTTGACACTGAATACAGTTCATGGATGATTTTTTCTCCCAACGGAAGAGCCGACCTGTCTTCTATCAAGCGCATCGCCATCCGACTGAAGCCTGGTGTGAACATGCAGCGTTTCATCGAGGAACAGAACTATCACATTGGAGAGCTGGCGACGGAATACCTCACCCTCAGCGGATTCACCCCCTACCAAAAGGTGGAATCGTGGGAAAAGTCCTTTAACAAATCACATGACTACGACTTCAACCTCTCTGTCGCCACCGCCATCTTCTTCCTCATCAACCTCTGCTTGGGTGTGATTGGCACGTTCTGGATGCAGACCAAGCGACGCACGGAAGAGTCGGGCATCATGCGAGCATTCGGAGCTACGAAGCGACGCATCATGGGCTTGTTCCTCGCA
>ONDH01000015.1 GCA_900316505.1 uncultured Prevotellaceae bacterium
AAGTCCATTTTCTTCAAATCTTGATAACTATATGAGTAAAGTTCCACAAGGTTTTTTTCTACGATTTCCTCTTTGGAATATTTATCCAATGTCTGTTTTTTTATGACAGCCATGAATAATACTTCACCTTCTTGATCTGGTAAGGGTTCTTTCGAATGTTCGGATGGCAAAATCTGCGTTGCCCACCCTGCCAAATACAGTTCTATCGCTGTTTCAGATGTGAAAGGTCTCCCAGATTCACTCAAAGACATTATCGTGTCGTTTGATTGATTTTCAAAAATGACTTTTCTATATTCGACAGGATCGTCACATGTCATTGCTGTCAATAACAACATTAAATTACATAAAATAAGCACAACTAATGTTTTCTTCAATTTCTTCATGATTTCATATTTTTATAATGCCCCTTTTCCAATATTGTTTAGGGGGCAATATTATACTATCGTCCTCAAGAGACTCTTCTGTATCCTCTTGTCTTAATAATATTCATTAGAGTTCGTAGTTCCACTGATTTTTTTGTGTATAGAACGATATAATCTATAGAGTCCTTTGACATGATGTAGTTGGTGCTTGACGAGGAAGAGCCCGTTCCCTGGGGAATTGCCGTGATGTGGCGTGCCTTCAACTTGATGCCGTCTGCACTATAAACTCTTTTACAATCCATTGAATCAATCATTTAGCCTACTCATGTTTGATAGCTCTTTTCCTCGAAATGAAATGATCGTATGCAGCACAATCTGGTATTGTCAACAATAATCGACCGTTTGAGTCTGTTGTTTCCAACCATGAATGCCCCTCACCACCAATTGATGCAATATGCAATTTCATCTTATACTTAATCTTCTTCCGAGTTTCATTATCT
This sequence comes from uncultured Prevotellaceae bacterium, assembly GCA_900316505.1. Taxonomy (GTDB): domain Bacteria; phylum Bacteroidota; class Bacteroidia; order Bacteroidales; family Bacteroidaceae; genus Minthosoma. Next base: position 863 of record ONDH01000015.1, read on the forward strand.
ATCACAATTGCTTCATTCTTATCTATCATTCTGGTAATGCCATATAAAGCTTCATCAAACATGAAGTTTATAACTAGCGATGATTCTTTTACCACATCAATCCTATATGATGGAGCATCCACATGAAAAACATACTCTCCAAGATATTCTGGTTTATCTCCATTTGAATACTTCATTGTATACTCCACTACGTATTGATTGATACGATGAAGAGGAAAATAGAATGTGACAATATCCGTCGGAATTATTACATTCTTTTCTTCTTTAATATTGTATCTTTGCGTTTGACAACAAATCAAAAATATTGATACAAAAATCATAATTATCTTTTTCATGATTGACATTTAATTGAGGAAACAGATCGTTTCGTTTTTTTGTGTTAAAGATACTATCGAACTCACGTTAAATATTGCAGATTTGTTTACATAGAGGTCTTGGGAATACTATCTATGGGATTATCACCACCATACACGATCTTGAAGTCCATTTTCTTCAAATCTTGATAACTATATGAGTAAAGTTCCACAAGGTTTTTTTCTACGATTTCCTCTTTGGAATATTTATCCAATGTCTAGAATCGCGCAATACACAATCCTTTCCTCTGCATCTAATACGTGTTCCGTAGAATGTCCACTAGGTGGAATCTGTGATGCCCAGCCCCGTTCATATTTTTCCATCGCTTCCACAGAAGTGAATGGTCTTCCTGACCCAACCAGAACGAATATAGTATCATTCGCTCGATTTCCAAATAGTATTTCTTTTTCTGTCCAATAAGCATGTTGGCATGCTGTTAACAGTAACATTAAATTACATAAAATAAGTACAAATATTGTTTTCTTCATTTTCTTCATGATTTTATTATTTTTATAATCCATATCATTCATCATCTCGCAAATTCTCATCTTCCATCACCTTGGTAAGTGCTTCTTTCATGCGCTGGGGGGTAATCTGCAAACCGACCTTATGTCCTTGATTGCACCAGAAAACAATTGTTTTATTATATTCATCATAAGATAACGTAGCATCAGATTTTAATCGTAACTCCCATCTTTCATTCCTTTTCTGCGGTTCAGAAAGGCATGAATCAAGAAACGCATTTAGTTTAGAAATTTCCTCCACATCCAAATAGATACAACGGACATAGGGATTCCCCGTTATTAAATCAGGGTCTTCAATTAGTAATTCCAGCAAGAAAGATTGTTTTCCATCAGAATAACGACGAATGACTTTGTACATATAGGACAAACCGTACAATAGTGTGTCTTCTCGCTCATCATAACAATCATACACATTCTCCAAAGAAACCCTATACAATAGCACATCACCGTTTCTCGTCGAAGAACTCCCAGAACAGCAAGATATGGTGAAAGCACAACAGATGATGATAAAATACAAAAACATTTTCATTTCGTAAACAATTTAGATTTAATACTTTCTTCTTAATCTCAAGCCATGCTCTTTTCGAATCTTATTCTCAGAGTACCTATAGTCTCCCACAATACCTACAGTTTGTAATTCCTCGAAACTTGCCTGTGCAGGTTGACGTTTACCATTCAAATCTGAGTAATAATACAAGACAGATTCATTTGGAATCTTCTCCCCCTTCATATCATGAATCCCGTGTATAAACTCATGAGCCGCTGTAAGATATTCAGGACATGCTTCTTCTCTTGTTTTCCCTTTTTCATTGTTCTATCGAATATGGAAATTAATGGGCAACGCCATCCTGCAACTTACAGGTTTACCGTCTTTCATGGCTGGTGTCTCAGCCTTGGGCATCTGGGAAATGATGCGGATGGATTCAATCATCAATTCTCTTATCGCCTCCATGTATGCCTCTTGTGCAGCAGGGTTCATCTTCTTTTTCTTTGCCATCCTCTTTTCCAAGGCCAGCTGCGGAATACTTTTCTCATCATTCCCTATGCAGTCATCAAACGCAACAGGATTGATGTTCGTGGTCTTGCCTTCTTCATCAACCACGTAGCTGACAAACACGCGCCCTTCCACATGCATTTCCTGTGCTGTCTTTGGATATTTTAGGGCATTCTTCAAATATGACATAAGGGCAGCAGGGCCACCTTTATAAACAGGCCATTCATCGGGTTCCTCACAGATTTCCGTCGCAGTGTTCCCAATAGTAACCTTTGTGTCTTTACCCACAGATTGGGCATGAGCGTTCAATGCCAGGCAAAAGAGTGGCAGCATCCAAAGCTTTCGTAACAAATTCAGATTCTTCATGTTTTTTAGTTATTGTTTTTATATTTTATTTGTTTCTATCTATATAACGAATAAGAGAGGCAAAATTAAACAAAAAAGAAAGATTTTTTGATTGTTATTGTTTTCTATTTGTATATTCCCCTTTTTTCAAGAAATGTATAACGAACACACATCTTTTTTAGGTAAAGGGTGTGTTTTTAACATTGTGCACGGTAAAGTTAGTTCTTTCCTTTCGGTAAACAAAGAAAATCAGCAGAAAAATGAAGTCGCCCCTGTATTTCTCAAACTAGTTTAAGCGCAATTCTTAAAGAGTGTTAAGAATTGGAGACGGGATAGATGTGCTATCGATGTGTTGCACAAAAGCATAATTCGAAAGGAACTATCGGAAGAGAAAAAAATCATTTGAAGAGTGATGAGTCGGAATTAAGAGATAAGATTAAGGAGGGAGGGGTAAGGCATACGTTTCTTGTGCTCACTTGCATCCACATAAGAGGCTCAAAAATGTTCTCTCCGGCGCCTCAGTCGTTATCTCTCGGGAGATGACGAGCGTCAGAGCTGGGAGATGACGAGCGTCAGAGCTGGGAGATGACGAGTGACAGAGCTGAGAGATGACGGAAGGGAGAACGAAGAGATGACGAAAGGGACGAAGCGGAGATGACGAGTGTGACAAAGCAAAGATGACGAGTGTGAGGCTGCGGTGGATACGAGCAAGCGTGAGCGGAGATGACGAAAGGGACGAGGCAGAGATGGCGAGTGCGAGGCAGTGGTGGATGCGAGCAAGTGTGAGCGGAGATGACGAAAGAGAGTCTTGTGAGATGATGTAGAGTGGGAAAAGACGACGCCCTGATTTGCGGAAAGTTCTATGAGTGAGACACCGTTGGGTGTATGGGTGAGACACCAACACCTGTATGGGTGAGACACCAACACCTGTATGGGTGAGATACCTCAACAGTTATGGACGAGCAGACGGGGAGACACTGAAATGGTGTAGCATTAAACAAAAACGTCAGTTCGGTATAAAAGAAAATGCTTTATTGCGGCAAGCCGCCGAAAGAAAAATATAAAAAAACAGGTGAAAATATAAAAAAACATGATCTTTTTGAACTCACGTTAAACAAAAGGGCGTATCATGTCCATTTATCCCGATTATTCATGCTACGAGAAACTCCCAAAAGAGAAAAGGTCCTTTTTCAAAAGTGAGGTCAAGCATTTCCCTGCACCAAGAGACGTAATTACGCTGCAGGGCACAAGTAAATTACGCTGCAGGGCACAAGCAAATTACGCTGCAGGGCAAGAGTAAATGATGGTTTAGGGGTGTTGTGGAATGGGGGAAGATACTCTACCCTATTCCCAATGTGAGGGAGAAGATGAGGACGCAGATGTAGTTGAAGAAGATGATGGTCATGAAGGTGTCCATGTCGTTCTTCATGTAACCGGTGGAGGTGAATTGTTCGGAGATGAGGGCTTTCTTGCCAAGGCGGGGATGGACAAAGCGCTCCATGAGCCAGTAGAAGAGGGTGCCGAGGAAGGCGCCTACAAGGAAGCCTACAGAGACATCGCCCAGATAGTGGACTCCGAGATAGAGACGGGTGAAGGTGGTGGTGAGTGACCAGAAGAAGAGGGTGAAGGTCACTTTGGGGCTACGGAAGAGCCATGAGAGAAACACCGCCATGCACATGGTGTTGCAGGCATGACCTGAGAAGAATCCGAATCGCCCTCCACGGTAGTTGCGCACCACATCGACCAGATACATGAGTTGAGGGTCTTGGGTGGGACGCCAACGCTCAACCATGGGTTTGACAATGCCCGAACAGATGCGGTCTGCCACAAAGATGAGCAGAGCTATGGTGACATAGACCATCACTGCCTCTTTCCAAGTGTTGTTCTTGAAGATGATGATGAGCAACGTGATGATGACCAACGTCCATGAGAAGGTGTTGGTGACAGTGTACATCAGGTTGTCCCAAAAGAGGCTGTCGCTGCCGTTGATGGCAAGCGTGAGCTGATGGTCAAGTTCGTTGAGTTCGCGCATTAGGAGAGTTGACAATTGACAATTGACAGTTGACAATTGAGAGTTGAGAGTTAGATGATTTCGAGGGTGCTGACGGGTACCCAGCCCTGTTTGCCTTCTTCGAATTTCACTTCGAGCCATTCCTTCATCGAGCCGTCGAGTATCTCGACTTTAGAGCCTTCGTGGATGAGGAAGAGGTCAGTGCTGGTTTCGCTGGGTGAACTTTTCACAGTGACTGAGGGTGCCATGATGATGGCGGTGTCGCGGTGAGTGAGGTCGGCATGCTGGGAGAGGGCTGCCAAGTTGGCGATGATGACGATGACGAGCATTGCCATAGCGCCATAGATGCCTATCTTGCGAAGCGTGAGCTGCGACATGAAGACATAGAGCAACACGCCCACGAGCATGAGGACAAAGGCGGTGATGCCCAGGATGGTCCATGCGTTGATGCTCATGCAGTTGGTAAGGTCGCGCCACCATGTGACGAAGAACATCTCGGATGGAGGCACCACTTTGTCGATGGTCTTGCCACGCGCCAAAGCGAGGTTGGCACGGATGTCGGCATCGCCTGGATCGAGCAGGAAGGCACGTTCGTAGTTGAGGACTGCAAGGGGTATCTCGTCCATCTTGTAGTAGCAGTTGCCAAGGTTGTAATAGACTTCGGATGCCACTCCTTCGTTCTTCAACACAGCTTCGTAAGCCTCTGCGGCATCACGGTACTGCTCCTTCTCATAGAGAGCGTCGGCTTGTGTCTTGGTGGCTGCGCTGGCTATGTTGAATGATAAATGAAATATGATCAATGATAATGTCAGTATCTTTCTCATAGGTTGTCCTCCATTTTACTGATAGCACTGATGGCGCTGTTATACACATTCTCCATGTTCTCATTCACATCGCCTGGTGCATAGCGTGCAAACTCGCAGTCGTTGAGCACCTTCATGAACTGCTGTATCTGTTCGTCGGGCACTTGACGGGAAGTGAGCGACTGCTCGATGTTCTCTTTGTTCAAGGATTCCTGCGACATGTTGAACTTGTCGCCCACATAGCCCCAGAGGGCACGGAGCACTTCGTCGTAGAACTTGCCCGTGTCGTGTGCATCGAGCAGCTTCTTGGCAGTCTTCATACGCTTGAGTGCCACTTTGTTGGCTTTCTTGCCTCGCAAATGAGCCACGTTGGCATTCGCCTTCATCTGCTTGCGTCCGAGCACCATCGCAATGACGAAGAGCAGGAACGGGAGGATGTATGCTGCCCAGCATTTCCACGTGCCAAAGAAGGTGTCGCCTGGCTGATGCAAATCCACATCACCCTTCTTGATGAAACGGATGTCTTGATTAAGCTGCTGCACATCCTGCTGCTGTCCGCTGTAGTTAGACACGCTTTGACCTGCCCCACCCTTTCCTTTGTTCACTTTCAGCGTGTAAGCCTCTGTCTTGATGGTCTTGTAGGAACGGGATTCGGTGTCGAAATAGATGAATTCGGAAGCGGGTATCTCGTAGGTGCCGGGATGACGGGGCACGAAGAGGTATTCAAAGTCTTTGCTGCCCGACAAGCCTGAACGGGTGAGCTGGAAGTTGTCGTTCACCTTGGCATCGTAAGTCTCGAAGTCTTTGGGGAACTGCACCTCTGGTGTGGAGATAAGTTTCATGTTGCCACTACCCTGCACACTGATTTTCAGCGTGACAGCCTCGTTGGCATCCACCTCTTTGGTGCTGATGCTTGACGATACGGAGAACTTGCCCACAGCGCCGGAGAATCCTTCGGGTTTGTTGGGAAGCGGAGAGACATTGATGGTGAGAGTTGGCGTGGTGATTTTACGCTTCACCTCAGAATAGCCGCTCTGTCCATTGAAGAAGGCTTCGATGGGGTCGAGATTGCGGTTGCGGGTGATGACCACACCTTCGTAGGTGATGGATGGGATGGTCAGCTTGCCCGATTTCTGAGGGAAGAGGAGATACTGGCTCCATGTCACTGTGCGGTAGTTGCGCCCGTTGTATTGCTCAATGGAGAACTCTTTCGTGCGTGGGAGAGGTATTTCCTGAATTTGGAAGCCATCAAGTGTGGGCAGTTTACCATCCAACTGAGTCAAGTCAACCAGCGTGTAAATCTTGTAAGTGAGCAAAATGGCTTCCTGCTCATGAACAGAGGTGCGTGATGCAGTAGCCGTCATGAAGAGGTCTTTGGCAGAGATGTTGGATGATGATGCGGAAGGAGCGGAGGATGATTGACCACCACCATAATTGCCGCCGCCATTGGAACCTCCGCCATTGGAAGAGCCTCCTGCACCACCTGCGCCACCAGACAGAACTCTGACTTGCACAGGCTTTGACTTCACCGTCTTGCCGTCCACCTGCACGCTGGCACTGCCAATGGTGAAGGTGCCGGAATTCCCTGCAAGGAGCACATAGGTGTAGATAATGCTGCTGCTTTGCGAGGTGCGCCCGTTAATCATCTGGAAACTGCTCTGCGAAGAGGTGGCAGGACCATAAATCACTTCAAAGCCCTTGAAATCGGGAGCACTGAAATGAGACACATTCTGCGTGTTGACCGTAAACTGCACACGAAACTTTCCACCCACTTCGACAGTGGAAGGTGCAGAGACACGGAGTGACACCTCGTCAGCAAATGTGCTGACTGAGAATGCCACCAATATCAGTATATGTAATAGCCGTTTCATTGACATTTCACATTTTACTTCATCCATTAAACTACCAGTCTTTTTCAAGGCTTCGACGTCTATTATTCTGATTCTTGTTGACCTTGCGCTGCACGCCCTTCTCGTCTTGCTGGGCAGAATTGAGGAGTTGTTCTGCTGCCTGGTCACTCATATCATCTTTTTTCTGCTGAGGCTGAGCTTGCTGCTGCTGTTGCTGCTTCTTGTCCTCATCCTTCTTCTGTTGGTCTTGCTTTTGCTGGTCTTGTTTCTGCTGTTGCTGCTGGTCTTGCTTGTCCTTGTTCTTGTCGTCGTCACCACCGCCACCATTCTGATTCTGCTGGTCTTGGTTCTTCTTCAGCTGATGCTGAGCCATGGCGAGATTGTAGCGGGTTTCATCATCGTTGGGATTGCAACGCAGGGAACTCTTGTAGAACTCAACAGCACGTTGGAAGGCTGCAACTGCATTACCCCCCTGCTGGCGACTGGCAGCCATGCCCTGTGCATACCAGATATTGCCACAGTTGTGATAGTTGCGGGCCTTGCGCAGAGGGTCATTCGTACCAATGGAATCTGCTTTTTTATAATTCTCGAAAGCGGTGGAGTCTTTCATCTGCATCACGTAGGCGTTGCCAAGATTGTAGTAGCCCTCGAAGGTGGGGTCTTTGGCAATGGATTTCAGATACATCGTCTCCGCTTTGTCATATTGCTTCTCACGATACGCCTTGTTGCCCATGCGAATGAAGTCGCGGGCACTCTGCGCCATCATCGGCAACATGAACATCATCAGTAATATGCTAAATACCAGTCTCTTCATCTCACTTGAAAAGTTTGAACTTCGTGAACAAATGATTCTTTCTCTCCATGATGCAGAGTTCCACCACCAGCACGATGAACAGCAGCAAGGCAACTGCCACGAACTGCTCGTCATATTCGGAGTACATCGACTGGGATATGTCTTCTTTCTGCATCTTCTCTATCTCTTTTCCCAGCAATGATTGTGCCAGGTTGGTCTGATCAACATGGATATACATACCACCACCTGCCTGAGCGATGTTCTTACCAATCTGCTCATTGAGCTTGGTGGTCACCACATTGCCGGAGAGGTCTTGCTTGAAACTACCGTCACCCATAGGGATAGGTCCACCCTGCTCTGTTCCCACAGAGAGAACAAAGATTTGAATGCCTTCTTTCCGTGCTTCCTTGGCTGCCTCGATGGCTCCATCTTCATTGTCTTCAGCATCAGTGATGAGAATGAGCGCACGTCCCACATTGACATTTTCCTTCTTGGAGAATCCAGCCGTGGCACGGGTGATTGCCTCTGCCACATTGGTTCCCTGAATGGAGATGGTAGCAGGATTGAGCTGGTCGAGGAACATCTTGGCTGAGACGTAGTCGCTGGTCATGGGCAACAAGGTGATGGCACTTCCGGCAAATGCCACAAGCCCCACTTTGTCTTCGTCAAACTGCTCGATGAGTTTGCTGACTATCATCTTCGACTTGTCCAAGCGGCTGGGACTTACATCCTGACAGAGCATGGAGTTGGACACATCGACAGCAATCGCCACCTCAATGCCCGAACGCTTCACCTCTTCATTTCGTGTGCCAAACTGAGGACGTGCCAGCACCACCGACAGCAATCCCACCGCCAACATCATCAAGGCAAACTTGATGTGACGACGCACGGGAGAGACATCGGGCATGAGGCTACGCATCAGCTCGGGGTCACCAAACATCTTGATTTGCTTCTTCATCCTGCACTGCACCAGCACGTAGATGGCTGTGAAGACAGGAATGAGAATCAACAGATATAAATATATAGGACTTGCAAATCTAAACACTTTAGTAATTTACTATTTTGACAATTTACAATTTACCATTTTAGGGTAATCTCTTCAGCACCACGGTTCTCAAGAGAATCTCCAAAAGAAGAACCACCAGCGCAGCAATGGCGAAGGGTTGATAAAGCTCTCCACGACGGCTGAACTGCTTGACATTGAATTTGGTACGTTCCATCTTGTCGATGTCCTGATAGATGGCGTCAAGTTCCGCGTTCTTTTGTGCACGGAAATACTGACCACCTGTCTCGGTGGAGATTTTCGTCATGGTCTCTTCGTCTATCTCCACAGGCAACATCGCCGTGCCACCTGTCGGTAGTGGATAAGGAGCCATACCGTTGCGTCCAATACCAATGGCATAGATTCGGATGCCGTATTTCTTGGCAATCTCAGCTGCTGTCTGCGGAGAGATGTTGCCTGAGTTGTTCACACCATCAGTCAGGAGGATGATGACCTTCGACTTTGCCTGACTCTCTTTCAAACGGAGAATGGCGTTCATGATACCATCACCAATGGCTGTACCATCGTCGATGACGCCACGTAGCGCCATGTTGCAATCCACACTGTTGTAGAGATTCATCAGCACGGTGTGGTCGGTGGTCAACGGGCATTGTGTATAAGCCTCTCCTGCAAACATCGTCAAACCCATATTGTCGTTCGGGCGCTTCTCGATGAATCTCTGTGCTATCTCCTTCAACGCTTCCACACGGTTGGGCTTGAAGTCTTGTGCCAACATGGATGTGGACACATCGACTGCCAACATGATGTCAATACCCTCCACATCGGTGTTGCTCCAAGAGTGTTTGCTCTGTGGACGCGCCAAGATGCACACCACCAGCGAAATCAGGATGAGCCGCAAGAGGAAAGGCATGTGCATCAGGTAAAGACGGAATGTCTTGGGCGCCTTCACGTACTTGGTGGTGTCGGGCACCTTCAGCGATGGCAGACTCTGCTTGAACCGCATGACATACCACACGATGTAAGGCACGAGCACCAACAGCAACAGGAAGAATAAAGGATTCTTAAATTCCATCTTATATTATCTCTTATCTCTAAACTGTCAACTTTCAACGCTACAAAGTCAACATGTAAATTCTATAACCTATAAATACCAGCACTCCCAGCAGCACGAGACCTGCCACAATAATGGAACCGATGAGTGTCCATTTGGCAATCTTCGAACGCTTCTCTTCCACCACAATCACTTCGGGTTGTGGCTTCTGTTCTGGCTCTTCCAACTTAGTCTGGTTGATGTACTCAATGGCACTCACCAAGTTGCGGTCATTCTCATTGATGAGGGTGCTGTATTTGGCAAACTTCACGAGGTCTGCCGTCTGGAAGAGTTCACGAAGCTCATTGATGGCTTCCTCGTCATTGACCTCCTGCAAGTGCTGGATAATCTCGTCGGAAGTCATCTCCATCGCATTGAAGCCATAGCGCTCCTTGATGTAGTTGCGCAGCGTGTCGGTCAACTGCGTGTAGTATTCCTTCGAGTCTTCGCTCTGCCACATCTTCTCCTCCTTAATCTGCTCAATCTTCTGCATCGCCACCTTGTGAGGGGGTTGACGCTTCTTGTTGCGGATGCGTCGGATGATTGGTTTGTTGGTCTTCAGACGATAAATCACATAGCCCAACAGACCACCAATGAGCAATGCCAAGACACAGAACCAGATGACTTCACGCCACTCTGCCCAGTCGAAGGGCGGTGCCAGTTCCTCTTTGATGCCATAGATGCTGTCGCCATGCAGCGTGTCAATCTCAAAAGTCAGCACCTTCAACGCCAAACGCTTCGATGAATAGTCCTTGCCGTCCACCTTCACGTTCATCTCTGGCATCAAATAGAGCGCTGAATCGAACGAGGTAAAGTAGTAGCGACGGGTAAGCGCCATACGCTTTCCATCATTCAAAAGACTGGTGTCGGTCTTCTCTGCATGAACAAACTCAATACCAGGAGCCACCTGCTGCAGGGAATCCCATTCAGGCAGTTCCACGTTTGATTTGGCATCAGCACTCACCTCCAAAGTCATGCCTATGCGCTGACCAATGAAGATGCCTGCCGAGTCTAATTTTGCTTCCACTGTCACTTGAGCATTTGCTTTTGCAAGACCAAGCAAACAACAGATTATCAATATTATATTCTTCAATATTCTCATTCTAAAACTTCTTACCTCTCAACGCTAACCTTTATCAACTTCTTCTTCTGAACAGATTCATCAAGGCCTTCACATAGTCCTCATCAGTCCTGACAGAAACATGGTCAATGTTTGACTTAGTGAAGGCATTTTTCAACCATCCCTGATGACTCACCCACCACTCATGATGCGCACGACGCACGGCACTGGAAGAGGTGTCGATGAAGGTTTCCCCACCCGTTTCCGCATCCAGCATCTTCACGATTCCCACATCGGGCAATTCCACCATTCTGCGGTCGTAAATCTGCAAAGCCACCACATCGTGACGGCTATTGGCTATGGTCAACTGATTCTTGTAGTCTTTCTGGTCGAAGAAGTCGCTCAGAAGGAACACCGTGCAACGTTTCTTGATGGCGTTGGTCATGAACTCCACCGCTTGCCCCACATCGGTCTTCTGACTTTCGGGTTGGAAGGTGAGCAGTTCCCTGATGATGAAGAGGATGTGCTTCCTGCCCTTCTTCGGAGGGATGAACTTCTCCACCTTGTCGGAAAAGAAGATGACGCCAATCTTGTCGTTGTTTTGAATGGCAGAAAACGCCAAGGTGGCAGCAATCTCGGTGAGCAACTGACGCTTCGACTGGGTTTGTGTACCGAAATCCAAAGAGCCCGACACGTCGACCAGCAACATCACCGTCAACTCACGTTCCTCTTCAAAGACCTTCACAAAAGGTTTGCCGAAACGGGCAGTCACATTCCAGTCGATGTCGCGAACATCATCACCATACTGATATTCGCGCACCTCGCTGAATGCCATACCCCTACCCTTGAAGGCTGAGTGATATTCGCCTGCAAAGATATTGTTCGAGAGCCCTTTGGTCTTGATCTCGATTTTCCTGACCTTCTGTAACAGTTCTTCGGTTTCCATTATGGAACTTCAACCTTATTCAAAATCTTACTGATGATTTCCTCGCTGGTCACGTTACTTGCCTCAGCCTCGTAGGTGAGACCGATGCGATGACGAAGCACATCTTGAGCCACAGCACGCACATCCTCTGGGATAACGTAGCCACGATGCTTGATAAAGGCATAACTGCGGGCAGCCAATGCCAGATTGATGGAAGCACGTGGAGAACCGCCAAAGCCAATCAAGCCCTTCAACTCCTTGAGGTTGTACTTGTCAGGATAACGGGTGGCAAACACGATGTCGGCGATATACTGCTCAATCTTCTCGTCAAGATAGACTTCACGCACCACCTTACGGGCATCCTCAATCTCCTGAGTGCCCATCACAGGACGGATGTCCAGTTTCTCCTGCTTGATGTTCTGACGGATGATGGCTTTCTCTTCCTCCAGACGAGGATAGTCGATGACCACCTTCAGCATGAAACGGTCAACCTGAGCCTCAGGAAGCGGATAGGTACCCTCCTGTTCGATGGGGTTCTGCGTAGCCAACACGAGGAATGGCTTGGGCAGTTCGTAAGTCTGTGTGGAAATAGTCACCTGACGCTCCTGCATGGCTTCGAGCAAAGCACTCTGCACCTTGGCTGGAGCACGGTTGATTTCATCCGCCAAGATGAAGTTGGCGAAAATAGGACCCTTCTTTGCCTTGAACTCGCCATCCTTCTGCGAATAAATCATGGTACCGATGACATCGGCAGGCAACAAGTCGGGTGTGAACTGGATGCGTGAGAACTGCGCATCAATCAGCGATGCCAAGGTTTTGATGGCCTTTGTCTTGGCAAGACCGGGCACACCTTCGAGCAATACGTGTCCATCAGAAAGAAGTCCCAGCAAAAGGGACTCCACCAGATGTTTCTGTCCGATGATGGCTTGATCCATGCCTGTCATCAGGTTTGTCACAAACGCCGAGTGGCGTTCAATCTTCTCGTTTAATTCTCTAATGTCAATAGCTTCTGCCATAACTGCGATGTTTTTTACCTTTTCTTATGCAAAGTTACGCCATTCTACCCACATCTTCACCTTCCCAAGTATTAAAAAACCTTGCATTTAAGAATAGTTAACCGATAAAGGCATAAGAATATAGGCATCAAAAGAAAGCCAACCGCAACACGAGGGCTACGGCTGGCTTTTATTGTGAATGAGATGAAGCACTTTTAGGGCAATTTCACCACAGCGCCGACTGGAATGTTATCAGGATTGGCGAAAGTGTTGACGCGAAGGATTGCCCTCACAGAGTCCTTGGTGCCATAATATTTCTGGGAGACACGTGTCAAGGACTCGCCACGTTGCATGCGATGCGTCTTAGGACGTTCCTCCTTAGCCGGTTTCTGGGCTTCAGGTTTCTTGGTGTCCTGTTTCTTGGTGTCAGACTTCTGAGCATCAGTCTTCTTGGTATCAGGCGTTGAAGGCTTGTCCTTGGAGGCATCAGTCTTCTTGACATCTGGCTTGGAAGTGTCCTTTTGTGGTTTGGCAGCCACTTTCACGCTATCTGCCTTTTGTGCCTTCGCAAGTGAATCCTTGTCAGTCTTAGGTGCAGCAGGTTTCGTGGGCTTGGCTGGTTGAGCAGGCTTTTCCGCCTTGGCAGGTTGGGTGGTTTGCTCCGTTGTCTGCACTTTCTCCACTGCCTCGATGTTTCTATGAATCAGATAGACGAAAACGCCCAGTACTGCCAACAGCAGGATGATGAGGGTGGTCAGCCAGAAGCGCTTGTTGCCTGATGGTTTTGATGAAACCTCTTCCTCTTGCGTGTGTGATGGTTCTGTCATCACTCGGTTGAAGGCTTCCTGACGCTTCTCTTCTTCGGATGTTTCCACAGAAGGATTGGGGTTTCCGCTTACAGCAGCCACTGGAATCAAGGAAATAGGCTTGGTGTCCTCTGCCGTTTCCACTGGCGATGCGTTTGCAGGGCTTTCTATGTTTTCTTTGTGAGCCACAACTTCAGGCTCCACATTCTGCTCCAATCTTTCCAGCAGTTTTTCCAAGCGCATCTTCTCGGCATTTGCCTTGCGCGCCTCTTCCACAGCCGTTTCCATCTTCGCCTTCGCCTCTTCGTATTGCTGACGAAGGTCGTCAACACTTTCAGGAGTGGAAATGAGCATGTCGATGCCGGCAAAAGCATCTTGTGGGGTTTCCACCTGCTCGGGTTCTGGCACTTGGATAAGAGTTTCTATATCTTCCTCTTTCTTTGGCGTTTCCACCTCAATGGATGTTTCTGCTTTTACAGGTTCTGCCACCTTGGTGGGCACTTCCACAATTACAGACTCTGCAACCTTAGTGGGCTCTGCAACCTTAGCAGACTCTTCCACCTGTACGGATGTTTTTGCCTGAGGATTCAGCACCTCTGCCACATGGTCTTCTGCGGTAAAAGTGAGTTTTTTATATCCCGGAATGACGAAACGCATGCCTGTTGACACGTTCACACTTTCGCGGTCACCAACCTCGACGAGCTTGAATGTGCCCAAGCCTTTTATCTTGACGGCATCTCCTGCCGACACAGCCTCGACGATGGTGTCGAAGAAAGCCTTGGAGAACGTCTCTGCCACCTTTTTCTGCACACCTGCTTTCCGGGCAAGCGTGTCAACTATGTTCTGGAATGAAAGTTTCTCGTTCATAGGCTATTCCTTGTTAAGCTGCGCCTTCAGAGCCGCACTCATCTTGTAGTTGAGCGTGGTCTTCGACGGCACCACCATGTAGGTTTTGGAGGTAGGGTTGTAGATTCTGCGACTGGCTTTCTCGCGAGGCTCGAACGAACCAAAGCCTTGAATGGTCACGCTGTTGCCGTCGGCTATTTCCTCCAGCACTGTGCCAATCAGCAAAGAAGACAGTTGCTTCGCCTCTTCAGCTTCAAGGCGGGTCTTCTGCGAGATTTTCTCTAAAAATTCTTTGTTCGTCATTTTTTCACTTTACCATATAAGTCAAAATCGTCGGAATCAACGATATGAACATTGTAGAAACTTCCTTTTCTTAATGCCCCGTCTGCCACAGGTATGAGCACTTCGGGGTCCACTTCGGGCGAGTCAAACTCGGTTCTTCCCACATAATACTCGCCTTCTTTCCTGTCAATAATCACCTTGAGCGTCTGCCCCACTTTCTCAGCCTGCACCTCTGCGGAAATGCCTTGCTGCAAGTCCATCAGCTCGCTCAACCGGCGTTGCTTCACTTCGTCGGGCACCTCGTCCTTGAACTGCTTTTGGGCAGGTGTGCCCTCTTCTTCCGAATAGGCAAAGGCGCCCATCCTGTCGAATCGTGCCCAACGCACAAATTCCTTCAGCTCCTCAAACTCAGCATCTCCTTCACCCGGGAAACCGACCATCAATGTGGTGCGGAGTGCGATGCCCGGCACTTCCTTTCTGATGCGCTCAATCAGGGCATAGGTTTCCTCCTTGTTCACGTGGCGCTGCATGTTGGTGAGCACCTTCGTGCTGACGTGCTGCAAGGCGATGTCGAGATACTTGCACACGTTCTTCCGTTCACGAATCACACGGAGCAGTTCCCATGGGAAATTCATCGGGTAGGCATAGTGCAGACGAATCCACTTCACGCCTTTCGCCTCACTTATCCGCTCCACCAGCTCCGCTATTTTTTGTTCGCCATAAAGGTCTAATCCATAGTAAGTAAGCTCTTGGGCAATCACCTGGAACTCCTTCACGCCCTCGCTCACCAGATGCTCCACTTCTGCCACAATGTCCTCCATCGGTCGGCTCTGATGACGCCCCGTGATGATGGGGATGGCGCAATAGGCACAATGGCGGTCACACCCCTCCGAAATCTTCAGGTAGGCATAGTGCTTAGGGGTGGTCAGGCGGCGTTCATATTGACGTTCCTGCTGATACGTCTTGCCCAAGTCGTTGAGCAATTCCGTCCAGTTGAATTTGCCGTAGAACTTGTCCACCTGCGGAATCTCATGTCCCAGCTCCTTCATGAAGCGTTGGGACAGACATCCCATCACATACACCTGCTTCACGCGTCCCTCCTCCTTTGCCTGACACAGCTCGAGAATCATGTTCACGCTCTCTTCCTGTGCATCGGCAATAAATCCGCACGTGTTCACCACCACAATCTCACCCTGCGGGTTCTGGCTGTCATGCGTCACATGATAACCGTTCAGCTCCAGCTGACGAATCAGCCTTTCCGAATCCACCAGATTCTTCGAGCAACCCAGCGTGATGATATCTATCGTATTCTTTCTCAATTTCTCACTCTAAACTCTAAGCCCTAAACTCTCAACTGTCAACTGTCAACTGTCAACTCTCAACTACTCACCAAACAGACTCTCCACGAACGCCTTGCGGTTGAATGCCTGCAAATCCTCCATTCCCTCGCCCAATCCGATGTAACGCACGGGAATCTTGAACTGGTCGCTGATGCCGATGACCACACCCCCCTTCGCCGTTCCGTCCAGTTTCGTGATGGCCATCGAAGTCACCTCTGTCGCCTTCGTGAACTGCTTTGCCTGCTCAAAGGCGTTCTGCCCTGTCGAGCCGTCCAGCACCAGCATCACGTCATCAGCATCATATCCTGCGGCTTTCTTCACTGCGTTCTTGATTTTTGTCAACTCGTTCATCAAGCCCACCTTGTTGTGCAAACGACCAGCCGTGTCAATCAGCACCACATCGGCGCCATTCGCCTTGGCTGAGCTGACTGCATCGAAAGCCACAGCGGCAGGGTCGCTGCCCATCTGCTGCTTCACCACAGGCACGCCAACCCGTTCGCCCCAGATGCAAATCTGCTCAACGGCAGCTGCGCGGAAGGTGTCGGCAGCACCAAGATACACCTTCAGACCTGCCTGCTTGAATTGGTAAGCCAACTTGCCGATGGTGGTCGTCTTACCCACTCCGTTCACACCCACCACCAAGATGATGTAAGGCTTATGCGCCCCTTCGGGTATTTGGAAACCCTCCGTGTCATCCGTATTGTTCTCGGTCAGCAGACCGGCAATTTCCTCACGCAATATTCGGTTCAACTCGTCAGTACCCACATACTTGTCGCGCGCCACACGTTCCTCTATCCTGCGGATAATCTCCAGTGTCGTGTCCACACCCACATCGCTCGTAATGAGCACCTCCTCCAGATTGTCCAGCACATCATCATCCACCTTCGACTTTCCAGCCACAGCGCGGGCAATCTTGCCAAACACGCTCTCCTTCGTCTTGGCGAGTCCGTTATCCAGCGTCTCCTTCTTTTTCTTGGAGAACATATCAAAAAATCCCATATCTTTTTCCTTTCTTATACTCTTTAAAGTGACAAAGGTACGAATAAGTGAGAGAATTACCAAATAAAAATGGATTTTTCCCCACTATAGCCACCTTCGACGCCGCCAAAGGTACGAATAAGTGGGTGAAAAAACAAAAAACCCCTCCAAAAAATGGAGAGGTTTGTCGATTTCATGCCGAAGAGCACCCCAAAAGTGCACTCCGAGCTTATGTTTTAGTCACGTCGGGCTGAAAAATCCGCCCTAACGTCAGATTACTTCTTCAGATAATCCTTCACGAGTTCGGCAGGAATCATCTTCTCATCAAAAGCGTATGCACCAGTCTTTGGAGACTTAAACATCTTGATGACCTTCGTGTAAGAACGACCATCCTTGTTCTGGAGGGTAGCGACGGTTTTCTTTGCCATAATCTAAACTTATTTGATTTCCTTGTGCACAGTCATGCGCTTCAGGATGGGGTTATACTTCTTCAGCTCCAAACGGTCTGGAGTGTTCTTGCGGTTCTTTGTAGTGATGTATCTTGATGTGCCTGGAAGACCGCTATCCTTCATTTCTGTGCATTCGAGGATGACCTGCACGCGATTGCCTTTAGCTTTCTTTGCCATAGTTCTTTTCTCCTTACTTTAATGTGATTAGCCAATAACCTGAATGTCCTTCCATTCGCAGTGACCCTTAGCGACAGCCTGCTTCAGAGCAGCGTCGAGACCAATGCGATTGATGATACGCAAACCTGCGGCGCTCACCTTGAGCACAATCCAGCAATCTTCCTCTACATAGTAGAATTTCTTAGTGAACAAGTTGACATCGAAACGTCTCTTTGTTCTGCGAAGTGAGTGAGACACATTGTTACCCACCACAGACTTCTTACCTGTAATCTGACAAATTTTTGACATTTTCTTATATTCTTTTGTTAATTTTCAAATCTAAATTTTACTTGGAGAAGTACAGGTCTTCGCCGTTCCGGCAGGCCCGCAATGCCCACCTCGCGAAATTTGGAACGCTCAACCCTTTTTGTTTTTGAAAATTAGGGGTGTTTCTTAATTATCTTTCGTCGGGATTACATATCCCACCGCCCTGCCACGGGCTATCATTCGAATCCTTTCCTCACCTCCCGTCTTGCAAACAAGCTTTTCATCCGCTCATTGAGGAAAAGTCTTCGTGATCCGGTTGGGATTGCATATCCCACCGCCCTGCCACGGGCTATCATTCGAATACTTTCCTCACCTCTCGAACTGAAAGCGAGCTTTCGTTCGCTCGTTGAGAAAAGTCTTCGTGATCCGGTTGGGATTCGAACCCAAGACCCACAGCTTAGAAGGCTGTTGCTCTATCCAGCTGAGCTACCGGACCATCCTCTCATGGACTTAGTGTCCTTCTCTCAGGCCTCATCCACTCGGAGTTTTACGTATGGCTCAGCCACACAAAACATCATGCACGGACATATGCCCACGCAATTTGCGGATGCAAAGGTACGCTTTTTCTCCGAACCTCACAAATAAATTCTAAAATATTTTTCTCGGTGAGACAATTTTTGTGCCACTTTTCTTTGGAAGTGTCAAGAAAAGGGTGTACCTTTGCCGTCGTAAACAACAAAGAAGCTTATGAACGCAACAAGCCGCGACACCTCTGTCAACAGATATTGGGACATGCTCAAGGACTTGGACGTGGATAGCAAACTTGCGCTCATCCACCGCCTGAACGATTCTATTGTCGTATCTGCGCGCACCCGTAAAAAGAACAGCACTCTTGGTCAATGCTTTGGGGCTTGGGCAACCGATGGCTCATACTCGTCCGACCAACTGCTGAACGACATAGACAAGGTTTGTGAAGACGAAAAAGACTTCATTGATGATTCCATAAGCTATGAAAACTAAATTTTTCAACATTTTGCAACTTTTTCAAATATAATTCATACCTTTGTACATCACTATAATCAACTATATGAAAAAGAACCTTTTACTCTTGCTCACCATCCTCTGCGCAGGCATGCTGGTGGGCTGTTCAGACGACGCCACCTCCTCCAAAGAGCAAAGCGATACACCCCTCATCATCCTCGACACCGACATCGGCTCCTCCACCGACGACCTCTTCGCCATGGAGATGCTCTACGAATACCAACGCCAAGGACGCTGCACCCTGCTCGGCATCATCGTCGACCGCCAAGGACAGGAATACGCCGCCCTCGCCGACGTGATGAACACCTACTTCGGATACCCCGACCTCCCCATCGCACTCATCAGGCAGGGCATCCCCAATCCCAAAATCTGGATTGACTACAAAGACCTGCCCAACTACACCCACCCCGACGGCACACCCATGTTCAACCGCACCCTCACCGACTACTCAACCCTGCCCGACGGATGGCAACTCTACCGGCAGCTCCTCGCCGCACAACCCGACCACAGCGTCACCATCTGCTCCAACGGATTCGTCTGCGCACTCGCCCAGCTTCTCCAGTCAGGCCCCGACACCCACTCCCCCCTCAACGGCGTGGAACTCGTGCGCCGCAAAGTCAAATGCCTCCACATCATGGGCGGTGTCTTCGGCAACTCCATCGAACCCGTCGAATACAACTTCTCCCAAAGCATCAGCTTCGCCCAGACCCTCTTCAAACTCTGGCCAAGCGACATCGACATCATCTTCACCTCCGGCGAAACAGGCGATCCCATCGAATACACGCCCCAGCAAGTCATCACCGACATCAGCTGGACAGACGCCCACCCCATCAAGCAAGTTTACATGCGCTGCAACTGCAACACAGGCCAGAAGATGTGGGACCCCCTCACCGTCATCCACGCCGTCGAAGGCGACTCCCTCTTCTCCCTCTCCCCCCGCGGCACCGTGACCATCACCCCCCAAGCCGGAACTCCCTTCACCCCCACCCCCAACGGCAACTGCCGCTACCAACTCCCCGGCAGCACCACATGGGCAGCCACCCTGCTCCAGAAAATCAGGGACGCGAACAAGACACACTAAACCGCTCCACACTTATTTGGCATTTGGCGTTTGGCGAAAAGACGAGAAAAAGAATGTTTGTACACATCTCTTCTCCTTTTTTACGAAAAATAATACAGAAACGCTTGGAGTTTCGTTTTTTTGCCCTATCTTTGCATCCAACCAATCATTTCAGAATATGAATACTGTGTCACTCAACCATCTGTGGAGCTACCTGCAAGGGCTTTCGCTCACAGCAAGCAACCAGCGTTGGCTTGCCACCCACTTGATGGAGGCAGCCGCCAGTGCGGAAAGCAAGGGTCAGAAGAAGGAACTTGTGTTTCCCAAGATACCGAAGGACTACAAACCTTCGGCTAAGGTGCTTGCCATGACATGTGGCCCTCTGCCCAAAGACTTTGATGTAGAGAAGGAATTTGACAAAATGTGGGAGGAAAGGGCAAAATGAATGTTTTTCTCGACACCAATGTCGTCATTGATTTTATGGGAGAACGTGAAGGTTTCTTTGAAGATGCTTCCGCGATTTTTGCCATGATTGAAGCTGGTCAGATTCATGCCACAACTTCTGCTTTGACGATTGTCAACAGTGCCTACATTCTGAAAAAAGCGTTCGGTTCCGACATCATGCTGAACAAAATTGATGCTCTATGCCAATTGCTTGATGTCGCACCATTGGAGAAGCATCAACTCCAAAGCGCTGCCAGATTAAGACCTTACGACTACGAAGATGCCGTGCAGTATTTGTCCGCCCTTCCCTATCATCCCGATGTGATTATCACACGAGACAAAAAGGGCTTCAAGGACTTTGACATCCTGATGATGACCCCAGCCGAGTTTGTGGCAAAGGCAAAAGAATAAACATGCGCCACTAAACCACTCCACCACCACAATTACCCCGCACCCTGCAAGCAAATTACGCTGCAAGGCGCGGGGTAATTACGTTGGTGGGGGCAGGAGAAGGGCGGTGTAACAAAATGCCAAATGCCAAATAAGAAATAACCCGCACAGCACCTTCCACTGCACGGGCTATTTTTTCTATCTTTTTCCACTGATGATAACCCCCATTTTTTCAACTCCCTGATTTAACGTCAGTTCTGTATAAGATGTTGCGCCGTTGGCGCCGAAGAAAAAATATAAAAAAATAAATAAAAATAGGTAAAAATGAACTTGTTTTTTTTATATTTTCACCTATTTTTTTATATTTTTCTTTCGGCGGCTTGCCGCAATAAAGCAACTATCTTTTATACCGAACTCACATTGATTTAAGCACTTTTTGATTATCCTCCAAATTTATTTGTTCCATTCGTGTTTTTGCCGTATCTTTGTAGCAAGAAAAATATTTGCAATTATGATTATGAGGAAAAATCATCTTTGGCTGTTGACAGCCATCGTGTATTGCAGCCTTGTCATGACGGTGGTGTCGTGCTCCAAGGATGACAACATTGTGAATCCTGACGCGGGAGCAGAGTTCAAAGCCATGCTGAAGACGTTGAACTGGGGTGACGACACGTGTTTCGTGTATGGACACAAGACGCCCGATGTGGATGCGGTCACCTCTGCACTCTCATACGCAAAACTGATGAACACGCTGGGCTACAATTGCAAGGCGAAAGTGTCAAGCCCCATGAACCGTGAGACGCAGTACATTGCCCAGCTTTTCGGCTTTGGCCTGCCTGAACTGAAAACCTCGGTGGCGCCCCAGACACGGCTCCTGCTGACCGACCACACGGACTATGCACAATGTGTGGATGGTGCCCGCGAAGCCATTATTCTCCAGAAGATTGACCACCACGTCGAGGGTGACATTGCCGATGCCGCCATTCCTTATGTCCGCCGTGAAATGGTCGGTTCGACCAACACCATCATCTATGAGTGCTATAAGGAGTTGGGTGTCGATATCGACGATGAAACGGCACGTATCATGCTCGCTGGTATCATCAGTGACACACGCAACCTGACGAAGACCACCACTTGTGGCATCGACTCAACGGCTTGGTGGGCACTCTCCACACAATTAGGCATCTCAAGAGACTCTATGGCTGTCATTAACCACAATATGGAAGATGCTGCCTATGATTATTCAGGCATGTCCGATGAAGAAATATTGTTGTCTGACTATAAAGACTATGAAATTAACAGCCACCTGATTGGCATCGGGAGTCTTGTCTGCAAGCAGGCAGAAATGGATGACTTCATCACGCGAATGTTGACTGCGATGCCTGAGGTCATGAAGCAGAAAGGTCGCCAGATGCTTTTTGCCAAGATTGACAACTTGGTGCCCAATACAGGAAACGACAAGGACGTAAAGCCATATATCGAGGAGGGAACCTATTTCATCTACTATGGTGAGGGTGGCAAAGAAGCGGCAGAGGCTGTGTTCGGAGCGTCGCTGCGTGAAGGCGTGTGCTATACCATTGAGGACCTATCACGCAAACAGATTGTACCCCTTATCACCAAAGTGCTTTAGCAGCCCAAGTTCACACAAGCAAGCATCGGAGGCAATTTTATTTCCCCAAAATGTTGGGATGAGAAAAATAATGCGTACATTTGCAAGTCACAAACCAAATCAATCGGAACATGAACAAGACTATGGCTATTATTTTGGCGATGCTGGGACTGAGTCTTTCGGCATACAGCCAGACACCTCAGCAGACGGAGGTGGACGAGTTCAAGACGGAAAGCGGAAAGGAAGTGAAACTGCATGCGCTGGTGCATTCGAGCATCCGCATCGAGTTTGGCAGTTTGGAGCTGTACATCGACCCTGTGCGCCAATTGGGCAACCGCACCATCGACTACACGAGCATGCCTCAGGCCGACTTCATCTTCGTCACCCACGAGCATGGCGACCACTACGACAAGGATGCCATCAAGCAACTCTCGAAGGTGGGCACACGTTTCATCACCAACCGCCGCTGTGCCGATATGCAGGGCTATGGACTCGTCTTGAAAAATGGCGACAAGGAAGACCTGAACCTCGGCATCAAGGTGGAGGCTGTTCCTGCCTACAACACGTCGGAGGGACGCACGCAGTTCCACCCGAAAGGACGTGACAACGGCTACATCCTCAACCTCGACGGCTTGCGCATCTACATAGCCGGAGACACGGAGGACATCCCCGAGATGGCTGACATCCACGACATCGACATCGCCTTCCTGCCTTGCAACCAGCCCTACACGATGACACCCGACCAGCTCATCAAGGCGGCACGCGTCATCAAGCCGAAGGTGCTCTTCCCCTACCACTATGGACAGACGGACGTGACCACCCTCCCCGCTTCGCTGAAGGATGACGGCATCGACGTGAGAATCAGACATTACGAATAAATTGGCAACAACATCCCAGCCAACAAAAAATGCTCCAAAGCTGCGTGCCTTGGAGCATTCTTTTTTCTGCTATTTTCTGAATGGTTGCGGCAAGCCGCAACCTTTCATGCTATCTTATGCCAGCAACGCGTCTGCCAGCACCTTGAGGTCTTCAATCGTCTTAGCCTTGACGGTTGACTCGACGGTGACGATGGGCTCGATGATGGTGATGTTCTTCATCGCCTCCATCTGCTCACGCATCTTCTTGCCTGAAGCAGGCGCCCATGTGCCATTCTCCACGAATGCCACCTTACGATTCTGGTAAGTCTTGATGCGGAGGTGGTTGATGAAGTCTTCCATGATGGGCATGATGCCGCCATCGTAGGTGGGAGCGCAGAGCACCATGCGGTCGTAGCGGAAAGCATCCTCCACACACTCATGCAGGTCGTCGCGGGCAATATCTGCGATGGACACTTTCACGTCGCTCTTCTCCTTGAGGATGTCTGCCAAAGCCTGAGCAGCCTTGGCGGTGTTGCCATGCAGGGAGCAGTAGGCAATGAAGATGCCCTCATTTTCAGGCTCATACTTGCTCCATGTGTCGTAGATGCCAAGGTAGTAGCCGAGGTCTTCCTCAAGCACAGGACCATGCAGCGGACAAATCTTCTGGATGTCGAGCGTGGCAGCCTTCTTCAAGAGATTCTGCACCATGGCGCCATACTTGCCCACAATGTTGAAGTAGTAGCGGCGAGCCTCGCATGCCCAACCCTCATCATCCTCTTCCTCCTTGCAGAGAGCACCGAACTTGCCGAAGCCGTCGGCAGAGAAGAGAATCTTGCTCTTCTGGTCGTAGGTGACCATCACCTCTGGCCAGTGCACCATCGGAGCCATGAAGAACTGCAGGGTGTGCTGTCCGAGCGAGAGCGTCTCCCCTTCCTTCACCACCTGAATGCGGTCGCTGAAATCAGCCTCGAAGAAGCGCTTGAACATCGCCACCGCCTTCTGCGAGCACACAGCCGTCATGTTGGGATATTTCTCCAAGATGAACTGCACGCTGCCTCCGTGGTCAGGTTCGAGATGCTGCACAATCAAGTAGTCGGGTGTCTTGCCACCGAGTGCCGCTTCCAGGTTCTTCTCCCATTCAGCCGTCTTCGTGGCATCCACCGTGTCCATGATGGCAATCTTCTCGTCAAGAATCAGATAGGAGTTGTAGGAAACACCCAGCGGCACTTCATACTGACCTTCGAAAAGGTCTATGTCAAGGTCATCCACACCGATGTATTTCACATCTGGAGCAATTGAATCGTATTTCATCTGAATATAGTTTTTAATAAATAAAGTTTGTATATCGTATTTATCTGTTGCGGCAAGCCGCCGAAAGAAAAATATAAAAAAACACGTAAAAATAAAGAAAAATAAAAGGATTAAAAATAATAGATTTTGTTTGTATCGGTGTCGAGATAAAACTTCTCACACTGAGCAACAATGGGGGCAAAGTTGTAAAGGACACCTATCCTCACACCAGCATTACGCATATAATTCGTCAACTGGACACGTTCATGGAAAGAAATCTCGTCGATGGCCTTACATTCAAGAAAAACTTTTTCCTTACAAAAGAAATCGACTCTCAATGTGGATTGGATTTCACGACCACGAAATGTCGGATGAAAGTGGTATTCCTTCTGATAAGGTATATGTGCGTCGTCCAACGCAAGCTTCAAACAATCTTGATAGACGTATTCTGTCAACTCAGGACCTTTTTCTCGGTGAACCTCCTGACAGCATCCCACAATGTCATAAACGAACCTTTTCAATTTATTCCTCAACACTTCGTCTGGCAACACCTCTATCTCCATGTTCTTTTTTCTCTATTTTTCCCTATTTTTTAATATTTTTCTTTCGGCGACTTGTCGCAATAAAAATTACCTCAGTCTTTCCTGAATGGCTTTGCTTTCAGCTTCGTAGCCAGGCTTGTTGAGGAGGGCAAACATATTCTTCTTGTATGCCTCCACACCAGGCTGGTTGAACGGATTGACACCAAGGATGAGACCAGAGATGCCGCAACCCTTCTCGAAGAAGTAGATGAGCTGACCAATGTTGTACTCGTCAAGCTTCTCGATGCTGATCTTGAGGTTGGGCACACCACCATCCACGTGAGCGAGTTGAGTGCCGAGTTCAGCCATCTTGTTCACCTCGTCGATGCGCTTGCCTGCCAAGAAGTTCAAACCGTCAAGGTTCTCCTCGTCAGAAGGTACTGCCAAGCAGGTGTTGGGCTTCTCCACAGAAATCACAGTCTCGAAGATGGTGCGCTCGCCATCCTGAATCCACTGACCCATGGAGTGGAGGTCGGTGGTGAGGTCAACCGATGCAGGGAAGATGCCCTTGCCATCCTTACCTTCACTCTCGCCGTAGAGCTGCTTCCACCATTCGCCCAAATTATGGAGCTTTGGCTGATAGTTCGCCATGATTTCAATCTTCTTGCCACTCTGATAGATGGCGTTACGCGTAGCGGCATAGACAGCAGCTGGATTCTCTGCACATGGCACGTTGATGTCGCATTGCTTCTCCATATCCTGCGCACCTTTCACGAGGGCAGCAATATCGAAACCAGCCACAGCGATAGGCAGCAAGCCCACAGGAGTGAGCACAGAGAAACGACCACCCACGTTGTCAGGGATGATGAAGGACTTGTAACCCTCCTTGTCAGCCGTCGTGCGGGCAGCACCCTTCTTGGCATCCGTAATCGCCACAATCACCTTCTTCGCCTCTTCCTTGCCACGCTGCTCCTCACACATCTTCTTCAGAAGACGGAATGTGATGGCAGTCTCTGTCGTGGTGCCTGACTTGGAGATGTTGATGACGCCAAACTTCACGCCCTTCAGATAGTCAATCAGTTCGGAGAGATAATCCTCACCGATGTTGTTACCGGCAAACAGGATGCGGGGTGCCTTTGATGGCTTCAACCAGCCAAACGTGTTGGAGAGGGCATCAATCACCATACGTGCTCCCAGATAAGAGCCACCGATACCAGCCACCACAACAGCCTCACAATTCTCCTGCAGCACCTTCGCGGTGGCATTCAACTCCTCAATAAATGCTGGGGTGATGGAACTTGGCAAATGCATCCATCCCAAGAAATCGTTACCTGCACATGTGCCTTCTTCGAGCGCCTTCTGTGCAGCCTTCACCTGAGGCTCCATAGCCTCAATTGCTCCTGCCTTCACAAACGAGGCAGCTTTCGTAATGTCAATTTTCATAGTTATGTTGGTTTTTAAAAAGTTATCTCAGTGAGTCACTCAATATCTTTATTTCCACAGCTGGAGCAATCTTCTCGTAGAGGATGTTATAGACTGCATCCAGAATCGGCATGTTCACATGATAGCGCTTGTTGAGAATCTTCATGCAGTTGGTGCCATAGTAACCCTCAGCTATCATCTCCATTTCCAGCTGCGCCGTCTTCACGCTATACCCCTGCCCTATCATGGTGCCAAACACTCGGTTGCGGGAGAAGTTCGAATACATCGTCACCAAGAGGTCACCCAGATAAGCCGAATCACTCACATGACGGTCTTCGGGTTGCACAGCCCTAAGGAAACGCTTCATCTCCTGCAAGGCATTCGACACCAGCACAGCCTGGAAGTTGTCACCCCATTTCAGGCCATGGCAGATACCTGCCGCGATGGCATAGACATTCTTCAGCACCGAAGAATATTCAATACCTTCAATATCAGGCGACACATTGGTCTTCACATACTTGTTGGCAAACAAATCAGCCACCACCTGCGCATTTTCCAAGTCACGGCAACCGACGGTCAGATAGCAAAGACGGTCCAACGCCACTTCTTCCGCATGACTGGGACCTCCAATGCAAGCCACCTGCTCTTCGGGCACGTTATACTGGCGCTCGAAATAACGGCTCACTGTCAGGCTCTCTTCAGGCACAATACCCTTAATGGCCGTCACAATCATCTTTTCTCGCATATTCGCCTTCAACTTCTTCAAGTGACTCTTGATGTAAGGAGACGGAATCACGAAAATCAACGTGTCGTTATTCTTCACCACCTCGTTGATGTCGCTGGAGAAATTGATTCTGTCGACATCAAAGTGAACGCCTGTCAGATAGGCAGGATTGTGATGCATGCGCTTGAAATCCTCAATACGGTCATCCCTGCGCATGTACCAAGTTATCTTTTCTTCGTGGTGCATGATAATCTTCGCGATAGCCGTCGCCCAGCTACCACCTCCCAAGATTGCCACTCTACCACAAGATTGAAACTGCATAGTCTATTTTATTAAGTGAATAATGAAAAGTGAAAAGTGAAAAATCTACATTACCCGCCATCCGGATGGAAAGTAATTTAGATTCTTCACTATTCACTATTCACTTTTAACTTTACTAACAATATTGCTGATTTCGTCCACGCTCGGCTTCTGAATGTCCAGCTTGTACTTCTTCAGCACCTCGCCAATCTGCTGCTGAATCTTCTGTGCATTACCCCCTTCGAGGTCGCTCACGAGGTTGTAACCCACCTTATACAGCACAGGCACAATCTCTTCTGAAAATCCGAGAGCCACAAACTTATCCACACCATCACGAGGAGCCTTCTTCTCTGGCTTCATGGTTGGGAACAAGAGGACTTCCTGAATGGTGGGCTGACCTGTCATCAGGATGGCAAGACGGTCGATACCGATACCGATGCCCGATGTTGGAGGCATACCATACTGCAAAGCGCGCAGGAAGTCATGGTCAATCACCATTGCTTCATCATCACCCTTGTCAGCCAGTTTCATCTGCTCCACAAAACGCTCTTCCTGGTCAATCGGGTCGTTCAGCTCAGAGTAAGCATTAGCCAACTCCTTACCGTTCACCATCAACTCAAAGCGTTCTGTAAGACCAGCCTTCGAACGGTGCATCTTGGTCAACGGTGACATCTCCACAGGATAGTCGGTGATGAAGGTAGGCTGGATGAACGAACCTTCACAGAATTCGCCAAAGAGTTCGTCAATCAGCTTACCCTTACCCATCGTCTCGTCCACTTCCATGCCCTTCTGCAAGCAGAAAGCACGAATTTCCTCCTCCGACTTGCCTTCGCAGTCGAAACCGGTCTTCTCCTTGATGGCATCCAAGATAGGCAGGCGACGATAAGGAGCCTTGAAGCTCACCACATTGTCACCAATCTTTACGTCTGTCGTGCCGTTCACAGCCACACAAATCTTCTCCAGCAACTGCTCCGTGAACGTCATCATCCAGTTATAGTCCTTATAAGCCACATACAGCTCCATGCAGGTAAACTCAGGGTTGTGGCTTCTGTCCATACCTTCATTGCGGAAGTTACGGCCAATCTCATACACACCCTCGAAACCGCCCACGATAAGACGCTTCAGGTAAAGCTCCGTAGCAATACGCAGATACAAATCCACGTTCAGCGCATTATGGTGTGTGATGAACGGACGAGCCGATGCACCACCCGCAATCTGCTGAAGAATCGGAGTCTCCACTTCCGTAAAACCAGCCTCATCAAACACCTGACGCATGGTGCGCAAGATGGTGGCACGCTTCAGGAACGTGTCCTTCACTCCGTTGTTGACAATCAAGTCCACATAACGCTGACGGTAGCGCAATTCTGGGTCTTCAAACGCATCGAACACCTGACCATCCTTCTCCTTCACAACTGGCAGCGGCTTCAAGCTCTTCGCCAAAACCGTCAAGGACTTGGCATGCACACTAATCTCACCCGTCTGTGTGCGAAACACAAAGCCCTTCACGCCAATAAAGTCGCCCAAATCCAGCAACTTCTTGAACACCACGTTATACAAGTCCTTGTTCTCCTCAGGACAGATGTCATCACGTGTCACATACACCTGAATCCTGCCCTTTGAATCCTGCAGTTCCACAAAACTTGCCTTGCCCATCACACGGCGGCTCATCATACGTCCGGCGATGCACACTTCACGAAGAGGCTCGGTCGGTTTCCCCTCTGCATCCACCTCTGGGTCTTTGAAATTCGCTATAATTTCTGTTGAAAATGCGTCTGTTGGATATTCTGCTGCCGGATATGGATTGATGCCCATATCCTTCAATGCCTGGAGATTCACACGACGGTTCATCTCCTGTTCCGAAAGTTCGAGTACGTTCATGTTTTCTTTCTACTATATATAATATTGTGTGCAAAGGTACGAATTATAATTGACAATTGAAAGTTGATAATTGAAAATTTTGTCATTACAAGGGAAAAGAGAAAGAAAAAGCAAGAAACGCCCCCAAAGTTGAGCATGACTTTGGGGACGGACTATTAAGTTTACAAGTCTATGTGACCCATTTCTCCTGGTGTCCCTTTTCTCCTGCCATTTTTCTGTCTTGTCATCTTTTTTCTGTCTTTCATAGCCCTCACGACATGTTGCCGTAAGCCATTTGTGTGGCTCCTGCGTATCCAATTTGTAGCGTTGCCGTATCGCATTATATTTTGCAAGTTGCAAAAAAATATTTGAAACTTTCAAAAATAAATTTGCAACTTTCAAAAAATTTTTTCAAAGTTTCAAAATATATTAGATGTGCGCAAGCCAATAAAATGGATACGCAGGAGCATCTGAAATGGTTACGCAGGAGCATCTGAAATGGATACGCAGGAGCATCTGAAATGCCTACGCCGAAGACGTAATGTTGGCTGTGAAAGCGAAATAAATTCTGATCTATTTTGTTCTTCGCTCGGTTTTCACTACCTTTGCCTTCCGAATATGAAAAAGATCATACAGAAAAGCGCCGAATTGAAAGATTTTATCAGTGTGAGGGGCGCGAGGGTGAACAACCTGAAAAATATTGACGTGAAGATTCCACACGGGAAGTTTGTGGTCATCACAGGCGTGAGTGGCAGCGGCAAGTCTTCGCTGGCATTTGACACGCTATATGCCGAGGGACAGAGACGATATGTGGAAAGCCTCTCCACATATGCAAGGCAGTTTCTTGGACGATTGAAGAAACCTGAATGTGACTTCATCGAAGGCATCTCGCCAGCTATCGCCATTGAGCAGAAGGTGAGTAGCAGGAATCCGCGTTCGACGGTGGGAACAAGTACGGAAATCTATGACTACCTGAGGATGCTCTATGCGAGGATAGGAAGAACCTACTCACCGGTGAGCGGAAAGGAAGTGAAGAAGAACACGACTGACGACATCATCGAGTGCATGCTGGCACATGAAGAAGGAAAGAGGATGATGGTGATGACGCCATTGGTGGTGAGAAGTGGCAGATCTTTGGAGGAGCAGTTGGACGTATGTTATAAGAGTGGATTTCAGCGAGTGGAGGTGAATGGAGAGGTAATGAGGATTAGCGAACTACTACAGAATCCTTCTACCCTACCAGACAAGGCAGAAGGAGTATTCCTTGTGATAGACCGATTGAAGGTGGCGAATGAGAAGGCAACCATCAACCGATTGGTGGATTCGGCAAACACGGCACTCTACGAAGGGGATGGAAGATGCATCCTGCGTTTTGAAGACGGGAAGGAAGAGGAGTTCTCGCTGAAATTCGAAGCGGACGGAATGGAGTTCGAGGAGCCGAGCGACCAGATGTTTTCGTTCAACTCACCAGTAGGAGCATGTCCTGAATGTGAGGGATATGGAAAGATTATCGGAATTGACGAGAGTTTGGTCATTCCCGACACAGAATTGTCTGTCTATGACGGATGTGTGGTGTGCTGGAGGGGCGAAAAGATGTCGGAATGGAAGAAGGAATTTGTGAGAAGGGCAGAAAAATATGAGAATTTCCCAGTATTCACCCCTTATAGCCAATTGACTCAGCGACAGAAGGATGTGTTGTGGCACGGTATGTATGAAGAGAACGAATGGGGAAACCACTCCATCTGTATTGACGAGTTCTTCCGTATGCTGAGAGAAAACCAGTATAAGATACAATACCGTGTGATGCTGGCACGATACAGAGGCAAGACAGTATGTCCGACCTGTCATGGGAGAAGACTGAAAAAGGAAGCTGAATATGTGAAGATTGGCGGAAAAAGCATCTGCGACCTCTGTGAAATGTCAATTGACGAGCTGCATGAATTTTTCCGCACATTGAAAGTGACAGAGCACGAATCGGAGATTGCCAAACGGTTGTTGGTGGAGATTCAGAGCAGATTGAAATTCCTGATGGATGTGGGATTGAGTTATCTGACCTTATCTCGACTAAGCAACTCATTATCAGGCGGAGAGAGTCAGCGCATCAATCTGGCAACAAGTCTGGGCTCGGCATTGGTGGGCAGCATGTACATCTTGGATGAGCCCAGCATCGGACTCCATTCGAGAGATACACAAAGACTGATACATGTGTTGAGGCAGTTGCAGCAGTTGGGCAACACGGTTGTGGTAGTGGAGCATGACGAGGAAATCATGAGGGCTGCGGATTACCTCATTGACATGGGACCTGATGCAGGACGATTAGGAGGAGAGGTGGTGTATGCAGGAAGTCCAACGGGAGAAAATGTAAAATCCGGATTATCAAGGATTTCCAAAGCATCCCACACCATCGATTATCTGACTGGGAAGGAGAAGATTGCCATCCCCGAAACACGCCGTCCTTGGAACAACTATATCATGGTGAAAAATGCCCGAACCAATAATTTGAAGGGCATCGACGTAAAGTTTCCGCTGAACGTGATGACATGTGTGACTGGCGTGTCGGGAAGTGGTAAGTCTTCATTGGTCAGAGACATCCTTTATCTCGCCATGAAGCGTCATTTGGGAGAAAGTGCCGAGAAGCCAGGCTTGTCCTCAGGATTGGAAGGCGACATGGACATGATTAAGCACGTGGATTTCGTGAACCAGAACCCTATCGGAACGTCTTCTCGTTCGAATCCTGTGACCTATATCGGCGCTTGGGACGAGATTCGCAAACTCCTTGCCAATCAACAGTTGGCGAAGCAAATGGGTTACACTCCTGCTTACTTCTCGTTCAACGCAGAGGGGGGACGATGCGAAGAGTGTAAGGGAGAAGGAACTGTGACGGTGGAGATGCAATTCATGAATGACTTGACTTTAGAATGCGAGGCGTGTCACGGCAAGCGATTCAAGAGCGACATTCTGGAAGTGAGATATCAGGGCATGAATGCCTATGACATGATGGAGATGACCATCAATCAGGCAATAGAATTCTTCACCAAGCACGGGCAGAAAAAGATTGTGGAGAAGATGAAGCCCCTACAAGATGTGGGGTTGGGATATATCAAACTCGGACAAACCTCATCCACCTTGTCGGGAGGTGAAAACCAGCGCATCAAACTGGCATATTACCTGAGTCAAGAACGAGCTGTCCCTACCCTCTTCATCTTCGACGAACCCACAACAGGCCTACACTTCCACGACATCCAAAAGCTGTTGGATGCCTTCAATGCCTTGATTGCCCGTGGACACACCATTCTGATTATTGAACACAACATGGACATCATCAAATGTGCCGACCACATTATCGACCTCGGTCCTGAAGGTGGACAGGCTGGTGGTAATGTGGTGGTGACTGGAACACCCGAGGAGGTGGCGAAGTGTGCATACAGCTATACAGGGCAATTCCTGCAAGACAAGATGCTGTGATTTTTTCTGTAAAAAAGTTATAAATAATAAATGATGTGGAAGTTTTTTTTCGAAATATGCTTTCACATCATTTATTTTACTTACCTTTGTAGCCAAACAACACCCCACAAAGGGACTAACCTATAAAACTTTTTCTCGATGAATAAACCAAAAACTATTATATCTATGAAACTAAGACAAATTGCCTTTATATGGCTCATTACTTTAGGTCTTTCGGTCTATGCCCAAAATACCGTCAAGAGTGTCGAGCAAGTGACAGACGCCGTCACATTAACAGATGCTGTCGATTACACCATCACAAGTGCCAACACACCTTTTGCCTCGGCGGCAAGCATTGACATCCAAAATTCTGATGCGACTGTCGTATTCGAAAACATACGTCCATCAGTGGTCATCTCAAGATATCTGGGAAAGATTACAGCCAATGGCATCAAATTGGTCAACGGCACTAATGCCCGCGTAAGCATCTATCGCCACGGAGCCATTGTTTTCGCCCATAGCGACACCCAAAATGCTGATGGTTCAGCTTTCTACCCTGTGGTAATGTGTAGCGATGACAACTGCACAAACGTCATCGAGGGTTACAACAAGACCAGTCGCTACACTACTGGTGCCTGGAAAGATGCAGCCCGTTCCTTCATTCTGAAACGTGGCTATATGTGCACCGTTGCTAATGAAGCCGACGGAACAGGATACAGCCATTGCTACATAGCCAACAGTGCTGACCGCAAAATTACACTTAATAAGTATCTAGCAGGTAAACTTGGTTTCTTCCGAATCTTCCAATGGCAATGGCCCACAAAACTCGGCATGAGCGACGCACGGGCAGAAAACATTATGGTGGGCACCAACGCTGCCTGGTTCTATGACTGGGGAGCAGGAAGAAGCAGCCAAACCGATTTTGAGTACGTACCACAACGCCACCATGAAGCCGGTCAATCCAATAATGATGGTTACAAGGGCGCATGGGAGTCATGGACGAACATCAATGCCTCAGACAACACTTGTACACATGTTTTGGGACAGAACGAGCCAGATAATACCGGAGGTGGCAAAGAGGTTTACACATATGTGAAAACCATCCCCGACAATCCGCGCGAGAAGCATGGTGACTATCCGTTGGTGAATGTCGCCAAAGATTTCCTTTACAGCGGGAAACGTATCGGCACCTTCGCCTGCTGCAACCCTAACACAGGATGGGTAAGCGAATACGTCAACTGGTGTCGAGAAAATAATATCCGTGTGGATTTCGTGGCAACCCACTACTACATCGGAGGACAATCCCCCCAAGGGTGTATTGACCGTCTGTGGGCACTCTACAACGCCACAGGACTCCCCGTATGGGTGACAGAGTGGAACAATGGCGCCAACTGGACCACAGAAGGTGGTTTCACTACCGATTCAAAAGGACAGTACTCATGGGGAAGCGGCAACGACCAGGAGATGAATGGCATATGGCTGAAAGACGTGCTTGTACGTGCTGACAAACCTGAGAATAAATGGTTGGAGCGTCTT
Source organism: uncultured Prevotellaceae bacterium (assembly GCA_900316505.1). Classification (GTDB taxonomy): domain Bacteria; phylum Bacteroidota; class Bacteroidia; order Bacteroidales; family Bacteroidaceae; genus Minthosoma. The sequence goes on from ONDH01000015.1 coordinate 35,229, forward strand.
GCCGTGTATAATGCAGTGGAAGGGAAACGCCAAATTGAAGCAGGAGGTTCACTAACCGATGGGGGCAAAGTATTGGGAACTTATCATTCAGGCTTTGCTTACAATGACGCCAATGAGTACTTCATGCCTTGGACATACAAAACTCCGGAGAACCTTGCTGTATCCAAGTACAACACCACAACAAAAAAAGTAACACTTACTTGGACACATAACAACTCTAAGCAGAGTAACTCCATCCGAGTGCAACGGAAAGTGGGCACAGGCAGGTTTGAAACCATTGAAGACCTCGGAATGCACGAAAGCGGTGAACTCACCTTCACAGATGACGTGGAGGGTTTATCAGGTGCTGTGACCTACAGAATCAGCGATTCCGATACAGACGGCAACACGCGCAACTCCAACGAGGTGACAGTTGATGCCGCCCCCGCAAAAGGAAATGAGAATTATCAGTATGGAACATCTACCATTTCCTCCACTGAAGAAAAGAACATTAACTACACCACGAGTCTCAATGTGGAGAAAGCAACCAGCATCTGCATGTTCACAGGTTCCTTGACGAACAAAAACGCATCTTTCCGTGCAGGAACCTACGTAGCCAACAATTACTCAAAAAAATACTTCTCCTGTCAGATTCTCCCATGGAAAAGTAACACCGCCGCCATTGAAACCAACGAGGAGCTGCCTTTCTTGGCTCTTCCCATGGGGAACTACAAATATGGCGACTTAGACTGCGAAGTGGGGAGCATCACGTCAAACGTTGCCAAAGATGACAATTGGACAGAGGTAACAGAAGTGACATTCCAACAACCATTCCCAGAAGACGTGACTCCTATCATCCTAACCGAAATCCGCAAACCGACATCTTCTAATGCAATTTATTCTACAAGGGTGTTTGACGTCACGAACACAGGATTCAAGTTCATCATCTACCCAGAAGATGCCGCTGGTACGAAAATCTCTCGCGCTCAAACCATATGCTATCTTGCCATCACTCCTGGTTTAGGTTTTATGGATGAAGAGAATCAGTTACTTATCGCTGCAGGCATGGGTACGGACGAGGAAATCTATGGCATTACGGCACAAACAAACTCATTGTATGTGTCCGTATATGACGAAGCCAGTAGCTCTACCACCATGGAGCAGCTATCACTCTATCAGCCTACCATCCTTACCGCTTTACAAACCAACAACTATCCCTCTGCATGTATGCTTCGCAGAACCAACGTAAATAAGAAAGAAAACGACATAACATGGACCACGGGATTCAAAATCAAGCGCATTCCTGACCACGATTTGAAGGTGGGTGGAGAGACCATACCCGCAAACACTTCAATTGAAGCATACCGCGATCGTGTAGGTTGGGTAGCACTTGCCATTTACAAAGAAGGAGGCTCTGCACCAACTGCCATTCAAGGCGTTCCTGCAGGACAAATTATCGATTCCTTCAGACCACGTGTGGTGAATGGACGTGTCTTTGTGGATGGAGTGGCTTCGTTCAACATCTACAACATCACAGGAACGCCATTGGCATCAGACACAATGCTCTCGCCTGGCATCTACGTGATTCAAGCAAATGGAAAGTCTTATAAAATATTGGTTAAATAAAACAACAGCTATATGGCAACACCACACATATCCGCCCCAGAAGGCGCATTCGCCAAGACAATTCTAATGCCCGGTGATCCTCTGCGGGCAAAGTTTATCGCAGAGACATTCCTCGACACCCCCAAATTGGTTACATCTGTACGTAATATATTGGGCTACACTGGCACTTACAAAGGAAAGCCCGTATCCGTAATGGCAAGCGGAATGGGCATGCCCAGCATTGGCATCTATTCCTACGAACTGTACAAGTTCTATGGTGTGGACAATATCATACGTATCGGTTCTGCTGGCAGTTATCGTGATTGGCTGAACGTGATGGATGTGACATTGGCAGTGAGTGCTGTAAGTGACTCAACTTTCGCAAAAGTGCAAGGAGGAGTAACAGCAAAATGCATAAAGCCTAGTGCAGAACTGAATAATGTCATCCAGAAGAAGGCAAAAGATTTAGGCATCAATTTAAAAATGAGTGTCGTACACTCCAGTGACGTCTTCTATTCAGATGCCTCACAAGGTACGTGGCAGGACATAGCCGAACGGACAGGAAGTGACTGCGTGGAGATGGAAAGCTTCGCCCTCTTCCACAATGCCAACATTTTGGGGAAACGAGCTGCATGCCTGCTGACCATTAGTGACTCTTTTGTCAGCCACGTGGAGCTGACAGCCGAGGAAAGACAGAATTCTTTCACCGAAATGATGAAACTTGCTTTGGAAACAGCCATCGAATTATGAAACAACTAACTTTTCAACCAAAATGAAAAAATTATTGCTAACTAACTTTTTGATGTTCTTGACATTTTGTGCTCATGCCCAATCGAACACGGACAGGACATCGTACATTATAAATCCAAGTTTTGAAAATGGAACAAACGGATGGGTTTGTGAGAATCTATCCGCTCAAACGAACTCTGATTTTAGAAAAGCAGGGAGCACCTATATGGAGAAATGGGTATCCAAAGGCAACTCTGTGGGAGACGGCAGCATATACCAAACTATCACAAAACTGCCCATTGGCATTTATAAACTCACCGTTGCAGCACAGAATCTGAACCAGAATTCCACTACACAGAAATGTAGCGGGGCATACATCTATGCTAATGACCAGAAAACCGACGTATACACTCCAGCCGATTATTCTGTTACATTCACCAACATCATTGGCGAAGTGGAAATCGGTTATGTAGCAAAGAACGCTACTGGCAACTGGATTGCCGTCGACAATTTCCGTTTGACACAGATTGGGGATGTAGAATCAGGAATTGTGCAAGATGAGGTAAAACGGATGCTAGAAGAGGCAGAAAAGATTCCAACGTACATTATTCCCACAAACCTCGCATCAGCCCTCCAGTCTGCTATAACCGCAGGAAAACTCATCAACACGACTTCTGCTGACACGGAGATACAACAGGCGTTGAAAGATTTAAAGAAGGCTATTGAAAAGGGACAATTTGCGGCAAACCTTGCAAATGCCACTCCCGGTAGTGGTACAGCACCCGCTGTCACTGCCACCAATCATTATGTTGCCACAGGTGCGACTCAAGCCTTAGTACGTGCAACGATGAAAGGTTCCAATATCATGGAACGTGGTGTATGTTGGAGCACGGAACATAATCCGACCGTATTGGATGAACGTACCACCAAATATTTCAATTTGAAAGGTTACATATTCCACATCAAAGGTTTGCAACCAGCCACAGTCTATTATGTCCGTCCTTATGTGATGAACAACACCTACACGGTGGCATACGGAGATGAGGTTAAAATCGTGACTCACCCCAATGGCACTTGCACAGGATCATGGAATGAAGGAGCACCCGATGCTGCAGCCAATCAGCGATGCCGTGATGCCATCCAGCAAACCATCGCCTACTTCAATGAGTGGACAGGTATTCAGGGTTTTCATTTGAGTGGTAACTACGGAGCCGAAACTCCAACAGCTGACTGCAAATATCGTGGATGGATGCGTATCGGCCCGAATCCAGGAAATCAAGCTATCGGCACAGTGCTGCATGAGACTGGACACGGTGTGGGCGTAGGACAACATGTGAGATGGAATGACTGCACTGACACTCGTGCAGACCAGGGGAAATACGGTAAATGGTTGGGACGTGAAGCGAACGATGTACTTCATTTCTTAGAGAACTACTATGGTGACGAAGTGTTCTTTACAGGTGATGCCGTGCATGGATGGGGAACCAGCTCAAACACATCCATTACCAATGCCACAATATCTTACGACTGGCTTGTCAACGGGGCAGATAAAGACAAACATCAAGAACTTCAGTATATTGGTGGTATGTGCATCCTGCACGGACTTTTCATTGACGGTTTGCCACCCACGGCAAGTGATTGGTACATCACCGACCAGAACGGTATTGCGGGCTACACTTACAACTTTGATGACAACAAGAAGTATTACTTGATGAACAAGGATGTAGAACACGGATTAGGCACAGGATTACTCTATCAACGTGCCAAGACAGACATTGCATGGAAACCTTTATTGACAGGTGCTGTTCTTAGTGATTCTGCTGCATGGTATATGGAGTTTGACCCACAGTATTGTCTCTATTCTTTCAAGAATGCTTCCACTGGCAAATATCTGACACATTCATCTTCCGGCAATATGGAGGTGAAGACCTTGAAGACAAACCCCACCAACGATGAAAAGTTCCAACTGATGCCAGACAGAACAGATGTGACCATCAAAATAGACGGCAAAAATAACAAGACTCATGGATACTGGTTCACATGGAACGACTCTGGTTTCAAATCCATGAGTGCCGCATCTCTTTCAAACCGGAAAGGATTTGGAAACATATCACAAGAAACATTTGATTTCAGCGACAATGCAACTGTTCAGCAATGGATCATTCTTAGTGAAGATGAGTTAGCCACCTATCAGCAGAAAGCCATTGAAACAGGTATCACAAATATACATGTCAATGACAAAACCATTGGCGGCGAGGATACTGTTGTAAGCATCTACACAACAGACGGCATTCCTTTGAATTCGACCCAGCAGGGCTTCAACATTGTCAAGTACAGTAGCGGAGCAGTTAAAAAAATCTATGTCAAATAAGATGAAACATATTCTTCTATCATGGTTGGCATGCACACTTCTGTGTATGCCATCTTTTGCCAAAAAGACAACAGACCAATGGCCTGATGGTTCAGAGATCAGCGAATGGTTCAAACAAACCACCTCCGTTGACATCCAAACATTGGGCAAAGCATATCACGTGACAGACTATGGCGTAGTGAATGACGGTAAACTTCATACCACTGAAATGCAGGCACTCATCAACAAAGTGGCAAGTGAAGGAGGAGGTGTCATCGTCATTCCTGAAGGCACATATATGACTGGCGCCATATTCTTTAAACAGGGTGTTCATCTGCACTTGTACGATGGAGCAACATTGATGGGCAGCAGTGACCCAAGTGACTACCCTATCATCAAGACACGTATTGAGGGTGAAACTTGTCTGTACTACTCTGCCCTCATCAATGCAGATGGTTTGGATGGGTTTACAATCTCAGGGAAGGGGACGATAGATGGTAATGGTTATACGTTTTGGAAACATTTTTGGGAACGAAGAAGTTGGAATCCTCAATGCACCAACAAGGACGAGCAACGTCCCAGATTGGTGTATATTAGCAATAGCAAGAATGTACAGATAGATGGGGTGAAATTGCAAAACTCGGCCTTCTGGACTACACATATATATAATAGTGAAAATGTCAAACTACTACGTTTGCATATCTATTCTCCCGAAAAACCAGTTAAAGCCCCCAGTACTGATGCTATCGACCTCGATGTGGTGAAGAATGTGTTGGTGAAAGACTGTTACATGAGTGTCAATGATGATGCTGTTGCCATTAAGGGAGGGAAAGGACCTTATGCTGACTATTGGCGCACTCCTTATGAGGGAATTGACATTAACAAGTATCCTGAAATGATTGGAGATGGTTCCAATGAAAACATCATCATCGAAGACTGTGAATATGGTTTCTGTCATGGCTGTCTGACATTAGGCAGCGAATCCGTGTATGACCGCAATATCATCTTACGTCGCATTAAGGTCACAGAAGCGAACAATCTATTATGGCTGAAAATGCGTCCTGACACGCCACAGACCTATGAATATGTTATGGTGGAAGACATCGAGGGAAATGGCAAGAATTTCCTTCTTGTGGCACCATGGACACAGTTCTATGACCTAAAGGGAAGGGAAAGCATTCCTATGTCATACAGCAATCACATCACTATGAGAAATATCACATTTGATTGCAATGTCTTTTTCAATGTTAAACAAAATGAAGACCAATACCATCTTAGCAACTTCACTTTCGAAAACTTGGCCATCACAGCCCAGAATACAGAATTCCATCAAGAATATGTCGAAAATTTCACCGTAAAGAATGTGAAAGCCGAAAAAAAACCGTAAATTTGCACCCCGAAAAAACAACACGGTATGAATTGGTTGATTGATCTATTCACCACAGGCGGAGGTGTGGCACATACGGTTATATTGTATGCACTCGTCATCTCTTTTGGTGTGTTCCTTGGTAATAAAATAAAGATTAAGGGTGTAACATTAGGTGTGACATGGATTCTATTTGTCGGCATCATGGCAGGAGATTTGCTGATGCGTGGTGGAATTCAAGAAAACACGGCTGTGCTTAATTTCATTCAAGACTTTGGACTTATCTTGTTTGTCTTCAGTATAGGCCTGCAAGTTGGTCCGTCCTTCTTCACCTCACTGAAACAAGGAGGACTGAAGGCTAACGGGGTCGCAGCTGGCGTGGTCATGCTCAACATTGTCGTGATGCTTGCCATCTACTATAGCTTTCGGAATGTTATTCCTGCCATTGACAATTTGCCCCTGATGGTTGGCACTTTGTGTGGTGCTGTCACTAACACCCCCGGTCTCGGTGCCGCGAATGCAGCCCTCGAGCAAATCAACCAGATTCATCCATTCAAAGGAGGTGTGCCCGTAATAGCCAATGGTTATGCCTGCGCCTACCCTCTTGCAGTCGTAGGCATCATTTGCAGCATTATCCTTATCCGTATTATCTTTAAGGTGAACTTTCAGAAAGAGGAGGAGCACTTTAACAAGCGGAACAACAAGGAGGCCGTCAAGCCTCATCTGATGACGGTGAAGGTGTTCAATCCAGCCATTGCTGATAAAAGCATTTTGCAAGTAAGAGGCTTTATCGGGCGTGACTTTGTATGCTCCCGCATGCTCCATAACGGCCATGTAGTCGTACCGAACAAAGAAACATTGTTGAATGTCGATGACAAACTCTATATTGTCTGTGCAGAAGAAGATGCTGCTGCCATCGTTGCCTTCATTGGTCCAGAAGTGGAAGTGGAATGGGATGAGCAGGATGTACCAATGGCATCCAGAAAGCACACTGTCACAAAAGACAATATCAATGGTAAGACGCTGGGTAGTCTCCATCCCAGTTCCATGTATGGTGTAAATGTCACTCGTCTCTATCGTTCAGGTATCGAGTTGTTTGCAAGTCCGAGTTTGATTCTGCAGGTAGGTGATATCCTCACCGTTGTAGGTCCCGAAGATGCTGTGGATCGCTTTGCCAATAGAATCGGCGACAAAAAGCAGCAACTTGACAAACCCAACCTGCTTACTCTCTTCCTGGGCATTCTCGTTGGCATTATCTTTGGCATGTTACCCATCAACATACCAGGCATGTCCATGCCAGTCAAATTAGGTTTGGCTGGTGGTCCCCTTATTATAGCCATTCTGTTGGGACGTTTTGGTTACAAGCTCAAGTTGGTGGCATACACCACGAACTCAGCCTCTTTGATGATTCGAGACATCGGTTTGGTGCTTTTCCTTGCCAGTGTCGGCATCAAGGCAGGTGGCAACTTTGTCGATACAGTCATCAATGGTGGCGTTCACTACGTATGGGCAGGTTTTCTTATCACCATCATTCCATTGATTATCATGGGCATCTTTGCTCGTGTCAAATGGCACATGAATTACTTCCTGCTGATGGGCATCATGAGTGGAGCCACAACTGATCCACCTGCATTAGCATTCAGCACATCCAATGCCAACAACGGCATACCCACCGTTGGCTATTCAACGGTATATCCTTTATCCATGTTCTTACGGATTATTACGGCGCAAGTCATCATATTACTTTTATGCAGTTAGACATCAACGACACACTTCATACGCTCTTGCAGTCAGCAGATTTACCCCTGTTGGCTGCATTTGTACTGGGTGTGCTCGTTGCACTTAATCCTTGCCAATTAGCCATTAGCATTTCTGCCTTGGCTTATGAATACCGAAATGGCAAGAAGCTGATGGATGGCATCATTTATGCATTCGGCAGGACACTCACCTACACTCTGTTGGGATGGGTGACCATGTGCCTGATAGGAGGAGGTAGCAATATTGCAGGTTTACAACATGTGCTTTCCATGGCAGAAGTGGTTGTTCCCTACGTGCTGACAGGCATCGGAATTTACTTGATATACCGTGCCTTCCATCGCCATCATCATGGAGATGATTGCCACAACAGTGGAAGAATCATCAAACGGAATGGTCCTCTTGGTTCCTTGGTACTTGGGATGACGCTTGCCCTTGCTTTTTGTCCCGAAAGTGCCATCTTTTATTTTGGCATGATGATACCATTAAGCATATCCAGCAATGTCGGAGCGATGGTACCCCTCATTTTCGGTTTGTCAGCCAGCATTCCTGTCATAGTCATAGCATGGCTAATGCAGAAGGCCGTCAACAAAGCAGCTAAACTAAGTCGAGGATTTGAACATTTCCAACAATGGCTTAATGGCATCACAGGTGTGCTTTTCATTCTGATCGCCATTCTTCTTTTCATGGAGAGATGAACATTCTTTGAGCAATTAAGCAACTTTAATAATACAAATTGTCAATAAATGATTTTTTTGTGCTAACTTCGCGCTAAAATCAATCTGTAAATCAACTGAAACACTACAACATGACGGAGGAAGATAGACAAAATGAGCATGAGGAATATACAGGGAAAAGCGTATCACAATTGATGCGTGAATTGCTGAAGCTCATCTTGGTACTGATATGGAGATTTCTCGTCTGGCTCTTTAAGAGAATCTTGAAGGGCATTTTGTGGTGCATGCAGGTTACAGAAGAAGGATGGAAACGTCTGAATGACTGGTGGCACGACAACAACACCCAAGAGAAGGTTGCCAAAACAAAAGCATGGCTCAAAATGGCCACCAAAACATTTGGTCAATGGTGTGTGATTGCCGGCAAAGCAATAGTTCATGGCATTGCCGTTGGTGCCAAAGCCACATGGAGAGGTCTCAAAGTGGGAACAAAAGCCACGGCAAAGGGAATTGTCATTGCTATCCGAGCCACCATTCAGGGCATTATCCACCTTCGCCCCACCCTCAAAAAATTGGGGCAACTCATTGCAAGAGGCTTCAAAGCATATGTTGCATGGATGAAACGATGCAAGCGGGGCATGAAACTTTCACGCATCAGGAGAAGGCGCCGCTATGAGGCATTCCGAAGGAACGGAGGCATGAAAGGATGGATGGTTAACACAACACGCGATGTAAGAAAGAACATCGAATTGTTCATGGAGGAAGATCAAGAGGAAGCAGACCCCGATGCTGTGACTGAAGACGACATCATGGAAGAAGCATTGGAGCAAGGAGCCAACGATGGCAAGAAGTCCATGAAGATTGGCAAATCTTTCATCGCACACGCTAAGAACTTTATGGACGTCGAATAAGCAATAAGCTTAAATAAAGATATCAAACAAGACCTATAACCCCCAAAATAACACAAAATTGTGAAAAAGATTCTTTTTATCTTCATACTCTTCATGGCCATGTCACAACAAGGGCATGCCGTGCTCAAAGAAAAAGACCTCGGACACACCCTGCATGTATTGCGTCTTGAGCTCTACAACAAGTGGACAAGACAGAAAGAGCGTATGAAGCAGATGGAAGAACGCCAAAAAACACAGCATGCAAGACTCGTTGATATCACAAAACGCTGTGAAACAACAAGTCTCATTCTCTATTCACAAGGTCAGGATTTCACCTTCGATGTAGCATATGCATGCCAAGAGGCAACCACTTTGTATCATGAATTCCAGAAAAGCACTATTCCCTTTGATCAAATCAAGCAGAACATCGAATACGAGATTGCCAACTACGACAGTCTAATTTATTCTCTGAAATTATTGCCTCCCGTCATTGCCGACACCCTTGAAAATACGGACGGCGAGCAGCCAGCCTTTGTCATAAAAGGTTACGAGAAGGATTCACTCAATGGAAACAGCACCTTCATGCTAGATGCACAAGGAATTCAAGACCGTGCCATGTGTATTGAATATGCAGAAACACTGCGAAAAAACATGATCGTCATTCTCAAGAGGCTTGAGAAAGACAACAAACACTATACCGATTTGTATCTTCGTGTAGAGCGATTGAACAACTTTGCCCAGAAGAAATACACAGATTTGCAACAAAGCATCTTCGTCAATCCCGGCACAAACTACCTGCAGATTCTTGCTGGAATCCCCAGACAATGGAAACGGATGCGGGATGATTTCAACACCAAGTACAAACCGCTTGAAGAACGTCGTAACGGGCATTTCCAAGAGTACAAGTCAGAATGGCGAGGAGGCATTGTCCTTTTTGCCAGCATCTTCATGTTGATATACATTCTTGGAGCGGTCATTTTGAGTAATGTGATTCTCCGATGGTTAGTACCCAAGCGCTACCGAACGGAGAAGTTCAAGCAGAAGCGCGGAACCCTCATTATTGCCTTCGCCGTACTTCTCTTTGCCATTGCTGTGATGACGGTTCGCACGTTAATCAATCATAATCTGATGTTGATGGCAACAAGTCTGATGATTGAAATGGCATGGTTGATTGCTGCCATCTACATCTCTTTGGTTATCCGTCTGAAGGGTGAACAAATCACAGATGGCGCAAAAGCTTATGCACCTTTCATTCTCATGTCGATGATTGTCATCTGTTTCCGAATCATCTTGATTCCAAACACATTGGTCAACATCATTTTCCCACCCATCCTGCTAGCTTTCACTATTTGGCAAATCATCATATTGAAGAAGAGTTGGAAGAACATGCCAACAAGCGATTCCATCTACTGTTCCATTTCCCTCTTCACGATGATGGCGTCATGCATCCTTTCATGGATTGGATTTACATTGATGGCAGTGCAAATTATTGTATGGTGGACATTCCAATTGGCTGCCATTGCAACCATCACCAGTTGCTATGATTTGATGGAAATGTATGAAGACGGTCCTCTTTGCCGGCGCATCAAGAAAGCATACAAAAACACTGTCAAGGAAGAAGAAATACGCTTTAAGATGAAACGCGGTGATTTTGTGGACCAAACATGGGTATATGACTTTGTCAACCGAGCCTTCATCCCCGTTTGTGCAGTCTTCTCCATTATCGCCAGCATTTATCTGGCTGCTGCCATTTTCAACCTTCGTCACCTCTGCATCTCTTGGTTTATGCAAGAGATTCATGTGGACAGACTCTTTACAGCATCCATCTACAAGTTCTGCATCGTAGCGGCTTTGTTCTTCATCTTCAAATACATCAATTATCTCGCACGTTCCGTATGGTTCCGCTATCATAGAAACAACAAAAACTTCAATGCCACCCTTGCTCGGAATATCATCGCCCTACTGATATGGGCAATCTATGTCATGGTCGTATTCTTGATGCTTCATGTTCCAGGAACTGGCATTGCCATCGTGACGGGTGGTCTGTCAACTGGTATGGGTTTTGCCTCCAAGAGCCTGTTGGAAAATTTCTTCTACGGAATCTCACTCATGTCGGGTCGTGTACGAGTCGGTGATTACATCGAATGTGATGGAATGATAGGAAAAGTGGAAAGCATTACATATCAAAGCACACAGATTACCACGCTGGATGGTAGTGTCGTTGCCATCCTCAATTCCGATCTATTCAGCAAGAACTTCAAGAACCTGACACGCAACCATCAATATGAACGCATCTCCATCCCGTTTGGAGTCTCTTACGGCACCAACGTGGAAGAGGTACGTAACATGATAGTGGAAGGAATCAAGACCCTCTGCAAAAAGACTCCTGACGGCAGAGAGATTGTCACACCCAAACATCCCATCTTGGTCGCATTCTCAGACTTCGGTGCCAGCAGCATTGACCTATTGCTTGTGGTTTGGGTGCTCGTTGACCAGAAGATTTCTTTCACAGCACAAGCCAAAGAGAAAATCTATCAAGTGCTAAACGAGAACAACATCGAGATTCCGTTCCCACAACAAGACATTTATATCCGAAGTATTACAAAATCGGAGCAGAACTGACGTTAAAAAACAAAAAAACGCCCTCTGTAGGCAAAAAAAATGTCAATTGTAGCATATGAACGAAAAAAAAGTATTACTTTTGCCTCGAAACTGAGCAGGCGGTCACCGAAAGGTGGCTCATCAGTGTACCAAAACGCAGAAATAACTAAAAATAAATATAATCTATGGAAGTAAAGAAATCAAAAAAAGCAGACCTTGAGGGCACCAAAAGCACTGGACTGCTCATTGGCTACATCGTAGCCCTTGCTGCCATGTTTGCATGCTTTGAGTACACCACTCGAACGTATGCAGAAACAGACGTTGTTTACTCAACAGTGGCATACGTGTCTGAGGAGGAAGTGATTCCTATCACTCAGCCCATTTTCACAGCTGCGCCACCTCCACCAGCAGAGACTCCTGCTGTGGCAGAAATCCTTGACATTGTGGACAACAACACCGACATCGAGGAGGAGAAAATTGAAACTTCCGAGGACACTCATGAGGCTCAATCAGGTCCTTCTGTTCAAGTAGCAGGTCCTGTGATGGCAGCTCCTGGTCCTGTAGTGGAAGATGGTGACGAGAACGACATCTTCGAAGTGGTGGAGCAGAACCCAGCTTTCCCTGGCGGTGAAAAAGCCCTGATGGATTGGCTTCACAAAAACCTGAAGTACCCGCCAGTAGCACAAGAGAACGGTATCCAAGGTCGTGTATTGGTGCAGTTCGTTGTCAACAAGGATGGTTCCATCGTGGATCCTAAGGTGATTCGCGCCGTTGATGCATCCCTTGACAAAGAAGCCATGCGAGTTGTACAGGCTATGCCGAAGTGGACTCCTGGCAGACAGCGTGGTAAGGCTGTGCGTGTACGCTTCACGCTCCCTGTCACCTTCCGTTTACAGTAATTACATTTCCCACATCGTTCTGCAACGATAAGGAAACAACAACAAACATGCCGCACACATATTCGCTGTGCGGCTTTTTTTTACAACGCATACAAGAATTATATATAATATATGTACGCGACAAAAGAACTCACACAAAAAATCAATATGGCAGTAGAGGGCATTCAGTACAATGCAGAGCCGAAGAATCTCTACGAGCCTATCCGTTACATTCTTTCCATAGGAGGCAAGCGCATCCGTCCCTTGCTCATGCTCATGGGATACAATCTCTACAAAGAAGATGTCGACACCATTATGGACAACGCTTTGGCATTAGAGACATACCATAACTTCACCCTACTGCATGACGACTTGATGGACAAAAGCGACTTGCGGCGCGGAAATCCAACCGTACACAAGAAATGGAATGAGAACACTGCTATCCTTTCTGGCGACACGATGCTAATCATGGCATACCAGCTATTCAACAAAGGCGTTCAGAATGAAACGGCATGGTCCTCATTCATCGATGCGACACTGGGTGTGTGCGAAGGGCAGCAATACGACATCGATTTCGAAACCCGCAATGACGTAACTGAAGCTGAATACATGGAGATGATTCGAATGAAAACATCCCTGTTGCTGGGCTACGCATTGAAGATTGGTGCCCTATTAGGAGGAGCTGACCAAGAGGACGTGGAGAATCTCTACACCTTTGGAGAAAAGATGGGACTTGCCTATCAACTGCAAGATGACCTACTCGACGTGTATGGTGACCCAACCAAGTTTCAGAAGAAGCTCGGAGGTGACATCGTCGAGAACAAGAAAACCTTCATGCTCATCCAAGCCTATTTACACGCAGATAGCACCCAGAAGGCAGAACTTGATCGCTGGATGAATGTGAAAGATTTTAATCCAGAAGAGAAAATCGCAGCTGTCACACATATATACAATATATTAAGTATTGACAAACTGGCAAAGCAAAAGATTGAGGACATTTTCGCAGAATCGCTCAAGAGTCTGGATCGGGTGAAAGTGACTGAAGAAAAGAAAACAGAACTTCGTCTGTTTGCCAACAAACTGATGGGCAGAGAATACTGAGATGATAGACACCCACGCACATATTGATGGTGTAGAATTTGCCGATGATCTCGAGGCTGTCATCCAAAACGCCAAGACTGCTGGAGTGGACAAAATCTTTGTCCCTGGTATCTGTCTGAAAGACACTCCACACCTGCTTGAAGTTTGTCAAACTCACCCTAGATACCTCTACCCGATGATTGGTCTTCATCCTGAAAACATCATGGATGAGGACTACCATCATGCACTCAACCAACTGGAAAGCATGATAGACGATTCCATCATTGCAATCGGTGAGATAGGGCTTGACTTTTATTGGGACGCCACCTACAAGAAAGAGCAACTTGAGGTGTTTGAGCATCAAATTCAATGGGCGGAGAAATACAATCTTCCTCTCATGATTCACTCGCGCAATGCCCATAAGGAGTTGATGGAGATAATGGAACGTCACCGTGCCAGCAATCTCAGCGGTGTGTTTCATTGCTTTACTGGCACCGAGGAAGAAGCACTTGATTTACTCTCCTTTCCTCATTTCATGCTGGGTATTGGAGGAGTCCTCACTTTCAAGAAATCCACTTTAAGGGAGGTGGTCAAAAATGCCGTTCCACTATCCAGAATTGTGTTGGAAACAGACTCTCCATACATGGCTCCCGTGCCAAATCGAGGCAAAAGAAATGAAAGTGCATACGTCAGACATGTGGCAGAAAAACTCGCAGAGATTTACGACACCGATTTTGACGAGATTGTGCATCAAACAACTAAAAATACGCTCAAAGTTTTCAAAAAAGTGACTTTTTTCGATAAAAATTAAAAGTTTCCGCTCTTTTACAATTATTGAAAGAAAAAAAATCATTATTTTTGTCACGAATTATGGGTTGTCATTCCGTTTCAGCGGGAAAAACATCCCTAAAGCGAGGTATTCATCACCTTGCAACGCCACCAAAATGGAGGATAAGAAGGAGAGATGCTCGAGTGGCTGAAGAGGCACGCCTGGAAAGCGTGTATACGTCAAAAGCGTATCCGGGGTTCGAATCCCCGTCTCTCCGCCTGAAGGGGTTCGGCGAATGCCAATCCCTGAACAAAGAGAAGGGGTTCGGCGAAAGCCAATCCCAGTAACCATACCACAACTTTACCAGTAACAAACAAAACAAATAAAATAAGTTATTAATCTTAAAATTTTCAAGACAATGAAAAAAATTTTTGCAATCATTGCATTGATGGGTGTGTTTACATTTGGTATGACACAAACCGCTTCAGCTCAGGACGAAAGTGCAGATTCTGCTGCTACTGAGCAGGTAGATTCTGCTGCTGTTGACACTGCAGCTGCTCCAGTAATTGAAGACGCTGAGCCAGTCGAGTCTGAGCCAGTCGAGACTGGTATGTACAAGGACATCAAGACTAAGTTCATCGAGGGTTCTGCAGGCTTCATGGCACTCGTAGCCATCGCTTTGATCATCGGTCTTGCTTTCTGTATCGAGCGTATCATCTACCTCGCACTCTCTAAGGTGAACACAGTGAAACTCATCGAGGACGTTGAGAATGCACTGATTAACAAGAATGACCTCGAAGGTGCAAAGGCTATCGCACGCGACACTCGTGGTCCTATCGCTTCTATCTTCTATCAGGGTCTCACTCGCATGGATGATGGTGCAGACGCAGTGGAGAAGTCAGTTGTTGCTTACGGCGCAGTTCAGGCTTCTAAGCTCGAAAGCGGTTGCTCTTGGATCACCCTCTTCATCGGTATGGCTCCATCTCTCGGATTCTTGGGAACTGTGATCGGTATGGTGAAGGCATTCGACGACATCCAGGCTGCAGGTGACATCTCTCCAACAGTCGTTGCAGGTGGTATGAAGGTGGCCCTTTTGACTACTATCTTCGGTATCGTCGTTGCCCTTATTCTTCAGATTTTCTACAACTATATCCTTGCTGAAATTGAAGGTCTTACCGCTAAGATGGAAGACTCTACCATTTCTCTCCTTGACATCGTTGCCAAGTACAACAACAAGAAGTAATTAAGGACTTCGGAACTATACATCCGAAACATGTCTTAATCTCTTCAAATTAGTCATTAACTATTTTAATTAAGGAGAAAAAAAATGGATAAAGTACAAGTAATAAGCGCACAGGACAAGGTGGAGAAAATCGCCAAGATTGTGTTGTGGAGCCTTATCGGCATCTCAATCGTGGTCATGGCGCTCTTCCTGCTCGTAGGTTACGATACACCTTACGAAGAAGATCCTAAACAAGTAAATCCACAGATGACAGACCTCCTGCTTATCTGGACTTACATCCTCATCTTCGCCACCATCATCATCACCATCGGTGCTGTGATTTATGGCTATGTGAACGGCTCCAACAAGTCTAAGCACGAAGATGTTGGTATGGCAAGCAAGGCTGGTCTCATTGGATGGGGCACCCTCATCGTTGGTGTGGTAGCAGGTCTCATCGTTGGTTTCGCCAACAAAGACGAAGTTATGCTCATCAATGGTAAGGACTGGAATGTACCATCTGACATCATCTTGACAGATACGTCAATCATTGCCATTATCGTCTTGACAATAGTGACAATCATTGCCACTGTTTACAGTATGGTTACCAGTAAGAAGTAAAACCTTTAACTCAGAGCAAATAATATGGGAAAGAAAAGAAAAATGCCAGGACTGAACACCAGTTCTACAGCCGACATCTCATTCATGTTGCTCATCTTCTTCCTTGTGACAACATCAATGGACACCGACCAGGGTTTGGCTCGTACATTGCCAAAACCACCTGAGGATGACCAGCTGAACAACGAAATCAAGGTGAAAGAACGTAACATCTTGAACATTCGTATCAACAAGGACAACTACCTCCTCATCGGCGATGATTACGCGACGCTTGCGGACGTGAAGGAGAGAGCTAAAGAGTTTATCAAGAATGAAGACAATAGGCCCAACCTGCCTGAACTCAAGCCCAAGACAATTAAGGGATTGGGCAACAAGACGATGATGGTGACTGAAAACCACGTCATCTCTGTTCAGACAGACCGTGGTACCGACTATGGAGTGTATTTTGCTGTGCAGGATGCATTGGTATCTGCCTACAACGAACTTCGTGACGAACTTGCCAAAGAAGAATTTGGCTACAAGTACGAGTTCTTGACTGCAGATCAGCAGAAAGCCATCCGCGAAGTATATCCACAGAAGATATCTGAGGCTGAACCAAAGAAATATGGAGGACAACAATAATGAGCAGATTTAACAAAGGCGGAGGCAGAGAAATGCCTGAGATGAACACCTCATCTCTCCCTGACTTGATCTTCACCATCCTGTTCTTCTTCATGATGGTTACCACCATGCGTGAAGTGACGCTCCAAGTGAGGTTCGAGAAGCCAGTCGGTACTCAGCTTGAGAAATTGGCTCGTAAGTCAAGTACTTCCTTCATCTACATTGGTCAGCCAACTGATCAACTGAAGGGTCAGTATGGTTCATCACACCGTATTCAGCTGAACGACAAGATTGTCGAGGCTCCTCAGGTTTACGATTTCGTGATGGAAGAACGTGGTGAATTGGCAGAAGCAGATAAGCCATTTTACACCGTTTCTATCAAGGCAGACCACCACACCCCGATGGGTATCATCACAGATGTGAAGCAGGTGCTGCGTAAGGCATACGCTTTGAAGATGATGTACTCGGCTAACAAACAGCAGAAATAATCCAAACAAATACATTAAAAAGAGCGACCCACACACGTGAGTCGCTCTTTTTTTGTACCTTTGCAAAAGAAATACAAACCCACTCACAAATACGCACGTTAATGAATCTCATCCAACTCATGCGCAAGATTGCGCCATACGTTCGCCCTTACAAATGGCTGGTGGTCGCCACATTGCTGCTAACCCTCATTGGTTCGTTCATCGCACAGATTAATGCCATCGTGCTCGACCGCACGGTCGATGCCATCAACGGCCTCATCGTGCCTGAGGGGTTTGAATGGAGCAAAGCCGCAAACATCCTGACCATCATCAGCATCGTTTTGCTCGGAAAGGAAGTGCTGGCAGCCATCATACGATATGCCCAGAACTACTATGGTGAACGCATGCGCATCTTCGTCAGCAAAGACCTCTCGCAAGCCGTGGTGGACAAGATTCTCAGCTACCGTATGGCATTCTTCTCGCGTTCCGGCAATGAGACAGGACGTCTGCAAACCCGCATTGACCAAGGCGTGGGTTCCCTCTCATCCACCGTACAGAATGTCTTCATCAACCTCCTTCCCATGTTGACCAGTGCCCTATTGGCGCTCATCCTCATGTTCTCCGCCAATGTGTATGTAGGTCTCACCGCCCTTCTCATTGTGCCCATCTACATCTGGCTCGCCCTTGCACAAGCACGTCGTCTGAAGGGATGGCGCTCCAACATGCGGCATTTCCGCGAGACAAAAAGTTCGGGATTGGTCGGCATTATCGAGAGCATGAATGTCATCAAGTCCTTCAACCGTGAGAACATTGAGAGTAAGAAGCAATGGGATATCCAAACGCAATTCACCGACAATCAGATGCTCGTCCGCAAGACCTCCTTCCGTTTTGACGGCATGAAAAGCCTGGTGCAGCAAGTCGGCACCGTGCTCATCATCATCCTCACTGCCTATCTCGTGCTCATTGAATATCCAGGCATGACCATCGGTAAAATCATGTACCACGTCATGCTCTTCGCCAACGTCACCGCGCCCATCACCCAGCTGCAGTTCATCTTCGACTCCCTCAACGATGCACTCATCTATGCCGAGGGGTTCTTCGACATCCTTGACGCAAAACAAGAAACCGAGCCTTCCGGCACCTATCGTCCCGACCGCGTGAAAGGCAACTTCGAAATACGTGGCGTCGATTTCACCTACCCCAACGGCACCAAGGCACTCCACAACATCAACATGACCATCGAAAGTGGACGCATCACAGCCTTTGTCGGACTCTCTGGAGCAGGCAAATCGACCATTGTCAATCTGTTGGACAAGTTCTACGAACCTGACTGCGGGCAGATTCTACTTGATGGCGTTGACCTCAAAGACTACGATACGACATTCTTACGTGACCAAATAGGGCTTGTGCTCCAAAAGAACCATATCTTCTCCGGCACCATCGAAGAGAACATCCGGTATGGCAAGCCGGAAGCCACTGAGGAAGAAGTGATTGAAGCTGCCAAGAAAGCCTTCATCTATGACCAAGTGATGAAGCTTCCCAAGGGCATGCAGAGCCAAGCCACCGCCCTATCCGGCGGACAACAACAACGCATCGCCATTGCACGTATGTTCCTCAAGAACCCACCTATCATCTTCCTCGATGAGCCCACCGCAAGCCTTGATGCAGTCGCCACCGAGCAAATCAAGGCAAGCATCGATGCCATCAAGCGCGACCGCACCGTCATCATCATCAGCCACAGCATCAGTCAAATCATTGATTCCGACATGATTTATGCGCTCAAAGACGGACGTGTGGAACAATCAGGCAACCCCGACGAACTCTACCAGAAAGGTGGTGTCTATAAAGACATCGTTGATGCTTCTGCCCGCAGCCTCAACATTGACAAACTGGCACACACGCTCGACCGCAACGGTGACGGGCAACTCTTCGACTGAGACCACTCTCCACGTTGGGTCTCACCAATACACCTTCACCATTTTTGCCCTTGCAAAATGAATTTGATAAATTTCACAATTTCACATTTCACAATTTCACACGAAGAGGGGGTCAACTGACCTCCTCTTTGTGTGTTATGAAGCGCATGTACGCTTTGCTGAACTTGATGAGTGAAATAAATTCACTTGCCTTTGCGACAAAAGATAATGGAAAGAAAACCTTGTTGAGAAGTGCAGGGGCGCTTTCTTCATTCCACGTCATCACAATGGGCATTTCGACATTCACCCTTGCTGCCTTTAGCCTTTCAAGTATGGCTTCTGCCTTGAGTCCGTACAGATGAAATGCCAAGGCTTGCAGTTCGATGTACCCCTTCGGGAAAAAGCCGTTGATGAGTTTGATGACTTGATACAAATAATCCACCTCATTCTGGGCTTTTTCCACATCAGGATGCTTGATATGTAGAAAGTTAGTCGTCATCATCTTCCTGTTCCTCCCAATCGTCGTTTTCCTCCAGCATATTCCAATCCTTGGGCTTCCATGCATTCGGGTCTTCCATTTCCTGCCCCTGCTCAGTCACCATTTCATCCTGCACAATGTTGATGCGGATGTCATTGGATGCCGTTCGGGGGTTGATTTCTCCTGTGGCAATCAGATGGTCTATCAGATTTGAGATGACATTCTGCACCTCTTCGCCACCTTCCAAGCCTTTCCTCCCCACGAATTTCTTGCCCACACAGATACTGCCAGGGAAGATGTCTTTTTGGGTTGGCTTGCCTTCCATCCTTGCGTTTCGGTAGGTACCATTGAAACGGAAACCAAAGGTGAAGCGATGCCCGATGTCCATGATTTTCATGGGATATTCCCCTGCTTTGATGGCATAGAACATGGGGTTGAACTCTCCTTTGCCATCGAAAACAGCCTTTTCCAGTGTCTTGCACTTGAAGCCTGTTTGTTGCTCAGTGAGCACACCCAGTGTATAATCTGGAGTGCTCACCTGCCGTTCTAACTTAAAGCGTACCATTCACTTACCTCCTTTTTCATTTTCTCATTCTTTCATTTTTTCATTTTTATTTTCACGTACCCATCGTCTCTCTTTTCGATGAGATGATTCTTGTACCAAAGTTGTATAACTTTTCTTACAGGTGACTTAATGTAGGCACGTTGCAGAGCCACACGAAGTTCATCCTTGGTGAACTCATCACCCATCTTTTCAAAGATAGGACTATGAAAGACACCTGCCTTCTTGGCATTCTGCTGCACCTCGTTATAGCGTTCGCCAAACTGATAGAGACTGTTGCGGAGGTCAACGGTGCAGAACCACTTCACAAAGTTGGTGATGATCTGCTGCTCCCTCTTGCCCACATTCGCATACAAGCCATGACACAACAGCGCCAGTCGAAATCCCTTCACAGCAGCACGCCTACGAAATACATCCCTTGCCTCATTCAGCGTCGATGCCGCCTTGATGCGCTCCTCCTCCAGCCAATCCAAAAGTGGCTTGTAGATATAGGAGAGGTCAACGTGCTCGAAAGACTGGAATTCATACTGCTCAGCGATGACCTTGTCCAAGTCTGCCACCTCCGCATCCTGCAAGTCCTCCTTATCAAACGTCAAGGGCAACTTGTAGTTCTTCATCTCCAGACGAGAAAGGATAGTCTTGATTTGCAACCTGTCTTTGCTGTTGATAGGTTTCCAAGGCACAAACTTCGCAAAAGTCTGGTTCTCGATAGGACACACCGAAAATCTCGTCACCAATCCATCTTCCACGTTTCGGAAGAACCTGTCAATCTGGTCTTGGGTGCTCGTAAAGAGCAGATTCATGAACATCTGCACTTCTCCCTTGAAGGTGTTGACACTCTTGTAGTACTGACCATAGTACCCATTATCCCAAGTCACTCGCCACAAATCAGATTTATCCCCTCCAGCACTCTTCGTTCCCTTCGTAAAGGTGTCCAATTCTTCTGCCTCAATGTACATGTGGTGTCCCTTGTTATCCCTCATCTTTGTCAATAACTCAGGTATTGAAATCAAAGGCTTCACGATGCGCACACTCACGTGTGGCTGTTCCTCTCCCTTGTCATTCGCGCCTTTGGTTTTCTGCGTCTCTGCCCACATGGCTTCACGTGCATTGCTGATCTCATCCCTGTCCCTCAAATTCTGAAGGAGAGAAGACAATCTTTTAATAAAGGACTTACCAGATGAAGGGGGTGCAAACAGCAGACTGATAAATTCCGTGCTCTGCTCCGAGTCATCGAAGTAGGTTGCCCTGAGGTGAGAGGTGAGTGTGCCAAGGATTGGTAACAGCGCAACAACTGTCGGTACCTTGAAATCCTCTGGGGCTGAGTTGACGTACTGCCGGAAGATTGGGGGGAGTTGTGGCATGGGTGGGATAGGTTCAGCCTTCGCCTCCTCCTCATTTCCCATGCGGTTGCGTTCAGCCAGCAAACCCTTGTTCTTCAGCCAGAAGTACAGCCGGCTGTCCAGTTTCGTTTGTCTGTTCGAGGAAGTCAAACTCACGCATTGCTTCCAAGTTTCCTCAATAGGCAGCCCAAATGTCGGCAGTACCGCATGAAGAATTTTCGGGTCATTGTTCGCCAAGTTGCGGAACATCACCACCATCTCGTTGTAGAAGGTATGTCGTGTTCCCTCCACAGGGTCGCCGCCTGTCCCCGCGATGTAGTCCTTCACGATGTCAGCCAACTTGAAGCCATTGTACTCGAAGTCAGCGAAATGGGCATCGTTCGCCTCCACCTCACCCAGCGTGCTCTTCACGTTGGTGTTCTTCACGATGGTGCCCGTGCTCTTGTACTTCCTCATCGCGTCGAGGCTCACCTGCGGCACCTCCCCGAACATGCCTTTCTGATAGACAAGGTACTCCAGCGGCACCAGATAACTCATGCGCGACAGATCCTTGCAGGCAGGGTCAACCTTGCCGAACTGCTCCAAGCCAAACACCCTCACGCAGTCGTCAATCGTCGCCTGGAAGCCCTCCGCATGGCAATGCACCAGCAGACGGACACCCTTATGCGAAGGGGTCAGATGCACCAGCACCACATGCTGACGTTCCAGTTCCTGCGTCATCTCTTCCTGCCCGAAGTGGCGTTTCAGGTCTTCCATCTCGATGCGGTCAGGGCTGTCGATGTCAATCATCACCAAGCCCGTAGGCTCCGCATTCTCCTTCGAGCGCGTCTTGTCACCCACGTCACCCATCGGCATCATCAGCGGCAAGCCACTCTTCAGTTCCTTGTTGCCTGTCTCGTCAATCTTCTTGCAGATGGCGGCAATCTCCCCGTTCTCCTCCAGGAAGTTCGCCATGTCAGCGTACGACCTCCACGAGGTGAAGGGTCGTACACTGGTCAAAGTCTTATACACATCTATCTTCATGGCTACATCATGATTTGAATGTCATACACTTGGCACTTCTGGAAGCGTTTCGCCTCGCCGTTCTTCTCATAGTCCTTGACCGAGAAGCCGCAACGGAACTCCATGCGCTTGTTCGCCTCCTTCTGAGCCTTCACGTTCGCGATGTACTCGGGGTTGCCGACATTCAGTTCTGCCATGATGTCGTCTGCACGCTCCTTGCCATCGTGCCCAATGAACGGGATAGTTAACACTAACGGGTAAGTCTCCATCTTGTTACCCTCCTTGGTGTCCCATGCTCGGGGAGCACCAATCTCCTTGATAAAACCTTGAATAAGCATAATTATTAAATTGATAATTGATAATTGAAAATTGATAATTGAGAGTTTAGGGTTTAGAGTTTAGGGAGTTTAGGAGTTAAAGGGATTTGAAGGGAAGTTATCGCGGTCCTGACCGCTTGGAAGTTAAAGGGACGAATGTCATTGCTGATGAGTATCGTCCTTTCCTTTATTTCACATACGCGATCAGTTTCGACAGCACCCATGCGAAGCGTTCCGCAGCCCGATTGACAGAGAAACCTGCCTTCTCGAAGTTGATTTTCACTTGCCACATCTTCTTGCTCTCGGAGAGTTTGAAGAAGGGCGTTTCCAACACTGTGTGCAGATTGCTTGGTCTCGTTCCCTGCTGATACGCGGTGAACTGCACTTGACCATACTCGTTCAGAATAGCGGAGCCCTTATAATGAATGCCGGGCTTTAATTCTATCTTTTTCATATTGAATTAATCTTTAGTTGTTAATAATTGTGCCGATGGCAGAAAGTTCATCGCGTAGCACCTGATGCGTGAAGCGAGTACTGTCTTAGTTTGAAAACTCAACGCCCTGTATAACGTGGGTCTGCTTATAGAAGGGAACACCTTGTACAGGCTTTGAAGTTCCTCTTTGTTTTTGATAACTATTTTTCTCATACTGTTATTTGTTTTGTTGATGAATACTAACACCCTCGCCCTGCGCACTGACTTGGGATGACGATGCAAAGGTACGGACACAAAAAAACCTCCGCAACTTTTCGTTGCAGAGGCTTTCCATTGTTCGTAAATGTTCGGAATTGTTCGTAAATGTTCGGGAAATAAAGAAAAGTGCCACCCCGACATGGCAAAACGCTATTTTAACGTGAGTTCGGTATAAGAAGTTGCGCCGTTGGCGCCGAAAGAAAAATAGATAAAAACAAATAAAAATAGATAAATAGATCATGTTTTTTTATA
>ONDH01000024.1 GCA_900316505.1 uncultured Prevotellaceae bacterium
CAGATAGTATTCACACGGTCTCTATGTAAACAAATCAAACAAAGGAGGCTGTTACATGTAATGTGATGTTGAGGAGAATCTCTTCTAAGAAGATGACTTTCACGACATCGCACACAAAACATTAAAGAACAATAAAAGAAAAAACATACAATCAACAGAATCAGTATGAGTCCATAAATATTTAATCAAAACATTTTGGCGTGTGAATAATCTCATGTATAATTTCTAACTTTGCAATGAATTTGTGTCAGGCGATGGCGATAGTATCTAATTGCGTGGTTCAATGACTGATAGTGTTTGAAGTAATTTCAATAATTTAAGTATAAATAATTTTACGAATTTATTAAACTGACAAGTGTAGTACATTTATGCATAGAAAAGAATTAATAAAAATTTTGGAACAAGAAGGAATTCCTTCTTGTTGGTATTCATTGTATGGAGAACTATTACCAGACAGAATAGTATTGTACGAAAATTATGGTAAATGGGAAGTTTTCTATTTTGATGAACGTGGGAATAAGCAAATGTTGAGAAAATGCAGTTCGGAGACCTCTGCATGTGAATTCATTCATCATGAATTGGCACTTTTGATGCTTACAAAAGAGGCTGTCATTTTTTCTCAGACACCAGTGTTGTTGCCACAGACGTTAGAATCAATCGGGAAGGTGGATATAGTAGAAGTTGCCACTCATGTTTGGTTTGACTCAATTATTGGGCAAGAAGAATCTTTGCCTGAAGACATTGCCACCATCATATTTGAATTAGAAAAACTGGAAGATAAAAGGTATAAGATTCGCTTTTGGGGGTCAAAAAAAATTATCATATCAGGAGAGGATGTGGACTTTTCTATAGATTATCGACCTTACCACGATTGGATGCTTGTACGATCCGAGAAAAATGAACTTGAATTTGAAGAGGAATACTCCGATATAATAAATAAATGTAAAAATGGCAAAGGGAATGCGTCCTATCGCAATTTCTTTATTGGAAGAACATTTTGTGTTGGTTCCCCAAGCCGAATCCATATTGTGCCATAATATTCCGCAACATCGTACACAACTTAAGAAAACCGTAACAGTTTACAGAGAATGAAATGATAAATCTTCGTTTTCGAACACAGATGAACACGAATTGAACGAATATAACGCAGATTTTTCATTTCTCAATTCTCAGGCGAGCCAATATAGTTCAAGATATAATATTTAATAACCGATTTTACTTGGGAATCGTATTTTATGCATAATTCATCAATTTTTCCCCATTTTAGACGAATACGGTACAGTTCTATTTTACTACCTATGCAGACGGCGTCAAATTGAAGGCACGCCACATCACGGCAATTCCCCAGGGAACGGGCTCTTCCTCGTCAAGCACCAACTACATCATGTCAAAGGATTCTACAGTGTAAGTGCCTGAATGGCGAAGTATAACTTAAACACCCCCTCTCAACAGACCCCCGTAAGGCTCGCGAGCCTTGCGGCGGTCTGTTCATGAGCCTTACGACGTAAAGCTCAAGGTGGCTACGAGTGTCGACTTTTAGGTATATTTTCTTCCGCTAATTGCAGAAACACGTAACCCTTTGGCTATCAAAGATGGGCACTCAGCGCGAAATAACATGCGCTGGGTGCCCGTAATATTATGCACTGGGTGAGCGAAATGAGATGCGCACGGTGCGCACGTAGTTCACAAACACCTTTCAGCGTCACTCGTATACACACTTCAATGTCACTCGTATACAACATCAAACGTCACCAATATACTCAGCTCGATGTCACTAATATACTCGCTTCTGTGTCAAGGCTATACTCAGAAAATGAAAGAATGAAATGCGTTGCGCTGAAATGAAAAAATGATGAAATGAAAAAATGAAGGCGCTGCGCTAAATGATAAATGAAAGATGCATCACTTTTGTGTCAAGTATCATGTGATGCCTCATACGGTGATGTGTAGCACCCGTTTTGTGTGCTCATCCACGCGGTAGAGTTCGGAACTGCGTCTGCCCACCACCCAGACAATTTCGTTGCCATCCATGAGGAGGGGCTGGTGCTCCTTCTCGAAGAGGGTGAGTTTCTGGTCGGTGAGGAAGTCGCTGAGGAGTTTGCGCTTGCCGCCCATGCCGAAGGGAGCGAAGGTGTCGCCTGTGCGGGGGGTGCGGAGGGTGAGCTCGCCGTGCAGCTTGTCAGCATCGAGATAGGCATGGCTGGAGTCTTTCTGCATGTGCAGGTCTTGAACGTCCACCACCTCTTGGTGGATGGCGGGCATGGGGTAGTGGGCTGCTTCGACGATGATGTGTTGCCTGTCCACCAGCGCTCTTCTGCCTTCAGCGGTGAACACCTTCCCGCTTTCGTGGAGAGTGTGCAGCATGTCTTCCATTTGTGCCTTGTTGAAGCCGAGGGGCGAGAGCGTCTCGTGAAGGATGGAGATGGGGGAGGGGTGGCTTTGCAGTTTGGCGATATGGATGTAGATTTCTCCATTCGCTCTCTGCTCCACACATTCGGCAAGGGCTTGCTGCATGGCTTGCTGATAAACTTTCATCACTTCTGCCAGATTCTCCTGTGTGGAGGCAAGGTTTTTCATGGCTCCGGGATTGATGTGTTCCAAGAGAGGCAGCACATCGAGCCGCACTTTGTTGCGTGCATAGGCGTCTTCCAGATTGGTGTGGTCGGTCACAAAGTCTTGCTGGATGTCTGCCAGATGGGCAAGAATCTCTTGGCGTGTCAGGCACAGCAGGGGACGCACCACATCGTTGTTGCGTGGCTGCATGCCGCAGAGCCCTCGGATGCCTGTTCCTCTCACGGCATTGAGCAGCAGAGTTTCTATGTTGTCGTCCTGATGATGCCCTACGGCAACGGCACAGGCTTGCGTGTCGTGCAGGAGTGAACGGAAGTGCTCGTACCGCAATTCGCGTGCTGCCATTTCGATGCTGATTTTCCGATGCTGGGCATAGGTCTGTGTGTCGAAATCTACCCGGTGCAGCTCCCATCCCATCTGCAGGCAGAGTGATGCTACAAATTGCTCGTCGCGCTGGCTCTCGTCGCCCCTCAGGTGAAAATTGCAATGCACTGCCACCACTCCGTAGCCCAGACTGTCCAAGATGCGGGCAAGGCATACGGAATCGGGTCCGCCACTTAAGCCGACCAACACCCGTGCCCCTTCTTCCAAAAGATGGTGCTGACGGATGTAATTCCTCACTTTTTCCAATGCTCCTTGCATAATCCGTGACAAATTTAGACAAAAATACACTTCTCTGCAAATAAATCACTTCTTTTATTTTGTGTTGTCTATAATTTGCACTACCGTTAAATAAGGTCGGCGGCATTTTAACAATAAAAATAAAAAAAAGTCTTCTTTTATTTTGTAATGTCTAAATTTTGTACTACCTTTGCACCCGCAATTGGGAATAAGCCCCACATGGTGCGTTGGATGAGTGGCTTAGTCAACGGTCTGCAAAACCGTGTACACCCGTTCGAATCGGGTACGCACCTCCAAAACGAGAAAAGAGGCTCAATTGGCTGAGGCTGGTTGAGCCCTACTTATCACCAGAGGTTTGGCGAAGTGACGCCAAGCGCTGCAAGTGACAGTCGGGGATGACTGGATTTGACAGCAAGATGAGGTGGTACGTAAGCATGCAGAGAGTCGATGCCCCTCTCTCAAATCTCAGACATCAAAGAATTAATTGGCGAAACTCGTTACGCTCTCGCTGCCTAATCGAAGCATAGTAGATATGGCCTAATTCCCTCGCCAGGCGGGGGAACGAGACATCGCCCAGAAAGCTACCTGTCCTGAAGCGTTCTGATCAGCGGTGCTATAAAATCGGGAATAGCCAGCAGATGCCTCGCTCTGTTGGTGAAACTTTAGAGGATAAGGGTGCAGTTGGTGGTCTTGGTCTTGCTGCATCACGAAAACCGAAGGCAAGAATAAGCATGTAGAAAGCGTATGGCTTCCTTGTTTGGACGAGGGTTCAATCCCCTCCATCTCCACTACGTTCCAATGGTCGGGTATTGAACCTGACCATTTTTTATTTCTTTGGCCCCTCCATCTCCACTTTGTTTCAATGGTCGGGTATTGAACCTGACCATTTTTTATTTT
Organism: uncultured Prevotellaceae bacterium; assembly: GCA_900316505.1. Lineage (GTDB taxonomy): Bacteria > Bacteroidota > Bacteroidia > Bacteroidales > Bacteroidaceae > Minthosoma. Next base: position 4,090 of record ONDH01000024.1, read on the forward strand.
CTTTGGCCCCTCCATCTCCACTTTGTTCCAATGGTCGGGTATTGAACCTGACCATTTTTTATTTCTTGGCCCCTCCATCTCCACTTTGTTCCAATGGTCGGGTATTGAACCCGATCATTTTTTATTTCTTGGCCCCTCCATCTCCACTTTGTTTCAATGGTCGGGTATTGAACCTGACCATTTTTATTTCTTGGCCCCTCCATCTCCACTCTTCTGAGTGAAAAATTAAAAACTAAAAGTTAAAAGTATAAGTTACCTGCCATTCGGGATGTTGATATCCTGTTTACAATGGTAATTTATACTTTTAACTTTTCACTTTTAGTTTTTAACTTAATAAAAAGGTTACGACCACATCTTGGGGTTGGATGTGGCTGTTTGGTCAAAGAAGTCGTGCATCTTCTGTTTCTCTCCCGCCACAATGATGATGTCGTCTGCCTGAATGACGAGGGTGGGGTCGGGATTGGTGTAGAAGTCTTCGGCGGGTCGAACAAGTCCCATGACGATGCAGTTGCCTTTTTCACGGATGCCCGACTTGATGATGCTCTTGCCGCAGAGGGGTGAGTCGGCAGTGATGGTGAAGTTGTCGAGCACGATGTTGGTCTTGTTATCGTCCACTTCTTCGTTATGGGCAATGCTTGTCTCCAACATCTTCTGGAAGGCTGCCACGTCGGTGTCGGAACCTGCCAGGATGATGCGGTCGCCCGGATAGATTCGATGGCTGCCACCTGGGATGTTGATGTTGATGCCACCACGGATGATGCGCACGATGTTGGCTCCGGTGATGTTGCGGATGTTGAGGTCTTTGAGTGCCTTGCCTGCAAAGGCGGAGTTGCCAGGCACTTCCACCTCGGCTATGTTCATTTCGAGACTGATGAGTGAGTCTTCCACTTCACGTTCCAGTCCTCGTTGCGACTCAGCCAGGCGTTCACGTGCGTAAAGGTTTTCGTTGAAGACACGCAGCAGCTTGTTGATACCTGGCGCCATGGCGATTTTGAGGAGCACGAACTTGAAGAGTCTTTGGATGGGAGACAGCCATGAAAGCTTCTTGTCCTTTATGCTGCTGCCTGCCTGCCGCTTCTCCACATAGCTGTCGAGTATCTTCTTGGTGTCTTGGCTCATGTGCTTCTCGAGGAAGGAGAGTGTGGGGTAGGCGAGCTTCATGATGTAGGGCGTGAGGAATGTGGTGATGACACTGACTGCCACGACGATGGGGTAGAGGCTGGTGTCTGTCACTTTCAGGTTCTGTCCGAGGGTGGCGATGATGAAGGCGAATTCACCTATCTGCACCAAGGAGAAACCGGTCTGCAACGCCACTCTGAGGGGCTGTCCGGAAAGGAGCGTACCGAGGCTGCCGAATAGGATTTGTCCAAAGATGACCACCAACGTGATGATGCTGATGGGCAACCAGTACTGAAGGAGCAGGGCGGGGTCAATCATCATGCCGACTGACACGAAGAAGATGGAACCAAAGATGTTCTTGATGGGTTGCACCAAGTGCTCGATGCGTTCAGCATCCACTGTCTCTGCCAATACCGAACCCATGACGAAGGCTCCCAGCGCGCTGCTGAATCCTGCCTGCACAGCCAGCAGCACCATGCCAAGACAAAGTCCGATGGAGAAGATGGTCAGTGTTTCGTCGTTGAGGTGCTTCTTAAATTTCTTCAGGAAGGTGGGAATGAGCAGAATGCCCAAAATGAACCAGATGGCGATGTACATGAGCAGTTTGCCCACTTGCCATAGGAGTTCCTTGCCTTCAAACTCGTTCTTCACGGCAATGGAGGTGAGCAATACCATGAGCACCACTGCGAAGAGGTCTTCGACAATGAGGATGCCGAAGCACACACCTGCGAAGCGGTGACTGCGAAGGCCTGCCTCTTCGATGGCTTTGAAGACAATGGTGGTGGATGACATGCAGAGCATGCCGCCAAGGAAGATGGCATTCATGTCGTTCCATCCGAGGAAGAATGCTGTTGCCATGCCTGTCACCATCATGCCTACCACGATGACACCGGCACCAATGATGGCGGTACTGCCCACTTTGAGCAGCTTCTTGAAGGAGAATTCCAATCCGAGACTGAACAGAAGGAAGAGCACGCCAATCTCTCCCCATGTTTCCGGATTCTCTTCGTTGCTAATCCATGATTCGCCCATCACGTGTGGCCCCACCAGCATACCTGCCACGATGTAACCCAGCACGACGGGCTGTTTGAGTAATTTGAACACCAGGCTTGTGATGCCTGCCGTCAACATGATGATGCAAAGGTCCTGTATCATAGTTCTTAAACACTAACTCTCAACTTCCAATTTTCAACTTTTCAATCCTTTATCTTCTTCATCCAGATGCTTGTCCCATAGATAGTGCTGTGTCTCTTTCGCGATGACACCGGAAAGGAGCAGCAACGAAATGAGGTTGGGTACAGTCATGAAAGCATTCATGATGTCTGCCAAATTCCACACCAATGCCAAACTCATGGTGGAGCCTGCAAACACCAACAGGATAAACACTACACGGTAGAAGACGATGCTGCGTCTGCCTGCCAGATATTCCATTGCCCTTTCGCCATAGTAGCTCCAACCCAAGATGGTGGAGAAGGCGAAGGTGGTGATGCCGAAGGTGAGGATGGGTGTGCCTACGTATGGAATCATGCCGAATGCCTTCTTCGTCAACATGCCTCCATCTTCTTGACTGATTTCTGGGTAGGCGATGATGCTTGATACGATGACCAAACCTGTGATGGCGCAAATGATGACAGTGTCCCAGAATGTGCCTGTGGAGGAAACCAATGCCTGACGCACGGGGTTCTTGGTTTGCGCTGCCGCTGCCACGATGGGTGCGGAACCCATACCAGACTCGTTGGAGAAGAGTCCACGGGCAATACCGTAACGTGCGGCTACCATCAGCACTGTTCCTGCCGTGCCACCTCCCACAGCTTTCAGCGAGAATGCTTCGTTGTAGATGAGCGAGAATGCTTCGCCCAGATATTGGTGGTTGACACATAATATATAGATACACCCCAATACGTATAATATTGCCATCAGGGGCACCAATGCTGTACACCACCTTGCGATGCTCTTGACACCTCCAATCACCACGAAGCCTACAAGTGCGGCAAGTACGAATCCTGTAATCATCTTTGTTGTATCGGGTGACGCCCATTCTTCCATCACCAATGAGATGTTTTCGCTGATGGCATTTGCCTGCACCGTGTTGCCGATGCCGAAGGATGCTATTGCTGCGAACAGACAGAACAATACTCCTAACCACTTCATGCCCAATCCGTTTTGCAGGGCGTACATGGGACCACCCATCATTCTTCCGTCTGGGGTTTTCTCGCGGTATTTGATGGCAAGCAGTCCTTCGCTGTATTTTGTGGCGATGCCGAACACACCGGTCAACCAGCACCACAGCACGGCTCCGGGACCACCAAGGCTCACTGCGGTGGCGACACCGATGATGTTGCCTGTTCCGATGGTGGCTGCCAAGGATGTTGCCAATGCTCCAAACTGGCTCACGTCACCTGTCGAACCTTCGTCTTTCTTTACCGACAACCGAATGGCTGTTCCTATTTTACGTTGGGGAAATTTTAATCTGAATGTCAGGAAAATATGTGTGCCTAACAACAGAATAATCATGGGCCAGCCCCATACGATGCTGCTGATAGTAGTTGTTCCATGAAATAAAATGCTTATTGATGACGGTTGGATTGAAAAAAGGGGCTGCTCCAATATGGCCACAACCCCTTCTTATGTTTGACAAGGAAAAGTATCCTTAATAGGTGCGATAGAGAAGCCAAGCATCGGGGTAGGTGCCACGAAGTTGGTCGCGGGAAGTGACAGCTGATGCACGATCGTCGAAGGAAGCTGCAATGACGCGGTACATGCCTGTCTCTGGATTCTGAGCCACCTGAGCAGAGTAACCTTTGGCAACGAGGGTGTTGCGGAGGTTGTTGGCGTTGTCAACACTGCTGAATGAACCACAAACGACGTTGAATGCCTTGAGGGTGCCACCATTCATGACGGTGAGACGCTCCTGACGGTCGTTCTCGGTGTTGGCTGCTGTTGTGCTGACAGGTGTGGTGACCACAGGTGTCACAGTCACTGGGGCAGTTTCAACTTGATCAGTGGTGTTAGTTTGTGCCATCTCTTGTGCCTTTGCTTTTTCGTATGCCTTCTTGTAGCTGCTTTCAGATGATTTACATGAAACGAAGGCAAGGGCTGCAACAAGTGCTAATCCCATCAAAATACTTTTTCTCATAATTTTTCTCGTTTTATAATTAGATGATTGAATGATGTCATGGATTCTCCACAAAGTTAGGGCATATTTGTCACATTGCAAAAGAGATGTGTGCAAAAAAAAGTTAAACATCTAAAATTGTGTTGCTTTTTGGGGATTATGTCTTATATTTGCCCCCGAAATTGAAACAATTAACATTATTTATCAACCTTAAAAACGTATTTTGTTATGACAAGAGGTGATGGTTTTGCATTGGCTGCTGCTTTTGTTGGTGGTGCCATTGCTGGAGCAGCGTTAGGTCTTCTTTTTGCTCCTGAAAAGGGCGAGGATCAGCGTGCAAAAATTAAGGAGGCTCTTGAGAAGCGTGGTATCAAGCTTGACAAGGAGGCTTTCGAGAATCTTGTGGATGAAATCAAGAACATCGGCAGAAAGCGCGAATGTGTGCCTGCTGAGGATTTCGACGCAGAATAAGGTGCCGACATGAGTGCAACCAATAGAGTGACAGAGGATTTCCGCAGGTTGGCTTACCGTGTGGAGCGGTATCTTCGCCTTGAGGCGACAGAACGCTTGACGGTGGTGACCACCTATGTGGTGCTGGCAGCTGTGACGATGGCATTGGCAACAAGTGCCATCTTCTTTCTTAGCACAGGAACGGTGAAAGCATTGACCTTGCTGACAGGCAATGAGATGCTGAGCTACTACATCGTGGGAGCTGTGCTGGTGCTGCTGATTCTGCTGGTATTCTTGCTGAGGAAGCCATTGATTGAGAATCCGTTTGTGAGGATGTTCAGCGAGCAGTTGCTGAATGTGCCTACCATCACGGAGCAGATGACGCACAGCGGGAGCCGTAAGGATGAGCAAATTCGCAAACTGGCGGAGAGCCTTGTGCGTGAGTTGGACGATTATGATGAGAAAGGAGGTGAGGAATGAGCAGGAAATATAAATTTGCATCTCTCAGGGATCTTCGTGACGAGAAGGAGCATGCAAGGCAACAGATAGACTATGGCGTGTCTCAGCTGAAGAATGATGTTGCCGATTATTTCGTCTATCATCCGGAACACCTCTTCCTCGACTCTTCCAACAAGTACATGAACTATGTGGGCTATGTCATTTCTGCCTTTAAGACGGCGACGGCGCTCCGCGGTGTGTTTGGGCTCTTTTCAAAGAAAAGGAAATAACACAAAGTGAGTGAAAAGTGAAGAGTGAAAAGTGAAAAATCTAAGTATCCAACTCTCCGAATGGCGGGTAATATAGATTTTTCACTTTTCACTCTTCACTTTTCACTTTTTTTCCGTACCTTTGCACCAGAAATAAGGAAAGAAGAGAAATGAACGAGCAGTATTCGTCGGCATTGTTGGAACGTGCTGTGGATGAGTTTTCGAAACTGCCGGGTGTCGGGCGTAAGACAGCAATGCGGTTGGTGCTGCATATGTTGCGCTTGGATGTCGGCAAGGTTGATGCTTTCACGGATGCTGTCTCGACGCTTTGCCATGAGGTGCACTACTGCGAGGTGTGCCACAATATCAGTGATGAGGATGTCTGCCAGATTTGTGCGAATCCGCATAGGGACAGTTCCATTATCTGTGTGGTGGAGAATGTGCAGGATGTGATGGCGATTGAGCAGACGCAGCAATATCATGGATTGTACCATGTGCTGGGTGGTGTCATCTCACCGATGGACGGTGTGGGTCCGAGCCAACTGGAGATAGACAGTTTGGTGGAGCGTGTGGACAAGGGTGGCGTGGAAGAGGTGATTTTTGCCTTGAGCTCGACAATGGAGGGTGATGCCACGAATTTCTATATCTTCCGCAAGTTGTCGAAATACCCAGAGGTGAAGTTGACGGTGTTGGCACGGGGCATGAGCATCAATGACGAACTGCAATATACGGATGAAGTGACGTTGGGACGTTCGTTGGTGAATCGGGTGCCTTTCACGGGAAAGTGATTTGTTGAGTGTTGAAAGATTTTCAAAGATTATGGTAAAATATATACAAAAGCTATTGAGGGTTTTGAAGATAGAGTTGGCGATGGTGTGGCTGATTGTAGTGGCTGCTGTCGTGTTGGGCGAACTGGACGTGATACCTAATGGGGTGGTGGTGCCTCAGTCAACGGAGGAGGTGAAGCTGAACATTGCCGTGGTGGCATTGACTATTATTGGCATCCCCTTGGCAATCCGTTTGTTCACCTTGAACACCACCAAAGGATTACGTCGTATGAACAATGAAGAGGCTTTGCGGTCTTATCATATATGGAGTATTGTGCGGATAGGCATTTTGTGCATCGCTGCTGTGTTCAGTGTGGCGGTATATTACCTTGCCACGAGTGTAAGCGGTATGTTTTGTGCCTTGGTTGCTTTTTGTGTCAGCATCTATTGTTGGCCCTCTGAGTCAAAGATTTCTTCCTATCTGGAGGATGTGAATAAGGAATAGATGAAACTCTCCATTGTCATAGTCAATTATAATGTTCGCTTTTATCTGGAGCAATGCCTGCTCTCTGTGGAGAAAGCGTTGACAGGTGTGGGTGGCGAAGTGTTTGTGGTTGACAACAACAGCACTGACGACTCAGTATCGTACCTGAGGGGGAAGTTCCCATGGGTGCGCTATATTGAAAATAAGGAGAATGTCGGTTTTTCCCGTGCCAACAATCAGGCGATACGGGAGGCAAGGGGAGAGTATGTGCTGCTGCTGAATCCCGACACGTTCATTGGAGAGCGCACGTTGAGAGAGTGCATTGACTTTATGGACAAGACGCCAAAGGCAGGCATGTGCGGTGTGGGAATGTTGAGGGTGGATGGTTCTTTTGCACCAGAATCCCGTCGTGGTGTACCAACTCCCTTTGTGGCGTTCTGCAAGATGACGGGTTTGGGTTCGCTGTTTCCGAAGAGCCGTGTATTTGGCAGGTATTATATGCAGTATCTGAATAAACAGTCAATCAACCCGATTGAGATTGTGAGTGGTGCGTTTATGTTTATCCGTAAGGAGGCTTTGGACAAGGTGGGGTTGTTGGACGAGACGTTCTTCATGTATGGCGAGGACATCGATTTGAGCTATCGTGTGTTGAAGGCTGGTTATCAGAATTACTACATCCCGACACAGATATTGCACTACAAGGGAGAGAGCACGAAGAAAGAATCATTCAAGTATGTGAATGCTTTCTATAAGGCCATGGTGATTTTCTTCAAGAAACACTTTGCACACTATAGTATCATCTATTCAGCGTTTATTACGTTGACTGTGGCGTTGAAAGGTGGAATGGCGTATGTGATGCAGAACCTGTATGCATGGGGACGTAAGAGAAAGAAAAAGAAAAGGAAGAAGATTCTGATTGTGGGTGATGGCAACAATCTCGCCGACATGAAGGAGATTGCAGAAAGGCATCGGTTCAAGTATGATGTGTTCCATTCGAAATTGGGAGACATACCCAGCACCGATGTGCTGTATCGAGATTACGACTACATTGTGTTCGACACGAGCCGCTATTCGTTCAGTGCCATTCTGGAATTCTTCCGACACGATGAGCCGGATCGACACCGGCCTATTATAGCAACCTATATCCCGTCGAACAAGTCAATCATGACGCATTTGGGGGCGATTCATTAGGTTTAGGGTTTAGGGTTTAGGGTTTAGAGTTTAGGGATTAGGGTTAAGAGTTTAGGGTTAAGAGATAAGAGTTTAATTATATCATAGAATCAAAACAACAGACATATATGTTACGTATAGCAGTACAATCAAAAGGTCGTCTCTTTGAAGACACCATGGATCTTCTGAAAGAGACCGGCATCAAAGTAAGTTCGAGCAAGCGCACGTTGCTTGTTCAGGCATCTAATTTTCCATTGGAGGTGCTTTTCCTCCGTGATGATGATATTCCACAAACTGTAGCTGATGGTGTGGCTGATGTGGGTATTGTGGGCGAGAATGAGTTTGTGGAACGCAATGAGAATGCTGACATCGTGAAGCGCCTTGGCTTCAGCAAGTGCCGCATTTCACTGGCTATTCCTAAGGCTGTGGATTATCCTGGTGTGGAGTGGTTCAACGGTAAGAAAATTGCTACTTCTTATCCTGTCATTCTCCGTAAGTTTATGGAGGAGAAGGGTGTGAAGACAGATATCCATGTGATTCAGGGTTCAGTGGAGATTGCTCCTGGCATTGGCTTGGCTGATGGTATCTTCGACATTGTAAGTTCTGGCTCTACTTTGGTCAGCAACAACTTGAAAGAGGTGGAAGTGGTGATGCAGAGCGAGGCTTTGCTCATTGGTAACAAGAATCTGGACGATGAGAAGAAAGCCATTCTTGAAGACCTGCTTTTCCGCATCAATTCTGTGTTGATAGCCGAAGATAAAAAGTATGTGCGCATGAATGCGCCAAAGGCTCGTCTGGCAGAAATCGTGAAGGTGTTGCCTGGTTTGAAGAGCCCTACAATCATTCCCTTGGCAGACGAAGAATGGTGTTCTGTTCATGCCGTGCTTGACGAGAAGCATTTCTGGGAGATTGTTGGCCAGTTGAAGGCACTTGGAGCAGAAGGCATTTTGGTGACACCTATCGAAAAAATGATTTTATAGTGTACAAGCCACATGGCAAATCGTACATTGTACATGGTAAATGGTACATGAAAAGATGAACATCATAAAATACCCTAATCAAGCAGAGTGGACGACCTTATTGGAACGTCCACATCGGGATGCTTCCGAATTGCGAGAGACAGTGCAGACTGTGCTTGACCAGATTCGGCAGTATGGTGACTCTGCTGTGAAAGCCTTTGAAGAGAAATTCGACAAGGTGAAACTTGAGTCGTTGGCAGTTTCTGAAGAAGAAATGGTCGAAGCTGAGAAACTTGTTTCGGAAGAGTTGAAGAATGCCTTGAAGCTTGCCCATGCCAATATTGAGAAGTTTCATGCTTCGCAGAAGTTTGAAGGTGAGAAGGTGGAAACAGCTCCTGGTGTGTTGTGTTGGCAGAAGTCTGTCGCAATTGAGAAGGTGGGCCTTTACATTCCCGGAGGAACGGCACCCTTGTTTTCGACGGTGTTGATGCTTGCCACGCCTGCCAAGATTGCAGGATGCAAGGAGATTGTGCTTTGTACTCCTCCCAATCGTGAGGGCAAAGTAAATCCTGCCATACTGATGGCTGCAAAGGTTGCTGGTGTAAGCAAAATCTTCAAGGCTGGTGGTGTTCAGGCGATTGGCGCGATGGCATACGGTACTGAGTCTGTGCCGAAAGTCAGCAAGATATTTGGTCCTGGCAATCAGTTTGTGATGGCAGCCAAACAGCAGGTGAGTCTGCATGAGGTGGCGATAGATATGCCAGCAGGTCCTTCTGAAGTGGCTGTGGTTGCAGATGAAACGGCAAATCCTGTGTTTGTAGCTGCAGATTTGCTTTCTCAGGCAGAGCATGGTGTGGATTCACAGGTTATCCTCATCACCACGTCCGAGGCAATGGCAGAGAAGGTGAATGCGGAGGTAGAAAGACAATTGGCGTTGCTGCCTCGCAAGGAGATAGCAGAGCAGTCGCTACAATATTCCAAAATCATTATTGTAAAGAATCGAGAAGAGGTTTTGGAGATGACTAATGAATACGCTCCTGAACATTTAGTTCTTGCCATCAAAGACTATCAGTCGTTTGCAGATAGGGTGGTGAATGCAGGTAGTGTGTTCCTGGGCAAATACTCTTGTGAGTCTGCAGGTGACTATGCTTCTGGTACCAACCACACGCTTCCTACATCTGGATATGCTAAGGCATACAGCGGTGTGAACCTTGACTCGTTCTGCCGCAAGATCACTTTCCAGGAATTGTCAGCAGAGGGTGTCCGATCCATTGGCCGTGCTGTCGAATTGATGGCTGAAGCGGAACAATTGGATGCTCATAAAAATGCAATGACAGTAAGAATACAGTCTTTATGAAAAGTTTACAAGAATTAGTGCGTCCCAACATATGGGCGCTTAAACCATATAGTTGTGCCCGCGACGAGTTTAAGGGTGTGAAGGCGGACGCTTTCCTCGATGCCAACGAGAATCCTTATCCTAATGGCGTGAACCGCTACCCAGATCCTTTGCAAGAGGAGTTGAAACAGATAATCTCACCTATGAAGGGAGTGCCTGTGGAGAATATCTTCTTGGGTAATGGTAGTGATGAGGCGATTGATTTGCCTTATCGCATCTTCTGCCGTCCGGGCAAAGATAATGTGGTGGCTATTGACCCCACTTATGGTATGTATGAGGTGTGTGCTGATGTGAACGATGTGGAGTACCGTAAGGTGTCGCTGGATGAGAATTATGACATGGATCCCGATGCGCTTTTGGCAGCGTGTGACGAGAACACTAAAATCATTTTCATCTGTTCACCAAACAATCCGACGGGCAATGCTTTTTCTCGTGAGAAGATAGAGAAAGTCATTGAGACTTTTCAAGGCATTGTGATTGTGGATGAGGCATACAGCGACTTCTCGTCGCAGAAACCTTTCCGTTTCGATATTCAGAAATATCCCAACCTCATTGTCCTTGCTACGTTCTCCAAGGCGTGGGGAGCTGCAGGCATCCGTTTGGGTATGGCATTTGCCAATACTGACATCATCGGACTTTACAATAAAGTGAAGTACCCCTATAATGTCAATGTGCTTACCCAAAAGAAGGCAATGGAGATTCTGGGCAATGTTACGTTGTTGCAACGCCACATTACCATGATTCTCGAAGAGCGTGAGACACTCATGAGGGCGTTGAGCATCTTACCTATCTGCAAGAAAGTCTATCCGACAGATGCCAACTTTATTCTTGTCCGTGTGACGGATGCTGATGGAATCTACAGATACTTGGTACAGAAGGGGGTGATTGTACGCAACCGCAACCGTGTACATCTCTGTGGTGATTGTCTCCGCATTACGGTGGGCATCAAGGAAGAGAATACAAAACTGCTTTCGGCGTTGAGACAATACGTATAGTTGCAGAACTTTAATTCTTCAATTCTTCAACTTTCATTTCTTATGAAGCAAGCACTTTTCATCGACAGGGATGGCACCATTTTAGTAGAGCCAGACGACGAGCAGATTGATTCTTTCGAGAAGTTTCAATTTGTTCCCGGTGTGATTCGTAACCTCAACTTCATCCGTACGAAACTTGACTTCGAGTTTGTCATGGTGAGCAATCAGGACGGGCTTGGCACTTCTTCGTATCCAGAGGAAGACTTTTGGCCAACTCACAATCTTATGCTCAACACACTGAAAGGGGAAGGAGTCACTTTCGATGACATCCTCATTGATCGTTCATTCCCTGCCGACAACTTGCCTACACGTAAGCCAGGTACGGGTATGATGACGAAATACATGACTGGGGAATATGACCTTGCCAACAGCTATGTGATAGGTGACCGTGAGACAGACAAGCAACTGGCATTGAACCTCGGTTGCAAGTTTCTGATTCTTGGTGATAACGTGCAGTCATGGGACGAAATCACGGAAATCCTTTTTGCTGGCGAACGTACGGCTTCTGTGCGACGCACGACGAAAGAGACGGACATTGACATCTGTCTTAATTTGGATGGTACAGGTAAGTGTGATATCAACACAGGACTGGGATTCTTCGACCACATGCTGGAGCAAATCGGTAAGCATGGCTCTATAGACCTCCGTATTCATGTGAAAGGTGACCTCAATGTGGACGAGCACCACACTATCGAGGATACAGGTATAGCATTGGGCGAATGTATTGCTAAAGCTCTTGGAGACAAACGTGGTATTGAACGCTATGGTTACACGCTTCCGATGGATGACTGCCTTTGTCAGGTGGCTCTGGACTTCGGTGGTCGGGCATGGCTTGTGTGGGACGCAGAGTTCAAACGTGAACGTGTTGGCGACATGCCTACTGAGATGTTCCTTCACTTCTTCAAATCTTTCAGTGATGCTGCTCGTATGAACCTTAACATCAAAGCAGAAGGTGACAATGAGCACCACAAAATTGAAGGCATCTTCAAGGCACTTGCTCGTAGCATTAAGATGGCGGTTAAGCGTGATATTTACAAGTTTCAGTTGCCTTCGAGCAAAGGCGTATTGTAACAATAATCCTCATAAATAGAAAGAGCCATCAACATGACGCTTATGTTGATGGCTCTTTCTGTGATGATGTCTTGGCTGGAAACTTACTATTTGATGAGCTTCTTCACTTTCTTCAACAAATCCTTTGATGGTACTTCACCTGCATAAGGGGTAAGGAACCATTCAACAGTCCAACTGAGCGATTCGCCAGCCTTCAGCTCCGTGTAGGCGCCTTGGCTCTCCAGCTCAATATAACTTTTCCCTCGATTGACATACACCTGTATTTCTGCTTCTTCAGGAGCGGGCTGTGAAGCGTTGAGATCTTGAAACTTTTTCACCATCAACAATCCATTGTTGCTATAGGCGAGCCAGCCCTTACCGTCTGCATTGATCTTGCGGTTTTGGTTGGCTTCGTCTGTTTTGTACCATGAAATGCCGAATGCTGATTGGAAAGGTATGAGGTTTGCAGGGGTAATCTGGTCAGTGGGTGCATCAAAGAAAATGAAACCCTCGTTTGGCACACGTGTAATTTCCCATGGAGCCACCTTGCGTGTTTCGTCCGACTCGTTAATGATGGAGTAGGTGACCACGATGGCGTTCTTCTTGGCATCCACGCTAAACTCCTTGCGGATGCGGTATTTCAGCCGCGCAGACACATTGCTGGTCATCACGAGTGAGTTGCCTTTCTCCTCCACCGTGTAGGGTTGTTTGTCAAATTCTTGCACAGGAGGCCAGTTCCATTCTTTCTGTGGACTTGTCCAGAAGGTACTTCCGAAACTCTCAGGGAATGTGGATTGTGAGATGACTTCGGTATCTTGATACTTGAAAGAGAGGATTTTCCCTCCTCCAGCACCATTGATGGTCATAGACAGGTTGCCGATTTCGATGCAATACTTGGAATCACCGAGGTTCTTGATGACAGGATTGGCAGCCGTGACTGTTGTCATGCAAGCCACCATCGCCAATAATGTAACGATTTTTTTCATTGATGCGTTGTGTTAAGATTGGAAATAGATGATTGTTATTTTCGTTGCGAATGTAGGGAAAAAACAGTGATTGGGCAAATATTTTGATAATTTTGTCATTAAAATAATGTTTGTTCAAGATATTCTTCCTATCTTTGCCCCTTGGATGTTACTATCTTAAAACAATTATATCTATTCTTATTTTTACAACCTAAACAATTATTAAACATGAAAAAACTTTTATTAGGTTTGTCACTGTTGCTTGCATGTGCGGCAGGCAATGCACAGAACAATCCCGTGTTGACCATCGAAGGTGGCCAGGTACAGGGTGTTAAGGCTGACGATCATCCAGAAGTCTTCGTCTATCGTGGAATTCCTTATGCTGCTCCTCCAATCAGGGAAAACCGTTGGAAAGCACCACAGCCTGTTGTGCCTTGGAAGGGCGTGAAGATTTGCGACACTTTTGGTCGTCCAAGCTATCAGGCCATCCAGTACACAGGTGGTTATTATACCGAGTGGGGTTATGGCAAGGAGGCTGCCTTCAGTGAGGATTGCCTGTACTTGAATGTATGGACAAAGGCTCCAGGCAATGCTGGTAAGAAACTTCCTGTTGCTCTGTGGATTCATGGTGGAGGCTATCGTGAAGGTTTCGGTTCAGAACCAGAATTTGACGGACAAGAGTGGGGTGCAAAGGATGTCGTCCTTGTTTCCATCAACTACCGTCTTGGCATCTTCGGATTCCTCACTCACCCAGCCCTTGCTGAGGAAAGCCCCAACAAGGTATCGGGTAACTACGGTATCCTCGACCAGATTGAGGCACTGAAGTGGATTAAGAAGAACATCGCTCAGTTTGGTGGCGACCCCAACAACGTGACTATTTTCGGTCAGAGTGCAGGTGGTGGCAGTGTGCGCACCCTTTGTGAATCTCCATTGGCTCGTGGTTTGTTCCACAAGGCAGTCATCATGAGTGCCCAGGGACTTAGCATTCCTAATCCTAACGGTGGTGGCATGATGGGTGGCCGTTACAGCGGTGGTTCCATTGAAGATGCCGCCAATAACGCCAAGAAGATGTTCGACTGGGCAGGTATGACTGACTTGCAGAAGATGCGTCAGGCATCCACTGAGACAGTTTTTGCTCTTCCAACCATATATAGCCAGGTAAACAGTGCAGGTCAGCAAGGTGGCGGCATGGGCATGATGCGTATGGGTATGGGCTACATGCCTATGATTGACGGTTATGTCAGTGTGAAGAGCTTCGACGATGCAACTCGCGAAGGTACGCTGGCAGACGTTCCTTACATGATTGGTTACACCCTCAACGATATGGGTGACATGGCTCCAAACATTGCTGAGTTCTGTAAGGTTCGTGCACAGAAGGGTGGTAAGGCTTGGGCTTATGAGTTTGCTCGTCCATTGCCAGACGACGGTTCGCATCCAGAGGTGACTCAGCGTCTGAAGGGTGCATTCCACTCATCCGACCTTTGGTTTGTGTTCAAGTCACTCAAGCACTGCTGGCGTCCATGGACAAAAGGTGACTGGGATCTTTCCGAGAAGATGCTTACCGCATGGACCAACTTTGCCAAGTACAGCGATCCTAACGGACCTAAGGGTGGTGAATGGGCACCTTGCACCGAGCAGAATCCTAAGTTCATGGTGTTCAAGCTTAACGACAAGGATGCAGAGGCTTCCTTCTTCGGCGAGCCAGAGAAAGCACCTCAAGGTCAGGGTTTCGGCTTTGGTTTCGGTCGTTAAACCATTGTTGTATGCACTCATCTATTCTTCAAGTTGTCTTATGCACGTAAGGCAACTTGATTTTTTAAACCTTTTGGAGCGCATCGTGTCAATATATTGTTATCTTTTTTTACATTATTTATTACATAATTTATTTTTTACTAATCACATGAAGAAAATCATTCTTTCGTTGATGACGCTTGTGAGTTTGACAGCGTCAGCACAGTTTGGCGGTTTTGGTGGTCGTCCACAGGGTAACCCTTGGGTTCCATCAGAGGCAGCAATTGCAGAGGACTTCAAGCCTGCATTGAGCAATCAGGACAGCAAGCAGTATCCTATGGTGAACTCTGCTCGTCAGGTACGTGCCCAGATTTCGGCACCAGAAGCTACAAAGGTTGGTCTTGACATTGCTGGTAAGATTTACACCATGACCAAGGATGAAAATGGTGTGTGGACAGGTACTTCTGCTCCACAGGACCC
Organism: uncultured Prevotellaceae bacterium; assembly: GCA_900316505.1. Lineage (GTDB taxonomy): Bacteria > Bacteroidota > Bacteroidia > Bacteroidales > Bacteroidaceae > Minthosoma. The sequence continues at coordinate 19,517 of ONDH01000024.1, forward strand.
TGGTTTTCACTACTATCAGTTGAACATCGACGGCGCCAGTGTTCCAGACCCAACCAGTTTGTACTACTATGGCGCAAGCCGTTGGGGTAGTGGTATAGAAGTTCCATCTGACGATCAGGATTTCTGGCAGGTGAAGAATGTACCACAAGGTTCTATGAACGAGGTGTACTACTACTCAAGCTACACGGAGAAGATGCGTCGTTGCTTCGTTTATCTGCCCAACGAGTACTTCACCAATCCTACCAAGAAATTCCCCGTTCTCTATTTGCAGCACGGTATGGGTGAGAACGAGTACAGCTGGCCATATCAGGGTCACGTCGCTTCCATCATGGACAACCTCATCGCAGAGAAAAAAGCTGTTCCATTCATCGTTGTGATGGATAATGGTCTGAATGCAAATGCTCCACGTCCAGCAGGTCAGGCTCCTCAGGGAGGACAGCGTCCACAAGGCGGTTTTGGTGGCTTTGGTGGCTTTGGCGGTGGCTTCGCTGATGGCTTCAAGAATGTGCTCTTCAACGACATCATCCCAATGATTGAGAAAAACTACCGTGTGATTGCTGATCCTGAACATCGTGCATACTCTGGTCTCTCCATGGGCGGCATGCAGGCACGTGAGATTACTCTGGCAAATCCTGGCAAGTTTGCTTATGTGGGTTCATTCAGTAGCGGCGCATGGAGTGTTGACCAGGTGAAGAATTCTGAAGGCTTCGCACAGAAGACTAAGCTCCTCTTTATGAGCGGTGGTGGCAAGGAGAACATGGGTTGTGTTGAAGCTGCCAAAAACATCAAGACCCAGCTCGGTATGAATGCTGTCGGTTACGAGTCAGAAGGCACAGCACACGAATTCCACACTTGGCGTCGTAGCCTTCATGAGTTCGCACAGTTACTTTTTAAGTAATAATAGACATTAAAACGAATTTCTTTGAATAGACGGGGGGACGATTGTTCCCCCGTTCTTGTAATTCTCTTCCTTCAGTTCTGAAATTAGGAAATCGATTTTGTGGTATTTGTTAACAGACATCGGGGACATCGATTTGCCGATGTCCCCGATGTCGATTCAGAGATTGTGAAAACAGTGTCTCAGTAGAAGTGGTAGTTCAGTCTTCGGATTCCTTCGTCTCCTCCTCTTCTTTGTCGTCAAACTCTGTGATGCCGTCAGCGGTGAGGATGTTGTACCACGAGAGGACTTTGCGCATGTCGCTGACACGCACTCGGTCGGTGTCGTAATTGGGTAACACTTTGGTGAAGAAAGCGATGATGTCATCTTGAGATGCCTTCTTGGGGGAGAGGTCAAGAGGTTTGTCACCATAGTTCTGTTTGATGGATTCTAAGACGGTGGAGAGTTTGACCTCGCTGTCGTCGTTGGTATAGATGGAAATGTCGCCAAGAGATACGACGCGGTCAGCTCCGAAAGCGGGGATACGCTTCTTTTGCTCGTCTACGGTTTCCACGATGAGACTCTTGTTGCCTCGTGAGATGAGCTTGTAAAGCCCTGGTTTGCCTGAAATGGCAAGAATTTTTCTGATCATATTATTGATTTTTTATTTAGTGTATTTGTTGTTTAGTTGGTTGAGGATGTGGTCAATCTGTTCTTCCAAGTCTGTTGTGCCGTCATTGAGTATGCAGTAGTCGGCACGTTGCTGCTTTTCTTCTTCATCCATCTGCTGTGCCATACGAGCGAGAATCTGCTCAGTGGTGGCATGGTCACGTTGTGTGGCTCGTTGGATGCGCAGGGAAAGAGGAGCGAAAACATCGATGGTGGCATCGACAGTATCTTGAAATCCGGACTCGAAAAGGAGAGCACATTCTTGTGCGACAATGGGACTGTCCTGCAGTGCTGCCCATCGGAGGAAGTCTTGACGGACAACGGGATGAACGATGGCGTTAATGCGGGCGGCATGATTGTTGTCGGTGAAGATGTATTGTGCAATAAGGTTTTTGTTGAGTGTATTGTTCAAATATGCCTTGTCGCCGAGAATACCACATAGTTCCCGACGGATGAAGGGACTATCAGTCATAAGTCGCTTGGCTTCTTCGTCGCAGTTATAGACAGGGATGCCACGCTGTTTGAGCAGTTGACAGATGTAGGTCTTTCCACTGCCGATACCTCCAGTGATGCCGATGCGTGTCATTCGGTGGATTGCTCAATGATATATTCTACTGTTTCTGGGCTGATGCGCAGGTTGCGTATATTGCCTGGTTTCTGTCGTACATGAATACGACATCGTTTAGAGTCGGAACTCAGCTCTTTATAGTCAATGGCAAGGAGGAAGTCGCTGGCGTTGATTTCATCGTAGAGGGTGGCGCTGACAAGGAAAGTGACGTTGACCTTGAGAGGGAATGTGCGTATAAGTTTGTTGTGTGGTACGTTCTCGCTGTATACGGTCGCCTGCAAAGTCTTGTCTGTGAAGATGTCAACGCAGATGCGAGTATCTACTGAGTCAGGTATGGCTTTAGCACCACGTGGGACGAGTAGGGCAAGACGCGTTTGAAGTGTGTCCTCAAGATCTGTGTAGGTAACATTTTCAGTCTTGATGTGGTTGATGCTCCCATAAATATGCTTAGGTGCATAGATGTCCACGGAATCGGGCATGAGAATGGTGCCACACTGGTAACGTCCAGCTGTGGTGCTTACACGTCCGTTGAAAATGACAGGCACACGCTTGTGTTGTCCGTTGGAGTAATATGCTTCAATCTTGTTAGGGGAGGTGGTCTTAAAGGTCATTCCTTGTGGTTTTTTGCGCATGACGGCACGTCGAAGCGTGTTGGCATCAATGATGACTTTTCCCGACTTTTGGTTGACTTCCTTAAAATTGACAACGATTTCGGGGTTGTCGTTCCGCATGAACTTGTAGTAGAAGGCGTTCCAGCCCTTGCTGCTATAGCTGACATTGATTTCTGAAGGCATGTCGCTGGTGAAGACCACGTCGTTGGGCATGTCTTCGATGATGAGTCTGTATGAAAGTGTGACTTCTGTATTCTCCTGAATGGTTTGTAGAAACCAGAAAATGGCAGACAATCCGAGGAAGATAAGAAACACAGGAAGATTGCGGTCGATTTTAATCAATCGCAATCTTCTGAATAACACTTTAAAGAAATCACCCAGCATACAATCCTGCCAATCACTGCTGAGGCTGCTGGGTGCCTACTGCATAGACGTAATTACGGTCAATCTGCACGGTGATGCCTTTTGCAATCTCGATGGTGAGGTAAGACTCGCCTTCGTTGAGTGACTTGACTTCACCATGAACACCGCTGGCTGTGATGACCTTGCTGCCGATTGTGAGTCCCTTGCGGAAGTTTTCTATTTCCTTCTGACGCTTGCGCTGTGGCTTAATCATGAAGAAATAAACGATAGCGAACATGGCGACAATCATGATAATCATACTCCAGTCAAAGCCGCCTTTTGCAGCACCCTGTGCTGCCTGCATAATTGTGAACATAGTGGTAATTATAATTTACTGATGAATGAATAAACGAATAGTTTTTATTATTATAATATGTGTCAAGATTTGGTGAGCTTGTTTTCCTTCTTGAGCTTCTTTGCCACTGCATCGATGATGCCGTTGACGTAGCCACCGCTCTTGGGGGTGCTGTACCACTTTGCTATCTCAACATATTCGTTGATTGTGACAGAAACAGGTATCTGTGGAAAACTGAGCAATTCGGCAACTGCTATCTGCATGATGATAACATCCATGTAAGCGAGGCGATTAAATTCCCAATTTTTGACGCACTGACTGATAAGGGTGCGGTAGTACTCGTCATTTGTGATAGTGCGGCGGAAGAGGCGGATGGCAAAATCTTGGTCTTCGATGTCCTTGTATTCGGGCACTAACTCTTGATTGGCTCCATTGGCGGGGTCAAACCGCTTGATGGTCTTGAGCACGAATGTGTCCACCACATCTCGGTCGTCGTTCCAATAGAGGCTCTGCTCCTCAAGAATGTCATCAATGCGCTCGTCTTTCATAATGATGTTCTTGTAAAGCTTGCGCCACAATTCACGGTCATCGGCATAGGTGACCTTGTCCATTCCCATGTATTCGGCATAGTATTCACTCTGAATGATGTCTGCATAGAGTTTCTTGATGTAGTCAAGGTCGTTGTTCCATGTTTTCTTTTTTGTGTCAATGAACTCTTGCAACTGTTTGTTTTTCTCTAACTGCGCTGCAAACAGATTGTCGGCAAACCGGTGGCTGACTTCTTCTTGGATGTGTGCAACACGATTCATCTGTTCCTTGTGTTCCACTTCCTGGAAAGCATAGCGCGACACGCTCACAATCAGCAGGAGCATGTAGTTGTAGAGGTCGTATGCTTTGGACAAACTGAAGAGCAGTTCTTTTTCAGCAGTGTCGATGTTTTTTCCGCCATTTTGGTAGAAAGCATAAATGAGCTGTACAATTTTCAGACGGATAAGTGTGCGGTTTATCATAAGCCAAAAAACTCTTTTTTTTGTGTGTTTCTTTTTTGTATTGATGAATGTTGTGTCTTTTGCTTTTTGTTTTTAGTCGATAACAATTTGAGTGCAAATTTAGCGAAATTCTTTGAAAAAAAAGGATTTTGGAGGGAATGATTATGTGAAAATGAAAAAAAACAACGGAAAATCTTGTATAAAAGAAAAAAAAGTAACAATTTTGTAGCAAATTTATGAATTTACATACATAATAATAAAAGATTTTATGGGTGATACAGAAAAAGACTTGGTTTACTCAGAGAGTATCAAGGCGGGCAAGCGCATCTATTATTTTGATGTGAAGCAGAGCAGAAATGGCGACCGTTATATCGCCATTACGGAGAGTAAGAAAATCAATGAGGGAACGATGGACAATCCTCGTTTTGTGTTTGAGAAGCATAAACTGTTCCTCTATAAGGAGGATTATGAGAAGTTTGTCGATGCTTTGACACGAACATTGGATGTGGCAAAAGGTAATGCGCCGACTGTTTCTCCCACTAGTGAAACATCAATGGCAGCAGAAGCTACTGCTACTGTTGAGACGGCGCCAGCAGAAACGGTTGTGGCAGCTGGAGAACAGGATGAGGCTCCTGCTGAAAAGAAAAGCTTCCTTGACAAGGTGAAAGATATTTTCTAATAGGTGAAAGTGTCTTGATGACACCTTCTTCTGCAGGAAAAAGTCTAAAAACATAACAATAACAAGAATTTTATGGGAAAAACTTTTGCCACGTCTGGCGAAAGTCGTACCTTTGTGCCGCTTTTTTGGGCAACACATTAGCCCCACGTTTTGTATGGGGCATCGTGTGATGGCGAATTAAGCGTATAACAGGTTAGGGGTTTCATCCCCTTCCCAAAGACTTAATTTATAGTAACACAACAATTAAAAATGAAAGAAATTACACTTAACGCACAAACTCGTACAGAGTATGGCAAGAAGGCAAGTCGTGACCTTCGTCGTGCTGGTCAGATTCCAGCAGTGTTTTATGGAGTGGAGAAGGACGAGAATGGCCTTCCAGTGGCAAAGTCAATTAAAATCTCTGAAAAAGAATTAGCAAAGTTGCTTTACACTCCCAATGTTTATATCGTGAATCTTGTGGTAGACGGCACACCAGTGAAGGCAATCTTAAAAGACCTTCAGTGCGATTTTGTGACAGACCGTCCAGTACACGTTGATTTCTATCAGATTACAGAGGACAAGCCTGTAGTGTTTGAGATTCCTGTGAAGCTCAATGGATTGGCTGAGGGTGTGCGTGCCGGTGGTAAACTTGCTCTCAATGTACGCAAGTTGGCAGTCAAGGCTCTCTACACTCAGTTCCCAGACACACTTGACATTGATGTGACAAACTTGGCACTTGGTAAGACAATGAAAGTGGGTGAACTTTCTTACGAAGGTCTCGAAATCATCACTTCCAAGGAGGTTGTCGTTTGCGCTGTTCGTATGACCCGTGCCGCACGTGCTGCTGCTGCAGAGGCTGAAGCATCTGAAGAATAATCTTACATAGAAATAATCCAATGAGGGTGTATCGGTGGTCTTCAGACCCTTGGTACACTCTCTTTATTTATCATCAATATGTGGCTGTTTAATTGGCTTTGGAAGAAAAAGCTTGAAACGGTAGATAATGGTATGAAGTATTTGATTGTTGGTCTTGGAAACGTTGGTACTGAATATGTGAGCACACGACACAACATCGGTTTTCGTGTGGTGGATGCCTTTGCTGAAAAACAGGGTGCTGAGTGGGCGGATAAAAGATATGGCTTTGTTGCCAAGACACGTGTGAAGAATGCCGAACTCATTCTTCTCAAACCTTCCACCTATATGAATTTGTCGGGTCAGGCTGTGCGCTATTGGGCAAAGCAGGAGAATATTCCTGTTGAACGCATCCTAATTATTGTAGACGATTTAAGTCTGCCGGTGGGAAAGATTAGAATGCGAGGAAGTGGGAGCGCTGGTGGACATAATGGATTGAAAAACATTGAGTCATGTATGATGACACAGAACTATGCACGTATCAAGTTCGGTATTGGCAACGAATTTCCGAGAGGCGCTCAAGTGGACTTTGTATTAGGAAAATTCAGCGATGAGGACAATAAGATTATAGAAGAGAAACTTGATTATACAGGAGAGATGATTAAGAGTTTTTGTCTTCAAGGTATTGATCGTACAATGAACCAGTATAATAAAAAGTAGTGTTTGCTAAATTGTAAATCGTCAAATTGTACATAAAGTTGTGGAAGCAAGATTGGATAAATGGTTATGGGCTGCGCGTATCTTCAAAACGCGCTCTATCGCTGCTGATGCTTGTAAAAACGGGCGCATTACGATGTCTAGCGTGAAACAGAAGGCTTCCAAGATGATTAAAGAGGGCGACATTATTGAGGTGCGCAAGCCTCCCATTACTTATTCGTTTAAGGTGCTCAAGGCCATTCAGAATAGGGTGGGGGCAAAATTGGTGTCAGAAGTGTTGGAGAATGTTACCGCAAAAGAACAACTTGAACTTTTGGAAATGAATCGTATCAGCGGTTTTGTTGGCAGGGCACGTGGTACAGGGCGCCCGACAAAGAAGGAACGTCGTGAATTGGATGATTTCATTCAACCAGCCTTCTATGGCGACTTCGATTTTGATTTTGATGATGAAGATGACGAGGATGAATCCTTTATGCCTTCAGAAGATTAATTGATGAATTAAATCAGAAAGGGAACTTGACTTATTTGCCAAGTTCCCTTTCTGCTATTTTGCAGATGTTGACGACTGTCATCATCGCCTTTTCAAGGCTCTGCACGGGGCAGAATTCGTGAGGCCCATGGAAGTTAATTCCTCCCGCGAAGATGTTTGGGCATGGAAGCCCTTTGAAGGAAAGTTGGGCACCATCCGTTCCGCCACGTATGGCCTTGATCACAGGGGTCATGCCGGCCTCAGTAATGGCTGATTTGGCGATGTTAATAATGTGCATTTTAGATTCCACAATTTCACGCATGTTGTAATATTGGTCTTTAATGTCTAATAATGCGACTCCTTCTCCATATTTCTTATTTATGATTTCCACCACATCAAACATTACCGATTTTCGTCCCTCGAAATATCCACGGTCGTGGTCGCGAATGATGAAGGAAAGTTGAGCTTTCTCTACTGTTCCACTTAGGTTTGTTAGATGGAAGAATCCCTCATAACCTTCTGTTTTCTCTGGTGTCTCGTTTTCAGGTAACAAGTTGACCAACTCTGTGGCAACACGGACTGCATTGATCATTTTCCCTTTTGCATAACCAGGATGAACCGAACAGCCATTGATTGTGATTTTTGCAGTTGCGGCATTGAAGTTTTCGAATTCAATCTCACCTGCTTCGCTACCATCCATGGTATAGGCAAAATCGCATTCAAACTTATCAACATCAAAGTGGTGCGCTCCCTCTCCAATCTCTTCATCGGGGTTGAAGCCGACACGAATCTTTCCATGCTTTATCTCGGGGTGTTGCTGTAGATAAACCATAGCCTGTACAATTTCGGCAATGCCTGCCTTGTCATCCGCTCCGAGTAGGGTTGTTCCATCAGTCACGATGAGGTCTTCGCCTCTATGGTTGAGTAGTTCGGGGAACCTGATGGGAGAGGTGACGACACCTTCTGAGAGGACGATGTCGCCACCGTTGTAATTCTTAATGATGCATGGCTTTACATTCTTTCCAGAAGCGTCAGGACTAGTGTCCATGTGGGCGATGAAGCCAATGGTAGGCACTTTCTTGTCGGTGTTAGAAGGAAGGGTTGCATAGAGATAACCCAACTCGTCTAGTTCAACGTCTTGCAATCCCTCCGCTATCAACTCGTCTTTCAGATGTTTGGCAAAGATGCGTTGTTTTTCAGTGGAAGGAGTCCTACCAGTATCTTCGGATGACTGTGTGTCGTAGGTGACATAGTTCAAAAAGCGCTCAACAATATTCATAATTCAGTGGATTGAATGTCCTTTTTTGTTACTAATATGGCGTGAATATGAGGGTGTTCCTCTTTCTGTATGCGAAATTAGGTAAAAAACTTCACATGTATACTGTTTGTTCGCAAATTATTGCTAACTTTGTCCGATTTTTGTAAAAAAGTGATAATAAACGTAACACAAAATCGTTATATATTTATATATAAGGATAGAGGAAAATTGATGAGTAAAGAGAAGGATTCGAGTAATATCGATGGTATGAATGGCTTGGAGAGGTCGCTGAAGCGTGTGGGAGACTTTGTGGGCGCATTGTTTCTGCTGATAGTGTTGTCTCCTGTTTTTCTTTATATATATATCCGGCAAAGATGGAATGCCTCAGGACCTGTTATCTACAGTCAGGAGCGTATTGGAAAAGGAGGAAAGCCTTTCATGATTTACAAATTCCGCACGATGGTTGTGGATGCAGAGAAAGATGGTGTTCCACAGTTGGAACAGGAAGATGACCCACGTCTGACGGAATTCGGTAAAGTGCTTCGTAAGCGCCATTTGGACGAGTTGCCACAAATATGGAATGTGCTGAAAGGAGATATGTCTTTTGTGGGCTATCGTCCAGAGCGTCAGTATTTTATAGACAGGATAATGGAGCATAATTCTGACTACAGATTGCTTTATCAGTCAACACCTGGAGTCACTTCCTTGGCAACCATTCAGAATGGCTATACCGACACTATGGAAAAGATGCTCAAGCGGTTGGAACTGGATCTGGAGTATTTGAGAAATCGCAGTTTGTGGCTGGATGTCCAAATCATATTCAAAACAGTGTTTAATATCTAAAACTTAATATACTAAAACGCCATGAAGATTTCTGCCATAAAGAAATTGATGTTTGTCTTCGGACTTTTTGTTTGTGCGTTGCCTGCATTCTCTCAGTCAATGACTGATGAGCAGGTGATACAATATGTACAAAAAGAGCAGGAAAGGGGGGCCACTCAACAACAGATTGTGACCAAATTGTTGCAGAAAGGCGTGACCACAGAGCAGTTGCGCCGTATCCGAAAGAAATATGAAGCTGAACAGCAGAATATGGGTGCATCTGACTTGACCGGGAAGAATTCGGGTAAATCACAAAGCCGTATCCGTCAGGAGAGGCAGGAACGAGGCGAACGGAATCAGAGACAGAATCAATACATGATTCAGTCCCAAATGCGTGTTCAGGACCGTAACTATGGTACTCGTGAGGAACGTGAACAAGCCCTGAATGATGAAATAGCATTTATGGATATTGACTCGCTCATCTATTACCAGAATTATTTTAAGGAGGATGAGAAGGAGGTGTTTGGTCGTAATATTTTTAATAACCAGATGTTGACATTCCAGCCAAACATGAATATGGCGACTCCAGCCAATTATCGTTTGGGAGCTGGGGATGATGTGGTAATTGACATTTGGGGAGCCTCTCAGGAAACCTTTACAGAAACTATTTCGCCTGATGGTGTGGTCGTGATACAAGGTGTGGGACCATGTAAGATTGGAGGAATGAGTGTGTCGGAAGCAACGAACTATCTTCGTTCAAGATTGGGACAATTCTATTCGGATTCTAGCATTTCATTGTCTGTGGGCAGCACACGTAGTATTCAGGTACAGGTAATGGGTGAGGTAAATGTGCCAGGAACCTATACTTTGAGTTCTCTTTCCTCTGCATTTAACGCGCTCTATGCAGCAGGTGGCATCAATGATATTGGTACACTTCGTGATATCAAGGTGTATCGTCAGGGTCGTGTCATCTCAACTATTGATGTGTATGATTACATTTTGAATGGTAATGCCCGAGGTGATGTCCGTTTGAATGACAACGATATTATTGTTGTGGGTCCATATGATGCCTTGGTGGAAATGCGTGGTAAGGTAAAACGCCCGATGTTTTATGAGATGCAGAAAAATGAAACACTTGCCACATTACTCAGATATACAGGCGGCTTTACAGGAGATGCATATAAGAAAAGCATCCGTGTGACACGTAAGGATGGAGCAGAATACTCAATTCATACAGTTGGGGAGTTCGACTGGAGTAACTTCTTGCTTGCAGATGGTGACTCTATTACTGTTGACAGTGTTGTGCCACGCTATTCCAACATGGTGGAAATTCGTGGCGCCGTATTGCATAGTGGTATGTATGAGGTGGGCGGTAATATCAGTTCCATTAGGGATTTGGTCAATGCAGCAGAAGGACTGCGTGAAGATGCTTTTGTTAATCGTGCGGTGATGCATCGCCAGAAAGAGGATCTTACGTTAGAGGTACTGGCTGTTGACATCCAGGGAATTATGAATGGTACGGTGGCAGACATTCCATTGCGTAAAAATGATGTGCTGTTCGTACCAAGCAAGAAAGATATGCTTGGTGAACGCACGTTGTCCATCACTGGAGAAGTGAATTATCCGGGTGTCTATATGTATGCTGACAATATGACTGTAGAAGACCTTGTGCTTCAAGCTGGCGGTCTAACGGATGCTGCATCAACCGTGAAAGTCGATGTCTTCAGACGTGTTGATGACCCGCGTGCATTGGTGGATAATGAAACCATGACTGAGACGTTTACTTTTGCGTTGAAAGATGGTTTTGTGGTGGATGGCGAACCAGGATTCACATTGCAGCCTTATGACCAAATTGCTGTTCGTAAGAGCCCTTCTTATTCAGAACAACAGAATGTGAGCATTAACGGAGCAGTTAACTTTGCTGGAGAATATGCTATGACGAGTAAGAACTATAAGTTGAGCGACCTCGTCAAGGCAGCAGGTGGATTGAGCTCTCTGGGTTATGCGAAAGGAGCCCGTTTGGAGAGAATGATGACCGATGAGGAACGTCAGCAGCAGGAAGCATCCCTCAGGGCATCGCAGATTACATTGTATGAAGAGTCAATGCAAAGCGAGAACAAAAACTTCGATTTTAATCGAGCTGACTCGTTGCTGATGATGAAATTGGATATAGGAACAGCATTTCCCGTGTCTATTGACCTTGAAAAGGCGATACAGGAACCCGGATGCGAAGAAGACATTGTGTTGAGAGAGGGTGATAAACTGATTGTTCCTCAATATTCTTCCATCGTGAAGGTAAGTGGTGATGTGATGTATCCAATATCAATGAATTACAAGAAAGGAGAATCACTTAAATACTACATTAAACGTGCTGGTGGTTATGGCGACAATGCCCGAAAGGCTCGTGTTTATGCCATCTATATGAATGGTGCGGTGGAATTGTTGGATCACTCCAGCAAGAAAGCTATCCAACCGGGATGTACGATTGTTGTTCCGTCGAAGAAGCAGAAGAATAAGATGACCACAGCAGAATACGCTGCAATGGGTACATCAGCAGCATCTATTGCCACTATGATGGTGACTATTGCTAATATCTTGAAATAGGCATATAGTGTATGGTAGATGAATGTGTTTTTGACTTGATGATAATATAAGAAACTTGATATGGCCCTATATTAGGTCATCTTTGGAGATGTTTGGCTGCGTATAGGAGTTATGATATAGATAAGGCTATTGACCGGGCATTCGCAACGGTATTATTCATCATATGAAAATTGCGATAAATTGTATCTTTTGCCAACCACGTGGAGGAGGCATAAGAGAGTATATCTACAATGTCGTTTCAGCTTTGAGCAGGATAGACAAGGAGAATGAGTACATCCTTTATGTTTTGAAGGATTGTGTGGGGTATGCGCACAACGTCTTGCCCAATGTCCCTAATATGTCTATTAAGTCTGTCCCTTATGATTCATCGCGTATGTCAGTTATCATGCGCAGTCTGTTCTCTCGGCGTTATTGGTTGAAGGAGGAGCGGGAGGAACAATTTGATATCTTCCATTCACCTTTTTTTCATGCGCCGCGTTTGAAACATGCCAAAGTGATTATAACGGTGCATGATTTAAGGTTTTGTCGCTATCCTTCTACCTATACGCTACCACGATATTTGTTTTTGAGGACGGCCGTGAAGAATTCCATCAAGCAAGCGGATGCAATCATTACGATTTCAGCCTTTACAAAATGTGAGATAATGGATGTGTATAAGGTGGATGCTGGGAAAATCACCGTGATACACGAAGCCATCAATCGTGAGGACTTCTCCAATAAAAACAAGAAGGAGTATGTCTTGGAAGATGTGGCAAAACCTTTGGAAGGCAAACGCTTTATTCTCTCTGTCGGTCATATCGAACCTCGGAAAAATTACGATCGTTTACTGGACGCTTTTGCTTTGCTGAAGAAGAAACATCAAGCCGATCAGGTGATACTTGTTGTAGTAGGGAAAAAGGGACATCATTATGAGGATGTGCTGAAGCGGATGAATGCTATGCCTGACGTGTATTATCTGGATTTTGTTTCTCGTGACTTATTGTTGTGGTTGTATCAAAATGCAGCTTTGTTTGCCTTCCCATCCTATTATGAGGGATTTGGTTTCCCCCCGCTTGAAGCTGCATGTTTTGGCACCATCTCGGCTGTTTCAAATAGTTCTTCTATCCCTGAGGTGTGTGGAAACAGCGTCGCTTATTTTAATCCTTTCAGTGTTGAAGAAATGGAGATGACATTGGAGCAGTGTTTGTTCGATGAGGCTTTTATCGCGGAAAAGAAAGCTTTATTGATTCCCAATCTTGACAGATTTTCATGGGATAAAAATGCAGGTGAAACCTTGAAAATCTATCAGTCTTTGCAATGAAGAAGTTATTGATTGTAGTAAATGAAGACAGATTCTTTCTCAGTCACAGAAAGGATATAGCTTTGAGGGCTCAATTGGAAGGGTTTGATGTGACTATTGTCTGCAAAGATACGGGACGGGGACATGAAGTGAAAGCATTGGGACTGCCGATGGTGGATATGCCCATCAATCCTACAGGCACAAACCTGAAGGAAGAACTTTCAACCCTACTTTTCTTGTGGCGACTCTATCGAATGGAACGGCCTGACATTGTCCACCATGTGGGATTGAAGAACATCTTGTGGGGGAGTCTTGCTGCTAAGTTCGCCAAAGTAGGGGGCGTCGTCAATGCAGTTTGCGGATTGGGTGTTCTGTTTGCTGGCGACCAATCTTCCTTGATGGCTCGTATGGTGATGAAGGTGATGGCATTTGCCAATCATGGCATGAATGTCTCTGAAATCTTTCAGAACAAAGATGATATGCAACTGTTCATCTCTCAAGGCATTGTTGATGCTTCCCAATGTGACTTCGTCAAAGGTTCTGGAGTGGATTTGACAACGTTTACCAATGTGCCCAAACCCGTTGGCGGTAAGTATAGGATTATCTTTACGGCACGTATGGTGAAAGAGAAAGGGGTAATTACGTTGATAGAGGCGGCGGAGAAGTTGCGCCAAGAATTTGGTGACAAGGTGGAGTTCCTATTATGTGGCGACCTCTCCAACAATCCTGATGGAATCAAGAAAGAAGAACTGGAGAATCGCTGCGATGGGGTTTATCTTCAGTGGTTGGGTTACAGAAAAGATGTCAAAGACTTATTGATGTCTTCACATATCATGGCTTTCCCGAGCTATTATCGAGAAGGACTACCTTTGTCGCTTATTGAGGCATGTGCTGTGGGATTACCCATCGTGACCTGTGATTCTATAGGTTGTCGGGATACCGTTGACGATGGAGTGAATGGTTTCTTGATTCAACCGCGTGACAGCGATGCCTTGGCTGATAAGCTTCGCATTCTCCTTTTAGATCCATCTCTGCGTGAGACGATGGGTAAGAAGGGTAGGGAGAAAGCGGAGAAGGAATTCTCGCTCAAGAAAGTGGTTGACAAGCATATAGAAATCTATAATCGTGTCCTAGCTGGGGAGAAGCACATTATTTGAGCTGGTTGTTTTTGTAGGTTAATCCTTCAAACTTCACATCCTGTCCAAACTTCTTATTGGTCTTCCGTAGGAAGGTGTTGCCTGTGAACACCCAATTCCGAGTACGCCCTTTTCCATCCCATACCCAAGGGTCTGTGTTTTTATCCACCCAATTGTTTTTCACCGTGATATGGCTGGCTGCATAATCGGTCCACACATAAAATCTGAAAGCCCTGCGACTATTTGTGATTTTATTGTTAGTGATCTCAATATTGTGGGCAGGGGCTCCTTCTTTATTGGATATGACGCTGATTGCACCATTTTTTCCTTGGCTATTGTCAATCCGGTTATCTCTTATTGTGATGTTGTCAACAGTATAAGCCTGATTGTTTGCTTCGATGTCAATGGCTCCTGGCATCGAAGGATGTGAAGTGTTTATCAGCTGGTTCTTTTCAATGATAACATTTTGCCCGTTGATAATGGAAATACCATTGCGGTTACAGCACTTATACCCATTGATCTGATTGTTTCGGATGACAACATTCATATTTCGCGCACGTTCCCCTGTGCTCGTATTGTCGCCATAGTGATTCAGGCAGATGGCATCACCCCAGAAATTTTTAAATGTACATCTTTCTATGTTGCATCGATTCACACCAATGAGACTGATCGTATGACAGTGCTCTTGGTAAGGATCCCATTCTGTGCTCTCATTCTGTACAGTGAACGTCAGTCCCTCAATCGTAATGTTGTGGATGGAATTGGAGATGTCATTCGGCTTACTATAAATGCACAACGTACCAGCTTTGGTTTTTGTTTTAAGGGTAGCACCCTTTTCTCCTGTTATTTTGATGTTTGAACGATGGATGCCGATGTGATAAGGCTTGTTGATTCTGTAGGGAGGTCGGTGCATGCTTTCCAGCAGGTAAGTGCCTTTTGGGAAAAATACTGCGTTACACATGGCGAGAATGAAGTTGATGTTTTTTGCATCATCTTTCCTTCCGTCAGCATAACATAACCATTTGGCGTTGAATGTCTTATTCTTTAGTGTCCCACTGATGGATGAACCATGTAACTTGACATTTCCGTTGAGTTGAGTGTTGTTGAAGACCAATTTGCCTGCAATGCTTCCACCTTGAAACTGTAAGGTCACATTGGGAGGCAGTGTGATGGTGGTACCTGTCTGATGTGGGTGTTTGATGAGATAAGTGGCACCTGCTTGCGTAAAGAAACGACGAAGGTCTGTGTTGGGACTGTCTGGGATGGTTTGTGAATAAGATGTACATGCCAGCAAACTGAACAGAATCAATGAAAGGAATCTTTGGCACATGCTTCATTAACTGATTTCGGCTTTCATTCTTTCGACGATCCAAATAAAAACTGTATAGATAAGGATGTCGATGCCAATAATGTAGGTGGTTTGTAGCCCACCCACATAAAGCCCGTAATTGATCAGGCAGATGGAAAAGAAAACGGTGAGGATGACAGCCAATGTCTGATGCATGTCGAGTCCTATTTGCATGATACGATGATGAATATGAGTCTTATCTGCTTCAAACATGTTTTTCCCACGTAATTTTCTTTGAATGGCAACACGGATGACATCAATACAAGGAAGGAAAACCAAAGTGAAAGAGATGAGCAGCGATTCTTCTCTATATGGAAATCCATTGGGCTCATCGTGCATTTGGTATTTAATGGCAAGGTAGGCAATGACATAACCGAGGAAAAGACTGCCTGAATCGCCCATGAAGGTTTTGAGCCTTCCCACTTTCCCATACATGTTGAAAAAGAAGAAAGCAAGGATTGCCCCAGCGAGACTAATGCTGATCAGGCTGAAAAGGTATGCTTTCAAGTTAAAATACAAATAAGAGAAAGAGGCTAA
This sequence comes from uncultured Prevotellaceae bacterium, assembly GCA_900316505.1. Classification (GTDB taxonomy): domain Bacteria; phylum Bacteroidota; class Bacteroidia; order Bacteroidales; family Bacteroidaceae; genus Minthosoma. The sequence continues at coordinate 35,608 of ONDH01000024.1, forward strand.
AATGAGGAAAGCGAGTCCCGATGCCAATCCGTCAATACCATCAATCAAGTTAATGGCATTCACAATCAGCAAGATGACAAATACTGTGAGAGGATAACTGATCCATATGGGTATCTCATGGATGCCGCACAGTCCGTGGAGATTGCTGATCATTAAATTACACAATGGAAAGAGTAGGGCGGCAATGGTCTGGACGATGAACTTGTGGGTGGCTTTCATTCCTCTCAAATCATCAAAGATTCCGATGATATAAATCATGAAAGCACCAGTGACCATCATCACGTTTGATATACCAATTTCTAAATCTTTGTTAATGCCTTGGTACATGATGAGCAAGGTCACTACAACACCTATACTCAATGAGGGCATAAACAAGGTACCACCTAACCTCGGTATGCTGTACTTGTGTACCTTACGCGTGTTAGGCAGATCAAATAGTCCATATGTATTGCAGAGTTTCACAATAAGTGGTGTACCAATCAGTGAGAATACGAGGCTTATGGCGAAAGCAATGATAATGTATATATAAGTGATGCTCATGCAAGTTGTTTTTTCCTTTTGATAGATATAACGTAAAAAAGTACTATATATTGTAAAAAAAAATGCTTTTCTGCAGTTTTATAGTTGAGGAGGACGTTTTTCAGATAAAAAACTCTTACCTTTGGGGTTGATTTACAATAAATACCTAATAGAATACGTTGTTCCTAACAATATGGATGAAAAGAAAAATGAAAAGTCTCCCATAGACTTGATGAAATTTGGACGAGCGCTTCTGGATCATAAGAAGTTGTTCTGGAAAGTGTGGATAGCAACATTTGTGTTGTCGTGTTTGTGGATTCTTCCACAGCCGAGGTATTATACGACAGAGGTATCTGTGGCTCCTGAATCTGCAGAATCCAAGGATGTGGGAGGACTGGCTTCACTGGCGTCAAACTTTGGCATTAACGTGGGCGGTGGTTCTGCGGATGCCATCTATCCTCAACTCTATCCTGATTTGTTTACATCGACGAGGTTCTTAGTCGATTTATTGGACATCCAAGTGACGACTCTTGACGGCGAGATAAGTACAGATTATTATACATATATGAAGAGTCACCAGAAGAAGAACATCTTGTTTGTCCCCTTTCAATATGTCATCGATTGGGTGAAGTCGCTGTTTGCGGAAGAGGAGGCTGCAATACCAAGTACGGATGGCAAGCGTTTTAATCCCTTTCATTTGTCAAGGGAAACTGACGAGGTGGTGAAGAAGGTGATGGACAATATAGAATGTACTTACAGCAGAACGACAGATGTGGTGACCATTTCTGTGACAGACCAGGATCCACTTGTTTCAGCTTTATTGGCTGATAGCATCAAGGAACATCTGCAGAACTATATCACAGAGTATCGAACAAAGAAAGCTCGGGTGGATTACGAGCACTACAAACAGCAGGCTAATGAAGCGAAGGCTTCGTATGAGAAGGCGCGCAGGGAGTATGCAACGTATGCAGACATGCATCAGAATGCCTATATGCAGAACGTGAAAACAAGGTTGACAGATTTGGAAAACGAGATGTCGATGAAATACAACATTTATAGTGCCATGACCACTCGCGAACAGACTGCTATGGCAGATTTGCAGGCAAGTACCCCTGTCTTCACGACCTTGACCAATGCTACAGTACCAGTGAAGCCTACTGGCCCTAAACGAATGATTTTTGTGTTGGCGATGTTGTTCCTGGCGACGCTTGGTACCATCATGTATCTTTTTCGAAAGGAACTGAAGGATTGGTTCTAACCCTGACGCGACATGATAGCGGTCACGAAACATAAACGGCAAATAGTCATATTGTATGTTTCAACACTCCTTGGCGTGTTGTTGGGATTGCTATCATCCATCGTGAACACACGATTCATGTCAACCTCTGATTATGGTGATGTTAGGTATATTCAAAATGTTATCAATTTCATTGCAGCCTTTTTGCTGTTTGGCTATTTTTTGTCAGGAGCACGCTTGATGGCTTTGACAGATGATGTACAGCATAGTCGTCGTATCAAAGGTGTGATGGTGATTATCTTAGCGATTGCATGTTTGACACTTTCTCTAATTATGCCTGTCTGCTATTTCTTACATGCAGACAAACCAACGGTGGCAATCCTGTTTCTCGTATCCATGCCTGTTTGTGCCTATCCCCTCTTTTTGAACTACATTGACAAGACGACACAGGGGGATAACCAGATTGGACGACTTGCCTTGGCGAGAATACTTCCATACTTGATTTATGTGCCTGTGGGTTATGCTGTCTATTCATGCTGGGGAGCTACATCAACAAGGATGATTCTTTTGCAATGGGGCATCTATTCTTTGATTTACATTGTCATCATTATTTCCACCAGACCTTTGTTTCGTCAATTGACTCCGATTTGGGAAAGTGTTCATCAAGAGAATAAAAGGTATGGCATCCAATTATATATTGGTTCATTGGTAATGGTGGCGACAAATTATCTGGCGGGCATATCGTTAGGCTACTTCAATGAGAACAATAGTGAAGTGGGGTTTTATACGCTGGCACTGACTGTCACGACTCCTTTGTCAGCCTTACCTGCTATCGTGGGGACTGCCTATTTCAAAAAGTTTGCAACGCAACCATGCATACCGACGAAGGTCATTGTGTCGACAGTTTTGATGACGGCTTTCACTTGTATCTGCTTTCTATTGTTGATACACCCTGTAGTCACCTATTTCTACACAGACCGCTATGCCATTGTGGGTACTTATGCGTCTTTTCTTTCTGTGGGATTTTGTATTCAAGGATTGGGCGATATGTTTAATCGCTATTTGTGTTCCCATGGACAAGGTGTGTCTGTGCGTAATGCCAGCATCGCCAATGGCGTGTTTAAAATCTTTGGTTACACGGTTTTAGTAGCAATGTTCAACACTAATGGCGCCATCGCTACGACCATCATCTGTGATGTGATTTATTTCTCTTGCTTGATGTATTACTATGTAAGGTTTGTAAAGGAGGGAAAGGATGGATAAGTACAAACTCGTCATATTTGGTGATACGTGGGATGTCTATCAAACAGCCTATCAAGAACTGATAGAAAATCCGAAGGTGGTGTATATTCCGACTTTCCGTCCTAAGGGATTCAAAGGGCTTCTACAGAGAATTCAGTTCAACCCGAAACTGAATGCAGTCATCAAGATACCCGGTAAACAGAGATGGAATCCTTGTTATCTACGTCAGGTGAAAGAGGAGAAAGTGTGCTTTTTGGTGATGAATCATTGGCTTCGAATGGAGAGTGGCATCCAGTTGTTCCCCTTCCTAAGAAGTCATTATCCTGAATCACGCATCGTCTGTTTCACCCAAGACCTCATGGAGACCATCATCGATCACTATACGCATCGCCCCTTCGATGTACAGCATGTCAAGAAGTATGTAGATTTGTTTATCAGTTATGACCCTAATGATGCACAACGGCATCAAGTAGAATATCATCCCACCGTATTTTCTACTGTTACGATGGATGCGAATGAAGAAACGGATGGCTATGACCTATACTTCTTGGGACGTGACAAAGGCAGGATGCGCACCTTGGTGGCTATCGCTCAGGAAGCTAAGAGGAGAGGTTTGAAGTGTAAGTTTATCATGCTCCAAGTTCCTGATACAAAGAAAGTGGAGTGTGAAGGAATAGAGTATGTGGACGCTCCTCTTTCATACAAGGAAAACCTTCGGAATGGGATGAAAAGTAAGTGCATCATTGAAATGCTACAGAAGAAGGCCGCAAGTCCTACGTTTAGGACATGGGAGGCAATTTCGTCAAACAAGAAATTGTTGACGGACAATGTTTCCATCAGGGAAACGGAATGGTATGATGAGAGATATATTTCGGTGTTCAATGACGAGACAAATATCGATTGGGATTTCATCGCAAGTGAACAGCCTTTTCCACAAGGGAACCCTTATCAAGCTAGGATTAGACCTGAAAGCCTAGTTCGCTTTATGGAAGATAAACTGAACATACAGATAGACAGAGCATGAGCGTTTTTTATGTGATATTCATATTATTCGCAGCTTATTATTCATATCGTTACGATAGAATAGAATACTACGATAGCCATAAGCAACATCGTTTGTGGCTGATGTGTGCCTATATGGTCTGTCTGACTGGTTTCAGCTATGGCTTGGGAGGTGATAAGTTTACCTATATGAACGAGTTCGAGAATTATCCCAGCAGTTTTAATGAGGCTGGTGATTATATTTGGATTCAGTTCATGTTGCGAGGACAGATGCCGCTATGGACGTTGGTCAATGTCTTTGCAAAAGTGGTGTTCAATTCTTTTTATGCCGTACAGTTGATACAGAGCGCAACTGTGAATATTGCTGTGTGTTATATGGTTAGCAAATATACACACCGATACTTCTTGTTCTTGCTCATATACTTTTTCACCTTGCAATACTTTGTCTTCAACACAGAGATAATGCGTGAGGGTTTTGCTTTGGCATTCATCCTCCTTGGTATGCATGGGTGGATGAGTCACAAGAAATGGTTGTTCTTTGTCATGTTCCCCATTGGTATTATGTTCCATGTCTCTGCAGCAATTACACTCTTATTCCCGTTTGCCACTTTTAAGGTGTCGTGGAAAGTGCTGGTCATCGCATTTGTGACAGCCTTTGGCATTTGGCTGCTTAGTGATATCCTGTTAAGTAAGGTTATGATAGCTGTATTGGGAGGAATGGGCGCTATGGTGCAGAAGGTGTTGTTCTACTCCTTCCGTGCCAGCACGATTTTCGGATTCCTGCGTTCTGCCATCACTTATCTTATATTTCCCTTCATTATTATGTACTTTACGATGCAGTCTGAAGTGTCTGTCGAGAGGCGGAAATCAATGGAACGCATGATTGCCTATATGCTACTGTTGGGTGTCTTGGCCAGTGCATTTGCAGGTTTTACTCGACTCTTTAATTATGCACGCATCTTCTATCTCATCTTAATGGCTGATTTTGTCTATATGTTGTTCCGTCAAAAGACACATTTGATAATTCGTGTCGGCACTCTGATGGGTACCTTGTTTTTGATTGCTTTACAATATATGGTGTCCTATAAGACTACCAATACGTATTATTATGACTATTTCTATCCTTACACTTGCATTCTCGATGAGGACAAGAGCGTGTACTTCCGCGAAGCGGCGCATGCTGAGGCAGTGGATGATGAGGCAGAAGATGATAATGTCCGCAATATTGAAGAATAACCCCCGACAACGATTGATGATATGCGCATACTGATTTCGGCACGTACCTATCCAACTCGCAAGAATCAACTGACAGCTTTCATTGCAGTTCTGGCAGAGGAGATGGTCCGTCAAGGAATGGAGGTCACCGTGTTGGCACCACAGTCCTTGACGACCTGTTGGCGACATAGGATTCCCTTATGCCCTCCCAAATACCATGTGGATGTGGACACACCTTCTGGCTTTCGGAAGATGACGGTCTTGAGACCTGTCTCTATCACGTTGGGACAGGGACGTTTCTATGCATTATCTCAAAAGATTGACCGTATGGTGAAGAATTGGACAGCAAAGACGCTGAAATCCAAGCCAGATGTGGTCTATTCTCATTTTTGGTTGGCAGCAGACCAAATCATGGATTATGCCATCAAACACAAAATTCCAGCCTTTGTTGCAACGGGGGAGGATGAGATAGATGTTGAACGCTGTATCAGTCCACAACGCATCGCGCTATTGAAAGAACATACTCGGGGAGTTATTTGTGTGTCCACCAAGAATCGGGACGAGAGTATCGCGCATCACTTGACAGAAGAAGCTAAGACCATCGTACTTCCTAATGCTATCAATGATAAGGAGTTTTATCATATGGGAAGAAATGAGGCGAGGAAGAAGTTGGGACTTTCGCCCGATGATTTCGTAGTGGCGTTTTGCGGTAGGTTTAATCAACGTAAAGGATGTAAACGTGTGGCTGATGCCATAACGATGTTAAATGACTCCCGTATCAAGTCTTTCTTTATTGGCATTCCTGCTGGTGACGAATTGGAGGACCCTGATTGTCCCGGCATCTTGTTCAAGGGAAGACTCCCTCATCAAGCCATTCCTGTTTATCTGAATGCTGCCAATGTTTTCGTGCTTCCTACATTGGCAGAGGGTTGTTCTAATGCAATTGTGGAGGCGATGGCATGTGGATTGCCCATCATTTCCTCTAACTTACCATTTAACTTCGATATCTTGACTACCAACAATGCTTTGCTGATTGATCCGATGAACGTTCAGCAAATTGCTGATGCCATCAAGCAACTTCAAGAGCATCCAACCCTTCAACAACAGATGTCTGCTGCTTCCATGGCTGCAGCAAAAGACTTGACTATCCAGAAACGTGTGGGTAAAATCCTTGATTTCATTCAGGGGAAAGCATAGTCCAACCTTTCCTTCTTCAGAACTTTCGGAAAATAAGACACACTTGGTCTGACTTCAGCACCAATCGCGTATCAGTCAATGCTTCCACTCGGTAGGTGGCTTTGATTTTCTGCGAATCATCTTCGTCAGTTTGTCCATACACGCCCCAAGGGTGAAGGAGTTCTGCTTCTTCTGAAGAAACCCAGACATTGTCGTCTGTGTCTTTTTCATAACGTGCTTCTTGGCAGAAGTCCTTCAAGACGATGTTGCCTTCCTCCCGATAGAAATGGGCATAATATTTGTCAGTATCAATGCCTCTGCTAGCGGTGAATTGCACCAGTCGCAGACGAAATGACCAGTAGTGTTGCTGATCCTTAACATCAAGGATGTGCCCATCAGCTGTTTCGATGCTCATCAATTGCCACATGCCGTCCAACTGACCATTATCTGGCATCTTATCGCAAGCGGTACTAAGACTCATGGCAAGCAGAATCAAAATGGTATATATCTTATGGTGTAATGGTCTCATATAACGTTTTTTTATGGAATGAGGATACCTTTCTTCCTGATTTTTAGTTGGAATCCAGTGTTGTTGCCATTGATGTCGCCATGATCCAATCCTAATCCCAGTTGGGCAGACCATCCTTTAAATTGTTTGGGCGCATAGTCCACCTCTAACAGCCCATGCCATTGTCTCTGCATATCGGATAAGGGGAAATAATAACAACCCCAATTCTGTGTCAGTGATAGGAGAAAGCGCCAATTGACCTCGGAACAGGGATTACCATCCAAACCTATGTGCCATGCCTGTACACGGTTATTAAAAAAGAAGAGTTCATGTGGCGAGTTGTAGAGTGGAGCAGTGATGAATGGATGCCCCATCGTCATGCCCCAATGTTGCCAACCTGCATAATTGCTGTGGTTGTAGTAGTTGTCAACACCCGCAATGGCATCGGGCATGTTGTGGGTGGCATCGTGATAAACAGGACCAGCCTGGTCTTTGGTACTGAGATGCTCTACTAACACATGACTGACCCATCGATTATGGGGTAGGGTGGCGTCTATACCTAACAAATGGTCGTAGATGCCATATTGGAAAGTCAGCATGGAGTGATCCTCGAAAAAGCGCTCGGCATAGGTACGGACAGCCCAGCCTTTCCCTTTCCATTGTAATGCGACGTTATAGGAGCCCAGCTGATTCCCTTCCACATTGGTTACCGTCCCATCGGTTTCGTCACCATTGCTGCCCATAGGCCAGAAAGCATGCCAGAAGGCATTGAGGTTCTCTGGATGGTGTAAAGGAATACTCTTATCTCTATGGTTGCGTCCTGTGATGTTGTAACTGGTGCCCCCAAACTGAGCAAACATCTGGATGCCCACCACTCCAGTCAGGGGGAAACGATCTTCTCGTCCAAAGTGCATGTAGAAGGCTTTCTCATGCGTCAGGATATTCCCCGTACGTTTGGTCTCTTCTGCTGCCCACGATTTCTGCCAATGTCCGTCAGTGGTCATACCATATCCTAAACGTCCACTCAGTTTCCACCAATGATTGGTAAAGGGGACACTGAACTCATCTACCTCCACCAAAACTTGTGGGGTAGGCGTGGCATTGATGCCTAAACTCATACCGCCACTGGTCAAGTGGTTGTTGCGCAAATCAATGGCACGTTCTTTCGCACCAATAATGACAGATATTTTTTTATAGGCAGCCTCTGCATAAGCTTGATGTACCATCACGTTGGCAACACCATTCTGTGTGGCAACCAAGTCAATCCCATATCCCAACCTCCATTGACGAAGAGAATCATGATCCATGGAACGGAAAAGTCCTGCCCTTTCATAAGCGGAATTGCGTTCTATAGAACCCAGCCCTTGCCGATTCGCTGTCAACCAAAGCGGTGCATTATCTCCTGTAGATAACGTCCCTGATGTCTCAATCGAATAAGAAATGCCTTTACCCAGATCAGGTGACTGGGCAAAGGCATGGATGGATATTGCCAATAATGAGATTGTTAGAACATTCTTCATGTTGATGGCAAGATGAGTTCTTTACTTGGCGAATGCAACTGCGCGAGTTTCGCGGATGACTGTGATTTTCACCTGTCCAGGATAAGTCATCTCGTCCTGAATCTTCTTTGCGATGTCTGCACTGAGTGCATCAATCTCCTTGTCGGAAATTTTATCTGCGCCTACGATTACACGCAATTCGCGACCAGCCTGAATAGCATAGGTCTTGGTCACACCAGGATAGCTTGCTGCCAGATTCTCAAGGTCATTAAGACGTTTGAGGTATGCCTCGACGATTTCACGGCGTGCGCCTGGACGTGCACCACTGATGGCATCACATACCTGTACGATAGGTGCCAACAATGTGGTCATTTCCATTTCGTCGTGGTGAGCACCAATCGCATTGCAGATGTCTGGCTTCTCTTTGTATTTCTCTGCTAACTGTGCACCATATAGTGCGTGTGGAATTTCGATTTGTTCATCAGGCACCTTGCCGATGTCGTGTAAAAGTCCCGCGCGTCGAGCTTTTTTGGGATTGAGCCCCAGCTCTGCGGCCATCACCGCACAAAGATTGGCTGTTTCACGAGCATGTTGCAAGAGGTTCTGACCATAAGATGAGCGGTATTTCATTTTACCTACGATACGTACCAATTCTGGGTGCAAGCCATGTACGCCCATATCAATACATGTGCGTTTACCAGTCTCAACTATTTCGTCCTCAACCTGTTTCTTGACCTTGCTAACAACCTCCTCAATTCGGGCTGGATGGATGCGTCCGTCTGCCACAAGTTGATGGAGAGCAAGACGGCAAATCTCGCGGCGTATTGGGTCAAATGCACTAATGACAATTGCTTCAGGGGTGTCATCCACAACAATTTCAGTACCAGTGGCAGCCTCCAATGCACGGATGTTACGTCCTTCGCGACCAATCACACGACCCTTCACCTCGTCTGATTCAATGTGGAATACACTGACAGAGTTCTCCACGGCTGTTTCTGATGCGATGCGCTGAATAGACTTGATAACAATCTTTTTGGCTTCCTGGTTGGCAGTCATCTTCGCCTCGTCAATGATTTCGTTAATATACTGCTGAGCCTGTGTTTTAGCCTCATCTTTCAAGGATTCAATGAGGGACTCTCTGGCTTCTTCTGTTGTCAAGCCTGAGATGGCCTCCAATTTCGAACGTTGGTCAGTGATGAGCACATCCAGCTTTTCTTGCTGTTTTGCAAGGTTGATTCTTTGAGATTCCACCTCGTTTTGTTTCTTCTGAATGTCCTCATTCTGCTGATTCAGTGTAAGTTCTCGCTGCTTCAGTTTGTTCTCGTATGCTTGCATCTTTTGGTTCCGTTGGTTGGCTTCCTTGTCCAACTCGGACTTTCTGTTCAAGAACTTTTCTTTGAGTTCCAACTGCTTCTTTTCCTTGAGCGCTTCTGCCTCAATTTCAGCTTCTTTAATGATTTGATTATACCTCTGCTTGATGATGTAGCGGAACAGTGTGAAACCAATCACACCTCCTAAAATCAAGCAGCCAATAGCAATGCTTATTGTTATGATTATATCCATGTTAATTGTTTTGTTTATTAGGTTTTACAATATAAGAAAAGCACAACTCAAGTCATTCACATCTGGATATTTATGTGAACACCTGAAATTGTGCCTTAAAGTTCGTATTATGGAAAACAGCTCACATGTGCAGTGATGAGATGTGAAGGCTGTTGAGAGTCCTACTTGATGTCGAGTGATTCCATCTCTTTCTCAAGATCATGCATCATTTCCATGTATGGCTGTGTGTCAGTCCTCGCTGATGCTTTCACGGCTTCAGCAGAAGTGTTAAGCATTGCCATTACATAGTAGTACTTGTCATTTGTCAAGTTTGGATAAGCATCGCGCAATCTCTGAATGCGGCGCTGGATATTGGTCGCAGCGTCACGGTACACCTTTTCCTCCTCAGGCGATGAAACCTGAAGCGGCAATTGGATGCCTTCAATCGTTACGTTGATGTTTAGTTTGTTTGCCATGACAGATGTACTCTTTTGGGGTGGATAAGCATCGTCCTTGTGTTTCCGTCAGAACGCTTATTCATTTATATCGCTACCGTCACCTTCTGTGCCAGTGGATAAAATGTTGATACATTTGTTGATTTCTCGAACCAGTTTTGTGATCTTCATCTTTGATTCCTTGATGTCGGTATCGCTGATTTCAATCATTTTGGCCAATTTCAGATTGTTGTAATCATCCTTGCTCTGAGCCAATTCGGCTTGGAGCTTCTTGATTTCCTCGTCCTTGCCTTCCAGTTCGGCATACAGGTCGGCATTTTCTTGCTTAAGCACACGAAATTGAGCGATGACTTGACGTACTTTCGCTTCAAACTTCTTCATTGACTGTCTTTCTTCTTCTGTCATTTGAATGTTGGTGTGCGTTAAACGTGGATTACAAAAATTTTTGCAAAATTAAATAAATGGATGGATTTAACAAACCCTTTTGGATTTTTTTTCTTGTTTGTTGATGAAAAAGTTGAAAAGACAATATATTTTTGTCTATTTCTTAGCTTTTTAACTCCTTATTTTTTGATTTTTGCTTGAGCCTTTGCCACTTCTTCGTCAGATGGGTTTGGTTCTTTCTTTGCCAAGGTGATGAGGTTGTAGACATATTCTTGTATCCAGGCTTCACTGAATCCCAACATCTGCTGATAGCGACGCACTGAGAATACAGATTTTCTCACACCATCGTCATCCCAAGTGTCTTTGGTTAAAATGTCATGTACAGTGCTGTCCGTCAACTTCTTCACCATCTTCTTCATGAACCCAGGTATGCGGAACTTCCATTTCAGAATGTTTCCCACTAACATCATGGTGTCTTGGGTAAATCCTTGGAACATGTAAAGATAACGACCTATGTCATTCTGAGTGCGGCATCCCTTCTTGATGCTTTGGTCTATCTCTTTGAAGAAACCGTCACTGATGCCATATAGGTCTTGGAGCATCTTGGCACATGCCTTTTTCTCACCAAGCCCCAATTTGTTGTTGATAGTCGCAACATGAAGCGTGCGCTTGAAGGTCAGCAGGTCGGGTAAAGCGGACAAATTGGATATGCCTAAGTTGGCTGCCAATACGCTTTGAAAGTAAACACGAATCAAAGTCATGAAATCTTCCATCCCTCCTACATTCTCCTTCTTTTTCTTGAAAATATCTAAGAAAGCCATTTTTTATGTATTTGTTATGAAAATGTTTTTTTATTTAAGTCTCGTAAGCTCTACTTTTGGGAAGTTAAGGAGTTATCGCTACGCTTAGTTGACAGACTCATCGTACATCGTACATTGTTCATCGTACATCGTACATCGTACATCGTTCCCTACTCGCTTTGCATAAGACTACACTTTATCTATAGATTGCCGGCATATGCCGAAGAGACAAATTGACTAATTTTATGCAAAGTTATGGAAAAAATGTAAAAACAAAAACTTTTCGAACAGAATTTTTTAATTAAATAGTTTTATAAGTGGAAAAATATCTTTACCTTTGCATCATTATAATAGATGAGAGGTTGCCTCTTCAATCATGAAGTAACGATGAAAGTAATCAATTTCGCCAAGCAAAACACTGTTATTAACCAGTATGTTGCAGAATTGCGTGATATCAACATCCAGAAGGATCGCGCGCGTTTTCGATATAATTTGGCTCGTATAGGCCAGATGATGGCATATGAAATCAGCAAGACATTCCATTATTCAGAAAAGACCATAGAGACACCCCTTGCTACAGCTCAAGCATCCACAGCTGATAATGAGATTGTTCTTGGCACTATATTCCGTGCTGGTTTACCATTTCATCAAGGTTTTCTCGATGTGTTCGACAATGCAGGCAATGCTTTTGTCTCCGCATACCGTTACTACAAAGACAAGGAGTGCAAGACTGTTGACATCAAGATAGAATATATAGCCTCTCCCGATTTGACGGGAAAGACACTCATTATTGCCGACCCTATGTTGGCAACGGGCGGAAGCCTCGAATTGGGTTACCATGCCTTTTGTACAAAGGGAATTCCCGCAACAGTTCACCTTTGCAGCGTCATTGCCTCTCAGAAAGGGGTTGATTACATCAAGAAAGCCTTCGCTGACTATGGCAACGTGACGCTTTGGTGTGCAGCCATTGATCCTGATTTGAATGAACATTGTTATATTGTGCCAGGATTAGGTGATGCGGGCGATTTGGCTTATGGTGACAAACTTTAGTATTTACTAATTAAAACTAAAATGGACTCAGACAGTTATCCGGCGGAAAACAGTGGCCGCCTTACAAATTCTGTTGACAATCACATGATGAACGACAAAAAGAAAGGTTTATACGTATGGATTCTCAGATAAGCCTTTTAATCATCTACATGTTGCTGTCGTTAATCATTTCGGCACTTTGTTCAGTACTCGAAGCAACACTATTATCCACCCCTATGTCATATATCACCACCCTTGAGACACAAGGTGCCAAGGGATGGGAACGCCTCAAGCAGTATAAGACCAACATTGACCGTCCTATTTCTGCTATCTTGATTGTCAACACGATTGCTAATACTGTAGGAGCCTCTTTGGTGGGCTCAACCGCTGCAGGATATGCATCCACCCATTATGCAACATCTGACGCAACCAGTATCTTTGTGGGTATTGTGTCGGGTGTGTTTACTTTCCTTATTCTTGTATTCTCTGAAATTGTTCCTAAGACAATAGGCTCCACCTATTGGAGGAAACTTGCATTGCCGGCAAGCCGCGTAATACATATATTTATTATTTTGACCTATGTGTTGGTGATTCTGCTGGAGAAATTGACGCACATGGTTGGCAACACCTCCACTCAAGAGTCCGTCACGCGTGATGAAGTGGCTGCTATGGTCACGGTGGGAACAGAAGAAGGCGTGCTTGAGAAGAAGGAGAACCGTATGATTCAGAATCTGCTCAAGTTGGACAGCGTGGCTGCACATGAGATTATGACGCCCAGCGTGGTGGTTGCCATGGCAGAGGAGGAAATGACGCTGAGAGAGTTCTATCATGATGAAGAATACAAGAATTTCTCGCGTATTCCCGTTTATAAGGGAGAAGAGAGTGACTATATCACTGGCTATGTGCTTCGTCAGGAAATATTGGAGCGATTGGCAGAAGACAAGTTTGACACGAAATTGGGTGAACTGGCTCGTCCAATCCTTTCCTTCTCAGAAGACGAGGATGTATCTGCCATTTGGGAGAAACTGTTGGAGAAGAAAGAGCATATCTCCATCATCATTGACGAATATGGTACGTTGCGCGGAATCGTCACCCTTGAAGATGTGATTGAAACCATGTTGGGCTTTGAAATCGTGGATGAGAAAGACGAAGTGGTGGATATGCAGGAGTTGGCGAAGGCACAATGGAAACAGATGCAAAAAGAACAGCATAAGTGATGGCACGCGGTATATTCAGAAGGGAAGAACTGTTGTTGGGAGCTGACATGATGGAGGTGATAGCCTCTAAGCGTGTGATTATTTTCGGAGTGGGGGGCGTAGGTTCTTGGTGCGCCGAGAGCCTCGTGCGTTCGGGAATCGAACAGCTCACCGTCGTCGATTCTGACCGTGTCTGTATGACGAATGTGAACCGCCAGCTGATGGCGACAACGAAGACTGTTGGCAAGGTGAAGGTGGATGTGCTCAAGGAACGTCTCCTTGACATCAATCCTGCAGCCAACATCACAGCCATCCAAGACATCTACAGTGCTGAGACAGCAGAGTCTTTCCACCTCTCATCCTACGATTACATCATCGATGCCATTGACTCGCTGAAAGACAAGGCGGATCTGATTCTTCGTGCCACCAAGACGGATGCCAAGCTTTTTGCATCGATGGGTGCAGCTTTGAAGATGGATCCCACGAAGATATCTGTTGCGGAATTTTGGAAGGTGAAAGGTTGCCCGTTGGCAGCTGCACTTCGTCGCAAGTTCAAACACAACAAGACATTCCCAAGCAAGAAGTTTCAATGTGTGTATAGTGAGGAATTGCTTCGGAATCGTGGCGAGAACAAGAGTTGCGGAACCTCACAATGCTTGTGTCCCAAAGCTGCGGAAGGTCCAGGTCGTGCTGACTTGCTCAATCATGAGTGGTGTACTTCCAAAGCCCAAATCAATGGTACCATTGCACACACCACAGCCATTTTCGGATTCACCCTTGCAGGCCTCTTAATCCAAGACATTTGTAAATCTTACGAAGAGTGAGGTGTAAGAGGTTGCGCCGTTGGCGCCGAAGAAAAACAATGTAATGTACAATTTGACCATGTGCAATGTACAATGGTACAATGACCATTTATTTGGCAATCTCAGATTCACTGATTTTTTCAACAACGAATAGAACTAATGAAACGAATCTTTTTCTTTTCAATGCCGTGGGGCGGCAACGAAGGAAAACGAATGGCGGGCGTTCCACATTCGGAGAAATCAGCAGGATTTCATGCGTCGGGCTTGCCCATTAAAAACGATTCGCCACATTCGGAATATTCGTTGTTGAGAATGAACACGTTATGAGCCCCCGAGAGTTGAGTTTTTCTCTATTTTTATTTGTTTTTTTATATTTTTTCTTTGGCGGCTTGCCGCAATAAAGCACTTTCTTTTAAGTCGAACTGACGTTAATAGAAGTGGATGTCTTCAATCACTTGTGCACCCACGTATTCGTTGAGGCGACGGGCGAGTGCTCGGTGCTCCATGAGAAGGTTCTGCTTGATGGTTGGAGAAGTGATTTGTACATGAAGAGTCTGGTTCTTGATGAAGATGTTCTCCGTGTAGCGTTGAATCTGGGCACCCATGACCACTGGCCAAGCCTCAATCAGACGGTATTGATTGTAGGGAGTCTCAATGCCGTTGATGCGCATGAACTGTTGGATGACGCTGTCAATTCTTTCTGTATTGCTTTTTCTCATAACTCTAATCTCTAAACCCTAAACTCTTAACTCTCAACTCTTAACTCTCAACTCTAAACCCTCAACTCTAATCTCTAAACTCTCAACTCTCAACTCTAAACCCTAAACTCTAAACTCTAAACCCTCAGCTCTCCACGTTCCCTCCTTCCACATGGAAAATCTTGTAATCTCCCTGTGACCGTTCGAGAATCTTGTCAAGATGCTCGCGGTTGGTGTCAGTGATGAATATTTGTCCGAAAGCATCGCTTGCCACAAGGTTGACAATCTGTTCCACGCGCTGGGCATCGAGCTTGTCGAAAATGTCATCGAGCAGAAGTAGGGGAGTGGTTTTGCTGCCAGTGCGCTTGAGGAAATCAAATTGAGCAAGTTTCAGCGAAATCATGTACGTCTTGTTTTGTCCCTGCGAACCTTCTCGCTTGATGGGATAGCCGTCAAGAGTCATCTCCAATTCGTCCTTATGGATACCATGCAGGGAAAAACCCATGATGCGGTCCTTCTGACGGTCGCGCTGGATGATGTCCAGCAGGGCACCTCGTTGGCAGTGACTCTTGTAATTGAGTGACACCGTTTCGTTGCCTTTTGAAATAAGACTGTAAAAATGTTGGAAGATGGGAATGAACTCCTCAATGAAAGCTTGGCGTTTCTGGTAGATGCGTTCCCCCTCTTCAGCCATCATCTCCTCATAGATACTGATGACTCCCGTATCAGGCTCATCTTCTGCCTTCAACATGGCGTTGCGCTGTTGCAGCGCCTTATTGTAAGCAGTGAGCGCAGTCATATATTCAGGGTCATATTGTGAGATGACGACGTCCATCAGTCGTCTGCGTTCCTCACTGCCTCCCGAAATAATGATGGAATCGTTGGGTGAAGCAATAATGATGGGCAGTAACCCGATGTGCTCCGTCAACCGTTTGTATTCCTTCTTGTTTCGCTTCACGTGCTTTTTCTGGTGCATCTTCATGCCGATGGAGATGTCCTCTTCCACACCGTTCAAATCATAGACACCTTGCACCATCATCATCTCCTCTCCATGTCGCACGTTCATTGAGTCGATGCTGTTCGCTATGCTTTTGGTGAGGGAGAGAAAGTAGATGGCATCCAGCACATTGGTCTTTCCCTCGCCGTTCTGCCCCACAAAGCAGTTAATCTTCGGCGAGAACTCCAGTTCTGCAGCAGCGATGTTTCGATAGTTCAGTATGCTCAATCTTTTCAGAATCATGATGCAAAGTTACGTCAAGAAAAAGTGACTACCAAAAAAATCTAAGAAAAAATGAAATCCTTGTACTTTTGCAAACATTGTCCACAAATCTTGTACTATTCCAAAGGATGCAACTCGTTTGTGGGCAAGACTTACGTTCGTTTGTTAGCAAGACTTACGTTCGTTTGTGGGGAACACTTGCATGTGCGAGTGAGGGACACTTGTGTTTAGTGTTTAGGGTTTAGAGTTTAGGGTTCAGAGTTCGGAGTCTTTGCGGTGCGCGCTTCCGCTTGCCTGTCTCTCCCGTTTGGGTGAGTTGGAGGGACTCGTTTTCAACTGAATCCGCTGCAAAGTTACGGCGAGATGCTGGGCTGGCAAAAATATTCTCGAAAAATCGGAAAAAACGAGAACATTCTACGTTTTTGCCCTAAAATCGAGAATATTCTACGTTTTGCAACTCGTTTGTGAGGGACACTTACGTTCGTTTACGGGCAAGACTTACGTTCGTTTGTGGGGAA
>ONDH01000025.1 GCA_900316505.1 uncultured Prevotellaceae bacterium
GATGAATCCGCTTAATCATCGCGAAGCGGTATGTCTTTAAAAAACAAGGTCTTGCGGAACGATTGAGCGCAGCGCTAAATATACCCTTTGAGGATAGCCTTTACGCAGGATTGAGAATACCCCATAAGCAGAAGTGAGAATACCCCTTAAGCACGAGCGAGTATAGCCTTGACACAGAAGCGAGTATATTAGTGACATCGAGCTGAGTATATTAGTGACGCTTGATGTTGTATACGAGTGACATTGAAGTGTGTATACGAGTGACGTTCAAATGTGTTGATGAACTACGTGCGCACCGTGCGCATCTCATTTCGTACACCCATCGCATCATATTTCGTTATTACAGCGCATGTTATTATGCGCTGAGTGCCTATCTTTGCAGGCATACGCTTCTTGTGCTCACTAACATCCACATAAGAGGCTCAGAAATGTTCTCTCCGGCGCCTCAGTCGTTATCTCTCGGGAGATGACGAGTGCCAGAGCTGGGAGATGGCGAGTGTCAGAGCTGGGAGATGACGAGTGTCAGAGCTGGGAGATGACGGAAGGGACGAGGCGGAGATGACGAGTGTGACAAAGCGGAGATGACGAGTGTGACAAAGCGGAGATGACGAGTGTGACAAAGCGGAGATGACGAGTGTGACAAAGCAGAGATGACGAGTGTGACAAAGCAGAGATGACGAGTGCGAGGAAGTGGTGGATACGAGCAAGCGTGAGCGGAGATGACGAAAGGGACGAAGAGGAGATGACGAGTGTGAGGCAGGAGTGGACACGATCAAGCGTGAACGGAGATGACGAAAGAGAGTCTTGTGAGATGATGTAGAGTTATGCGGAAAGTTCTATGAGTGAGACCCCGTTGGGTGTATGGGCGAGACAACTCAACTTCTGCAACACGTGATCAGCAAATAACTCACACTAATAACCTCAAAATCGACATCGTCGACGTCGGTTTGCCGACATCGTCGACATCGACGCACCGACGTCGACGACATCGACTCGGAGGTTGTGGAAGAGGGTCAACGCAGGTCTTGAAGGAGAGGAAACGACGGAAAGGGAGTGGTAGAATAAAACACTCTCAAGTAATAAAACCACGGATTTAGACGATTCAACGGTTCTTTTCATGAATTTGGGTGGAAATAGCGTTATTATTCACGGAATATTTTATACCTTTGTGTTCGAAATGAGATTGCAATTTACAAAGTGAAATTGGAAGTGAAATGAAGTGGAGAGTACTGGTTGATAATCGGACGAATGACGGCACGTCGCAAACGGAGCATGGGCTTGCCATCTTGTTGGAGACGGAGAAGCATCGGGTCTTGCTTGATACGGGTGCCAGCGATATGCTTATCGGTAATGCGGAATGCTTAGGGTTAGACCTTGGCACTGTTGACTATGTGTTTGTGTCGCATGGCCATAGCGACCATGCTGGGGGCTTGCGCTATTTCATGGAGATGAACCAGACGGCAAAGGTCATCGTTTCTCCTGATGCCATCAGTGGGAAATTCTATTCCAAACGCCGATGTCTGCACAGCATCACCACCGAGTGGCCAGAGATACCCGCTGAGCGACTTCTGACCATCGAACACAGTGGATGGGTTGCTGATGACCTGTATGTCATTGCCCGCATTCCACAGGTGCATCCGATTCCCAAGGGCAATCAGTATCTGTTCGTTCAAGATGTTGATGGCGAGTACATCCAGGATGATTTTCGTCACGAACTGGCTCTCTATACAGATGGCTTGCTGTTTACGGGCTGTGCTCATAGTGGTTTGGAGAATATCCTTGCTGCCTGTCCTTACCCTGTGAAGACGGTGGTGGGAGGCTTTCACCTGCTTGACGGTCATGAAACGGAAGAGGAACTGCTTGCCCTTGCACAAAGGCTCAGCAGCCACTATCCCAACACGCAATTCTATACCAGTCATTGCACAGGCGACTCTGCGTTCGACATCCTGAAGAGCGTGATGGGAGGAAAGATGAATGGTTTTGGGGGAGGAATTATGAATTATGCATTATGAATTATGAATTATGCATTATGAATTATGCATTATGAATTATGAATTAAATATGTTTGACATGATAGATGCCACTGGGTCGGGCTATAAAAATGACCCCCGTATGCGTGACGTGGAGGCTGAGATGATACGGAGCCATGCGTTATGCTTGAAGATTTCGGCTAAGAAACCGACAGACCCTGATTACAAGAGTCTGCTGGAAGAATTGTTCCAGAGTGAGATTGACGATAGTGTTGCTATTGTTTCTCCTTTCTATTGTGATTGCGGTTGTCGGATGACTATCGGAAAGAATGTGACCATCAACAAAGGGGCAACCATTCTCTCTCCCGGGAAGGTGGTGATAGAGGACAACGTGCTGATTGCCCCCGAAGTGAAGATTGCCACAGTTGACCATGACCTTTATGACAGGCACAACCTTTTCCATTTCGGACAGGTGACCATCAAAGAGAATGCGTGGATATGCATCGGTGCCATCATCTGTCCGGGCGTGACCATCGGCAAAAACGCTGTTGTGGCAGCTGGGGCTGTGGTGACGAAGGATGTCCCCGACAATGCGGTGGTGGGTGGCAACCCTGCAAAAGTGATAAAACACTTAACTCAAGTTTGACTTCGTCGAGCTAAAGGTTCTGAAGTAGTTAAGTAGTCAGTAGTTAAGCCAATACCGATTTACAATTTGACCATTTACAATGTACAATTTATTTGGCAATTTGAAAATTGAGCAATTGAGAACCTTTAGGCGTAGCCAATTAGGAATGAGGAATGAGGAATGAGGAATTGAATCTCTAAACTCTAAACTCTAAACCCTAACTCCTTTAACTCCTTAACTCCTAAAGAAGTTGAGCACTTGCGAAACTTGAATATCTGAATTAATTGACTGATATATGAAACCACTATCCACACGCACAGCTGGCTTCACGGATTCCATCATCCGTAGAATGACCCGTATTTCAAATCAGTACGGAGCCATCAATCTCTCACCCCTCCAAAGGAGATAACGAATCGTCTGGCAGAAATAGCACCATCTGGCCCACATCAGTATGCCATCACTTGGGGTGCACAGAACTTCCGTGAGGCTTTGGCTAAAAAGCAAAGTCATTTCACGGGATTAGACATTGATGCCAACAAGAACATCGTTGTGACTTGTGGCTCTACAGAGGCAATGATGGCAGCCATGATGACGGTTGTGAATCCTGGTGACAAGGTGGCCATCTTCTCACCATTCTACGAAAACTACACGGCGGACACGATTCTTACTGGTGCAGAGCCGATATATATTCCACTCGTACCACCCACATTTGAGTTTGATGCCAATCTGCTCGAAGATGCTTTCAGGAACGGCGCAAAGGCTCTGGTGCTCTGCAATCCGTCGAACCCTTGTGGCAAAGTTTTTACGCGTGAAGAACTCCAGACGATAGCAGATATTATCATCAAGTATGACGGCTATGTGATAACAGATGAAGTATATGAGCACATCGTCTATACCCCTCACCAGCACGTCTATATCTCCACACTTCCGGGTATGTGGGAACGAACTGTTTCATGCAGTTCTCTGTCAAAGACCTACAGCATTACAGGCTGGCGACTGGGATATGTCATCGCACCAGAAAGTATTATAGACAGAGTGAAGAAAGTGCATGATTTCCTGACCGTAGGAGCTGCTGCACCGCTGATGGAAGCTGCTACAGTAGGTCTTTCATTCCAAGACAGTTATTACAAGGAACTTCAAGCCCACTATACGCACATGAAGCAACTCTTCTGTGACGGGCTACGTCAGTTTGGGCTCGACTTTACAGACCCACAGGGAGCTTATTATGTACTGCTCGATGTGTCGAAGTACGGCGTGAAGGACGACCTGCATTTCTGCGAGTGGCTTGCTGAGCATGTCGGTGTTGGTGCCGTTCCTGGCAGTTGCTTCTTCAAAGAAGATGTCCATCATCTTATCCGTTTCCATTTTGCCAAGCGTGATGACACGCTACTAGCGGCTCTCGAGCGCTTATCAGAACTTGATTGTAAGGCTAAAACATACAAAGGATAAAAAGATAACGAAAACAACCTATAGTGAGCGACATACCTTATGGAGATAATCAGAGCAACCAAGACTGCAGAACAGGCAGGTGCCTACTATGTTCGCATTCAGGCGATGGCACGGAAACATCATATTCCGCTTAGTGTGGAGTTTGATGAACATGATACGCCTGACACCAAGTATATCGTGATTGTTGATGATTACCTGCCTATAGCCACATGCCGACTATATGCCATCGATCACACCAAAATCATGCTGGGACGGATAGTCGTGTTGCCCGAATATCGTGGACAAGGCATTGGCACATTGGTGGTGAAAGAAGCAGAACAATGGGCGATGGAGTTGGGCTTTCAAACCTCTGTGTTAGAAAGCAGGGATAATAAAATCCATTTCTACGAGACAATGGGTTATGTAGCAGATATGGAACGAAAGATTGAAGGTGAAACCTTCGTTTGTTATAGAATGGAGAAAAGACTGATATGAATAAAGTGAAGATCACAGCCATACGCCAAACGGTCTATCCCGATTTGATGGCTAAATACGAGAACCCGATGAGTGCAATGATTAGTTGCAACGATGGTTTCCGTCCGTTCAGTTTCTACATTGAGGTAATCAAGTAAGCTCATGAATCCAGTATCCATCCGACTTCTCAACCAACAGCTCATCGCTCAGCAGTTCAGTACACCTGCCGAGGTGGTACGCTATATGGGAGCCATGCAGGCACAAGAGTACCGCATGATGCGCTGGGCTGTTGCTATGCGCACTCGTAAACCATCCTATAAGGCTTTCAAGAAAGCGTTTGACGAAGGTCAGATTATCCGTCTGCACCTGATGAGAGGCACGTGGCAGTTGGTTTGTGCGGATGACTATTGGTCGATGATAGAACTCTTCGCCCCTAAAGCGATAGCCGTGACGAAGGGATGGATGAGCAGCAATAAGATTAGCATCCCCGATGAGGAACTGATGCGTGTGAGGGAGATTCTTGTTCAGACTGCTGCAGAGAAACGGAGTGTGACGAAAGAGGATTTCGTGCAGGCATTGGCAGAGAAAGATTTACAGATGGATGACCACCGCCTTTCTTACCATATCCGCATGGCTGAAATGGCAGGTGTGCTCTGTAGCGGCGATTTGTTGCCAATGAAGGCGACCTATGCCCTTGCTGCCAACAAGGTGAAGTCTGCTGAGAAAATGGATAGGGAAGAAGCGTTGGCTCTGTTTACAAAAAGATACTTTCAGAGTCGCCAACCAGCCACATTGGAGGATTTTGTGTGGTGGTCAGGTCTGAACATCAGCGACTGTCGAAAGGGCATCGCACTCTTGGGGGGCAGCATCCATGTGGAGCGGTGGAAGGGTAGGGAGTTCTATCTGACTGACGAGTGCCGCACACGGGGATTCCGTAGTGGCAAGTTCCTCTTGATTCCTCCATACGACGAATACCTCATCAGCTATAAGAGCCGCGACATCGTGCTGCCAGCTGAGCACAGGCATCGTGCCCACAACAACAGCGGCATCTTCCAACCCATCATTGCCTACGACGGAACGATATGCGGTAATTGGTCTCCTTTCAAGAACGACTTTCAAGTCTCTTTCTTTGACGATTGTTTCAATGTGGAGGAGGCAGAGGAGGCTTGGTTGGCCTATCAAAAATTTGCAAATCGGTTCAATCCGTGGTGAATAATTGGCTAAATCTTGGGCGATTATGGGTTGGTTTGCTTTTTTTTGTGTAACTTTGCAGCCGAAATGAAAGTTAGCTTCGCTTTTACTTCCATTTTAACTTCCAAACTTAAATTATTATACAATTTCATTAATGGCTCGAAATAAGAAACAGCTCCCAGTATTGGAGCACGTGACCATTACAGCTTGTGCTGCCGAGGGTAAGGCGCTGGCAAGGGTGGACGACAGAGTGGTGTTTGTGCCCTTTGTGGTGCCTGGCGATGTGGTGGATTTGCAAGTGAAGAAGAAAAAGAACTCCTACATGGAGGCTGTGGCGGTGAAATTCCATGAGTATTCACCATTGCGCACCACGCCTAAATGCAAGCACTATGGTGTGTGTGGCGGATGCAAGTGGCAATGCCTGCAGTATGAGGAGCAGTTGAAGGCGAAACAGCAGCAAATCTTTGATAATCTGACGCGCATCGGGAAGATTGAACTGCCTGAGTTCATGCCTATCTTGGGCAGCAAGAAGGTGTATGGCTACCGCAACAAGCTGGAGTTTGGTTTCAGCAACAAGCGCTGGTTGACCGAGGAAGAGGTGAAGCAGGATGTGAAATATGAGGTGATGGATGCTGTGGGGTTCCATATCACGGGCGCCTTTGACAAGATTCTGGACATCACAGAGTGTCATCTGATGGATGATATCAATAATCAGATTCGCAATGACATTCGTCAGTATGCGCTTGAAAACGGACTCGAATTTTACAATCTGAGAGAGAATAGGGGACTGCTCCGTTCGCTGATGATTCGCACCTCCAACACGGGCGAGCTGATGTTTCTTGTGCAGTTCAGAATTGACTCTCATGAAGCACAGAAAAAGGCGGATGATTTGATGCAGCATTTGAGTGAAACCTTTCCTCAAATAACATCATTGCTTTATGTTGATAATCACAAAGCTAACGACACGTTTGCTGACCAAGAGATTCATGTGGTGAAGGGTAAGGATTACATCTTTGAGGAGATGGAAAACCTGCGCTTCAAAGTGGGTCCCAAATCGTTCTATCAGACCAACACCGAACAGGCGTATGAACTCTACAAGGTGGCACGTGATTTTGCGGGATTGACTGGTGAAGAATTGGTGTATGACTTATACACGGGAACGGGCACGATTGCCAATTTTGTGGCTCGTCAGTCTCGTCAGGTCATTGGCATCGAATATGTGCCGGAAGCCATCGAGGATGCGAAGGTGAATTCGGAAATCAACGGCATCACCAACACGCTCTTCTATGCAGGAGACATGAAGGACATCCTCAACAAGGAGTTCATCGAGACGCATGGACGTCCTGATGTCATCATCACCGACCCTCCACGTGCTGGCATGCATCAGGATGTGATTGACACCATCCTCTTTGCAGCACCACGCCGCATCGTGTATGTCAGCTGCAACCCAGCCACACAAGCACGCGACCTCCAACTGCTGGATGTTGACTACAAGGTGATGAAAGTGCAACCAGTGGACATGTTCCCACATACCCAACACGTGGAGAATGTCGTTCTGCTGGAGAGAAGAGAGTCATCAAAGATGAAGTGAAAAGTGAATTTTAATTCATAATTCATAATGCATAATTCATAATTAACAGAAAAGCATCTTCGGCGAAGCCAAAAGTGAAAAATAAAAATTACCGAAGTAAATGAGGGTGGCGGCAATAAACTCTGAACTCTAAACTCTCAACTCTAAACTTCTAATTATCAATTTGCAACATGAGCACCTATTCCGATTATAAAGCAGCGAATCATTACACTAGCTACACAGTCAAGGAACCTGCAGAGCTGATGCAGTTTCTGATGAACACGATTTCGGGCATTTCACGCACCAAAGCGAAGGAATATCTGAGTCAGCGCATGGTGTATGTGGACAAGGAAATCATCACGCAGTATAACTATCCACTCAAGCCCGGACAAATGGTGCAGGTGGCAAAGAACCGTCATAAGCATGCCTTCACCAACAAGTGGGTTCGCATCGTGTATGAGGATGCGTTCCTGTTGGTGGTGGATAAGAAAGAGGGTATCTTGACCAACGCGATGTCAGGTGACCGCCACGAGAATGTGAAGGCCATTCTGGATGAGTATGTGAAGCGCACCAACCGCACGTTCTCCGTCCATACGGTTCACCGTCTTGACAAGGGCACGTCGGGGTTGCTGGTGTTTGCCAAACGTCGTGACATCCAACGGATTTTCACGGATAATTGGCAGGACATCGTGACAGACAGACGCTATGTGGCAGTGGTGCAGGGTGAGATGGAGAAGGATCAAGGTGTCGTCACTTCGTGGATAAGTGATAACCGCATGTTCATCTCTTACTCCACACCTTACGACAATGGCGGAAAACAGGCTGTCACCCATTACCGCACCATGCAGAGGAAGAATGGCTACTCGCTGGTGGAATTCAAGCTGGAGACGGGACGAAAGAACCAGATTCGTGTACACATGCACGACTTGAATCATCCCATTGTGGGTGACCATAAATACGGCAGTACTGTGGAGGCTTATGGTGAGCGCAGCAACCCAGCAGGGCGCTTCTGTCTGCATGCTTATCGTCTTGCCTTCCGTCATCCCATCACGGGTGAGGAACTGAAATTTGAAACTCCTTTTCCAACTGAATTTACGCGCTTGATGAAATAAAAAATTGGAGTTTCATCATAAATTATGTGAAAGATTTGAATTTCCGAAGAAAAAGTGCTATATTTGCACGCTTTTTTACGCGTAAAGTATGAGACAATTAAAAATTACCAAGTCAATCACGAACCGTGAGAGTGCTTCGTTGGATAAGTACTTGCAGGAAATTGGTCGTGAGGAGTTAATCACTGTAGAGGAAGAGGTTGAATTGGCTGCGAAGATTCGCAAAGGTGGTGTCGAAGGCAGAAAAGCCTTGGAGAAACTAACAAGAGCGAACCTTCGTTTTGTCGTTTCTGTAGCCAAGCAGTATCAGAATCAGGGTTTGAGTTTGCCTGACCTTATCAACGAGGGCAATCTGGGTCTGATCAAGGCTGCTGAGAAGTTTGATGAAACACGTGGTTTCAAGTTCATCAGTTATGCTGTGTGGTGGATTCGTCAATCCATCCTGCAGGCATTGGCAGAACAGAGCCGCATTGTGCGTCTGCCTCTCAATCAGGTGGGCTCTCTCAACAAGATTGGCAAGGCTTTCTCCAAGTTTGAACAGGAGAACGAGCGTCGTCCTTCACCCGAAGAACTGGCTGCTCAGCTTGACCTGCCTGTGGACAAGGTGGCTGACACCATGAAGGTGAGCGGTCGCCACATCAGTGTGGATGCTCCGTTCGTGGAGGGTGAGGACAACAGTCTGCTGGACATCCTCTCCAACCCAGACTCTCCTTCAGCAGACCGCACTTTGGTGACAGAGTCCTTGCAGAAAGAGATTGAACGTGCTTTGGACACGTTGACCACTCGTGAGAAGGAAATCATCAAGATGTTCTTCGGACTGGGTGAGCCCGAGAAGACATTGGAAGAGATTGGTGACCGCTTCAACTTGACTCGTGAACGTGTGCGCCAGATTAAGGAGAAGGCCATCAGACGTCTGCGTTCACAGTCGAAGAGCCGTTTGTTGAAGACTTATTTGGGATGATGATGAGAAGAGTTTTATTGGCGGTGATGCTGCTGGCTGTGACCATGTTGGCAATGGCGAAACCCAAACCGACACAATATGGCAGAGGCAAAGGAAAGGTGTACATTTTTGGCGTTAGTCAGGAATTGACTGATTCTGTGGTGTACATCACCTTCATCAACGAGATTGACAGCCTTGACTTAATGAAGCGCACAAAGTTCCTGCCGTTCCGTTCCGAGTTCAGCTTGCAGTTGAAAGAATACATGGAGGGAACGCTGAAGAAGAGCCATCAGACCACTTGCGTGTTTTATTCGAACAAACGAAAGAAGCTGTCGAAGAAATACTACAAGGTCAAAAAGCGTTATCTTGACAATCCTTATACGAAAATCATGCCGATAGAATCTTTCCAGTTCAGGCATCCATTGGATTCATTTGTCAATGAAAATGTTGAATAATCTTTTCCGAATCGTTCAGCACAAGATGTACGGCACAGTTGCAGCTATGTTTCTCATGGTTGCAACTTGTTCGTTTTTTGCCTGTTCAAAAGATGATGAAAGCACATCCTTTGTGTCACCTTATGCTGAGAACCGCACGGTGATGGTGTATATGGCGGCTGAGAACTCGCTTTCTTCGAATGCCATCACAGATGTGAGGGAGATGTTGGAGGGAATGAGGAATGACACCTTGCCGGAGAGTGACCGTTTGGTCATTTTTCTGGACGACACCAGTATGCCCCGCATTTATGTGGTGGACAAGAACACCCAAGCTGTAACCCTCTCGGAGCTGAAGCCTGTGCTGCAGTATGACGAGGATGTAAATTCTTCCTCCGCGAAGCAATTGGGTGCATTTGTGGATTATGTGAAGGCGAATTATCCTGCTGAGAGCTATGGATTGCTTCTTTGGTCGCATGCATCAGGGTGGCTGCCTTCCAATTTCATAGGTGACCAACATCAGGATGCATCATCCAGACGTAGGTCTTTTGGTGTGGACAATCAGAGAAATTCTGCCAGCAAGTATGCCGAAGGTCATCAGATGAACATCGAGGATATGGCAAGCGAACTGAATGGTGAGAATTTTGACTTCATCCTGATTGATGCTTGTGTGATGCAGAACATTGAGGTGGCTTACGAATTGCGCCACACCACCAAGTGTCTGATTGCTTCGCCTGCTGAGATTCCTGAGCCTGGTGCTCAATATAAGTCGATGGTCAGGGCTATGTTCAAGAAGAACAACACGGCAAATGAGATGCTTAATGCTTATTTGAAGGAATACCGGAATTCTTATGGTTTGGTCATCTCGGCATTGAACACCGCAGAGATGGATGATTATGCCGCCTACATGAAATCGGTTGTGGCTGCTCACCGTTCGGAGCTGTTGTCATTGGACACCTCTTCGATGTTGAATTATATACACTATGGCTCATGGACCAAAGACTATCCTGATTTTCTGGACATGCAGGGCGTCATGCTGAAAGTGCTCAATGCAGACGAATATGCACAGTGGAAGGCAAAAACGGACAAGATGATCACGTGCAGACATGCTGGTTTTTGGTATAGCGCATATCCCAAGAGTAAAGTGTCGATTGACGATGCTCAGTGCTGTGGCGTAACGATGCATATTCCATTTGAGAAATATAATGCCAATTCATGGGCATTCAATGAGAAATATCTGGAAACATCATGGGCGAAAGCTGTGTGGAGAGAAGAGTGATGGATGAAAAGAAGATATACTACAGAGTGGGGCGTCATGTGTATTGCGTGAATTTCCTTGACACAAGAAACTCGACTGCTTTGTTGCCGTCGAGTGAGCCTTTCCGTTTGACAGAAGTGCCCTCTGCGGAGGAACCTTTGCTTTTCGAACTGAATGTGGATGACAATTGGCGTCCAGCATCGAAAGGCGAGGAAATAGGGCAGTTCGATTGCGGAGGAAACAATCATGGTGTCTATCGTCTGGAGGATGGCAGCTATCAGATTTTGGTGAGTGACGTGAGTGGGAGGCAATGCTGTCTTGTGCAGGCAAACGCAGATTTCTCTTCAGCAACCGTGTGCTTGGTCGGAAGTGACACTATGCGCAATTTCGGTCTGAACAATGCCCTGATGATGATGTATGCTTTTTCTGCAGCAGATAAGATGACCGTGCTGATGCATGCTTCGGTAGTGAGAAAGGATGGAAGGGGATATTTGTGCTTGGGCGTGAGTGGAACGGGTAAGAGCACCCATACACAGAACTGGTTGAAATACATCCCTGGCACAGACTTGATGAATGATGACAACCCAGTGGTGAGGGTGTGTGAAGATGGTGTGGCACGTGTGTTTGGTTCTCCGTGGAGTGGAAAAACTCCTTGCTACCGCAATGTGGAAGCCCCGATTGGAGGTTTCTTGCAACTGAAACAGGCACCGCATAACAAGATACGCCGTATGAGCACAGTGGAGGGATACGCGTCCTTGCTGCCTTCATGTTCGGTGATGAAGTGGGACAGACGTGATTATGTGGGTACAAGCGACACTGTGTCGAAACTGTTGGAACAGGTGCCCGTGTATTTCTTGGAGAATCTGCCTAATGAGGATGCTGTGAGGATGAGTTATGGGGCGATGAGTGGGGGTGAGAGTTGAGGGTTGATGGTTTAGAGTTTAGGGTTTAGAGTTTAGAGTTGATGGTTTAGAGTTTAGGGTTTAGAGTGAAAGTAGGATGCCATGCAGAGAGTATTGGTTGAGAATAATATCTTCTTGCCTCAGGTGGTGCAGTTGATTCAAGAGGGGCATAAGGCTACGATCATTGCACGTGGCAACAGCATGCGCCCATTCATTGAGGATGGCAGAGACAAGCTGGTGTTTGGAGAGGTGGATGGTCTTGCTGTGGGTGATGTTATCTTGGCAGAAGTGACAGAAGGACATTTTGTTTGCCACCGCATTGAGAAGATGGAGAATGGCATGGTGAC
Source organism: uncultured Prevotellaceae bacterium (assembly GCA_900316505.1). Taxonomy (GTDB): domain Bacteria; phylum Bacteroidota; class Bacteroidia; order Bacteroidales; family Bacteroidaceae; genus Minthosoma. Next base: position 12,246 of record ONDH01000025.1, read on the forward strand.
GATGAGGGGTGATGGCAATGTAACAGGTACAGAAGTGTTTCCTGTTGCGAATGTTCGGGCAAAATTGGTGCAGGTGGTCAGGAAGGGCAAGCTCTACACGTTGTCCACATCGAGGACATGGAAGTGCTACTCTGCCGTGTGGCCTAAACTGCTTCCCATGAGGCGTTATCTTTTGGCATTGTACCGACTCTTATGGTTACATCAGATGCCAGAGAGATGGAAGATGGAAGATGTATGATGGAAGATGTACGATGGACCTTTCACAATTAGGAATGAGGAATTAGGAATGAGGAATTGAATCTCTCAACCCTAAACTTTCAAATAGTTGAGCAAAGCGAAAACTTAAACAACAGCATAACATGAGAATAAAGAATGGTTTTGAATTGCGGAAGATCTGTGGCGAGAACATCGTCATAGCGCATGGGGTGGAGAATATCGACTTCACGAAAGTCATCACGCTGAACGAATCCGCAGCTTTCATCTGGCAACAGGTGGAAGGTAAGGAGTTTACTGAGGACGATATGGTGAATGCTCTTCTTGATGAATACGAGGTGGAGAAGCCTCAGGCTCAGGAGGATGTGAAGGCGTTGCTGGCATCGTGGATGAAAGCAGGAATGGTGGAGAATTGAGAATTGAGTTAAGATGGCAAAGGTGCAGATAGAAGCGTCGTGGCTTGAGAAACTTCAGTCAGAGTTTGACAAGCCTTATTTTGAGCAGCTGATTCAGTTTGTCAAGACTGAATATGCCCAAGGCACTTGCTATCCTCCTGGCAAACTCATTTTCAACGCGTTCAATCTTTGTCCGTTGCCGAAGGTGAAGGTGGTGCTGATAGGACAAGACCCCTATCATGAGCCCCAACAGGCACATGGTTTGTGCTTTTCGGTGAATGATGGTGTGCCGTTTCCCCCTTCTCTCCGCAACATCTTCCAAGAGATTCAGACAGACCTTGGCAAACCGGTTCCCCAATCGGGCAATCTGACGCGATGGGCAGAACAGGGTGTCTTGCTCTTGAACGCCACCTTGACCGTGAGAGCCCACATGGCAGCCAGCCATCAGAAGCGTGGTTGGGAAGAGTTCACCGATGCCGTCATTCGTCTGGTCAGTGCCGAAAGGGAGCATGTAGTGTTCATCTTGTGGGGCAGTTATGCGCAGAGCAAGGCACAGCTCATTGACGCATCGAAACATTGCATCCTGCGTTCTGCACACCCATCGCCATTGTCTGCCTATCGCGGTTTCTTTGGCAATCATCATTTCAGTCTGTGCAATCAGTATTTGCAACAACATCAGATAGAACCGATAAATTGGTAAGAAAGTGAGAAGACTTGTACTTATATATATATTAACCTTTGGCTTCATGTGGATGGTTGGTGTGACAGCCCAGACCTCCGATTCCATCATGGCAGCCCATCTGAGGGAAAAAGGGGTGAAGATTTGCGATGGCAATTCCGTTCACCTCCTGAGGACTGGTCATGATAAATTTGAGGACATGTTTGAGGCTGTGCGCAATGCCAAATCGTTCATTCATCTCGAATATTTCAATTTCCGCAACGACTCCATTGCAGGTCTCCTCTTCCACCTCTTGGCACAGAAAGCGGCAGAAGGCGTTGAAGTGCGTGCGCTCTACGATGCCTTTGGCAATTCCTCCAACAACCAGCCCATCAAGGCACACATGCACGACTCCATCAATGCCTTGGGCATCAAGTTGGTGAAGTTCGACCCCATTCGTTTTCCATGGGTGAACCACATCATTCCTCGCGACCACAGAAAGATAGTGGTCATCGACGGCAAGATAGCCTATACAGGTGGCATGAATGTGGCAGACTATTACATTGAGGGCATTCCGGGCATAGGCGACTGGCACGACATGCACATGCGCATAGAAGGTCCCGTTGTCAACGAACTGCATGAGATTTTCTGCCGCATGTGGTATAAAGCCACAAAAGAGCGTATCGCTGGCGAAAAGTATTTCCCAGCCTACAGACCCAGCAACGACAATCAACGCATCGCCATCGTTGACCGTCATCCCCTCCGAAGTGCCGATGCCATTCGTGACCTCTTTGCCGAGATGCTCAACACGGCACAACACAAGGTGCTTCTCATCAATCCCTATTTCGTGCCCACCCACAAAGTGAGGAAAGCATTGAAACGCGCCATCGACAGGGGAGTGGACGTGCAGATACTTCTCTCAGCCAAGAGTGACATTCCTCTCACACCCGAGGCATCCCACTATGTGGGCAACAACCTCGCCAAACGAGGTGCCAAGGTCTATCTCTTTCATGGCGGCTTTCACCACACAAAAATCATGATGGTCGATGACCTCTACTGCACCGTTGGCTCCAGCAACATGGATGCCCGCTCCCTCCGTTGCGACTACGAGGTGAACACCGTCATCTTCAATAAAAAGACAACCAAAGAACTGACCGACCTGTTCAACGAACAGCTGAAATCCTCCACACCCATGCAAAAGGGCTATTGGAGCACCCGTTCTGCTGGCAAGAAGTTCCAAGGCTGGTTTGGCAATCTGCTCACCCCATTCCTGTAGTCAGAACAATACCGATTAGGAATGAGGAATGAGGAATTGAATCTCTAAACCCTAAACTCTAAACTCTAAACCCTCAACTCTCAACATGAAGAAGATACTCTTACTATTCATTTTTAGTTTTTCGCTCATCGCGTCCTTCGCCACCAACCCCAAGCGCGAGTTTCGTGGTGCATGGATTCAGTGTGTCAATGGTCAATACCTTGGCAAGACACCAGCACAGTTGCGTCAGATGCTCTCCGACCAGCTCGACACCCTTCAGCAATGTGGCATCAATGCCATCCTCTTCCAAGTGCGTGCCGAGGGCGATGCTCTCTACAAGTCCAGCTACGAACCTTGGTCACGCTATCTCACAGGCACACAAGGTGTGGCACCAGCCGACGGATGGGACCCCTTGGCATGGATGGTGGCTGAATGTCATAAACGTGAGATGGAATGCCATGCCTGGATAAATCCCTATCGAGCCAAGACAAAGGGTACAACAGCATTGGCACAGAGTCATGCCGCTGTTCGTCATCCTGAACGTGTGTTCGAATACGACGGACTCTACATCTTCAATCCCGCCATTGAAGAAAACCGCACCTACACCTGCATGGTTGTCGAGGACATCCTCACACACTACGATGTCGATGGCATTCACATGGACGATTACTTCTATCCCTATCCTGTGAACGGACTTCCCTTGCCCGACCAAGCCAACTATCAGGCAGACCCACGTGGCTTCACCTCTATCGAAGACTGGCGACGCGACAATGTCAACCAGCTCATCCGTGACCTCCACCGTCTGGTGCGTGAGGTCAAACCATGGGTGAAGTTCGGCATCTCCCCCTTCGGCATCTATCGCAACAGTCCTACAGGGCAGAACTGTCCAGAAGGTAGTGCCACATCTGGCACACAAAACTACGACGACCTCTATGCCGACATCGTCTATTGGGTGAAACAAGGTTGGATAGACTACAACATACCCCAAATCTATTGGAATCTGGGCACCAAGGCAGCAGACTATGAAGTGCTCGTCAACTGGTGGAACGACTATTGCGGTCAACGCCCCCTCTTCATCGGTCAGGACATCGAGCGCACCGTGCAGGGAATTGACCCCACCAATCCCAACTCCCATCAGATGCTCATCAAGTACGACCTTCAGCGTGCCCTTCCCAACATACAAGGCTCTTGTCAATGGTATGCCGCTGCATGTGTCAACAATCTGGGCAACTATCGCACCGTCCTGCAGCAAGTCTATCACTCCACACCAGCCCTGCAGCCCCTGATGCCATTCATTGACAAGAAAGCCCCCGGCAAGCCCAAGAATGTGCAGGTGTCCAAATATGCCATGACAGGAACGGTTGTCACATGGGAAGCACCTCGTGCCAAGAAAGAGCTTGACCGTGCCCGCCAGTTCGTCGTTTACCTCTTCAACAAAGGGGAGAAAATAGACATGGAAGATGCAGACCGCATTCTTGCCATCACCAGCACAAACACGGTAACCATTCCTGTAGTGCCCAAAGGCTCCACATTGGTAGTGACCTCCCTTGACCGTCTTCATAACGAGTCAAAGCCCGTAAAGATAAAAATGTAATTCAACTTTCGGAAGTTAAAATGGGAGTTAAAAGTGGAGTTAAGCCCCCTCCGACTCCCCCAAGGGGGAGGGAGAGCCATGCGGGGTGTAACTTTCAACTGTCAATTGTCAATTGTCAACTGTCTAAAACTCTAAACCCTAAACTCTAAACCCTAAACTGTCAATTAGCTTCAAAAAATACACATTCAATTATAATATATGCAGAAAATCATCATTTTAGACTTTGGTTCACAAACTACCCAGTTGATTGGTCGCCGTGTGCGAGAACTCAACACGTTTTGTGAAATCATGCCTTACAACAAGTTCCCACAGAATGACCCAGATGTGATTGGTGTAATTCTTTCGGGTTCTCCCTACAGCGTTTATGAGGAGCGTGCCTTCAAGCTCGACTTTGCTCAGATTCGCGGCAAGTATCCCATTCTCGGCATCTGCTATGGTGCCCAGCTGATGGCACACACCTTTGGTGGTAAAGTGGAACCAGAAGGTACACGTGAGTATGGACGTGCCAACCTTGAGTTCATGGAAGAAGGCAATCCGCTCTTGAAAGGTTTTGCAAAGAACAGTCAGGTGTGGATGTCACATGGCGATACCATCACGAAATTGCCAGAAGGCTTCCGCTGCATCGCATCCACCGCAACAGTCAAATATGCTGCCTATGCAGCCAATGATGAGAAGATTTGGGGTGTGCAGTATCATCCAGAGGTGTTCCATTCAATTGATGGCACACAACTTCTCAAGAACTTCGTAGTTGACATCTGTGGAGGCAAGCAAGATTGGTCACCAGCCTCATTCGTTGACCAGACCGTAGCCGAGATACGTGAACAAGTGGGTGACGACAAGGTCATCTTAGGACTCTCAGGAGGAGTCGATTCATCTGTGGCTGCCGTGCTGCTCAATCGAGCCATTGGCAAGAATCTCACCTGCATCTTCGTCAATAACGGATTGCTCCGCAAGAACGAGTTCACCGATGTGCTTCGCGACTATGAATGTTTAGGACTGAACGTGCGTGGTGTGGATGCTTCAGATAAGTTCTACAAGGAATTGGCAGGAGTTGCCGAACCTGAAAAGAAACGTAAAATTATCGGTGCAGGATTCATTGATGTGTTTGAGGTTGAAGCCAAGAAGATAGAAGGAGCCAAGTGGCTGGCACAGGGCACCATCTATCCCGACCGCATCGAGTCGCTTAACATCACGGGTAAGGTGATTAAGTCCCATCACAACGTGGGTGGTCTTCCTGAGAAGATGGGTTTGAAACTCTGTGAACCACTCAAATGGCTCTTCAAGGATGAAGTGCGCCGTGTAGGTCGTCAACTTCAGATGCCCGAGCACCTCATCACCCGTCATCCATTCCCTGGTCCAGGTTTGGCAGTGCGCATACTTGGCGACATCACACCAGAGAAAGTGCGAGTGTTGCAAGATGCCGACGACGTGTTCATTCGTGGGCTCCGCAACTGGAAGGTGAAATTGTCGGGCGACGATGCCCGCAAAGTGCTTGCCGCAGGAGTGCCTGCCGACATGCAGGACGGTACGATAGAAGTCTCTCTCTACGATCAGATTTGGCAAGCAGGTGTTGTGCTCCTCTCCGATGTGAAGAGTGTGGGAGTCATGGGCGATGAGCGCACCTACGAGTATCCCGTGGTTCTGCGTGCAGTCACCTCAGCCGATGCCATGACTGCCGATTGGGCGAAGCTCCCCTATGAGTTCCTTGCCGAAGTCAGCAACCAGATTATCCGTAACGTCAAGGGTGTCAATCGCGTATGCTACGATGTCTCCTCAAAACCCCCAGCAACTATTGAGTGGGAATAAAAATACGGCTTTTTTAGTCATATATGAATCCTCGTCTTTCATGAAGACGGGGATTTTTTTTGTTTGAATATCAGTAAAATAAATGTATTTTTGGCTTTAAAGATGGTTGGATGCATCATCCGTTATTTTGACACCACTTCTTGACACCACTTTGTTTTTTTTCTTATATTTTCATTGAAATAAATAAGCAAATGAATAGAAATGTTAAAATATGTTTCAAAAAAAATCTTGGTTATTTAAAATATTGTCTGTTGCACACGAACAAGAATGTACCGTGCTATGTTCGGAACTATCTCGTTTCGGTCGTGCCATTTGGGAGGTTTTGGAGAGCGTCAAATGGTGTGCCGATAGGAAGATTGATGTGTTTTTCCAAAAGGAGGGATTACACATTTTAGGAGAGAATGGTGAGGTTGACCCAATTATGGCAATATATATTTCATGTTTGGGATTTTGTGCTCAAAAAGAGAAGGAAAACATTCTCTATCGTCTTAACTCTGGGCGACGGCTTGCCATTGAAAAGGGGGTAAAAATGGGACGGAAAAAGGGGAGTACAAAGACCGCTGAACAGAAAAAGGTACAATATGATGAAGTGGTAAGGCTTTTGAAAAAAGGGCGTAGTGTTAGCGAAATAGAGGCGTACTGCAAAGGTAAAGGCATAAAAGCCTCAACGAGTACCATCAAAAGACTAAAAAAGGAATTTCTATAATAAAAAGGGAGGGTGAACAACAACACCTCTCCCTTTTTCCCCAATCAGCCTCAACATTGTTCTTTTTGACATTTTCCCGTGGTAGGTTTTTCCCATCGTCTCATTCACATCACCACCAACACAATAATTAGCCTCCCGTATTATATTGATAAGGTCGTCTTGTTGGTCGATGTTGATTGCCGTGATTCGTCCATTTTGTTATGTGTTTTTATTGTTTGCGCCAATCCCACACATCATCATCATCCCAACGGTTACTCCATTCTAGCATTTTACTCCAATCAGAAATTTCTTCGCCATAATGGGTATAATAAAAACACTTTCCATCTTCTTTGACTATCTTCAAGAATGCAGCACGTTCTACACACCCTCTTGTTTCACATGAGAAAGTTGTAGTGCCCCATTTCTTAATATTACATTTTTCTATCTCAGGTATTTCAACAAACGTATAATAATGAACTCTAAAATCTCTCCAGCTATATGAGATAAAATGAATGTCCTCATCGGTAACAATGAAAAAGACAGAATCTATATAATCATAGCTTAGTTCCTTATAAACAGGGGCAATCATCATTTCTCCTTGTGCATTTATTACACCATACTCACCATTACTGTTCTCAATTATAAAAAATGGGGATTGCATTGGATAAATGCTTTTATATTGAGGTTCTATATACTTCCCATCATAGGTAATCATACCCATTTTCCCGTGAAGACACACAATTACCGTCCACTCATCAAGCAATTGTTTACTATATGAATAGACCTTAATATTATCATATTTGTCGGGATATAGTACACTTTTGCAAATTAAACGTATTTTACTTGATTCGGGATAAGAATACACATCACTATTGTAGGCGGTCAAATTGTTACTTGTTTGTTCTCCAAAGAATCTAGCTGTTTCATATTTTTCTTGCTCTTCTCCATATTCATCAATATAATACGTTTTAGGAATTATGATTTGATTCTCTGAAATGGAGACATAGAATCTTTCACCACTTTTAAACCATGATATATTGTTTTGTTCATCAACTGCAAATGCACTATCTTCACGGCTCCTTTTTGGGGGCAATAACTTATATTGATTATCCTCTATCTCAAAAACCAATACACCTTTGCTGAGACCTACTGACTCTCTGTTAATTTCTCTACCCTTCTCATCTGACAAATGGAATTTTTCATCCTTCATATACCCATACACACTCATTCCTGAATCAAGAGAAATCTTATAAAAATATTTTATACCAATAGATGTTAACATATTCCTATGAACGATTTCATTTACAGCTAATCCACTATCGTCTATGTATTCGGAAACATCAGGTAATGCTTTTCTGAAATCTTCCCCCATACCATAAGGAACATGAATTTTCTCCAATAGTTCACACCCCATAAATAAATGAGTGCCTATTGATTGTGGGAAACCAAGAAAAATAACGGTTGAAACATCACAATTCTCAAAAGCATTATTGCCTATGGTCTGGATAGTACTTGGGATAATTATTGATAGCCCTTCTACCTCCCCATCATCATTGTAATTGTATGAAAATTCTCTTCTACTGAAAGCGTATTCTCCAATTTCATTGACATCTTCATCTATAACAATTTCGCCACCTATGGAAATGTTGTGTATGAGTTTTTTTTGTTCAATATCGATGAGATTACCATTACGAAAGACATATTTCCTATTATTGTCAATGGTATATTTTCTAGGACAAGTAAGAGCAAAAGGATTGGCTCCCATGTAAATCAAAGTGCTTGGAATCTTAACAAAACGTAGTTCACGCCCCTTAAATGCATAATCTCCTAAATGCGTAACCCCTGTGTGAAGCTTTACATCAAATTCCTCATCTAAATACATCCAGCTACAGTGATTAATATCACAAGCATTATCACATATTATTGGGGTCTCTAAAGAAAAAATATAGGTATCTCCCCAAGAATCAACCTCCTTCGGAACTGGGTGACAACTTAATAGGCGCTTCCCATCACTACTATAAACATAATCGTAAACATCTGTTATCGCCTCATCCAAATCTTTTTGAGTAACTTTTGTTAGTTCTGCCTCATTCATAAGCAATGATAGAATATTGACAATTACACATAAAAAATAATTAATTTGCAACAAGCGACAGCAAGAATCTGCACTCATCGTTGTTACTGTTTATTAATTCTGCTACAAAGTAAAGGGAAAAAAGTAAAATAGAAAAGTATTTTTAGATTATATTCCATTCTATCACGTTATTTAATGGAAATGGCAATAATTTTATGTGTCTTTGTACATTCTCTCTTCCATAGACCCCTATAGAAGAGTGGACAGAAAAATACTAGAAAGCTCTTGGGATATGCGTTTTTGTTGAGGCTATAACATACGTTCCCAAACTTTATATGGAATACTATTGTCAAAAATAGCAAAAATGTATGCGGATGTCAAAAATAATCCATACCTTTGTACCGTTTTTTCAATGATAGCGGATTTGTCACCATTTCTTGACACCACTTAAGTTGTTGAAATCATTCAGATAGTAGAGAACCCCTTTGAAATAGGGCGATTGAATAAGATGAGGAATCTCCCAAATTCTACTGAGTGGGAATAATATTCGCAATTGAAAATATGACAAAAAACTAAGAAAGAGCCGTAGTAATACGACTCTTTCTTATTGAACATATATGATGCTTTATCAATCAATCACGTGGTTGATGTGGATTTATTTCTTTGACTTCTTCGCTTTCTTGGCTTTTTTACCTCCAGTCAAAGCATCGCTGATTTTCTCTGCTCTGAGCATCACTTCTGCATAGCGACGTCCCAATTCACGATAACCTTCAGCAGTAAAGTGCAAGTGGTCAAAGTTGCCTTTGCAACCTAATGAAGGAACCACGTATGCAGTTGGGATGACGAGTGGCATGGTGGCAATCACGGTGTTGTGAAGTTCACACGCACCATTTTCCTGCTGTGACATTAATTCGCCTACCAGCAATGGACATGCCTCTGCTTCCAATCCGAGGTCGTTCAGCATGCGCTCATAAATCACTTTCACGCGCTGTGGCCAATCCTGCTGCCCATTGTCGGTGCATCCTTGATGAAGCAAGATGCCTTTGATAACACCTGCCTTCTGTGCCTCTTTTGCCATAGCGATGAGTCGCTGGTAGGGATGGTTGTCATATTCTTTGCAGAAGCCCTGAAGCCATCCTGCAGATTTAGCGATGTATGCTTGTGCTTTATCCTCGTCAAAGAGGTCTATGCTGCATCCACCAACAGCCACGTTGATGACGCCGATGCTGATATTCTCAGGAGTCTTCTCCACCATTGTGCGACCAAAATAATCAGCAGGAGTAAGACCATTGTTCTCGCGGCAGAGTGGGGGAACGGCAACATACCATTTACCCATTTGACGACCAGTGCGTTTGAAATCGACAGCAGCCATCATTTTGAAGCGGGTGTTGATGTTCTCGCGATCTTGTGGCTCGATGCGGGCATTCCCTTCCATATTCGACTGTCCGAAGCAGAGGTAGATGTGGAAATTGGGATCGAACTTTGTGGGCTGCTGAATCTCACCTGCAATGCTCGCACCATCATTGAAGTTCAAGACAGTATTCTTCTCATAGAAACTGGTAAGTGCTCCTTTTTCGTCTTGTGCATAGCCAAGACACGCCATGAGCGCAAGCGCAACTGTAAAACAGATTTTTCTCATCATTTTGGTAAATTACAATTTTAAATAGGTAAGTATTTTCTTGTGCAAAGATAGATAAAAGTTGGGAGTTATCGGTTGGAGTTGAGAAATTTTATTGGACAAGACTGATTATTTCACGTTTTTTCGCCTTTTTTCAAGGTTAAGGTAACGAAAACTAAAGCATAGGTAACATACAATAAAGGTTTTTCGTGAAGAATGCGATACCTTTGCAAACAAAATAAAACCAAGACTAAAAAACTAATCCAAAACTATCAATGAAAAAAATCTATCGTATTTTAGGTGCTGTGTGCGGAGCATCACTTATGGCTCTGCAAGCGTCAGCACAGAATCCTTTTGTACAGACATGGTTTACCAGCGACCCTGCTCCAATGGTGCATGGCGACCGTATCTATGTCTATACAGGTCATGATGAGGACAAGGCCGATTTCTTCTGGATGCAGGAGTGGCGTGTGTATAGTTCTGCCGACATGGTGAACTGGACAGACCATGGAAGTCCTCTCGCATTGGAAAGCTTCAGTTGGGCAGATGACCGTGCATGGGCAAGCCAAACCATTGAGCGCAATGGCAAGTTCTATTGGTACATCTGTGCCCATTCCCGTCTTTCTGGAGGTATGGCGATTGGTGTGGCTGTGGCAGATTCTCCCACTGGTCCATTCCGCGATGCCATTGGCAAGCCTCTCTATGAGAACGGCAGTTGGGATCACATTGACCCAACGGTGATGATTGACGATGATGGTCAGGCTTGGCTCTACTGGGGCAATCCTCGCATCTACTACCTGAAGCTGAATGAGGACATGATTAGCATCAATGGTGAGGTAAAGCAGATGGAGATGACTGAAGAAGGGTTTGGTGCCCCTGACATGTCAAAGCGTGACAAAGAGAAAAAGTATAAAGACACCTATACTGAAGGTCCTTGGATTATGAAGAAGCCTCAGATGGGTGAAGCGAAGAAGGGGACAAAGGCAACGAAGGGTTATTATCTGCTCTACGCAGCTGGTGGTGTACCCGAACACATCGCTTATTCAGAGGCTCCTACACCAGAAGGTCCTTGGACATACAAGGGAACCATTATGCCAGAAGGTGGTACGGGTTCTTTCACAAACCACTGCGGTTATGAGCGTTTCAAGGGACATGATTACTTCTTCTACCACACTGGTAAACTCCCTGGTGGTGGCGGTTTTGGACGTAGTGTGGCTGTTGAGGAGTTTAAGTTCAATCCTGACGGCACTTTCCCAACCATTCATCCAACTGACAAGGGTGTAGAGCCTGTTGGCACATTGAATCCATATGAACGCGTGGAAGCTGAGACCATGGCGTTCTCGAAAGGAGTGAAGAGTGAATGGAACGATGAAACAGGTGTGTATGTTTCAGATATACATAATGGTGACTATATCAAGTTGCAGGCAGTGAACTTCGGTAAGAAAGTGCCTCGCACCTTTACTGCCAGCGTTGCAAGTGCCCTCAGAGGTGGTTCTATTGAAGTACGAATTGACAGTCTTGAAGGTAAGGTTATAGCACGTCTTGATGTGCCTCACACTGGCGGTTGGGAGAAATGGAAAGAGGAAGTCTATGACATCCGGACTCCTGTGATTGGTGTTCATGACCTCTACTTTGTATTTAAAGGCAGAAAAGGCGTGAAGGTCTGCAACTTCGACTGGTGGAAGTTCCGTGGCATCGAGGAGTGTAACATGCCACTTTTCACCACGAAATACACAGCAGACCCTTCGCCATTGGTGGTAGGTGACACGCTGTTCCTCTATACTTCTCATGATGCTCATCCAGAAGACATTCCAGATGAGAACGAAAAGAATTCGGCTGGTTTCTTTATGTATGACTGGTTACTTTGGTCAACCACCGATATGGTGAACTGGACAGATCATGGTGCTGTTGCTTCTCTTCGTGACTTCGAATGGCGCAGTCGCGAGAATGGTGGTTGGGCTATTCAGACAGTGCAGCGCAATGGTAAGTTCTATCTTTATGCTCCATTGCACGGACATGGTATCGGTGTGCTGGTGGCAGATTCTCCATATGGACCTTTCAAAGACCCACTTGGAAAACCTCTCGTATGGCAACAGGAACACTGGGATGACATTGACCCATCCGTCTTTATTGATGACGATGGTCAAGCCTATATGTATTGGGGCAACCCTCACACTTACTATGTAAAGCTGAATGAAGACATGATTTCAACCAGTGGTGACATCCATGTGCTGAATCATCAGGATGGTGTGATGCGCCCCGTTAAGGAAGAAGGTGCTAAGATTAACCTCAGAGTGTCTGCTCAGCAGAAAGCCAACTGGGCTATTCAACACTATCAGGAAGGGCCTTGGTCTTACAAGCGCAATGGACACTACTACATGGCATTCGCCTCTACTTGCTGCCCAGAAGCATTAGGATATGCGATGAGTGATGGCCCTACAGGACCATGGAAAGAAATGGGTTATATCATGCGTCCTACAGACCGTGACCGTGGTAACCATCCTGGCATTTGCGATTATAAGGGCAAGAGCTATGTGTTTGGTCAGAACTATGACATTATGCACATCGACACTTGGGTGCATCATGAGCGTCGCTCTGTCAGCGGTCAGGAAATCACTTACAACCCAGACGGAACCATTCAAGAGATTCCATATTGGCTTGATCAGGAACCCATGAAGCAAATTGAATACCTCAATCCTTACAAGCGTGTGGAAGCTGAGACCATGGCTTGGGGTTATGGCTTGAAGGCTTGCAAGGTGGGCATTCCTAACACGGGAGTGGTGAAGGATATGCCATACTCACCAGGACGCAAGAACCTTTATGTCACCAACATTGACGAGGGTGAATACATCCGATTGCGTGGCGTCGATTTCGGAAGTGCAGGTGCCAAAAAGTTCTTCGCATCTGTTGCATCTGCAAAGGGTAGTGGAAACATTGTCCTGCGCATCGATGAAATCGAAGGCAAGGAAATAGGTCGCGTGGCTGTAAAGGCTACAGGGGGTGATGAGAAGTTCAGCACCGTCAGTGGTAAAGTGGAAAATGTGAAAGGAGTGCATGACCTCTATCTGCACTTCGAAAATCTGAACGGCACATTCAACTTTGACTGGTGGCGTTTTGAGTGAGGATTTCCTCAATCTCATCCATCCAATCTACATTCGGCAAGGCAATGACCTTGCCGTTTTTTGTTGTGGATACATCTGCATGGATGGTGTGAAAGCCAAGATGTGAAGCTGCTTCCACGTTGACAGTTGAATCATCAATGAAGAGGCATTCTTCAGGTTGAACGCTGAGGAATTCAATAACTTTTAGAAAGATGTCATCATTGGGTTTGGCAAGTTGCATTTCTTGAGAGAGGAATACATTGTCAAAATATTTGTCCACCATGTCCTGTCCTCCAAAGCATCGACTCTTGATGTCTTGCCAGTGGGCATCATTGGTGTTGGAGAGCATGCAGATACGGTAACCTCGTTGGCGGAGAGCCAGTACGTTGTCGAGTCGTCTTTGTGGAATGTCAATGCAGCATGTATTCCATGCTACCAACACTTGCTCATAAGAAATGCCAGGACGGCAAAGACGTTGAATGGTTTTGATGAAGTCAGCAGTGCTGATGCCTCCCACCTGATAGAGGTGAAGCATTCCGCTTGCCACCATGCCTTCACCCATCACGGCAGGCTTGGTATCTATGGCAAGTTCAGGAGCAGGAATTGCTGATAGGGCGTCAATGTCAACACCCAGTTCCTTCACACGATGTATGCAGTAGGGCAGGTCTATGTCCAACAACACGCCTCCCAAATCAAAAATAATAGTCTTAATCATCTTTTCGCTATCTGGGAAATGGTAATATGAGTTTTGAATTATGAATTATGAATTATGAATTTGGTAAATGGTACATTATTTTATGTGCACATCCATCTGCTGGAAAGGTATTTCTATGCCTGCCTCGCCCAGTTGTCTGTATATCTTTTCTGTCGTTTCAAACTTCACGTTCCAGAAATCGGGTGCTTTCACCCAAATGCGCATCTGGAAGGTGAGACTGCTGCTGCCCATGCTGGTCATGGGTATGAATGGAGCAAACGTGCCGCTCTGCATGATGCGTTCATCGGCATTGATGATGTCCATCAACACCGTGCGCACTGCATCAGGGTCTGTTCCGTATGCCACGTCCACATCAATGTCCACACGGCGAGTGGGTGCCTTTGTGGAGTTCTTCAGGCTTCCTGTCGCCAAAGGTCCATTGGGGATGATGACTGTCTGATTGTCGGGAGTGCCCAGTACGGTGCTGAATATTTGTATCTCTCTCACCGTTCCGGCAAATCCTTGCGCCTCAATGAAATCGCCCACCTTATAAGGCTTCAAGAGCAAGATGAGCACACCACCTGCAAAGTTCTGCAAGGTGCCGCTCAATGCCATACCGACTGCGATACCTGCCGATGCGAACACCGCCAGGAACGAACTGGTGTCGATGCCTAAGATACCTACGATGATGATGGCCAAGAACACATTCAGCGAGATGGACACAAGGCTGATCAAGAACGAAGTCAGCGATGCTTCCATTTTCCGTTTCTGCGTCAGTGTTCTCAAGGCTTTCATGGTGTATTTGATAAGGAGTCGTCCCACAAAATACACGATGATTGCCAGCAATACATTCTTGCCAAACTGTACGATATAACCGATTACATCGTTCAACGCAATCTTGCTGAAGTCGAGATTACTCAATTCTGATACGATGTCGTTGCCTGTTCCAATGCTATTAGTTTCTTGCATATTGTATCTATTTTAGTGTGTTAGTTATATTTCTTGTCAATGAATGATTCTTAGAATGTCATTCTCACCTTGAAACGGATGCCCCAACGGTTGGTGTTGGGATTGTGCAGATAGGTGATGCGCCGCACGTAGTCAATCTCGATGAGTTTGAAGATGTTGTGGATACCGACTCGCCATTCCATGTATGGAGTGCGTTCATCCATACGGACCGTGTTCTGCTCGTAACTGCCATCAGCTTGGAAGTGTCCAGGGAAGTAGAAGAGGTCTGGGTCGGAATAGTTGAGGGTGGAGGGGTTGTTCTTGTCGGTAAGTTGTCCCCATAGCACATTGATACCCACGCACTCACGCCATTTGAGTTTCTTGAGCAAGGGAATGCGGTTGAAAAGCCATCCATTCAAATCCCATGTTGCGAAAAGAGACGCGTAGCGGTCATTGAGAAATTCGAGGTTGGAGATGAGATAGAAGGTGTTGTCCTCAATGATGTAGGAGGCATTGGCTGCTGGATGGATGAGAAGTGGGAAGGGCACTTTGTTCCATTGCGCTCCTGCCTTGACATCAAAATCACACTTGCCGAATTGTCCAAGCCAAAAACGTTTGTAGAGTCCCAACTCGGTGAGGTTGTAGTTGTACTGACCTCCTAAGAAGTGGTTGAGTCCTCGGGTGTAGCTGAGGGAGAGGATGGGGGCGTCGTGATTCACCTTGATGCGCCGCTGCTTGGTATTGACGTAGGTGACATTGGGTTCGTAAGTGGCACCCAGTTTGAATTGTGCGGTGGTGATGCCTGAGAGCCAATGGGTGGGGTTGTAGACGGGAGTGCCTGCGCCATCGAGAGGTTGGTAGAAAAGTGCATCGACTGGATGGCGGCGCGTGCGTGTGAACTGTGCATAGAGTTTCAGACCCGTCTCGAACTCACGGGTGTAGTCGATATGGAGTTCGCGGGTGTGGTTGTACTGGTCCACTTGGGAGGCATGAAGAGCGGTGAACATATTGTCCTTGTCGGTGGGCACGTACTGGTCGAAGGGGGAGAGAATGTCATCCCACCAATAGATGCTGAGGTTGTGTTGGGGAAACTCGCGTGGCAGGTAGGCTTTCTTGTTGAATGCATAGGTGAGTTGAGCCTTCCAATAGACATGGTGAGTTTGGGTGCCGTAAGCCACATAGCCGTTGGCGAAGAGGTGGGGGGAGAGGTTGGCAGTGGTGAGTGCGGAGGCGCGGAGACGCAGCCCGTCGTAGTGGTTGGCGGTGATGATGGTGTTGACTGGACCTATATCGACGTAGTTGGGATGGAGGGAGTCGCCCGTCTCAACAAAATTTTCGACGAGTGCCTTGAAACCGAAAAGAAAGAGGGAGAAGCCCTTGATGTGGGTGAGACGGTCGAGGAATGAGTCCATCTTGTTTTCGGAGGTGGTGAGTTTCACTTGCCGATATTGGTTCCAGAAGTCTTCATCATGCATGGAGGCATCGGGTTCACGCAGGGTGTTGCCCTTGATGTGCCTGAAGAGGGAACGGGGTATCTCGTCGAAAGCGACATCGCTGAGACGGGTGAGGCGCTGCACCTGAAACTTGCCGAGCCACTTGGTGAGCTGCAGTTCGACAAGCATGTCGTTGGTGGAGGCGATGCGGTCGCCTGTGTCGAGTTGGGTGAAGTCTTGCGAGATGATCATGTTCTCGACAAAATTGACATCGCTGCGTCGGGGGATGCTGAGTTCGACACGTCGCACCTGATAGGTGGAGTCGGCATCGAGGAGAATGTAAAGATTGCCTGAGAAGCCAAAGTCCTGCTGATTGTTGGGAAGGAAGCCCACTTCCACCACCTTGTCCTGCCCGATGTAGAGGGTGTCTTGCAGGTAGTAGCGGTAGAAGGTGATGGCGTTGTCGGCAATGGGTGAGCGGAAGGGGTATTGCAGCAGTCGGCATTCGTTCTGATAGATGTCAACATCGGTGAAGACATCCTTGAGGGTGGTGGTGAAGATTTCGCCTGTGTTGACGAGTTCGGTGACTCCCTTGCTGCTTTCGCCCTTGATGACTTGCTTTTCTGATTTGAGGTCTTTGCGATAGAAGATTTCGGAGAGGGTTTCATCGACAGTCAGGGGCAGAGTGAGCTTGCCTGTCTGGGGAGAACGCTCGACGTGGTCTTTCAGGAAGGCGAACCTCTTGTACTCCCCTTCGTCGAAGACTTTGTCGCTGACTTCATTGAGGGAGAAGGTCATCTTCTCGTATTTGGTGTAGGTGAAATAGTCCTTGCTGTGGAGGTCACTCTGCTTTTTGTGGGCTATGACCTTCTTCATCAATTCCACGGCAGGATTATTCTTGCGGCTGTAACGTCCGCGCTTCACCGACACGGTGACACCTGTGAGTGTCTTGTCGTCGGGAACGAGCCTGACGGTGATGTCCTTGTTCTTGCCAAAGTCTTTCAGTTGGATGGTTTGTGGCTGATACCCCATGGACGAGATGCTCAGTTCTTTCCAGGCACTGTCTTCCCTGATGACAAAACGCCCGTCTTCGTCTGTCTGCTCGCCCACATTCATGCCGTCATAGAAGACGTTGACAAAGTCGAGTGCCTGGCGTGTCTTGCTGTCGATGACACGTCCTGTCACCTGTGCTTGCGACGAAAGGCACAGCATGAACCATAATATGCCTGAAAACCATCTCTTCATGCTTGCTGGAGCACCTTTGGCAATTCTTTTAGATGATGTATGATGTGTGTGGGCACCG
This sequence comes from uncultured Prevotellaceae bacterium, assembly GCA_900316505.1. Taxonomy (GTDB): domain Bacteria; phylum Bacteroidota; class Bacteroidia; order Bacteroidales; family Bacteroidaceae; genus Minthosoma. The sequence goes on from ONDH01000025.1 coordinate 30,023, forward strand.
ATTCGTCCACATCCTCCTCTCCCCATCCTATGCCTTTCATCCAGACGGTCTGGCATCCAAGATTTGAGGCTGGCACAATGTCCTTGGAAAAGCTGTCACCCACCACAAGGATTTCGTTGGCAGGGAGTTCTTCTGCACTTTTCCCCATCACTTCCCTCAATGCGTCAACGCCCAATTGGAAAATCTTGGGGTCAGGCTTACGCACACCGACAACCGCACTCTCTATCACTCGTTGGAAATATTCCAAATGGAAATCCTTCAAGATGGTCTCGATGTTGCCATAGAAATTACTGACCAGCACAAGTGGGTAGGTCTCTGCCAATTGAGCAATGACAGGGCGACTCTCCTCCAGCACTTTCTGCACATACCGATAGCAGTAGTTTGCCACCTCATCACTTTTCTCTTTCCGTTCAATGTCTGGAACTTTCCAGATGCCCCTCGCCGTTAAATCCTTCGTCTCGAGGTCACATTTGATGGAGAGAAGGTCAAGAAAGTTATGTTCAGGATGAATGTATGGATGCTTTGCCAGCGCTCGTTCGGCTGCCACATAGCTTGTGCGGAACTCTTCCTTGCTGACAGGAATCCTGACATGCTCGTAACCTTCCCATAACACTTCGCTCCAATGAAGGGCGTTGGTGTCGATGGTGCCTCCGTAGTCGAAGATGATTCCTTGAATTTTTCTCACTTTCAGAACTCCTTGATTGATGATTTTGCAAAACATCTCATGTGTATGTCGCATATACAGATAGAGTCCTGTGAACACCGTCATCTCCATCAGCAGATAGAGCCATGGGAAGTCGATGAGACAGGAAATGTAGAGTGTGATGGCTCGGGTGTTAAACGTAAGGATGTTTGCCCATTTCATCATGGGCAGGCTCAACTCTCTGAACCTTTCTCGGAATGTCTGTGGCACCTTTTCAACAGAACCATACTGCTGTTGGAGCTGTCTCCAGAGTTGCTGGAACTGTGGCGTCTGCTTCTCTTGACTGCGCGTGTAGTTGATATAGGTGATGAGGAAGAGCTTGTAAATGACATTTCCCTTCCATGGTGTTTTCTGATAAATGGTTTGTTGTTGTGCTGAATTGTCCAATTCACTCCCTTCCTTGCCTTTCAGGAAGAAGAGGTGAATCTGACGGTAGTAGTCGGAGAGACCACACTGACGAGCATGGAGGAAAATGCCAGAGAACCATGCGAGGGCATAGAATAGGAGGGTGGCGACCATGCTGTTGCGCTCGGTGTTCTCAATTCCCAACCACTGAAATTCGAGTTCATGATGGAAATAGAAACGGATGGTGAGCGCGTGATAGATGGCAAAGAACCATACATCGCCAGCAGCCCCATCAAGTATGCGACCTAATTGTGTCTTCTTGCCCGTCATTCGTGCCAACTGACCATCTGCGCTGTCGTAGAAATTTGCCCATGCCAAAAGCAGCACACCGATGATGTTGTAGAGCAGTCCTTCCATCCCCTCCGTGCGATAACTTCCATCTGCAAAAAAGAAAGCAGACGCCACACCTATCACCATGGACATGATGGTGACGGTGTTGGGATGCACGTTCAGCGCATTGAAAAAACGTGCCCACTGATAACCAATGGGACGTGTCCACACCACATCCAACCACTCTTCAGTGTCATTAGATTTATATGTCTGTTGTATCTGTTCTTTCATTTCTTAACTCTCATCTTAAACAATGCGTGATGAATGATACATTTTGCAATTGCTTTAGCTGCTTCATCCCGACAACTGGAGAAACTCGGAAAATCGTTGAAGTCGATGAACCAGAAACCCCCATCTTCATCAATAATTGCATCGCCGCCATAGATGGGTACATTCAACTGTCTGGCAGTCATGTCTGCATATCGTTTGATTCTTTCAGCTTGGAAAGGGTAGCCTTTTTCCTTGCCGTTCACGGCTTCCAAACCAAACTTCGAGTGACCTTGACTCGCATAACTCCAATGAAAGAAGTCTGTGCCTTCCACTCCGTAGAACTTGATGAGGTCACCTGTTTTGTGTTCCTGCACCATCCAAAGGTTCACGTTTCTCTCTTCCATCCGTTTGAAAGCGACATCAAAAATCTCCTTGGTGGGGCAGAACACTGTGTCTTCTTTCTCAGTTGCACTGCCATCGCAATTCTTCAACCACAAAGGCGTGCTGATGTCTTCTTTGTGCGCTGTCGAACAAAACAGAAGGTCTCGTTTCTTCCCAACCAGAAATTCAGGTTGTGGGACACCAATCTCCAGCATTTGGGTTGCCACTGATGCTTTGTTGGTACATGTCAAGATGCCATCAATCCCATTGATGAATTTAGCTTGCGTGCTCACATCCGTTTCCTTCTCCAGCAGTACAAGTGAAAAAGTGTCTCGTGCCATGGTGAACACCCGGTCATAAGGTGTGTAGTCAAAACCCACCATCTCATTCTCACTGATGCATACCACCTCATGATTCATCTCCCTCAACGCGTCTGCCACCGCATTGAAGATAGCGGCATCACATCCCACCAAATTGGGAGAATACGCTTCACCTCGACGAATACCAACTATTTTCATCTTCTCAATTCCAAACTCTTAACCCTCAACTCTTAACTCTCCCGTTCCCCACCTTCATCAATAATAATCCAACGGCAGTCCAGAAAAGTTCACGTACACGACAGATGATGCTGATGAACATTCCAATATCTGCTGTCATGCCCATCTGTGCCACAGACATCGCAAAACCTCCTTCACGTCCACCCAATTGCAAAGGCAAGAAGAAGAGGAGATTGGCGAAGAGACTCGTGAAAGAAAGGATGAGAAAAGCATAGATAAAAGAAAGTCCACCTCCTGTTCCCACATCAAAAAGCAAAAGCATGAAGTAGATTTCAAGACTTTGCAAAACTCGTCCCACATATTCAAGGACAAAACTGGCGTAGAAACTGCGCTGGTTCTGCGATTGGAGTTCAGAAATCTGACGGTCTATCTTCTGGAGGTCATCCTTGTGGCTTTCAGCAAATGAACGTGCCCATTTCTTCAAACCTGGAATGTGACCGAGAAAACGAATCAGCTTGACCACCATCCCGTTCTTGTACCCTCGGATGAAAAGATAGATACCTCCGCCACAAAAGCAGAGCATGAAGAGAAGCACGGCTATCATGCAGGCACCTAAAGGGAGAAGTCCGAAGAGGGCGAGAACAATATATACCACGATGCTGCTTGTCCAAAACCAGAAATGCGCAAAGATATGCATCATGGCAAAGAGAAGCACACTGGAGGTGGCTCGTTGTGCACCTATGTACGGCTTCAACTCCATGATTTTATAGGGCTCGCCTCCCATCAATCCTGCAGGAGTGGCATAGTTGAGCGCAAAGCCCGTGATGGTCAGTTTCAGAATCTTCCAGAATGGGATAGGGCAGTCACCAGAGCCTTTGATGATGATGCGCCATGTACAGGCATTCATGATGTAGAGGAATATCCACAATCCGAAGATGGCAAAGAGCCAATAGCCCGCATGACAAATGTCTGCCCAGAGTTGAGCAAACGACACCTTAAAGGTGAACAGCATCACGATGACCGCGATGAGTCCAAAAGCAAAGAAGATGTTGCGGGTGGTACTCTTCATTAACCTTTTAATTCTCCTCTTCTGTCACTTGGTCGAGTTTCAGCTTGTCAGAGTCGTCTCGTTTGGAGACATATTGCTTCTGGAGGGGATTGACTCGTTCCTTGTCAAAACGTGTACGATTTCGTGCCACATCCACGGCAGTATAGATAGCCTGACGGAAGGACTGTTCATCGTCAATCATGTTCTTGCCGGCAAGGTCATAACAAACACCAATGGCAGGTGCCGTACGGATGACGGGAAGTCCTGCTGTGAAGTTGATGCCTTCGTTTTGAGCAATAGACTTGAATGCAGACACACCTTGATCATAGTACATTGCAAAGACTGCATCGAAATGATTGTAATTGCCTGACCCGAAGAAATCTTCAGCAGCGTATGGACCTACACAACGCACGCCACGCTTGAACAGTTCGTCAATCACAGGAGCGATGATTTCCTGCTCTTCTTTCCCGTCGGCAAGAGGATTGAGCGCCAACACAGCGATGCGTGGATTGTCAATGAAGAAATCACGCTTCAGAGTGTTGTGGAGAATGACCAGACGCTCAGCCAACGCCTCTTTGTTGATGTGGGCAGGAATCTCAGAAACAGGGATTTTGTCTGTTGCTAATGCGATGCGCAGATGGTCTGCAATAAAGATCTTCAATGCCTTTTTTCCTTCTCCCGCCACTGTTTCGATATAAGCAGTCTGACTCTTGAGCGTTCCACCATCTTCTAATTTGATGGTGGCGTTATTGACAGGTGAAGTCACCAAGGCGTCAATCTTTCCCTCTTTCAAATCCTCCAAAGCCATATTGAGTGAAACGAGTGCTGATGCCCCTGCTTCTTCCGATGCCTGTCCGAGTTCAATCTTCTGTTCTTCCTCTCCAAAGCAGTTCACCATGTTGAGTACCCCGTCCTTCGCTCTTTCAGCATCCTCCACCACTTGGAAACTGGTCTGATTGCCAAGCGCTTTGCGATGGAAGGTTGCCACTTTGGGAGAACCATAAATGATGGGTGTGCAGAGAGAGGCCATCTCTTCTGCTTCAAATGTATTGAGTATCAGTTCGTAGCCGATACCATTGATGTCACCTTGTGTGATGCCGATTTTAATTCTTTCCATTTTCTTCTTTTGTATTATCTTCGTCACTTGGAGTTTCTAAAGTATATAAAGCCGCTTCAAGTCTGCGGAGCATCGTGCGCTTCATCTTGTCAGGTGCATAAACGAACCCTTCCACAACGATGACGCGGTTGTTCTTCTCATCCAGTCTGGAATGACTGACGAAAGGACCGCCCATGGCATCGTTGCGCATGTCCCACAGTCCTCGTGCTTCCATTGCAAACTTTCCGTTCACGGTGATATTCTTTGTCCACACAAACTCAGCGTTCGTTTGCATCCATTGATTGGGCTTTTCGCCTGGGATGTTGCGCTTCATGATGGTGTCGCGCAAGGCTATGTATGGGCTCTTCGTGAACATCTTCTCGCTCACATAGGGGAGGGAGTAGATGCAGATGTTCTGAATAGAGGAAAGCCCGTCGTCACTTGCCCAAATGAAATCCTCACCCACCTTCATCTTCTTGATGTCCACAGGGATGTAGAACTCGCAGTCAAACATCTCCTTCACTTTCTTGGCAAACTTGATGTTGTGCTGAAAGTAAAGGTCATTGGCTGTGCGGTTGATTTCCTCACTGGCAATGAGTCCTTCAATACCCTTGGCATGTTCTGTAATATAGACTGAAGCTTCCACTTGATTAGGGGCGTTAAGCGTAAGAATCATCTGAGGGGTGGAATGCACATCTTTCTCTATCGTCATCTTCGCCTTTGTATATTCCTTGCCAATATGGATGCGAAAAATGTTGCGGAACAAGTTGGTGATTTTGTCGTAGTGCGCTTCCGTGATGTGGCTCTTGTGGAACTGCGGCTCTTGCTGCGGAAGTCCCAAGAGGGGTTTGTCAAGGATGCGTTGCAAGGCAGCACCGGCATAGCCGTTCCACACACTATCATCTGCCACCACCATCACCTCATAGGGATTACCCGACGAAACGGGAGTGAGCAGACTTGCACTCCTGCGACGGCGCCCGTTCTGTGTGGGGTTGTCACACGCGGCAAACACACAAGCGATAAGTAAAAGTATTGCAATCAGTCTAAACTTCATAGGATGTTCAATTTACATATTGCGATTTGATGATAAAAGTCCACATGCTGCCCAGATGTCTTGTCCTCTTGAGGCGCGGATGGTGGTGGGCACTCCGTGATTGTTCAGGTAGTCACGAAAATGTTCCATCGTCTCCATCTCCACTTCTTTCAGCGGTACATCGGGCACTCGGTGCCAACGGATGAGGTTGACTCGGCAGATAAGGCCGCGCAGCAGCTTGGTCAATTCCTTCGCGTGCAAGGGAGAATCGTTGGTGTCACCAAACATTGTGTATTCAAATGTAATGCGACGCTGATGGCTCCAGTCATATTCCTTGAGCAGTGCAACGATGTCGGCAATTGCGAATTGCTTCTCTGCAGGCATCAGTTGCAAACGTTGTTCATGGATGGGTGAGTGAAGCGACACGGCAACATGACATTCACTTTCATCCACCAGCCGACGCATATTGCTCTTCAATCCCACTGTCGAAATCGTGATGCGGTGGGGACTCCATGCCCAACCATAATCAGCAGTGAGAATCTTCGTCGATTGCAGAACATGGTCAAGATTGTCAAGCGGCTCCCCTTGTCCCATGTATACGATGTTTGTGAGTGGAGTTACTCCCTCTTCGGCAATAAGCTGGTCAACCGTGTAGATTTGGTTGAGGATGTCCCTTACGCTTAGGTTCCCCTGCCAACCCTGCTTTCCAGTCTGACAGAAAAGGCAGTTCATCTTGCATCCCACTTGGCAACTTACGCACAACGTGGCACGATCTCCTTCTGGAATATAAACTGTCTCCACATATTTCCCGTCTTCAGTCGGAAAGAGATACTTCACTGTTCCGTCCTTGCTCTTCTGAGTTTCGGCAGGAGCATCGCACCCCACACAAAACAACGAATCCAACTTCTCGCGGTTTGTCTTTGAGATGTTGGTCATTTCGTCGATGGTATGCACATGCTTGCCATAAATCCACTGTGCCATCTGTTTGGCGGTGAATTTAGGCATGGAGAGTTGCAGGCACACGTCCTGCAACTCTTCCAATGTCATACCTAATAGTGGGGCTTTATTCATTTGAAGATATTTGTCTTTTTATTGCGGCAAGCCGCCGAAGAAAAAATAGGTAAAAACAAGTAAAAATAAATAAAAATATTTTTCTCTATTTTTTCCTATTTTTTTATATTTTTTCTTCGGCGGCTTGCCGCAACTATGCTTGTTACCAAGCGAAGAGTGGATAGCTCTTCATGGTCTCGTTCACCTCGCCACGAACCTTTGCAATCACAGCCTCGTTTTCTGGGTCGTTGAGCACTTCCTCAATCCATGCAGCAATCTGCACCATGAGGTCTTCCTTCGCACCGCGAGTGGTGATGGCAGGTGTTCCAAGACGGAAACCTGAAGTCTGGAAAGCAGAGCGGGTGTCGAATGGCACCATGTTCTTATTGATGGTGATGTCGGCAGCCACCAAAGCGTTCTCAGCCACCTTACCCGTCAAGTCAGGATATTTCGTGCGGAGGTCAACCAGCATAGAGTGGTTGTCTGTACCACCACTGACGATGGCGAAACCACGCTTGATGAGTTCGTCTGCCAGCACGGCAGCGTTCTTCTTCACCTGCTTAGCATACTCCTTGAACTCTGGTTTCAGAGCCTCGCCGAATGCCACAGCTTTCGCAGCAATCACGTGCTCCAGAGGACCACCCTGTTGACCAGGGAACACAGCTGAGTTGAGCAACTGGGACATCTTCTTCACCACACCCTTTGGAGTTGTGTAGCCCCATGGGTTGTCAAAGTCCTTTCCAAGCAGAATCAAACCGCCACGAGGACCACGCAGTGTCTTGTGAGTAGTGGTGGTCACGATGTGAGCATACTTAACAGGGTTCTCCAACAAACCTGCAGCGATGAGACCAGCAGGGTGAGCCATGTCAATCATCAGGAGAGCACCCACCTCGTCAGCAATCTTACGCATGCGGGCATAATCCCATTCGCGGCTATAAGCTGAACCACCACCGATGATGAGCTTTGGCTTGTGCTCCTTTGCAAGAGCCTCCATTTCGTCGTAATCCACACGACCGGTCTCCTTGTTGAGGTTGTAACCTACAGGCTTATAGAGAATACCGGAGGTGTTCACCAAAGAACCATGAGAGAGGTGACCTCCGTGATCAAGATTCAGACCCATGAACACGTCACCAGGCTTCAGCACAGCCAACAGCACGGCAGCGTTAGCCTGTGCACCAGAGTGGGGCTGCACATTGGCATATTCAGCACCGAAGAGCTGACAAGCGCGATCGATGGCAAGCTGCTCAATTTCGTCCACCACTTGGCAACCGCCATAGTAGCGATGACCAGGATAACCCTCTGCATACTTGTTTGTGCAGTAGCTACCCATAGCTTCCATCACCTGGTCGCTCACAAAGTTCTCTGATGCAATCAATTCGATGCCTTTCAGCTGACGCTGATGTTCCTTCTCAATGAGAGAGAAAATAGTGTTGTCTCTTTCCATTTTGTTTTTATTATGTTTATGTGATTTTTATATCTACCTTAAAAACGATGCAAAGTTACGAAAAATAAGTGAATAACGAAAGCCTGAAAAGTGAAAAATCCATGTTACTTGCAATCCGAACGGCAGTAACATGGATTTTTTACTTAATTCATTCCCTCATTCCTTCATTTTTAATATTTTATTAGCGAAGCACATCATTTTTTACTCTTTACGGGGCGTATAGAATAACCTTTATAACGTGTGCCATTATTCCAACCAATGAAACCATCGCCAAACATGACAGCATAGGCGTAACAAGGGAAGTCTTCGCAGAGGGTGGAAGTCCAATAATAGCCAACATCTTTCTCATTGTTTCCTGCAAAACCGGCAGTTGGCAGGAAGATGGATTTTCCGTTAGGTCCTGTCACCCGATAGCCACTTTTCTCCCATGTCCATTTGCACTTCTCAATCAGCTCGGCAAACTGGTCTGCGGTGGGCATGTGCCATTGTGCATCCCAAATGGGCACTTTGTGAGTCTTGGCATACACAGCGGCGGCATCATCTTCAGGGTCAAGTTGCGTCTTGCCATCTTTTTTGCCAAACGCGCTGTCAGTGCAGTATTTGGTCAAGGCTTTCGCACCTGTACCATGCTTGTAGCCCTTCCAAGAGGTCATCATGCGCTGGTCGTACTGTTCGTATGAGAGTGCTTCGTCATCCGCCACGACACTGCCCCAACTATAGTACTGCCCAAAATTGGTGGCAGCTTCGTTTTCTCTCATGTTGCGGTCTGCCCAAAGAGTTCCGCTGGGCAACCCAAGGTCAATCGACTGGGGCATGTAGCGTTGCGTTTGAGCGGGAATCTTATTCTGTGCATGCACGAGTGTGAACATGCAAGACATGACCATCAGGAAGAAATATCGTAATTGTTTCATTGCTTCAAGTGTTTATTGTATGCTTTTGGTTTTCACTTGCTTTACGCCATTTTGTTCACGTGGAACTCCATTGCCGTTTGTCTTCTTACGAGCCTCGTCAATAGCGAGGTTGATAAGTGATTCCCATGATGGTTTCTCCTGAGTGAGTGTACTGATTTGATAACGCAGACTCTCTATGACACTGAGCAGGAAAAAGCCGCCCTTCACACTACACCATGAAGCCTCGCCGGGACTGGCAGCCGTTGCCCATACGTTGCCGCCTTGTTCCAAGAAGAGTGTGCGCAACTTGTCCGTGTCAAGGCTGTGTGATGCACGGGAGAAGAGGGTGCTGATGCTGACAGCAGTAGGTGTTTCCTGTCCCACCTTCGTGTTGCAGCAGTCGCTTAATACAATGTTGAGTCTTGCCCCTTTATCTATAATTGCCTTATAGATGTCCGTCATTGTGGCATAGTTCTCCACAGCCTTGTCGTATGCTGTGGGTGACAAGTCGATGCAAGGGAAGTAGTCTTTCTGGTCTTGGAAACGGAAACCGTGACCTGAATAGACAAACACAACGATGTCCTTCTTACCGGGCTTGAAGTTCTCAATGGCTTTAGCCACATTCGACTTACCGAACTCATCCTCGCTCACGATGGTCTGCTCATAAGGCAATTCCAGCACACGGGCAATATTCTTGAATTCATTCGTCACGTTCTTGATGTCCTGCTGACAAGCCACACCGATGTCACTTACCTCTGTGTTAGCCACCATCAGCAGCCGAAGGGTAGGGGTGTCACCACCGCGGCTCACCACCTCCGTCATGTTCTGTTCACCGGCTTTCTTGGCAGCCGCAAGCAGGTTCTTGTATTCCACATCCGTCGGTTTGTAGAACTTCTCGAGATAGGCTGGTGTCAATTCTGCGAGTTGCTTCTCCTTGAAACTGGTGGCATCGAAATAATTGGTGGGGTCAGTCAGGTCATAGAAGATTTTAGGCTCAGGCTTCATGTCCTCTGCACGGAAATCACGCCAATGCCAGAAGACGGTAGGCATCGAACGTCCGTTGAGAGGTCTGTAGTACATGACGCCGAATTTGTTTTCTGTCGTCACGGGCTGTCCGTCCTTCTCGTAGTCAGATTCCCACACTTTGCCTTTGGAGCCCTCGTCAGCCCTCACGATACGCATTTTGCATCGCTCATCACTGAAGTAGGTCATCAATCCCAAATATTTCTTACCATCCAACGGGTGGGTGAACTGCAGTTCATAGAAAGTCTGCGCTTTCATGGCAAACGTCATCAGCAACAGGGAAAATATCAGTGCAACTTTCTTCATCTTAATAAAAGTATTTGATATAAGCTTCGTATATGCTCAACTCCTCACTAAAATTTAGTTTCCATAGAAGTCGTTAGCATCCACGTTACCCAGACCTTCCGTCACGCTCTTGGTGTCATCCTTCTTGCTCTTCTTGTCCTTCTTGCCGGGAGTGTTGGTGGAAGAAGCAGTGAGATTGCCGAGGTCAATATAGCGGTCAAATGTGTTCGGTTTCAAAGTCACGTTGTCACCCTTCACATCCAAGTCGATGCAGCTCACGCCAGCCGTCAGGATGGGGCGCCATTTGCTGTCGTTGTTCGCCTTGCTCACCATCACCAGCTGATAGTCGTCACCAGAAATATTGCTGGGCAGAACTGGTCTAAACTGCAACTGCTTGTACGAGCGGGTTGGGGTGAGTGAAGCATCTGTCAGCTCCAGCGTCTTCACCATCTCACCGTTCTTGTAGAGCGCCACGCCAAACTTTCCGTTGAACTGACCAATCGTGCAGTTGCTCACTCGTTCCACCTTCACGATTACCTGTGTTCCCTTCTTGCCGTTAGGGGCACTCTCCAGTCCCTGCATGCTCAGCACGCTCACCTTGTTCTCCGTATTGGCAGATGGGGGTTGTATGCCACCAATGAATGTGACGTTCTCATTGTAGTTCTCCACCTTGCCAGTGCGACTGCCTGGACGTGGAGGCGAAAGGTTTGTAATTTCAAAATATCCGTTGCTCTGTCCGTTCCATCCCCAATTGAAATGGAACAGTCCGTTGGTGTCGTAACCATCACACACGAAGCAGTGGCCATAGTCGTCCTCGTCGGTGCCGCCCATCAGCACTGGTCTGCCCTCAGTCAATTCCTTCTTCAGGTAATAGACGAAGTCGCCCGGTGTGAAGGCATCGCGACGGAAATTCACCATGTTGTTGCCATAACCGAAATACTCCACCAAAGCCTGCGCCATGTCGATGCGGCTGGCACTCGAACCAGTAGGTGAATACTCCATGTTGCAGGCAGCGCCAGCGTCAAACATCAGTTTGCTGATGGCAGAATTCTCGGCTTCTGCACCACCTGTCTTGCTATAAGTGGGCAACATATTGTTCCAATCGTATGTAGTGGTGAACGAGCAGCTCACCGTCTCACCCTCATTGTCATAACTGTGAGTCTTTCCTGATGGTTTCTTAGGAAATTCGTAGAAACGCATAATCTGCACAGCACCCGTGGCGACACAACCAGTCAAGCTCTTGTTAGGGCACATGGCATTGTATGGGAAAGTCTGTGCATAGCAGATGTTGCCCAGCAGAGGCTTTACTTCAGGAGCCAAGGCAGAATCATCATTCGCAGCTTTCATCAGCGGTCCCGATTGCAATTGTGCCAACAGTGAATCTGGAGTCATCGCCAAGTCGCTCAGCGCCTCCGTGTAGCCACCCAACCAAGCTTTCATCTCAGGAGCCAGCGCATCAATGTCGAAATGTCCCTCGTTCGAATAAGCAAGAATCTTCTTCGTGCGGCTGTCGGCACTCACAATGATGAAGCCCTGTTCATCACCACGGTTGAAGATGTAATAGTAAGGGTGGTCATTTACAGAATCCTTCTCCACATGAGCCAATTCCGGAGTCTTATTCTCGCCGCCACGACGCAGAGGTAGAAACCCGACAGCGGAATTCAGCGCATCATTTACATTCACCACGTGAGAGTTTTGTGCATGTACACCTGTACACACAGCCAAAGTCAGGATAGTAAAAAGCGTTAATTTTTTCATTGCATCAAAGTTCTTAATGGTTGGTGGTGCAAAGGTAGATATTTCTTTCACAACAACCAAATATTTTTCCAAGTTTTGCTTTTTTCATTCACTCAACTTTCGCAAGTGACGAAGTAATCGAAGTTAAAGGAGTTAACGACGATACCCAGTCAATGAAAATTAGGAATGAGGAAAGATGCGGTTGAGCGAGTGCAGATGTCAAGCTTGTTTGAACTATGCCGAGCGTGAGCATCTTCGGCGAAGCCAATTATGAATTAGGAATGAGGAATTAGGAATGAGGAACCTTTAGCTCGACGGAGTCAATTGAATCTCTAAACCCTAATCTCTAAACCCTAATCTCTAAACCCTAAACTCTAAACTCTCAACCCTCAATTGTCAACTGTCAACTGTCAATTGTCAACTAAGCGCGCAAATCATCCGAATCAGTCTACGTAATCTGTAGGGTCAGGGATACCAGCCTCGGCGAGGGCTTCCTTGCGTTCGATGCAGGTGCCGCAACGTCCACAGTGTTTGTCGCCTCCTTTGTAGCATGACCATGTCTCTGCATAGTTGATGCCGAGTTCACGACCACGTGCAGCTATCTGGCTTTTCGTCATGTGACAGTAGGGGGAGAGGAGATGTACACCGTTATAGGTGCCAGCATGGGCGGCTGCATCGAAGGCTTCGACAAATTCAGGACGGCAATCGGGATAAATGGTGTGGTCACCTCCGTGGTTCGCCATCATCACGTATGAGAGGTCATTGGTTTCTGCCATGCCAGTAGCAATGGCGAGCATGATGCCGTTGCGGAATGGCACGACGGTGGATTTCATGTTCTCGTCGGCATAGTGTCCCTCGGGGATGTCGTCGGCGCCAGAGAGTAGGGAACTGCGGAAATAGGTCGTCATGAAGTCGAGTGGAATGACGTGGTGAGGAATGCCCAAGCGTTCACAATGCATACGTGCAAAGGGTATCTCGCGGGCATTGTGGTTGGAACCATAGTCGAACGATATTGCCAGGGCAATACGCTCCTGATAGTCGTAGAGCAGGGTGACGGAATCCATCCCACCGCTCAGTATCAATATGCAATCTTTCATCTTCTTTCAGTTTTGAGTGACAAAGGTACGAATTTATTTTGAGTTCATCCTTTCACATTTGGTTTTTAGTTTAATTTTTCTGAATCCGCTGCAAAGTTACGGCGATATGAGGGGGTGGCAATATTATTCTCAAAAAATCGGAAAAAACGAGAATATTCTCGATTTCTGGCATAAAACAGAGAATATTC